>NZ_JRJG01000018.1 GCF_000759435.1 Hoeflea sp. BAL378
CCGGATGAAGCGGCTGGCGAAGAAGCCCGCCACGACAAAGGGGATGCCGATCCCGAGCGCATAGAGCCCCAACAGCAGCGCGCCCTGCCCGACGGTCTCCTTGGCCGCGGCCATGAACAGGATCGCCGCCAGGATGGGGCCGACGCAGGGCGTCCAGCCGAAGGCGAAGGCGAGGCCCATGACATAGGCGCCGACCATGCCGGCGGGCTTGCGCTCCACCTGGACGCGGGCCTCGCGGTAGAGCAGCGCGAACCGGAACACGCCGAGGAAGTGCAGCCCCATCAGAAGGATGAGAACGCCGGCGATCACCGAGAGCACGTCGAAATAGCGCGCCACTGACTGGCCGATGATGCTGGCGGTGGCGCCGAGTGCGATGAAGACCGTGCTGAAGCCCAGAACGAAGGCGATCGAAGCCAGCGCGATGCGGCGTGACGCCACGTTGTCAGCCTCGGCGTTTTGGACTTCATTGAAGCTCATGCCGGCCAGGTAGGCGAGATAGGGCGGAACGATCGGCAGCACACAGGGCGAGAAGAATGACAGCAATCCCGCCAGAAACGCGGCTCCATACCCGACATCCATCATCTGCGTCTTCCTCCCCCGGGGCGCCGCCGGTCCGGCAACCCGCTAAGGGACGCCCCGTCACATTGGTCTCATGCATGCACGGTTCACCCATGAAGCCGCGAAACCGCAACGTGCATGAACAGCATCCCGCCTCCTCGTGGCGATCCGCCGGACGGAATGCATTTGCACGATATGCAAAAATCAATATATATTGCAATCACTATTTTTCAGGAACTGGACCAGCCTCATGACGTCAGCTCTCAGGGCGGCGCTTGCCGTCATCCTGCTCGTGCCGGCGCCGGCGACGGCTGCCGAAATGATCATGTTCGAGCAGGCCGGCTGCGCCTGGTGCAAGCGCTTCAACGAGGAAATCGCGCCTGCCTGGCCAAACACCGAACAGGGCCGGCGCGCGCCGTTGCGCCGGCACGACATCCACGTCGCGCTGCCGGCGGACCTGGCCGGTCTCCCGGTCGAGCGCTTCACCCCGACCTTCGTCCTGGTCGATGACGGGCGGGAAATCGCGCGGTTGCGCGGCTATCCCGGCGACCAGTTCTTCTGGGCCCTTGTCGACGAGATGCTTGCAAAGCTGGAGCCATGACATCGGAACCCGCGTCGAACCAGGAGTTTTCCGGCCAGGACATAGGCGTTCTCGCCGGCCAGGCCCGCAAGGCGAGCGACATCCTCAAGGCGCTGTCGCATGAAACCCGCCTGCTCATTCTCTGGCTCCTGTCGGAGAACGAGAAATCGGTCTCCGAACTCGAGGAGCTCTTGGATCTGCCGCAGGCCGCGGTGTCGCAGCAGCTCGCCCGGCTGCGCTTCGACCGCATGGTCGGCACGCGCCGCGAGGGCCGGATGATCTACTACTCGATCTCCAGTCCGGAAGTCTCGGCCATCGTCGCCTCGCTCTACGGCCTGCTTTGCCGCCCGGACGCCGGAGAGTGACTGCGCGGAGACATCGCTTGCATTGAATGTTTCCCGTCCCTAAGTTTGCAAGCGAGGCCCGGGAGGAAAAGTCCGGCCAACGGGAGGAGACGGCCATCATGTTTGATTCGGGATGGATGCTTGCGCTGTCGGGATGCGGTGTCGGCGCGATTATCGGCTTTGCCGCCAGGAAGAGCCATTTCTGCACCATGGCGGCGCTGGAGCGCCACTGGTATGCGGGCGACGACCGCCCGCTCCGTTCCTGGGCGCTGGCCGCCTTCACGGCCCTGATCGCCACCCAGCTTCTCGCCGCGGCGGGCGTTGCCCACATCGATCAGTCCTTCTATCTCACCGAGCCGCTGCCGCTCGCCGGCGCCATAATCGGCGGGCTGATGTTCGGCCTCGGCATGGCGCTTGTCGGCACCTGCGGCTTCGGCGCGCTGGTCCGGCTCGGCGGCGGCAATCTGCGCGCGCTGGTGGTGCTGACCGGCCTCGGGCTTGCGGCGCTCGCCGCCCAGCGCGGCGTCACCGCCCATGTCCGCGCGGTTCTCCTCGATCCCTGGTCGGTCGATCTCTCCGCGGTCGGCGGGCAGTCGGCCGGCAATCTGCTCTCGCGTGCCATCGGGTTCGACGTGACGCTGCCGATGGCGCTGCTCACCGGTGCTGCGGGATTGTGGTGGGTGTTCAAGTCGGCGAGCTTCCGCGCCGACCGCAACCGTCTGATCGCCGGCGTGGTCATCGGGCTCTCCATCGCCGCGGGCTGGGCGATCACCAGCCTCTTCGCGGCGCAGGCGCTCTATCCGGTGCAGATCGAGGCCGGCTCCTTCGTCATGCCGGTGGGCGAGACCATCCTGCAGATCATCACCGTGACCGGCGAACTGCCCGATTACGGCATCGGCATCGTCGTCGGCGTGCTCATCGGCGCCGCCGTCTCGGCGTTCCGCTCGCACGACATGCGCTGGGAAGCCTGCGACGACGCCCGCGAACTGAGCCGCCATCTGCTCGGCGCCTTCCTGATGGGGACCGGCGGCGTCTTTGCGCTCGGCTGCACCATCGGCCAGGGCGTCAGCGCCTTTTCGACACTGGCGATCTCGGCGCCCCTGGTGATGATCTCGATCGCCGCGGGCGCGCGCATGGGGCTCGGCCTGCTGGTGGAAGGCAACCCCTTCAGCTTCCTGGCCGACTGGCGGGCGCCCAAGACTCAGCCCGAGGCGACGAAGCGGTAGGCCGTCCCGTCGCGCTCCACCCTGCCCTCGCCCGGCGCCGGCAGGTGGTAGGCGGTCAGCGCCGCCTTGTCGGCGGCCAGCCGGTCGAGCAGCCTGAGCCGGGTTTCGACGCCCTTGCCGGGATCCTGGTCCGATCCGCTCGGCCAGGACGGATGCGCGAACGAGACCGCGAAATGGGTGATCGCGTCGCCCGCCACCAGCACCGGCTCCGGGCCGCCATGCAGCAGGAACGACATGTGCCCCGGCGTGTGCCCCGACGTGTCGACGGCCTCGACGCCCGGCAGCACTTCTGCGCCCGGCGAGAACAGGGTGATCATGTCCTCGAGATGCGCCAGCCGGTTCTGCGCGCCGATGGCGAAGGTCTTGCGCTCCTCGGGCATGGCGTCCACCGTGCCCGGATCGCGCCAGAACTCCCATTCCGCCTGGCCCATGTGGAAGCGCGCATTGGCGAACACCATCTCGTCGAAATCGTCGATCAGGCCCCACAGATGGTCGGGATGGCCATGGGTGAAGACCACGTCGGTGACGTCCGAGGGATCGAAGCCGGCCTCGGCCAGATTGTCGAGCAGCCGGCCCGCCGACGGCATGAAGTTCGACCCCGACCCGACATCGAACAGGACCAGACGGTCGCCCGATGCGAGGATCGGCACGTTGCAGTCGGGCACCAGCGCATCGGTAGGAAGGCCGTTCGCCTTGAGAAGCGCCAGGAGCTCGTCCTGCGGCGCGTCAGGATAGGCAAATCCCATCGGCAGCACCAGGTTTCCGTCGCTGACCGTGGTCAGCACCGCTGCGCCGATCTCGAACGCGCGCGCCGGGCGCAGGCCCACGGGCAGCAGCGCGGCGGCGGTGGCGGCCAGGCCCGTGCGCAGCAGGGTGCGTCTCGTCAAATCGGGCAATGTCATGAAATACTCCTCATATAGATTTATCTGAATATTTGCCTTTGTCTTGACCGAGGTCAATGCCCCTTCGCCCAATTCAGGCATTTTGGCCCGGAAGGGGCTGCTTCGATGGATCTTGAACTCCTTGCCGACCGGTTCGGTGACAAATGGACGCTGCTGATCGGCGGCGCGGTGATCGGCGCCCTGTTCGGCGCCTTCGCCCAGCAGAGCCGTTTCTGCCTGCGCGCCGCCGCCATCGAGTTCTCCCGCGGAACGGTCGGCGGCAAGATGGCGGTCTGGCTGCTGGTGTTTTCGACCGCAATCGCCGGAACCCTGGCTCTCTCGGCGATGGATCTGTTCTCCGCCACCGAGACGCGGCAGCTTGCCTCGCCGCAGAGCCTCTCGGGCGCGGCCATCGGCGGGCTGCTGTTCGGAACCGGCATGATCCTGGCTCGCGGCTGTTCGTCCCGGCTCTTGGTGCTTTCGGCCACCGGAAACCTGCGCGCCCTGCTTTCGGGCCTGGTGTTCGCGGTGGTGGCGCAGGCGAGCCTGCACGGCTTTCTCTCGCCGTTGCGCGATGCGCTGGCCGCGCCGCTCACCACCCTGTCGACCGGGTCCAACGATCTCCTGGTCCTCTCCGGCGTGTCCGAACCGGCGGCCTTCGCGCTGGTGCTGGCGGGCCTCGGGGCCAGCCTGTGGCTGGCCTTCTGGCGCGGGATCGGGGTCTGGAAGACCCTCGCCGCGGTCGCGGTCGGCGCCTGCGTTCCGCTCGCCTGGTGGTTCACCACCTCGATGACGACCATCGCCTTCGAGCCGGTGACCATCGAATCCCTAAGCTTTACAGGACCATCGGCCGACACGTTGATGCTGTTCCTGTCGCAGCCCGGCTCGATGATCGATTTCGACGTCGGCCTGGTGCCCGGCGTCTTCCTCGGCGCCTTCCTGGCGGCACTTGTGACGGGCGAGCTGGAGCTTCAGGGCTTCGAGGGCGGCGGGTCGATGCGGCGCTATCTGGCGGGCGCAGCACTGATGGGCTTCGGCGGCATGCTGGCCGGCGGCTGCGCCGTGGGCGCGGGCGTGACCGGCGCAAGCATCTTCGCGCTGACGGCCTGGGTGACCCTGTTCTCGATCTGGATCGCGGCGTCCGCGACCGACTGGCTGGTCGACCGCAGGCTGCCGGCGCGAAGGTCCCGCAGCGCCGCCGCCGACCAGCCGCTGCCCGCACATGTCCGGCCCACGGAATAGACAAGGCCGCCAGGCGGGCGCTCTCCGTACATCCGGGAGTGAGCGGCATCCGGCCTGGCGGCCCTGGTCTCAGCGCCCTTTCCGGGCGTCTTGGCGATCCCCTCTGGATCTGTCTACTTCAATGCACGAAGCGTGCCAGTTGGCGATTGGCCGAAGAACCCGGTCCCCTCGCCGCGTTTTCCCGGATCGGCGAACACCCTGCTGTGGCAATGGGCACGGCCGGACCGGAATCGCGGCATTCGCCTAAATCCTGGGCAGAGGCCCGGAATGCCCGCTTCGCGGGCGGCTCACACCGAGACCGCTTCGCGCAGACGATCCTTGGTCAGGCTCTCGCGGTCGCCCGCCATCTTCACCTCGCCCCGCTCGATCACGCAGAAGCGGTCGGCGAGCCCGTAGGCGAATTCGAAATACTGCTCCACCAGCACGATCGCCATCTTGCCCTCGTCGCGCAGCAGCGCGATGACGCGGCCGATCTGCTGGATGATGTTGGGCTGGATGCCCTCGGTCGGTTCGTCCAAGAGCAGGAGCTTGGGCCGGGTGATCAGCGCCCGGGCGATCGAGAGCTGCTGCTGCTGCCCGCCCGACAGGTCGCCGCCGCGGCGGTTGCGCATGTCCTTCAACACCGGAAACAGATCGTAGATGTGGTCCGGGATCCGGCGCTCCCCGCGCGGCAGGCAGGCAAAGCCGGTTTCCAGATTCTCCGTCACCGTCAGCAGCGGAAAGATGTCGCGGCCCTGCGGCACGTAGCCGACGCCGCGCGCGGCGAGCTGGTGCGCCGGAATCCGGCCGATCGCCTGGCCATCGAGAAAATAGTCGCCGCCCGAGCGGGGATGCACGCCGGAAATCGCCTTGAGCAGGCTGGTTTTGCCGACGCCGTTGGTGCCCATCACGCAGGTCACCTGCCCGACATCGGCCTTGAGCGATATGCCCTTGAGGATCTGCGACTGGCCGTAATGCAGCGTCAGGTTACGGATATCGAGCATGGCCTAGCGTCCCAGATAGACGTCGATGACGTCGGAATTGGCGGTGACGTGGTCGAGCGTGCCTTCGGCCAGCACCGAACCCTCGTGCAGCACCGTCACCTTGCAGTCGAGCCGGCGGACGAACTCCATGTCGTGCTCGACCACCACCACCGCGCGCGTTTCCGCCGCCCTGCGCAACAGGTCTGTAGTGTGCTCGCGTTCGCCCAGCGTCATCCCCGCCGCCGGCTCGTCGACCAGCAGCAGCTTCGGGTCCTGCGCCAGCAGCATGCCGATCTCCAGCCATTGCTTCTGGCCGTGGGAAAGTTCGCCCGCGGTCCGCTCGAGCTCCCCCGACAGGCCGATCTCGGCGGCCAGCGCCTGCACCCGGTCCGCATCCTTCGCGGTCGCCCGGTATCCCAGCACCGCAAAAGGCAGCCGGTCGTTGCTCAGCGCCATCATCAGATTGTCGCGCACGCTCTGCGCCTCGAACACCGTCGGGCGCTGGAACTTGCGGCCGATGCCGGCGCGCGCGATCTGGCTTTCGGACAATCTGAGCAGATCGAGCTGCGGCTCGCCGAAGCGCACCCTTCCCTCGTCGGGCCTGGTCTTGCCGGTGACGATGTCCATGAAGGTGGTCTTGCCCGCCCCGTTCGGCCCGATGATGGCGCGCAGCTCCTGACCGCCGATTTCGAACGACAGGTTGTTGATCGCCTTGAACCCGTCGAACGACACCGAGATCGAGGTGACTTCAAGAAGCGCCGTCATGCCGCATCCTTTCTGACCAGCCGGTCGAACAGCCCGCCGATGCCCTTGGGCATGAACAGCGTCACCAGCACGAAGCCCAGCCCCAGCAGCACCTGCCACCAGTCGACCCAGTCGATCGTGTAGAAGCCGAGCGGAATGCTGGGCGCCTGGCCGCCGGTGAACCAGGACGACAGCAGCGACACCGTGGCCGCCCCGATGACCGCGCCGTAGAGCCGCCCGCGCCCGCCGATCGCCACCCAGACCGCGAGATAGATCGAGGCGATGGGGGCGATTTCGGCCGGGTTGATGATGCCCGCCTGCGGGTAATAGAGCGCCCCGGCGATGGCCGCGATCACGGCGGTGAGCGTGAACACCACCAGCTTGTAGGCTTCCACCGGATAGCCCATGAAGCGGATGCGGGTCTCGTCGTCGCGGATGGCGCGGATAACGTTGCCGAACTTGCCCGACACCACCCAGGCCGCCACCAGATAGCCGGCCCCGAGCGCAAACGCCGAGGCCAGGAAGAACCAGACCGAGACCACCGATTGCGGCAGGTGGGTCAAGCCGGGAATGTTCTGCAGGCCCGACAGGCCGTTGTTGCCCCTGAGCCCGCTGTCGTTCTGGAACAAATAGAGCGACAGCGCGAGCGTCATCGCCTGGGTCAGGATCGACAGGTAGACGCCGGTGACGCGGGAGCGGAAGGCGAGCCAGCCGAACACCAGCGCCAGAAGCCCCGGCACTAGCACCACCAGGGCAAGCTGCGCGAACAGGCTGTCGGCGAAATACCACACGACCGGGATTTCCGAGCCGCCGACCACGCCGAAGATCTGCGTGCCGATGCCCTCGCGGATCTCCTCCGCCGTCGGCGGCAATTCGGCGCCGGCGAGAGAGGCGATGACGATGTCCTTGGTCCGCTCATACATCAGCCACATGCCGATCATGTAGCCGCCGAGCCCGAAGAAGGCGAAGTGACCGAGCGACAGGATCCCGCAATAGCCCCAGACCAGGTCCATGGCGATGGCGACGAGGCAGAGGCACAGCGTCTTGCCGAGGATCTTGACGAAGCTGGTCGACACCAGCCCGAGGCCGAAGCCTTCCGACAGCACCGTGATGACGATGGTGAACACCGCCAGCAGGGAGATGAAGACCAGCACCGAGGGCTGCCGCGCGAACAGGGAACGCTGCATGGCCTAGTCCCCCGCCGCACGGCCCTTGAGCGCGATGATGCCCTTGGGTCGGAACTGGATGAAAATGATGATGAAGATGATCATGTAGGTCTGCGCCGCGAGCGTGTTGGAGGGATTGAAGAACTCGATCAGCTTCTGCAGCGAGCCGATCATGCCGGCGCCCGCGAGCGTGCCCCAGATATTGCCGACGCCGCCCACCACGACGGTCATGAAGCTCTGCACGATGTAGCCCGAGCCCAGTTCAGAGGTGACCTTGGCGAACAGGCCGATGGCGACGCCGGCGATGCCGGCGATGCCCGAACCCAGCCCGAAGGTCAGCATGTTGATGCGGTCGGGATTGATCCCCATCGAAGAGGCCATGCGCGGGTTCTGCGTGACCGCCCTCACCTCGAGCCCGAGCCGCGTGCGGTTGAGGATGAACAGGAGCAACCCCAGGAACACCAGCGCCAGGACGAAGATCGCGATCCTTATGTAGCTGATCGAGACCACGTCGTTGACCACCCAGGCGCCGTCGAGCCAGGACGGCGAGGTGAGCGGCCGCGCCTGCGTGCCGAAGATGTTCTTGGCGATCTGCTGCAGCGCGATGGAAATGCCGAAGGTCGCAAGCAGCGTCTCGAGCGGCCGGTGCGCCAGATGCCGGATCACCAGCCGTTCGAGCGCGACGCCCGCCAGGAACGCCACCGCGAAGGCCAGCGGCAGCGCCACCAGGATCGAGGCGGTGTAGTTGGGGATGAACTGCTGGACGACATAGCCGGTATAGGCGCCGATCATGATGAACTCGCCATGGGCCATGTTGATCACCCCCATCACGCCGAAGGTGATGGCGAGCCCGATGGCCGCGAGGAAATAGATCGACGCCAGCGACAGGCCGTCGAGCGCCAGGTCGAGGAACCGGTAGACCCCGACGGTGCCGTTGATGTCGGCCAAAGTCTCTTCCGCAGCCTCGGTGAGCGCGGCATCGGGCTCGGCATAGACCTCGGCGAACACGTGGCCCGCCACCGCCTCTTGCCGCTCGTCGGCCGTGACCAGCGGCGGCACGCTTCCGTCCGCAGCCAGCGCCAGATAGGCCCGGTCGCGGGCCTCCTGGGTCACCAGCTCGGCGACCGGGAGGCCGCCGACCCTGCCATCCCGAATGTTGGTGACCAGCGCCTGCTTGCGCTCGGCCAGCGGCACGATGGGCCGCGCCTTGCCGGCGTCGACCAGCAGTTGATAGGCCGCGTCCGCCTCGATGTCGCGACCCGGCGTCAGGATCCGCGCGACATTGACGCCTTCAGGCACCGCGTCGAAGGCCTGGATGCTCGTCGCCAGCAGCGGATTGAGCGCCGCGCGGGCATCCACTCCGGGATCGCCCGCAAAACTCTCGATCGCGGCCACGCGCGTGGCCTGGTCAAAGCCGAACTTGATGGTCAATAGCCGCTGCAGCCGCTCCTTGCGGGTGCGGATGGCGGGATCCTGCTCCGATTCGATCGCGGCGCGGAGGATGCTGAGGTGGGACTGGTTGGCGTCGCGCTCGAGCGCGGTCAGCGCCTGGAGCCGCCGCTCCGGATCGGGGTCGGACAGTTGAAACTGCACAAGGGCGGCGGCGATGACGCCGCGCACGCCGCTGTTGGGCTTGAGATTGTCGAGCTCGGCGGCGTCCGCAAGCCCCGCTTCCTCGCCGGTGGCGATGTCGGTCAGCATCAGCTTGCCGCCGTCGGCCTTGCTCACATAGAAGAACCGGCCGTCGGACTTGCGCTGCCACAGCTCCTTCTCCCGCCATTTTTCCAGGAACACCGCGACCCCCGGCGCCTGGCTCTCCACCAGCGCCTCGAGCACCGGCGTGATGGTGGTGCGCGAGGGCTTCTCGATGTTGGCGCGGTAGGCTTCGAGCACCGTGTTGAGGTTGCCCTCCTGGGCATGGGCGGGCGCAAGCGCGATCAGCGCGGCGATCAGGACGAGACAGATGCGGAGCATGGAAAATCAGGACCAGTTTGGAAAGGCGGGAGGGGGCCTGGAGACCCCCTCCCCTCGTCAGGCATCAATAGTTGGAATTGAGCTGCACGCAGGTCTTGGTATCGGTGTTGTACATGCCGCATTTGAGCTCGACCCAGTCCGATTCCAGCACCTTGGATTCGGGCAGGAAGTCGGTCCAGGCGTCGCCGGGAACCGGCTCGGTCTGGCTGACGATGTCGAACTGGCCGTCCGCCTGGATTTCGCCGATCAGCACCGGCTTGGTCAGGTGATGGTTGGGCAGCATCTCGGCTTCGGTGCCGGTCAGGTTCGGGTACTTCTGGCCGACCATCGCGGTGGTGACCGCGTCCACATCGGTGGTGCCGGCTGCCTCGACGGCGTTCACCCACATGTTGAAGCCGATATAGGTGGCTTCCATCGGGTCGTTGGTCACCCGCTTCTCGCCGGCAAAGGCCTTCCATTCCTTGATGAATTCGGCATTGACCGGGGCATCGGCGGACTGGAAGTAGTTCCAGGCGGCGAGGTGGCCGACGAGGTTGGTGGTGTCGAGGCCGGAGAGTTCTTCCTCGCCCACCGAGAAGGCCACGACCGGAATGTCGTCGGCCGAGATGCCGGCGGCGGCGAGTTCCTTGTAGAAGCCGATATTGGCGTCGCCGTTGATGGTCGAGATCACGCCCACCTTCTTGCCGTCGGCGCCGAGCGCAACCACGTCGGCCACGATCTTGGACCAGTCGGAATGGCCGAACGGCGTGTAGTTGACGAAGATGTCGGTCTCGGCGATGCCCTTGTCCTTGAGATACTGCTCGAGGATCTTGTTGGTCGTGCGCGGATAGACATAGTCGGTGCCGAGCAGCGCGAATTTCTCGACGCCGAGTTCCTCGAGGAAATAGTCGGTGGCGGGAATGGCCTGCTGGTTGGGAGCGGCGCCGGTGTAGAAGACGTTCTTGGAGGATTCCTCGCCCTCGTACTGCACCGGATAGAACAGGAGCCCGTTGAGCTCCTCGATCACCGGCAGCACCGATTTGCGCGACACCGAGGTCCAGCAGCCGAACATCACGGCGACCTTGTCGACGGTCAGGAGTTCACGCGCCTTCTCAGCGAACAGCGGCCAGTCCGAGGCCGGGTCGACGACCACCGCCTCGAGCTTCTTGCCGAGCACGCCGCCCTTGGCGTTCTGCTGCTCGATCAGCATCAGAACCGTGTCCTTCAGCGTCGTCTCCGAAATCGCCATGGTTCCGGAAAGGGAATGCAGCACACCGACCTTGATCGTCTCCTCCTGGGCATAGGCCGCGTGGGTCAGGACGGTCGTTGTAATAAATGCCGCCGCTCCCGCGATCTTCAATGTAGTGGTAAATTTCATGTCAGCCTCCGTGCTGTTCGTGTCCACGAAGCTCATCAATGCAAGCGCCTTGCCAGTTGCCGTGCGGTTCGGTTTTCAGGTTTTGTTAAGGATTTGTGACAGGCCGGAGGGAAAGCTGTATCAAAAATATGCCAATTACTGCCTACAATTATTGCATTGCCGCTTTTTTGTGCGAGGCAACATTTCCACAGATGTCGTTTCATGGGCCGCGGGAGGGCCAAACTGTATTATCCCCAAGGCGGGCTTGCGCAGGGCCGTTCTTTCGCCTCTTATAGGTCCAGGACGAGGCCATCGCTGGCTTTATCTTTCCTCGGCAACCAAGGAGCTCCGTATGTCATTGAGCGCGCCTCTTTTCTTGCTGGCCGTACTGGCGGCTCTGGTTTCTGTGCTGACGCCTGCGCGCGCCTCCACCTGGCTCAAGACCGGCAAGGAGACCACCCGGCCCTATGGCCATGTCGACTATTGCTCCCGCAACGCCGCCGACTGCCGCGACCGCCCGGCAGGCGCAACCCTGCCGGCCGCGCGACTGGGCGTCCTCAACAGCATCAATTCGGCCGTCAACCGCGCCATCAAGCCGGTGGCCGACAAGACCGCCTTCGGCCGCAAGGAATTCTGGACCGCCAGCGCCCGCTCCGGCGATTGCGAGGATTTCGCGCTCGCCAAGCGCGCCAAGCTGCTGCGCAGCGGGTTCAAGTCCTCGCAACTGCTGCTGACCATGGGCTACAAGGGCAGCGAGGCGCACACCGTGCTGGTGGTGAGAACCCGCGACGGCGACTATGTGCTCGACAATCTCGATGACGACGTCCGGCCGGTCCAGTCGGCCAGCATGAGCTTCCTCAAGATCCAGGCGCCCGATCACGGCGGACGCTGGCTCAGCGTGACCGGCAAGACCGGCAAGGCGCCCTGACCCGGCCGTAAGCTCGGGGCAGGCCTGACCGGTCCGCGCCTGGGCGGCGTGCCCGGAGCGCCCCGCCTTAAGTGTAGGCTGTTGGATTTGCGCTCCAGATAGAATCTGGCAACACTCGGGGTCTGTGCTAAGGCAGGGCGCTCATTCACCGGTTCGGCCTGAAAATGCCGGAGGACCTTTCGATCGCGGCTTTTCGCTTCATCCACACCGCCGACATCCATCTCGATTCGCCGCTGCGCTCGTTGGCGCTGCGCAATCCGGAGCTGGCCGACCTGATCGGCACGGCGACGCGGCAGGCCTTCTCCGGCATCATCGACCTGTGCATCGACGAGGCCGTCGACGCGCTGCTGATCGCCGGCGATCTCTATGACGGTGACCAGACCTCGATGAAGACCGCCCGGTTCCTGTCGGGCGAGCTGGAGCGGCTGGCGGGCGCCGGCATCTCCGCCTACATCATCCGCGGCAATCACGACGCCCTGTCGCGCATCACCCGCGAGCTGGTGTTGCCCGACCGGGTCAAGCTGTTCGGCGGCCGGCCCGAACACGTGCTGATCGACCGCGGCGCGGGCGAAAGGCCGGTCGCCATCCACGGCCTGAGCTTCGCCCAGCCGACCGCGCCCGAAAGCCTGCTGCCGAAATACCGGCCGGCGATTGCCGACACGATCAACATCGGCATGCTGCACACCAGCCTCGGCGGCGCAGAGGGCCATGACGTCTATGCGCCCTGCAGCCTGGCCGAGCTGCAGGCCACCGGCTTCGACTACTGGGCGCTCGGCCATATCCACAAGCGCTCAGCGACGGAAGGCCCCGGATCGAAATCCGCCATCGTCATGCCCGGCATGCCGCAGGGGCGCGACATCAACGAGGCCGGCCCCAAATCCGTGACCCTCGTCGCCATCGCCGACGACGGCGCGATAAGCCTCGAGGAGCGGCGGACGTCGCGGGCGGAATTCGCCCGCGTCGCCGTCAATGCCGAGGCCATTGCCGAATGGCCGGACCTAGCCTCCGCCGTCACCGCTGCGCTGGCCGCGGCGCGCGCGGCCTCCGCCGCGCCCGAGCTTGTCGTCCGGCTCGCGTTTTCCGGCGCCACGCCGCTTGCCTGGCGCATGCGCCGCGACGCCGACCTGCTGCTGGCGGAAGCCGAGGAGCGGGCAGCCCGCATCGGCCGCGTTTGGATCGAGAAGCTCGAGATCGACTGCGCCCCGCCCCGGGCCGAAGCCGTCTCCGCGACCGATCCCCTGCACGAGCTCAGGGCGCTGATCGACAGCACCATCCTCGGCTCCGACGGCTACAACGCCGCGCTTGCCGGGATCGCCGAGAGCCTGCAGGCGCAGCTTCCCCCCGACCTTCGCGATCTCTTCGGCGCCGACGAAGCCGGGACCCGCGCGCTCCTGTCGGAGATCGCGCGCGAGGGCGCCGCCGATGTTCTCTCCCGCCTCCAGGCCGGGTCCGGCAGCGAGACCGCCTGATGCGCGTCAACCGCCTCGATCTCACCCGCTACGGCAAGTTCACCGATCACACGATCGACTTCGGGGCGCATGCCCCCGGCGGCTGCGACCTGCATATCGTCTACGGGCCGAACGAAGCGGGCAAATCGACGCTGTTCAACGGCTGGCTCGACCTGCTGTTCGGCATCGGCGCGCAAAGCAGCTACAATTTCCTCCATCCTTATCCCAACATGCGCATCGGCGCCGAGATCGACATCGGCGGCGAGACGCGGGAATTCGTGCGCATCAAGCGCCAGCAGAACAGCCTGCTCGACGGCCGCGACCAGCCGGTCCCCGACGGCGCCCTGCTCGCGGGCCTGGCCGGCCTCGACCGCGACAGCTACCGGACCATGTTCTCGCTTGATGACGAGACGCTCGAACAGGGCGGCGAGAGCATCCTCGCCAGCCGCGGCGATCTGGGTGAACTCTTGTTTTCGGCGAGCGCCGGCCTGGGGGAACTGTCGCAGCGGCTGGTCCGCATGCGAAGCGAGACCGAGGGTTTCTACAAGTACCGGGCCCGCTCCGGCCGGCTGGCGGAGCTGAAGACCGAGCTTGCCGGGCTCAAGGCCGAGCGCGACCGGCTCGACACCCAGGCCAGCGACTACGCCCGCCTGACCAGGGCCCATGAGGACGCCAGCCGGCGCCATGCCGAGGCGAGCGCCGAACGCAAGGCGATCGCCGCGCGGCTTGCCGG
>NZ_JRJG01000019.1 GCF_000759435.1 Hoeflea sp. BAL378
GCGCGGCGGGCAAATCAAGCGGCGCCGGCCGCGGCAGGCCCGGCAGGTGGGCGGCCGTGTCGGGTCAGGCGAGAAAGAAGCCGCTCGCGAACGCCACCTGCAGCACCACCACGCCCGAGCACAACGACCAGCCGGCGGCCACGAGCACCAGCACCGCGTAGAGCGCCAGCGACACCCGGCCATGGCGCCAGTTCTCGAAGCCGTTGACCAGCAGCAGGCGCGGACCGACCATCGCCGCCAGAAGCAGCTCCGCCCCCAGTCTGACGGGACCACGCGCGTCCGGACGCGGCGCCGGCTCACGCCATCCGGTGAGCCGGACGACCTCGAGAACGACCCAGGACGTGGCGAAACCGGTGGCCATGGCAAAAATCGCGGTGAGGATGTCGAGCATGTAAATCATTGGTTAACCATGCCGGGTTCAAGGTTGATGTCCGTTCCCCCGTCAAGCAAGCGCCGTGCCGCGGCTTGATGGCCCATTCTGGCACAGAGATCCGACTGGTTGGCCATGCCTGACACTCCCTCCGCCCCGCGGCTTGACCATGTCCCGCTGCTGTCGCCCAGGTTCGTCTGGAAGATCACCGCGGTGGTGGCGGTCCTGTGCGTGGTCACCCTCGCGATCGCCATGACCGGCAGGATGATCGGCAAGAACATCTCCCGCGCCGGCAACACGTCTGAGACGACGCTGCATGAAATCGTCATCGGCAATGATGTGCTGCGCCTGCCGGCGAACGTGATCCGCTTTGAAAGCCAGCGGGTCTCCGGCGTCCAGAACGCCGTCGACACCTATTTCTCCTGGCCGGGCATGAACGGCTACAGCGAGACCAGCCGCGATATCTTCAACCAGACCGGATCGGCCGACGGGCTGATCTTCGCCCGCATCGCCCAGGCGACGATGTCGCGCGACATGTCGGGCCGTTTCACGCCGATCTACAAGAGGCTGACGGACGGGGCGCCGGTGGCGGGCCCGAGCGGGCTTGACTCTTTCCGGCTCCGCTCCGGCGCCGGCTACGCCAACGAACTGATGTATGTCGAACGCAGCGGGAGCACCGAGCCCTACGCCATAAGGTGCCTGGTCGAGGATGAAGCCCAGGAACCAGAGTTCAACACGCGGACCGGCTGCCAGCGCGACATCTCGATCGGCCAGGACCTGTCGGTCACCTACCGGTTCTCCATCGATCTTCTGCCGCACTGGCGCGAGATCGAGCGCGATGTCCGCAGCCGGATCGAGCAGGCGCTGGTCAGGTGAGGTCGACGTCCAGGATGGCCATCGAGAAATTGTAGGACAGGTCGCCGTCCTCGTCGTCGCGGAACACGATGCCGAGGAACTCGTCGCCGAGATAGACTTCCGCCGAATCATCCTTGCGTGGACGCGCCTTGACGACAATGCTCTGGTTGAAAATGCGCTTGAAATAGGCGTCCAGCTTCTTGATTTCGTCGGGCTTCACGGTGCTCTCCTGGGCAATTGGTATCGGCGCGCTTTTGGCACGGACGGCAGGCTAAATCAAACCCGAGTTCGTGTTTTTGCCGGATTGCGCCTCGTGCGCCCGGGCAGGTGGGCCGGCTTCAGATGCCGGAAGCCAGCATCTGGTCCATTGCGCGCGAAGGCTCCTCGCATCCCGCGGTTCCAACGACGCGCGCCGGAACGCCCGCCACGGTGGAGTTCGGCGGAACCGGCTTGAGGACCACGGATCCGGCCGCGATCCGGCTGCAATGGCCGATCTCGATGTTGCCGAGCACCTTGGCGCCGGCGCCGATGAGAACGCCGTCGCGGATCTTGGGATGCCGGTCGCCGCTTTCCTTGCCGGTGCCGCCGAGCGTGACGCCCTGCAGGATGGAGACATTGTCGCCGATGGTGGCGGTCGCGCCGACCACGAGGCCGGTGGCGTGATCGAGGAAGATGCCCTTGCCGATCCTGGCTGCCGGATTGATGTCGGTCTGGAAAATCTCCGAGGACCGGCTCTGCAGATAGAGCGCCAGGTCGACGCGCCCGCGGTTCCACAGCCAGTGGGCCAGCCGGTGAGTCTGGATCGCGTGGAAGCCCTTGAAGTAGAGCACCGGCTGGATGAAGCGCGAGCAGGCCGGATCCCGGTCATACACCGCCTGGATGTCGACGCGCAGCACCGAGCCCCATTCCGGCCAGTCGGCCAGCATTTCGAGGAACGTCTGCCGGAGCAGATTGGCCTGCAGGTCGGGATGGTCGAGACGCTCGCAGACGCGGTGAATCACCGCCTCCTCGAGCGACGGCTGGTTGAGAATGGTCGAATACAGGAACGCCGCCAGAAGCGGATCCTGTGCCACCGAGCGCTCGGCTTCCATGCGGATCGAGTCCCAGATCGGGTCGATCGCCTTGAGGGATTCTCCCACGCGCACGCCTGAATTCGCTGCCATTGCCGCCTCCGGGCTGGTTTGCAATCCCCCCGAAGATAAGACACAAAGCAAAAAAAACAAATGGCGGGATGAAATGGACGAAAAAAATACCTTTGCCGACGGCGCCATCCTGGCCGCCGTCGCGGACACCGGGATCGGCCGGCTGACCCTCAACCGCGCCGAAAAGCGCAATGCACTCAATGATTCGATGTGGCGCGCCCTGCCCACGGCGCTGGCCTGGCTGGTGGAGCCCGGCGCTGCCCGCGTGGTCGTCATCGAGGGCGCGGGCGGCCGCGATTTCTCGGCCGGCGCCGATATCGGCGAGTTCGGGACGCTGCGCAAGGACGCAGGCACCGCGCGCGACTATGAGAGCGCCAATTCGGCGGCGTTCGCTGCGATCCGCACCTCGCCGGTCCCCGTCATCGCGGCGATCCGCGGCATCTGCTTCGGCGGCGGCTTCGGCATCGCCGCGGCGGCCGACCTGAGGCTCGCCGACGAGACCGCCCGCTTCGCCATTCCCGCGGCCCGTCTCGGCCTCGCCTATCCGCCCGATGCGGTGCAGGATCTGGTGCGCGCGCTCGGCGACCAGCGCGCGCGCCACGCGCTGTTTTCCGCGCAGGAAATACCGGCCCGGACGGCGTTCGACTGCGGCTGCCTTTTCTCGCTCTGTCCGGCAGACGAACTCGAAGCGGCGGTCACCGCCCTCGCCCTGGCCATCGCCAGCGCCGCGCCGTTGTCGGTCCGCGCCTCAAAGGCCGCGATCGCAGCGCACGCGACGCCCTCACAGGGGAGCCAGCAGCAGGCGGCAAGGCTCGCCGCCGCCACCTTCGACAGCGCCGATTACGCCGAGGGCCGCCGCGCCTTCATGGAAAAGAGGAAAGCCGCCTTCACCGGGCGGTGAGCGCCGCGGTCCGGCCTTCGAGCGTGTCGAGGAAGCCCAGCACCGCGTCGTTGAAGGCGTCGTTGCGGTCGCCCGCGACCATGTGGCCGGCGCCCGACACATCCACGAACGCGGCATGCGGAACCATCTCGCGAAAGGCCTCGACCGCCTCTTCCGTCACCAGTTCGGATTGTTGCCCGCGCACCAGCAGCACCGGACATTGAAGGCTCCGCGCCGCCGCGATCATATCCTGCTGGATGGCCTCGCCGCCGGTGTTGATGGTGCGCGGCCCGTCGATGAAGGCCGGGTCCCAGTGCCAGCGGTAGCGGCCGTCGGCGCCCTTGCGCAGGTTCTTGGCCAGGCCCTCGAGCGAGCGCCGGGGCGGCCGGTTGGGCAGATAGGCGGCGATGGCCGCGGCCGCCTCTTCCAAGGTCGCGAAGCCCTCGCGCATCCGCGCCGCCATGAAGCCCTGGACCTTGCTCACCCCGTCGGCATCCATGTGCGGCGTGATGTCGACCAGCACCAGCCCGGCGATGAGCCCCGCCCCGCCGCGATGGCTGGCGAGCAGGCCCGAAATGCCGCCCAGCGACGCCCCCACCAGCACCGGCGCCGCGCCGCAAAGGGCCGCGATGTCGCGGCAGACCGCGACGGTGTCGTCGGCGTAATCCTCGGTGGCATAGGCCAGGTCCCCGACCCATTCGCTGCCGCCGTGGCCGCGCTGGTCGATGGTGAAGGCCGTGTGCCCCGAATCGGCGATGCGCCGCGCCGCGCCACCCCAGGCGTGGCGTGTCTGCCCGCCGCCATGCAGCAGCAGCACCGGATTGCCATGCTCGACGCCGCGGGGCTCGTGCAGGTCGCCGGCGAGCCGGTTGCCGGAATGTCCGTGGAATTCCACGGCCCTCTTGAGGTTCTTCATGCCGGCCGTCCCGCTTCGATCTCGTCATAGAAGGCGAGCACCGCGGCCTTGAACACCTTGTCGCCGACGGCAAGCATGTGGTCGCGCCGGGGTATGTCGACGAATCTCCCGTCAGGCAACAACCGTGCGAGTTCCTCGGCCGACCCGGCGATGTCGTCCCTGGTGCCGACGCCGATCAGCACAGGCATGGTCAGGCGCGCCAGATCCTCGCGGCTGACAAGCGTCCGCGAGGTGCTGATGCAGGCGGCGAGCGCCAGCCGGTCGCTCTTCGTCTGCTCGGCGAAGGCGCGGAACATTCGGCCCCGTTCGTCGCTGACATCGTCGAGCGAGGGCGCGCGCAGGGCCGCGGCGATCGGATCCCAGTCGCCGACCCCGTCGACCATGCCCATGCCGAGACCGCCGAACACCAGCGACCGGACAAGCTCGGGCCGGGCGAGCGCCAGGAACGCCGAGATCCGCGCGCCCATGGAATAGCCCATCACATGGGCCGAACCGATTCGGAGCTCGTCCAGCAGCCCGGCAGCATCCGCCGCCATGGTCTCGGGGTGGTAGGCTTCGGGATCATGCGGCTTGGACGATTCGCCGTGGCCGCGATTGTCAAGCGCGATCACCCGGTAGCCCGCCTGCTCCAGCGTCTTGAACCAGCCCGGGAACACCCAGTTGACATGTGCGGTGGAGGCAAAGCCGTGGATCAGCAGCACCGGCGCGCCCTCGGGGTCTCCCGCCTCATACCAGGCGATATCCATGTCGCCGGACGTGAAACGTCCGGCCTGCAAACGATCGAGATTCATCTGATGTCCCTTTCACACCCTACCTAACCCAATCGGCGGCCGTTGCAAATGTCGCGCCGCGGCATCCGTGATCGGGCGCGGCTCCCGCCCGGGGAAAACAGCCGATTCCGCGCTACACATTTGCCGGTGGTGCGTATATGGTCTCGCCACATCGAGATCGACGCGACGGAGACAGGCATGGCCGACCATAAAATCCCGCATTTCCAGAATGATGCGGGCCATTCCGCCATCGAGATTGGCGTCAGGGAATTCATGTGCGTGGGCGCCAATCCGCCCTACGACCATCCGCACATTTTCCTTGATATGGGGTCGGACGTGGAAAAAGTCTGCCCCTACTGCTCGACGCTGTACAAGTTCAATGCCGCCCTGGCCGACGACCAAACGGTGCCGGCCGGCTGCGCGTGGAAGTACAAGGCGGCCTGACCGGAATTATCGGGACGGACCCGGAGGGCACAATGCCTGCCCACACCATCACCATTGTCGGGGCGGGAATCGCCGGGCTCACCACCGCCCTCACCTTCGCGGGCAAGGGCTATGAGGTCGACATCGTCGAACAGGCGGAGACGCTGAGCGAGCTCGGCGCCGGCCTGCAGATTTCCCCCAATGCCAGCCGGATCCTGATCGACCTTGGCCTCGGCGACGCGCTGGCCGGGGCGATGATCCGCCCCGAGGAGATCTCGCTGGTGTCGGGCCTGTCGCTGCGCAAGATCGCCCATGTGCCTTGCGGCGCCTTCGCCGCGCAACGATGGGGCGCGCCCTACGGCGTGATGCACCGCGCCGACCTGCAGGCGATGCTGCTGCGGGCGGTCGAGGCCGAACCCCGCTGCAGATTGCATCTTGGCCAGCGCATCGAGGACGGCGAGATCGCCTCAATGCACGCCCGCTTCGGCCAGCCGGCGCTGACAGTCGGTGCCGACGGCGTCTGGTCGCAGACCCGCCGCCTGGTTCCCGGCGCCTTGGTGCCGAATTTTTCCGGCCTGGTGGCCTGGCGCTTCATGATGCCGGACGACAGCGGCCGCGCGGTGCTGGACAAGCGCAACGTGACGGCCTTTCTCGGTCCCAACGCGCATCTGGTGGCCTATCCGGTGGATGGCGGCCGGGCGATCAACATGATCGCCATCACCCGGGGCATGGATCCGGGACGGACCTGGGCGCAGCGCGAGGATCCGTCCGATCGCAGGGTCCTGCTGGACGCCTTCGCGGGCTGGCATCCCGATCTGCTGTCGCTGTTCCGCCAGGCGCCGCAAATGACCTGGTGGCCGCTGTTCGGCGTGCCCGACGGCCGATGGAGCAACGATGCCGGCACGATCCTGATCGGCGACGCGGCCCATGCCATGACCCCCTTCGCGGCCCAGGGCGCGGCGATGGCGATCGAGGACGGCTACGAGCTGGCGCAGGCCTTTTCGGCCGCGCCCGCCAGCGCCAGGGGCCGGGCCTTGGCGGACTACGAGACCCACCGCCGGGCCCGCATCGGCCGGGCCCGGAAGCGCGCCGCCTTCAACAAGTTCGCCTATCATGCCCGCGGCCCGGTGCGGCTCGGGCGCGACCTGGTGCTGGCCGTCAAGAGCCCGCAGAGCCTGGCGCGCGACCTCGACTGGCTCTACGGCTACCGCGCCGCGGGCCTTTAGTCCCGAACACCGTCCCCGTTGTGCAGCCTCAGGCTGGCCGTAAGCAGGCCGGGCAACGGCGTCCACCAGCCGGTCGTGAGCCCCGCCTGCCGGAGCACCGCCGCAGTCCAGACATTGCAGCCGGCCAGCGCATTGAAGGAGCCTTCCGCCTCGTAGAACAGGTCGTATTCGCCATAGGACGAGTCCGGCACGACGATGCGACGCCCGCCGCCGTCGAGGCTGAAGCTCGCAAGCACCGCCCGCACCAGGGCCTCGAAGGACGCCTCGTCGAGTTCGAGTTCGGTGACCGAGGGGTGAGCCGGATCGATGTCGCCGCCAAGACCGATATGCATGACCGAGCGGTCGAGCGTCAGCGCCTTGAACAACGGGCCCGGCTTGAGTTCGGACCAGGTCGGCGTTTCGATGTAGAAGGCGCGGCTGCCCCATCCGGCGAGAACATAGGCGACGCCGGGCTGGCCCGGATCGAGACCGTCTCCGGCCATGAAGCCGAATCGCTCGACGATGTCCGGGCTGGCCGGCAGCGCCAGATCGGTATGGATTGCCGACGACAGGACCAAGACCGTGCGGGTGGCCGGCTGGCTTGGCTCGCCGGCGGCCTGCGCACCGGCGCCGGACGGCAGAAGCGGCCGCGGCAGCAAGGTGCCGAGGCCGAGCGCGACCGCTGTAATCAGCACCGCACCGAACAGATACCGCACTGCCCGGAACCGCGGGGGCGCGGCTCCCGAAGCCACGGGAGCCGGCCTAGTGAAGGATCTGGCTCAGGAACAGCTTGGTGCGCTCGTGCTGCGGGTTGTCGAAGAACTCGCCCGGCTCGTTCTGCTCGACGATCTGGCCCTGGTCCATGAAGATCACCCGGTTGGCCACCTGCCGCGCGAAGCCCATCTCGTGGGTCACGCAGAGCATGGTCATGCCTTCCTCGGCGAGGCCGACCATGGTGTCGAGCACTTCCTTGATCATTTCTGGGTCGAGCGCCGAGGTCGGCTCATCGAACAGCATGATGCGCGGGTTCATGCACAGCGACCGGGCGATCGCCACGCGCTGCTGCTGGCCGCCCGAGAGCTGGCCCGGATATTTGTTGGCCTGCTCGGGGATCTTCACCCGCTCGAGATAGTGCATGGCCACTTCCTCGGCCTTCTTCTTGGGCATCTTGCGCACCCAGATCGGCGCCAGCGTGCAGTTCTCGAGGATGGTCAGGTGCGGGAACAGGTTGAAGTGCTGGAACACCATGCCGACTTCGCGGCGCACTTCGTCGATCTTCTTGAGGTCGTTGGTGAGCTCGATCCCGTCGACGATGATCTTGCCCTTCTGGTGTTCCTCCAGCCGGTTGATGCAGCGGATCATGGTCGACTTGCCGGAGCCCGATGGGCCGGCGATGACGATCCGCTCGCCGCGCATCACCTTCAGGTTGATGTCGCGCAGCACGTGGAACTCACCGTACCACTTGTTCATGCCGATGAGTTCGATGGCCACATCGGTTTCCGAGATCGTCATTTTCGACGGGCCGGCGCCTGCCTGTGTAGCTGTGTTGCTGTCAGCCATGGTTGTAGTCCCCTGTTATCGTTTGTGCCCGGTGTCCAGACGCCGCTCCATATAGGCGGAGTAGCGCGACATGCCGAAGCAGAAGATGAAAAAGACGAATGCGGCGAAGACGAAGCCCGTCGCCGGCGTCTGGGGCGAAATCCAGTTCGGATCGGTCATGTTCTGCTGGACGATGCCGAGCAGATCGAACAGGCCGATGATCAGAACCAGACTGGTGTCCTTGAACAGCCCGATGAAGGTGTTGACGATGCCCGGGATGACCATCTTCAGCGCCTGCGGCATGATCACCAGCCGTGTGCCCTGCCAGAAGGTCAGCGCCATGGCGTTGGCCGCCTCGTACTGGCCCTTCGGGATCGCCTGCAGGCCGCCGCGGATCACCTCGGCCATGTAGGCCGACGAGAACAGCGCCACGCCGATCAGCGCGCGCAGCAATTTGTCGAACGACACCCCGTCGGGCAGGAACAGCGGCAGCATCACCGAGGACATGAACAGAACCGTGATCAGCGGCACGCCGCGCCAGAACTCGATGAAGATGACGCAGAACATCTTGACGATCGGCATGTCCGACCGGCGTCCGAGCGCCAGCAGGATGCCGAGCGGGAAGGACACGACGATGCCGACGATGGCGACGACCAGCGTCACCAGCAGGCCGCCCCAGAGCGGCGTTTCCACCGGCTGGAGCCCGAACTGGCCGGTGAGCAGGATGAAAGCCAGCACCGGGAAGACGATCAGCAGGTAGAGGGCGTTCTCCCGCTTGTAGGGAACCGACGGAATGGCGATCGGCACCAGGCCCGCGATCAGCAGCAGGCCCGACAGGTTGACCCGCCACCGCTCTTCCAGCGGATAGCGGCCATACATGAACTGGCCGAACTTCGCCTCGACAAAGGCCCAGCAGGCGCCCGCGCCCGGGACGATGCAGTCTTCCCGGCTTTCGCCATCCCAGACCGCGCTGATGAACGCCCAGTCGACGACCGGCGGGATGATCCAGATGAGGAACAGGAAGGTCAGGATCGTCAGCACCGTGTCGCGCGGGGTGGCGAACAGGTTCTCCTTGAGCCACCCGCCGACCCCGCCCACCGCCATCGGCGGCGGCGTCTTCGGGCTTTCCTGGGTGCGCACATAAGCGATTGATTTTGTGTTGTGATCCATGGCTCAGCGCTCCACCAGTGCGACACTGGAGTTAAACCAGTTCATGAAGGCCGAGGTCAACAGGGACAGGGTCAGGTAGACCAGCATGGTGATCGAGATGACCTCGACCGCCTGTCCGGTCTGGTTGAGCACCGTCCCGGTCACCGACACGAGGTCCGGATAGCCGATGGCCACCGCCAGCGAGGAGTTCTTGGTGAGGTTGAGGAACTGGCTGGTCAAGGGCGGGATGATCACCCGCATGGCCTGCGGCACGATCACCAGCCGGCTCGTCAGGTTGGGCCTCAGGCCCAGCGCATAGGCGGCTTCGGTCTGGCCATGCGACACCGCGAGAATGCCGGCGCGCACGATCTCGGCGATGAAGGAGGCCGTGTAGAGCGACAGGCCGAGCAGCAGCGCCATGAATTCGGGCTGGATCACCCAGCCGTCGACCATGTTGAATCCCTGCAGGGTGGCGTATTCCAGCGACACCGGCATGCCGGTCACAAAGAACACCAAGAGCGGCAATACGATCAGCAGGCCGAGCCCGGTGAGGAAGACCGGAAACTGCTGCCCTGTCGCCATCTGCCGCTTCCTGGCCCAGCGGCCAAGCACGAACCAGAAGATCAGCACGGCGATCAGCGTGAACAGGATGAAGGAGGACCCCGCCTCGGGCACGATGCGCGGGAGATAGAGCCCGCGATTGTTGAGGCTGAAGGCGACATTGGCGCCGGGCTCGAGCCCCATCGCCCTGGGCGAAGGCAGGATCGACAGGACCGCCTTGTACCAGAACAGTAGCTGCAGCAGCAGCGGAATGTTGCGCAGCGTTTCCACATAGACGGTGGCGAATTTCTGCACCAGGTAGTTCTTCGACAGCCTGGCCAGGCCGACGATGAAGCCGATTACGGTGGCGAAGAAGATGCCGATGGCAGCCACGACCAGGGTGTTGCCGAGGCCGACGAAAAAGGCCCGAAGATAGGTGCTGTCATTGGTGTAGGGGATGAAGGACTGGCCGATGTCGAAGCCGGCGCGTTCACCGAAAAAGTCAAACCCGGAGGCGATGCCCGCCCGCGCCAGGTTGTTCACGGCATTGGAAACCCCGATATAGACCATGGCCATGACGGCGATGATCAGCAATGCCTGGAAAACAAGGCCGCGCGCCTTGGGATCATTCATAAAAGATACGCGGCCGGAATCATCAGCGCCCGCTGAGACGCCTTCTTGATGAGCCATGTCTGTCCCCAACTCTATACGTCCGGTTCTTGTGGCCGGATCGTTAGTTAACCTGACGCAACTGCGCCCGGTTTCTGGCCTCTCCAGGGAAAGGCCGGAGAAAGCGGGCTTCCGAGGAAGCCCGCCAGTTTTTCGGCTCTGTTAGCGGATCGGCGGTGCGTACTGCAGGCCGCCCTTCGACCAGAGCGCGTTCACGCCACGGCCGATTGCCAGCGGAGTGGAAGCGCCGACATTGCGCTCGAACACTTCGCCGTAGTTGCCGACCTGCTTGATGACGTTGTAGGCCCAGTCGTTTCCGAGCCCGATCGGCTCGCCGAAGGCGCCTTCCTTGCCGAGCAGACGCATCACGTTGGGATCGGTCGAGTTCATCATCTCGTCGACATTGGCCGAGGTGATGCCCATTTCTTCCGCGTTCAGCATGGCGTAGTGGACCCACTTGACGACGGCGAACCACTGATCGTCACCCTGACGTACGGCAGGTCCAAGCGGCTCCTTGGAAATGACTTCCGGCAGAACCATGTGCTCGTCCGGCGCGGTCAGGCCGAGGCGGATCGAATACAGGCCCGACTGGTCGGTGGTGTAGACGTCGCAACGGTTGGCGTCGTAGGCGGCGTTCACTTCCTCGAGCTTTTCGAACACGACCGGATTGTAGGTCATGTCGTTGGCCTTGAAGTAGTCGGTGAGGTTGAGCTCGGTGGTGGTGCCGGTCTGCACGCAGACCGATGCGCCCGAAAGCTGCAGCGCGGAGTTCACGCCGAGCGACTTGCGCACCATGAAGCCCTGACCGTCGTAGTAGTTGACGCCGGCAAAGTTGAGGCCGAGCTGCGTGTCGCGGCTCATGGTCCAGGTGGTGTTGCGCGACAGGATGTCGATCTCACCCGACTGAAGCGCGGTGAAGCGTTCCTTGGCCGACAGCGGGCTGAATTTCACAGCCTTCGCGTCGCCGAACACTGCAGCGGCGATGCCGCGGCACAAATCCACATCCAGCCCTGACCAGTCGCCCGCATCGTTGGGAGCGGAAAAGCCGGCGAGGCCGGTGGAAACGCCGCACTGGACGAATCCCTTTGCCTTGACATCATCCAGCGTCGCGGCGGAAGCCGCGCTGGCTCCCATGCCTGCAACGGCGGCGACGCCAACGACAGCCGACAGAATCTTATTTTTCATTTGATACAACCTTTTTTTCTGTTGCCCTGTTTGAGGTGCGACAAAAGCGGCAGGGGCGATGTGCTCGCTCCTCTGCCGATGCCTTTTGCACCACGATATACCATGCCGAAATCAACCGAGGGTCAAGCCTTCAATGTCCTAAAATCGACAACTTGGCGAAAATGGAAGCATTCGCCAAGCAATTGCCGGCATGGCCAGGGTAGATCCGCCCTCCCCGCACCCGGCATCGCCCTGCCGCCGAGGTCGCGAAGCAGGCTGCGCCCGGCCTTTCTTGTGATTGCCGGCAACTCGCGTTAAGCCTGCGGTGACAGCAATCCCGCCAACAGACCGGACATCAGATGAGCAAGACCGACAGACCCTCTTCCCACGGAGTGAACACCCGCCTGGCCCATTCCGGCCATGACCCCAAGAGCTTCTTCGGCTTCGTCAACCCGCCCGTGGTCCATGCCTCGACCGTGCTCTTCCCCGATGCGGCGACGATGGTCTCGCGCGACCAGAAATACACCTACGGCACCCACGGCACGCCGACCACCGACGCGCTCAACACGGCGATCGACGAACTGGAGGGATCCGAGGGCACGGTCGCGGTTCCCTCTGGCCTGGCGGCGGTGACGCTGCCCTTCATGGCGGCGCTGAGCGCCGGCGACCATCTGCTGGTGGTCGATTCCGTCTATTCGCCGACGCGCAATTTCTGCGCCGGCATGCTCGCACGCTTCGGCATCGAGACCACCTATTACGATCCCGCGATCGGCGCCGGCATCGACAGCCTGATGCGCCCCAACACCAAGCTGGTGCACACCGAGGCGCCGGGATCGAACACCTTCGAGATGCAGGACATCCCGGCCATCGCCGAGGTCGCCCACGCCCACGGCGCGCTGGTGTCGATCGACAACACCTGGGCGACGCCCCTGTATTTCAAGCCGCTCGATCACGGCGTCGACATTTCCATCCATGCCGCCACCAAATATCCCGCCGGCCATTCCGATATCCTGATCGGCACGGTGTCGGCCAACAAGACCGCCTGGCCCGCGATCAAGCGGACATTCTCGATGCTCGGCATCTGCGCCGGTCCCGACGACGCCTACATGACCCTGCGCGGCCTGCGCACCATGGGGATCAGGCTGGCGCGCCACCAGGAAAGCGCGCTCACGATCGCCCGGGCGCTCGAGACCATGCCCGGCGTTGCCCGCGTGCTGCATCCGGCGCTCGAGAGCTTCCCCGGTCACGCCCTGTGGAAGCGCGACTTCTGCGGCTCGAGCGGCATCTTCTCGATCGTTCTCGACGTGGCCGACCCGGCGCGGCAGCAGAGAAAGGCGCATGCCTTCCTCGACGCGCTCGAGATCTTCGGCCTGGGCTATTCCTGGGGCGGCTACGAAAGCCTGGCGGTCCACGCCAATCTCAGCGACCGGACCATCGCCCTGCCGCCCAAGGAAGGGCCGGTGATCCGGCTGCAGATCGGGCTCGAGGATGTCGAGGACCTGATGGTCGACATCGAGCGCGGTCTCGCCGCCGCCCGCTCCGCCTGAGGCGGGAGCCGCCGGCGCGTCACATCACGGGGCGACCCGCGGCAGCGTGATGACAAACCGCGCGCCGGACCGGTACGACGAATCCAGCACGATCGTGCCGCCATGGCTTTCCGCGATCCTCCGGCACAGGGCCAGCCCCAGCCCGGAGCCGGAATAGAGCCGCTCGTCGCGATGCAACCGCTTGAACACGCCGAAGATGCTGTCGGCATGCTGCGGAGCGATTCCGATGCCGTTGTCGGCGACGGTGATGCTGACGGCGGTGTCGCCGACCTCGACATCCACCCGCACCTCCACCGGCCTGTCGGCCATCCGGTATTTGATCGAATTGGCGAATAGGTTCTGCAGAAGCTGGATCATCAGGTTGAGATCGGCATGCAGTTCGGCGTCCGTCTCGGCGATCAGGCGCGCCCTTGCCTCGCTGGCATGGACGGCAAGATTGCTCCAGGCCTCGGCCACGGCTTCCGAAAACCGGAAAGTGCTGGGCCGGATCGATTGATAGGCGAGCTGGGAATATTCCAGCAGGCTCGAAATCATCTGCTCCATGGCCTTGGCGCGATCGGAGATATGCGCGGAGAACACCCCGAGCTCGTCGGTCTTTCCGCTGCTGACGTCTTCGGCGATCAGGTCGGCGAACAGCCGCACCTGCCGGAGCGGCGCCTTGAGGTCATGCGAGATCATGCCGGCGAACTGTTCGAGCGCGTCATTGCGCGCCGCCAGCTCCCGTGTCTGATGCGCGATCTGCTCCCGCGCCTGGTGGCTTTCGGTGATCTCCCGGCCGACGGATACGAGCTCGATCGGCTTGCCGTCCTCGTACACCATCAGATTGGTCCACAGATACCAGCACTGCCTCCCGGCGGCATCCACCATCGGCCGCTCGAGCGTCTTCATCGGCGCCTCCGGGGTGAGGCTCGAGATCTTCGCCAGCACCTCCTGGCGGGCGTCGGGCGCCACGAACTCCATGAATTTCCGGCCCACCATCTCCTCGGGCCGGCGGCCGGAAAAACGGGCATAGTTCTCGTTGACATAGGTCAGCGTCGTGTCGGGCTTGGCGCGGCTGATGATGTCGGGAAGACTGCGAACCAGGGATTCGAATTCCGTCCGCTTGCGCTCGAGTTCCGCCTCGGTATCGATGCGAAGCGTGATGTCCTCGCCGAAGGACAGGATCATCGGATCGGCCGTGCCGCCCATCAGCTCCATCCGGATCCTGCACACGTAGATCGATCCGTCCTTGCGCCTGTGCCGCGTGTCGATGTTGAGCGCCCTGATCTTCCCCGTCAGCAGCGGCTGCATCTTCTCGGTCAGTTCGGCGGGCGAATAGTCGGCATTGAGCTGCCGCACGTCCATGGCCCGCAGTTCCTCCAGGCTGTACTGGAGATTGTCGCAGGCCGCCTTGTTGGCATAAACGATCCTGCGTTCTTTGGGGTTGACGAGGTAGATCTCCTGCCCCACGCCCTCGAGAATGAAGCCCAGCCGTTCGGCCTCGGATCTCGCGCGAACCAGGGGGGTGACATCGGCGCGCAGGGCGACCCGGTAATTGTCGGCGGTCACCCGGTCCTCGATCTGCACCCACTGATCCGCGCCGACCCGCTGCACATAGGGCTCGATCGGATTGTTGTGGAGATCAAGGCGCTGACGGATCCAGTCCTCGCGCTGCTGGGGCGTCTCGCCGGCATCGGGATAGCGGCCGGATTCGACGGCTTCCCGGAGGATCGCCTCGAAGGTCCTGCCGATCGCGATGCTGGGCTTGAAGGCCTCGTGCATGTTGCGGTAGGCGCTGTTGCAGATCAGCAGCCGGTCGGCCTGGTCATAGATCGCGAAGCCGTGCGAAATCGATTCGAGAGCCGACGGGAAGAGCTGGTCGATATCCGCCGGATCGGTCTCGCGGGCGGGCGTCTCGGAGACAGGGCGCACCATCGACACCAGTCCCGCGCCCGCGCCGTCCTGAGGCGAAACCGGGAGCTGCCTCAGCTCGGCAGCGAGAACCGACCCGTCCTTGCGTTGCAGCCTTACATTTCGGCAGATCCATCCTTCATTCGCGTCCCAGGCCGACGCTGCCCGCTCCGGGTAGAAGCCCCCCTCGCCCGGCACTTCCAGCCGGGTCGGGTCCATGCCAAGAAGCTCCGCTTCGGCGTATCCGAGAACCTCGATCGCGGCCTGATTGACGGCGGTGATGCGGCCACGCCTGTCCGTTGCCAGAACCGGGTCCGGGAACGTCTCGTAGAGCGCCTTTATCAGCTTGCCGGCCGAAGACTGCATGTCAGGTCAAGACCCAGGTGGGCAACTCAGGGTCGCCTCATGAGAAATCTTCCGCGCAGTTGTCAGAGAGCTGGTTGCGCGTGTATTCCGCAATGATGAAGGAGATCGTGGTTCGATCGATCTCGCTTTTGCCGATCCGGAAGTCGACCCCGAATTCCGGGAACTCCTGGAAATAGCTGCCGCTGATGTCCGACGAGATGATCCCGATCGGCCCGATGAAGCCGGCTTCCCGCAATTGGGGCGCGGTCTCGCGGAAATCATTGTTCGGCACCAGCCGGTTGTCGAGAAACACGATGTCGATGCCGCCGGCCTTGACGCTTTCGACGGCCGAGGCGATGTCGGCCACGTAGTCGAGTTCAAGCGGCGGCCCGTCGACCTTGTCCAGTGTCCGGCGCAGCAGCAGGTGCTCGGCCGGGTCGTCGTCAACCAGCAGGATTTTCATCGGTTGCTGAGGCTGATCAGAATTCATTGCCATTTCCCCTAAGCTATCAAGCCGCTGCGCAACGCCGAAGCCACCATCTGGGCCCGGTTGACGACATGCAGCTTTCGCAGAACCGCGGCGATGTAGGAATTTACGGTGTGTTCGGACAGGCCGAGAATGATCGCGATTTCGGCCGATGTCTTGCCTTCCGATGTCCAGCGGACAATCTGGATCTCGCGGTCATTGAGCCCGGTGATCGAGTCCAGTGACAGTATAACCTCATAATAGCGCTGGAAAATCAGCGCCGCATCAAGCGCGATCAGGGCCAGCTCGCCGCGGTCGGGCTCGCCGGCGTCACCGAACATGACCAGGCAGTAGCGCCTCGCCGCAACGGTATGCAGCGGAACGGCGATGGCGGACCGGGCGTTGCCGGCCCCGACAAGGTCGGAAGGCTGGGCCAGCAGGTCCATGAAGAACGGCGCGGTCGCGAGCTTGGAGCGCAGCACCACAGGATCGGCGGCGCCCACCGACTTCCCGTTTGTCTTGCCGAGCGACGAATCGGGCAGATTGTGCAATGCGTGCGGGCTGAGAAGATTTACGCCTTCGTCGTCGCCGGAAACCTCCGATAGAACGAAGTATAGAAAGTTCTGATTTATGACCAGCGCCTTGAACAACCGGAAAAAGTCCATCCGATTGACGGCGCGATCCAGTTCCGGGCCAAGGTGATAAGCTGCATCCGGCATCAACATAGCGCCTCTCTCGAATCAGAAACTCTCATAATCAAGCAACATCGCATATACTCCCTGTTCTGCAAAACGATGCCCCTCCCTCCGCGCCGCGCACGGACACGCGACGGTCGACTCAACAGGAAATTTCAGGATGCTCCCACTGGGGTCGTGAAAGGGCGGTGATCTGCCTCCTGCCCGATCCCGCGCGCCGCCCGCCTGCACCCATAGGCGGCAGGCCCCTACCAAGCCGCCACCACTTCAGGCTGAAGGAAGCAACACGGTTTTACAAGGAAAAGCAACAGCAAAGCAGCGCGACATGTCCCGTATCGGCACAATAATCCGCTTTTGCAGGCAGGTATCGAAAGGGTTGAGCAGCAACATGTCGACCGGTCTTCCCGAAAGCGGAAGAGAACCGGTCCCCGGCATGGGCTTTTGGGAAAATGGCGACCCCTGCAGGATTCGAACCTGCGACCGTCGGCTTAGAAGGCCGGTGCTCTATCCAGCTGAGCTAAGGGGCCGATCGCGTGCCGCACGGGCGGGCCCGGTCAGCCTTGTCGGATACTGTCAATGGGTCCAAGGCTGGCGGCGGTCATAGCGGAAATTGTCGGCATAGGCGACGCGCCGGCGCTTGCTTTCCTTGGGCTCGATGACGCGGAACGCCAGCCCGTTGCGCACGGCATAGGCCACGGCCGCGTCGCGGGTCTCGAACCTGAGATGGATCTGGCTGTTCATGTCGGCCGACGACGTGTAGCCCATCATCGGATCGATGGCGCGGGGCTTTTCCGGCTCGAACTCAAGCACCCAGTCCTGGCACTTGGCCTTTCCGGACTGCATGGCTGTCTTTGCGGGACGGTAGATTCTCGCGGTCATGTCCCAAGTCCCCTTCATGGCGGCGCCCGCCCGAAAAGGCGGATCACGGCGCCTTGCTGTCTCGTGTCCGCATCCGCGGACACTCCCATCACGACCGGCGCGGACGCATGTCCTGCTCCGGCCACCATGGCTCCAAACCACCTGCGCCGCGTTCAAATCCCGCTGATTTCCGCGTGGATTGTTCTGCGACGCCCCCCGCTCAATGCCCGGATGCACAGCCAAAGTCAAGCCGGTTTGTCGCGCCGGACCGCGGCCTTGACGACCCCTCCGGGATGGGCAACCGACGGGTTTTGCGCCCTTTCGCGAAGGGCCTCGTCCGATCCCGCCGGGGTTGTGACCGGCGCCGCCGAAGTGCTAGGTGGCGGACAGATCAACACACCGGCACCGCGCGGGGCCAGCCGCGCACGATGCCGTTCGGGCGACGGGGCGATGCGTGACGCGTGAACTTGAAACGATCATCGGGCTGCGGCACTGGCTGCACGCCCATCCGGAACTCTCCCGGCAGGAGACCAACACCGCGCAGCATCTGCGCCGGTTCCTGCAGGACCATGCGCGACCCGATGCGATTCTGGACCTCGACGGCGCGGGGTTTGCCGCGATCTATGACGGCGCCGCCCCCGGCCGCACCGTGCTGCTCCGCTGCGAACTCGACGCCCTGCCGATCCACGAGGTCAATGCCGACATCGGCTACCGCTCCGTCTATGACGGCGTCGGCCACAAATGCGGCCATGACGGGCATATGGCGATCCTGGCCGGCGTGGCGCTGAGCCTCGTCGACCGGCCCGCCCGCGGCCGCGTCGTGCTCCTGTTCCAGCCCGACGAGGAAACCGGGTCGGGCGCGCGCCAGTGCCGCGCCCATGACAATTTCGCCCGGATCGAGCCCGACTACGTCTTCGCCCTGCACAACCTGCCGGGCTATCCCGGAGGCCAGGTGATCTGCCGCGCCGGCGCCTTTTCCTCGCAGGTCAAATACGCCGCCGTCCATTTCGCCGGCAGGGAAGCCCACAGCGCGCAGCCCGAAACCGGCGCCAGCCCGTCCTTCGCCCTGGCGCGGCTGATGCTGAAGGCGCCCGACATCCAGGCGAAATACGACCGGCCCGACAACTACGCCCTCGCGGTTCCCGTCTTCACCCGGATGGGCGTGCCGGCCTCGGGAATCTGCCCGGCCAAGGGCGAGGCCCATTTCACGCTGCGCGCGCCCGACCGCGCCACGGTCGAGGCGATGTGGAGCGATCTCGCCACGGAAGCGCGTGCGCTTGCGGCGGACCACGGGCTCGCGGTGGAGTTCGAGACCAGGGAGGAATTCGCGGCCACCGCCAATGGGCAGGTGTCGCACGACATGATCAGGGAGGCCGCCGCCCGGCTCGGCCTCGGCTTCACCGCCCTTGACCGCCCGTTCCGGTGGGGCGAGGATTTCGGCGAGCTCACGGGGCAGTATGAAGGCGCCATGTTCGGCCTGGGCGCGGGGCTCGACCGGCCCGATCTGCACAACCCGGATTATGACTTTCCCGACGAGATCCTGGAACCCGGCATCGCCATGTTCTCCGAACTGATCGCGATTGCGCTGTCGCGATAGAGCTCTTCTGCAAACAGCAAGATTTTCAAGGGATTGAATGGTCGGAGCGGAGAGATTCGAACTCCCGACCCTCTGGTCCCAAACCAGATGCGCTACCAGGCTGCGCTACGCTCCGATGCTCGTGCATTTCGCGCTCAAGAAGTTCATTTGAGCGATACCGTACATGCACAAATTCAAAGTCTTACAGCGACCTCTGTGCATCCGGAGGGATGCGCGGCGCTGCAAGGCGTGCTCCGGATACACCGGAACGCCATGCCCCGCAACTCCAAATCGCCCGATACTCGGGCTCGCCGGCAAATCAGCGGGCGATGGTCCCGTGGCGGGCGATGTCGCCGACCGCGATGCCGTCCCGCTTGGCGGTGCCTGCGTTCAGTTCGAGCACGTAGCGCACCGGTCCGGGCGAGGCGACGATCGCCTCCGAGAAAGGCGTCGTGCCTTCCGCGATCCCGACGATGGTCCCGTCGTCGTCGATGAACAGCATGTCCAGCGACAGGGGCGTGTTCTTCATCCACATCAGCACCTGGCGGGTCTGGTCGAACCGGAACAGCATGCCGTGGTCGGCATCCATGCTCTGCCTGTGCATCAGCCCGCTGGCGCGGGTCTGAGGCGTCACCGCGAGTTCGACGCTGAAGGACACTTCGCCGCTCCGCGTCGTGATCACCAGCGGCTCTGCATCCGTCGGCAGCACCGTCGGCGCGCCGGAGGCCAGCGCGCTCGCCACCGACATCCAGACGGTCAGCAGCAGGGAGAGGAGATGCGGAAGGAAGCGCATCCGAATCAGTGGGAATTCTGGATCGGGGACGCCATGTCGGGATGGATCTCGGCGGCCATCAGGCCCTTGTCGCCATCCCCGTAGCGCACCAGCACGACCTGGCCGGGGCGCAGTTCCGCCAACCCGTAGCGCCTGAGCGTCTCCATGTGGATGAAGATGTCCTCGGTCCCCTCGCCCCGGGTCAGGAAGCCGAATCCCTTGGTGCGGTTGAACCATTTGACGATGGCGCGTTCAAGCCCGCTCGACGGCTTGACCTGGACATGGGTGCGCACCGGCGGCAGTTGCGACGGGTGGACGGCGGTGGAGGTGTCCATCGAGATGATGCGGAAGGTCTGGTAGCCGCGTTCGCGCTTCTGGATCTCGCAGACGATGCGGGTTCCCTCAAGCACGGTCTGGTAGCCGTCCCGGCGCAGGCAGGTCACATGCAACAGCACATCTTCCATGCCGTTGTCGGGGACAATGAAGCCGAAGCCCTTGGCCACGTCGAACCACTTGATAACGCCGGTGATCTCAATCAGGTCCACCGCGTCAGCATGGGCTTCCGCTACCGCCTCGTTCTTGTCAGAGGACCTTTCCCCCATCCGGATAACTCTCCGATACGCGCCACATGGAATTAAGTGATTCTCGATTAAAACATTAACATTGTATTGCGCGCACAGTGCAAGCCCCGACGCAAAACTTGTTGAACCATCCACGGCTATTGCTTGCGACGCCGGCGGGTTCCACTTTAACACAACATGAGCATGCCCCCAACACGGGCCGCGGCCTGGCGGCGGCCGCAAAAAACCGGACCGATCCATCGTCCCGCCATTGCCTCGCCGCCGAATCCGCCTATCGTTCTGCCGAACCAGCAACATGAGGGAAAAAGATGCGTTATTTGCACACGATGGTCCGGGTCACAGATGTCGAGGCGTCGCTCGATTTCTATTGCAACAAGCTCGGACTTGAGGAGATCCGCCGCCACGAAAGCGAGGCGGGCCGCTTCACGCTGATCTTTCTCGCCGCCCCCGACGACAAGGAGCGCGCGCTGGCCGACAAGGCGCCAATGGTGGAGCTGACCTACAACTGGGATCCGGAGGAGTACACCGGCGGCCGCAATTTCGGCCACCTCGCCTATGCCGTCGACAATATCTACGAGCTCTGCCAGCACATGATCGACAACGGCGTGACCATCAACCGGCCGCCGCGCGACGGGCACATGGCCTTCGTGCGCTCGCCGGACGGGATCTCCATCGAGCTTCTGCAAAAGGGCGATCCGCTCGAACCGGCGGAGCCCTGGGCGTCGATGAAGAACACCGGCGCCTGGTAAGCCAAGCAACGGGCCGGTCTTGGCCGGCCGGCCCGCAAAGCTGTGACAGGCTGGCGCAAGGCTCACGCAACCATCGCCGGCTAAACTCCCGAATATGTCATGGTTTCGCCGTATTTACGCCGCATCGCATGACCTTAATCTACACTCCCGTTTGTCCGGCAGACACCGGATTTGTGCGTTTACAACTGCATCACAAATGGGTACGCACCTTTAAAGGCCCTCGGGCCTGACATGACTTGAGACAGGGGCTCCATAGATTGCTGACGGGCGGGAAAAATTCAGTCAGGCGCTACTCTGGCGGCCACATCATCTTGCTGGCCGGCGTGGCGGTTGTTCTGACGGGATGCGTCTCTGCCGGCGATCCTTCCATGTATGCCACCCAGGGCTTCGCGCCGGGATCTTCCAGCTTCGTTGACATGAGCAGCGCCGACCAGTCGGATGCGCTGATGATGGCGACCAGAGCCGAAGGCATTCCGGTTCCCACGCCCTCTCCCGCCACAACCGCCGCCGATTCGTCCCAGCAGGCAGCCGCGCAGGACCAGGCAGCACCAGGCCAGCCGATGGTGATGGCCGAGACGTCGGTCGATGCGCTGAACCAGGGCATCATGCAGAGCCAGCCGGCCCAGCCCGCCGCCAATCTCTACAGCGCCCAGGCCCCGGCCCCGCAAGTCGCAGCCCAGGCTGCAGCCCCGCAGGCCACGGCGCCCCAGGACGCCGCGTCGCAAACCGTTGCAAGCGATCCGGCGCAGGTCGCGCTCCGCATGGCCTCGGCCGAACTGACGCCCGCCATCCCCGAGCCCGGCGCCGAGCAGGCCGCCGCCCAGCCGGACGTCCAGGAACTGGCGGTCGTCGCGCCGCCCAAGAAGCAGTCCATTTTCGCCCGCCTGTTCGCGCAGCAGCCGAAATCGACCAAGAAGGCGCCCTCCGGCACGCAGAAGCGCCTGGTCTCGGCCAAACCCGCGCCGGTTGTCGTGGCTTCCGCCGCCGGCGGCACCGAGTCGGCGCTGCCAGGCGTGCGCATGTCCAACGTGTTCACCGTCGGCGACGGCGAGGCCGAATCGGATGATTATGACGGCCCGGTCCAGTTGGCCTCGGCCGCAGGCCTCGCCCGACTGGCGCCCAACGGCCTGCACCTGCAGACCGAAAAGGTCGAAGTCGGCTGTTTCAAGCCCGAGCTGGTCCGCGTTCTCAAGAACATCGAGCGCCATTACGGCCGCTCGCTCGTGGTGACGTCGGGCTACCGCAGCCCGAAGCACAATCGCCGCGTCGGCGGCGCGTCCGGATCGCGGCACACCTCCTGCGAGGCCGCCGATATCCAGATCGACGGCGTGTCGAAATGGCAATTGGCCAAGTATCTCCGCTCCATGCCGGAGCGCGGCGGCGTGGGCACCTACTGCCACACCGAATCGGTCCATATCGATGTCGGCACGCCGCGTGACTGGAACTGGCGCTGCCGCCGCCGCAAATAACCTTTCCTCCGTCTTTTTGAAACTCTCCCCTCGTCCTCCCGGTGACCGGGCGACCGCGTGAGCCTGTCCGGGTGAAACCCGCGGTCAGGCGGCAAGAGAATCCGGGTCCCGCGCGCTCGTTGCCTGCATCCGTTCGCTCGTCGGGGGCGCGATCGCCCATGACTTTTCCCTCCCTTTAGGCCCCGCTTTGGAAAGATGACATTTTTTTATCGGAGACCCCAATTAAGCGCTTGCGGTCGCAAAGCGGTCTGACTATAAGACGCCCACATTGTACGCGCCCTTCGTCTATCGGTTAGGACGCCAGATTTTCATTCTGGAAAGAGGGGTTCGACTCCCCTAGGGCGTACCACAATATTCAAGCACTTCGCTTGGTTGCTTCATCCAAATTGCGAGTATGGGTTCACGCCGGGCGCGCGCTTTTCCGCGCTTGCCACGCGCCTGCGCGCGGCATCGCAAGCCCAGGCTACTCCGGCACGGAATGGTGATGCTGCGCGGCCTGCAGGGTGCCAGGGAACGCGATGGCGCCGCTGCCGTGGGGCAACCGCCTATCGGGCGAAAGCCGCGTCCACGACCCGCATCTGCACCCGGCGCACGCCCTGCCAGTGATCGGCCGAAATGGTGCCCGCGACGTGAAACATCGTCCCCCGGCCTCCCAGCAGCGCCGCTCCCATCTCGGTGTCGGCGGCGCGGAAGGCGATGCCGTTGAGCTTGCCTCCGTCCGCCCCCGACAGGGTGAGCTTGATGTGATTCTCGCCCACCACGCGCGCGTCGCTGAGCGTGTGCGCGGGCACGGCGAAGACCGGTTGCGGATGGCCGGCGCCATAGGGCCCGGCGCGTTCGATCATGTCGATCAGATCCAGCGTCGCCCCGGACGCCGAAATCGCGCCGTCGATCTTGAGCCGGTGCGCCGCGGTGAGGCCGGCGACGGTGTCGGCGGCGTTCTCCTCGAAGAACGCGCGCAATTCGCCCAGCCTGGCCTTCTCCACGGTGATTCCCGCCGCCATGGCATGGCCGCCGCCCTTGACCAGCAGGCCCGTCTCCACCGCCTTGCGCACCAGCCTGCCGATATCCAGTCCCGGAACCGAGCGGCCCGATCCGGTGCCCTTGCCGTTGCCGTCGAAGGCGATGGCGAAGGCCGGCTGCCGGTAGCGCTCCTTGAGCCGCGCCGCGAGCAGCCCGACCACGCCAGGATGCCAGCCGTCGCGCTCGGTGACGATGATCGCCGGTCCCGCGCCGCTCGCCATCTCGACGGCGGCTTCGGCGTCGGCTTCCGCCAGCATCGCCGCCTCGATCGCCTGGCGTTCCCGGTTGAGCTGCTCGAGCCGCTCGGCGATGACTTCGGCTTCGGCCGGGTCGTCCAGCGTGAGCAGGCGGCTGCCCAGCGCCGCATCGCCGATCCGGCCGCCGGCATTGATGCGCGGGCCGATCAGATATCCCAGATGGTAGGGCGTGACCGGGCCGTTGACGCCGGCCCGCTGGGCCAGGGCGGCCAGCCCGGCATTGCCGAGCGTGCGCGCCGCAAGCAGCCCCTTGACCACGAAGGCCCGGTTGAGCCCCTTGAGCGGCACCACGTCGCAGACGGTGGCCAGCGCCACCAGGTCGAGGCAGGCGAGCAGATCGAAGCTGGCGGCCCGCGCATCGCCCTTCTGGCGCAGCAGCCGCAGCGTGCCGGCAAGCACCATGAACACCACGCCGCAGGCGCACAGATGCCCGAGCCCGGACAGATCGTCCTCGCGGTTGGGATTGACCAGCGCATGGGCGCGAGGCAGTTCGCTCGCCACCTGGTGGTGATCGATCACCACCACGTCGACGCCGCGCCGCGCGGCTTCCTCGAGCGACTCATGGCTGGTGGAGCCGCAATCGACAGTGATGATCAGTTTGGCGCCGCGGTCGATCAGCTCGCCGATGGCTGTCGGGTTCGGCCCGTAGCCTTCAAAAATCCGGTCGGGAATGTAGATTTCGCTCTGAAGATCGAAATGCCGCAGGAAGCGCTGCATCAGCGCCGAGGAGGTGGCGCCGTCGACATCGTAGTCGCCGAACACCGCCACGCGCTCGCCGCGGGCGATCGCCGCGGCGATGCGGGCTGCGGCCTTGTCGCAGTCTGTGAGGCTCGAGGGATCTGGCATCAGCGATTTGATGGTGGGGTCGAGGAAGGCCACCGCGTCGCCCATGGCGACGTCGCGACCGGCCAGCACCCGCGCGATGACATCGGGAAGCCCCTTGGTCTGGGCGATCGAAATCGCCTTGTTCTCGCCGGCCAGATCGAGCCGCGCGATCCATTTCTGCCCGGAGAGCGATTGCTCCACGCCGAGAAAGGCCCGCTCGGATGCGCTGCTGCCTGCCATTGAAATCAACCTGTCATCGGGCGCCGCGCCACCATGGCCGCGCCGGAGACACTGCTCATAGACTAAAGACGGCGGTCCGGCAAAACCGGAGGCGATGACGTGGCGCGGGAAGCGGCCGGCACAGGCGAACCCGGCCGGCCTTTCGGCTCAGTTGAACTTTTCGAGGTCCTGATGCCGGGCCTTGATTTCGCGCACGGTGCGCGAGGAAGACCGCATCACGATGGTGTGGGTGATGATCGCGTCCGGCGTGAACCGCACGCCCTGCAGCAGGTTGCCGTCGGTCACGCCGGTGGCGGCAAACAGCACGTCGCCGCTGGCCATCTCTTCCATGCTGTAGATCCGGCGCGGATCGGAGATCCCCATCTTGGAGGCGCGGGCAAGCTTTTCCTCGGTGTTGAGCTGAAGCCGGCCCTGCATCTGGCCGCCGATGCAGCGGAGGGCGGCGGCCGCCAGCACGCCCTCGGGCGCGCCGCCGATGCCGAGATAGATATCGATGCCGGTCTGGTCGGGATCGGTGGTATGGATGATGCCGGCGACGTCGCCATCGCCGATCAACCGGATCGCAGCGCCGGTTGCGCGCACTTCCTCGATCAGGCGGGCATGCCGCGGCCGGTCGAGAATGCAGGCCGTGACCTGGCTCACATGCACGCCCTTGGCGCGGGCGACAGCGTGAAGATTGTCGGTCGGGCTCGCGTCAAGCGCCACGGTGTTGGGCGGATAGCCCGGACCGATGGCGATCTTTTCCATGTAGACGTCGGCGGCGTAGAGCAGGCTGCCCTTCTCGGCGATGGCGATCACCGCCAGCGAGTTGGGCAGGTTCTTGGCGCAGATGGTCGTGCCCTCGAGCGGATCGAGCGCGATGTCGACCTTGGCACCCTCGCGGTTGCCCACTTCCTCGCCGATATAGAGCATCGGCGCCTCGTCGCGCTCGCCCTCGCCGATCACCACAACGCCGTCGATCGGCAGCCGGTTGAGTTCCGAGCGCATGGCATCGACGGCCGCCTGGTCCGCAGCCTTCTCGTCACCGCGCCCGCGAAGCCGCGCGGCGGCGACGGCGGCGCGTTCGGTGACCCGCGCGATCTCGAGTGTCAGAATACGGTCGAGGCCGCTTGAGTCTGTGGATGGTCCTGCCATGGTCCGGGTTCCCTCAGGGTATGTCGTTGGCTGGTCTTACAGCCATGAAACCTAGCAAGGCAATGTGAATCCTGCATTAAAAGCCATTGTTTTTTCACGATTTTGGCATGTTCCAAGCCTAAATCGATTAGACGGCTTGCAGCCGGTCGCCGCCGGGCACGCGGCGCGGCAACGGGCAAGGCGGCCTCAGCTTTCGCGGGTGCGCTCGATGCGGATCACCTGCGGCTCGCCCGACAGGTAGCCCTCGCCCTTGATCGCGCCGACCGCGGAACGGACCTTGGATTCGGTCGTGGCGTGGGTCACGAGAATCACCGTTTGCGGGCCTTCGGCCGACCCGGCCGGCCGTGCCCGCTGCACGATCGATTCGAGCGAGATGCCGTTGTCGGCCATCTTCGTGGCGATCGAGGCGAAGACGCCAGCCCGGTCGTCGACCTTGAGCGAAATGAAATATCCGCCTTCATGGCTCTGGATCTGGGCGCGGGTATAGGGCTCGAGCTTGGCCGCGGGCCGCCCCAGCGCCGGCGCATGCTGATGGCCGGGCCGGCTCTTGGCGATGTCGGCGATGTCGCCGAGCACGGCGGACGCGGTGGCGTCGCCGCCGGCGCCCGGACCCGACAGCATCAGTTCGCCCAGGATATCGGCCTCGATCGTCACGGCGTTGGTGACGCCCTCGACCTGCGCGATCATCGAGCCCTTGGGCACCATGGTCGGATGCACCCGCTGTTCGATGCCGGTCGCGGTTCTCAGCGCCACGCCGAGCAGCTTGATGCGGTAGCCGAGCTCGTCGGCGGCATGGATGTCGTCGATGGAGATGTTGGTGATGCCCTCGACATAGACCTCGTCGGCGGCGATCCGCGTGCCGAAGGCAAGGCTCGTCAGGATCGACAGCTTGTGGGCGGTGTCGTAGCCCTCGATGTCGAAGGCCGGATCGGCCTCGGCGTAGCCCAGCCGCTGGGCTTCCGCCAGGCATTCGGCAAAACCCATGTTCTCGCGCTGCATCCGCGTCAGGATGTAATTGCAGGTGCCGTTGAGGATGCCGTAGATGCGCGTGACCGAATTGCCGGTCAGCGATTCCCGCATCGCCTTGATCACCGGAATGCCGCCCGCCACCGCCGCCTCGAAGTTCAGGAGCACTCCATTGGATTCGGCGAGCATCGCCAGCTCCACGCCGTGCCGAGCCAGCATCGCCTTGTTGGCGGTGACCACATGGCGTCCGGCGCCGAGCGCCGCGGTCACGGCCGCATGCGCCGGGTCGCCCTCGCCGCCGATCAGTTCCACCAGCACATCGATGTCGGCGTCGCGGGCCATGGCCACCGGGTCGTCGAACCAGGCCACGCCCTCGAGGCTGATGCCGCGGTCGCGGCTTCTGTCGCGCGCGCTCACCGCGGTGATCAGGATTTCACGGCCGCAAATGTCCGACAGCAGATTGTGGCGGGCGGTGATCGCACGAAACAGTGCTGCCCCGACGGTTCCTAATCCTGCAATGCCGATTTTGAGGGCATCAGTCATGTTTGCTATCCACTCTGCCTGATCATTGTCCGAAAATGCCCGCGCGGTAGCGCGGACCGAAGATGTGCACGGGCGGTTTAGCGGCGGGGGGCCGGAGGGTCAACGCCGGGCGGACAAAGACACCACATTCTCGGAGCCGCCGCCGTCGGTGACGGTGGACAGGAACCGCTTGATGTTGCGCGCCGCCTGGCGGATGCGGTGCTCGTTCTCGACCAACGCGATGCGGACGTGCTCGTCGCCATGTTCGCCGAAGCCGATGCCCGGCGCCACGGCCACATCGGCCTTCTCGACCAGCAGCTTGGAGAACTCGAGCGATCCGAGGTGCTTGAACGCCGGGGGGATCGGCGCCCAGGCGAACATGGTGGCCGGCGGTGGCGGCACTTGCCAGCCGGCCTTGCCGAAACTGTCGACCAGCACGTCGCGGCGGCGCTTGTAGATCGTGCGCACCTCGGCAATGTCCGAGCCGTCGCCGTTGAGCGCGGCGGTGGCCGCCACCTGGATCGGCGTAAAGGCGCCGTAGTCGAGATAGGATTTCACCCTTGTCAGCGCCGACACCAGCCGCTCGTTGCCGACCGCGAACCCCATGCGCCAGCCGGGCATGGAGAAGGTCTTCGACATCGAGGTGAACTCGACGCAGATGTCGATCGCGCCCGGAACCTGCAGCACCGACGGCGGCGGCGTGTCGTCGAAATAGATCTCGGCATAGGCCAAGTCGGAGAGCACGATGATGTTGTGCTTCTTGGCGAAGGCCACGACGTCCTTGTAGAAATCGAGCGTGGCGACGTAGCTCGTCGGATTGGACGGGTAATTGAGAATGAGCGCCAGCGGCTTGGGGATCGAATGCCGGACCGAGCGTTCGAGCGCCACGAAGAAACTGTCGTCGGGCACGACGTCGAGCGAGCGGATCACGCCGCCCGACATGATGAAGCCGAAGGCGTGGATCGGGTATGTCGGGTTCGGGCAGAGGATCACGTCGCCGGGCGCGGTGATCGCCTGCGCCATGTTGGCAAAGCCTTCCTTCGAGCCCAGCGTGGCCACGACCTGGGTTTCGGGATCGAGCTTGACGCCGAAACGGCGCTGGTAGTAGCCCGCCTGGGCCCGCCTCAGGCCGGGTATGCCCCGGGATGTGGAATAGCGGTGCGTGCGCGGATCCCTGACCGCCTCGCACAATTTGTCGACAATCGCCTGGGGCGTGGGCAAATCGGGATTGCCCATGCCGAGGTCGATAATGTCGGCGCCCCCTGCCCGCGCCGAGGCCTTCAGGCGGTTGACCTGCTCGAACACATAGGGCGGAAGTCGGCGGACCTTGTGAAATTCTTCCATGGAATTCCCCGGAATGGCGGGCAGCAGCCTTACTGCCCTGATTTCAGCGGTTTGCGTCCAAAAACGTGCGAACGCAAGTTCTAATTCTCGATCTGCTGCTGGGTGTCCCTGCCATGGTTGGCGGCCAGCGCGCGAAGCTCTTCGAGCCGCGCCTGATATTGGGCCCGGGCGTCGGGCGTCGCCGCCCGGGCCCGGAGCAGTTCGGCCATTTCCGCCTCCGCCGCGAGCTTTTCCGCTTGCGTCATCTGCGTGGTGGCGGCCTTCGGCATGTGGCCGAACTTCGGATAGACGCCGGTCTGGCTCGCGCCGGTTTCGACGAATTCCTTGGTCTCGACCGGCGTGGTCTTCTCGATTGGAATGACCGAGGTAAAGCCGGGATTGCGCCGGACGACGGTGGGCGCCGCGGCGGCCGTCTCCGGCGCGCTCGCCGGTGCCGCCCCCGCCTCAGCCGTCACGCCCGCGGGCGCAGCTTCAGGCGCGGTCGCCGACTCGGGCAGGACGGCAGTTGTCGCCCGGGGTGCTGCATCTTCAAGCGAAGCTGTCTGACACCCGGCGATAAAAATTCCTGCAAACACGGCAAAGGCTGCGCGATGGATCGGTATCATGGCACTGTATATTCCGGTCTCCACCAAATGGTGGTCATGACATCGACAAAAAAAGCCCTTATCAAGAAGGGATGGATGCTTGGATCTTCAGTCAAGCATCCCAACCAAGCCGATTTAAGGCAGAAGACAGGCCGGACGCAAGCTCCGGCGCACAGGAGGAGGCTTCCATATGCCGGACAAGGGCAAGAGCGCGACCGCGGACGACAAGCCCGAGGGCGTGACATCCCTCGCCGATGCCTATGTCGTCAAGGATCCCGAAGCCTTCGCCCGCAATGTCGCGCGCATGCTCGAGGAACTGGGCAAGGCCGCCGCAGCCTGGGTCGAGCCGCGCGAGAAAGGCGAGGTCGCCGACACCGTCTCCGAACCCATGACCGACATGGTCAAGACCTTCTCCAAGGTCGGCGAATACTGGCTCTCCGATCCCAAGCGCGCCATCGAGGCGCAGACGTCGCTGCTGACCGGCTATTTCGACATGTGGAGCGAATCGATCAAGCGCCTGTCGGGCGAGGACAGCTCACCCCGGCCGAAGACCACCGACAAGCGCTTTTCCGATCCGGACTGGGAGAACAATCCGTTCTTCGAATTCCTCAAGAACGCCTATTTCATCACCTCGGACTGGGCCAACAAGCTGGTCGCCGAGAGCGAGGGGCTGGACGAGCACACCCGCCACAAGGCCGGCTTCTACATGCGCCAGATCACCAGCGCGCTGTCGCCCGCCAATTTTCTGGCAACCAACCCCGAGCTCTACAAGGAAATGGTCGCGTCGAACGGCGCCAACCTGGTGCGCGGCATGCACATGCTGGCCGAGGACATCGCCGCCGGCAAGGGCGAGTTGAAGCTCAGGCAGTCCGACGCTTCGATGTTCAAGGTGGGCGAGAACATCGCCGTTTCGCCAGGCAAGGTCATCGCCCAGAACGACATCTGCCAGATCATCCAGTACGAGCCGCAGACCGAGACCGTGCTCAAGCGTCCGCTGATGATCGTCCCGCCGTGGATCAACAAATTCTACATCCTCGATCTCAACCCGAAGAAATCCTTCATCAAATGGGCGGTCGAGCAGGGCCACAGCGTGTTCGTGATCTCCTGGGTCAACCCGGACAAGCGCCACGCCACCAAGGACTGGGACGCCTATTCGCGCGAGGGCATCTCGTTCGCGCTCGACACCATCGAACAGGCGACCGGCGAGCGCGAGGTCAACGCCATCGGCTATTGCGTGGGCGGAACCCTGCTCGCCGCAACGCTGGCGCTGCACGCCCAGCAGAAGGACAGGCGCATCGCCACGGCGACGCTGTTCACCACGCAGACCGACTTCACCCATGCGGGCGATCTCAAGGTCTTCGTCGACGAGGCGCAGATCGCGTCGATCGAGAGCGCGATGGAAAGGAACGGCTATCTCGACGGCTCGAAGATGGCGACCGCCTTCAACATGCTGCGCGCCTCCGACCTGATCTGGCCCTATGTTGTCAACAACTACCTCAAGGGCAAGGATCCGATGCCCTTCGACCTTCTCTACTGGAATTCGGATGCGACGCGGATGCCCGCGGCCAACCATTCCTTCTATTTGCGCAACTGCTACCTCGACAACAATCTGTCGAAGGGGAAGATGAAGCTTGCGGGCAAGACGCTCAATCTCTCCAGGGTCAAGATCCCGGTCTACAACCTCGCCGCCAAGGAGGACCACATCGCCCCTGCCCGCTCCGCCTATGTCGGCGGACGGCTGTTCGGCGGCGACGTGACCTATGTGATGGCCGGCTCCGGCCACATCGCCGGCGTCATCAACCCGCCGGACGCGGGAAAATACCAGTTCTGGTCGGACGGCCCCAGGGACGCCGATTTCGACGACTGGGTCAAGGGCGCAAAGGAAACGCCGGGCTCCTGGTGGCCGCACTGGCACCAGTGGATCCGCTCCCACTCCGACGACGAGGTTCCGGCGCGCAAGCCCGGCGGCGACAGGCTCACGCCGATCGAGGACGCGCCGGGCTCCTATGTCCGCACCCGGGTCTGACGGCAGCCACTGCGTAAGCCGCCGCTGACGCTTGAGGCGCCGCTCCGGCAGGTAGGCGGGCGAGTCAAAACCTGCTAACGGCCGGCGATGACATTCGATCCGCCCTTGATCCCAGCCACGCTGGTGCGCCGCTACAAGCGCTTCCTGTTCGACGCCGAACTCGCCACCGGCGAGAGGATCACCGGGTTCTGCCCCAACACCGGCTCGATGCTCGGCCTGACGGCGCCCGGATCGCGCTGCTATCTCGCCCGACACACGGTGGGCCCGACGCGCAAGTTCAGCCACGCGCTCGAACTGGTGGAGGCCGACGGCACGCTGGTGGGCATCAACACCGGCAGGCCCAACCGGCTGGTCGAGGAAGCGATCGCCGCGGGCCTGATCGGCTCGCTGGGCCAGTATGCCGAGCGCCGGCGCGAGCAGAAATACGGCATCAACTCGCGCATCGACATCCTGCTCCGCGACCCCCTGCGCGGCGTCGCCTATGTCGAGGTCAAGAACGTGCATTACCGACGGGAGGCCGGCCTCGCCGAATTTCCCGACAGCGTCACCAGCCGGGGCGCCAAGCATCTCGAGGAAATGGGCGACATGGTCGAGGCCGGCCACCGCGCCGTCATGGTCTATCTCATTCAGCGCGACGACATCGACCGCTTGCGCATCTGCCGCGACCTGGATCCTGCCTACGCGGCGGCATTTGACCGCGCCATGAAACGCGGGGTTGAAGCTTGCGCAATACGATGCAAGATCACATCTCATGAAATACGCGCTGAATCGCTGGTCCCCGTTGAGGAAGCCTGCCTAAACAGCGTAGTATGACACTCACCCGGCGCGAGCCGGCCGCGACAGGACAAAGCGAGCCTTACATGGTTACCTATATCGACGCTGCTTCGGCTCCGATGAAGAACACCGGCCAGATCCGGCTCTACGGCCCCGACGGCTTTGACGGCATGCGCAAGGCGAGCCAGATCACCGCCAGGTGCCTGGACGAACTGGTCGAGCGTGTCGTCCCCGGCGTGACCACCAACGAGATCGACCGCTTCGTCTTCGAATTCGGCATGGACCACGACGCCCTGCCCGCCACGCTCAACTACCGCGGCTACACCAAATCCTGCTGCACCTCGATCAACCACGTCGTCTGCCACGGCATCCCCAACGACAAGCCGCTGCGCGAGGGCGACATCGTCAACATCGACGTGACCTATGTGGTCGACGGCTGGCACGGCGATTCAAGCCGCATGTATCCGGTCGGCCCGATCAAGCGCGCCGCCGAGCGCCTGCTCGAGATCACCCAGAATTCGCTGATGCTGGGCATCGCCGCAGTCAAGCCGGGCGCCCGCACCGGCGCCATCGGCCAGGCCATCCAGACCTACGCCGAGGCCGAGCGCTGCTCGGTGGTCAGGGATTTCTGCGGCCATGGCGTGGGCCAGTTGTTCCACGACGCCCCCAACATCCTGCATTACGGCCGCGCCGAAGAAGGCCCGGAAATGCGTCCGGGCATGATCTTCACCATCGAGCCGATGATCAATCTGGGCCGGCCGCACGTCAAGGTCCTCTCCGACGGCTGGACGGCGGTGACCCGCGACCGGTCGCTGACCGCGCAATACGAGCACACCGTCGGCGTGACCGAGGAGGGCTGCGAGATCTTCACCCTGTCGCCCGCCGGGCTCGACCGCCCCGGCCTGCCCGCATGACATCACGCCGCCGCCCAGACCTGTTTGAAAAGGGTCTTGAGGATGGTGGCTTGCATGAGGGGAACGCGGACGACGCGCCCCAGGACGAGCGCAGCTTCTTCGCCGAACCCCGCCAGGGCAAGACCCGCGGCCAGGCGCTGGCGGCGGACCCGCCGCTGGAGGCCGGTGGCGCGGAACATTATCACGGCCATCGCGACCGGCTGCGCCAGCGCTTTCGCGACAGCGGCGACCGGGCGCTGGCCGATTACGAACTGCTCGAGCTTCTTCTGTTCAGGCTGATTCCCCGCCGCGACACCAAGCCGATCGCCAAGGCGCTGCTCGCCCGCTTCGGGTCGCTCCCGGAAGTGCTGGGCGCGCCCGCCCATCTGCTCACCGAGGTCAAGGGCGTGGGCGACAGCGTCGCCACCGATCTCAAGCTGGTGGCCGCCATCGCCCACCGCATGCTCAAGGGCGACCTCAAGGGCCGCCAGGTGCTGGCCTCCTGGTCGTCGGTGATCGAGTATTGCCGCGCGGCCATGGCGTTCGAGGCGCGCGAGCAGTTCCGGGTGCTGTTTCTCGACAAGAAGAATGCGCTGATCGCCGACGAGGTGCAGCAGACGGGAACCGTCGACCATACCCCGGTCTATCCGCGTGAGGTGGTCAAGCGCGCGCTCGAGCTCTCCGCCACCGCGATCATCCTGGTCCACAACCATCCGTCCGGCGACCCGACGCCCTCGCGCGCAGACATCGAGATGACCAAGCTGATCGTCGACACCGCACGCCCGCTCGGCATCACCGTGCACGACCATATCATCATCGGCAAGGACGGGCATGCGAGCCTCAAGGGGCTGAAGCTGATCTGATCAGGCTAATATTCGGCCCGCATCTCCGGACCGTCGAGAAACCGGTGGGAATCGGCCCTGATCTCTTCAAGCCGCTCCGGCGCCATCTTGCCGAGCGAGCCCATGATCAGGCCCATGCGGTGGTTCTGCCTCAGGACGCGCTCGTTGACCGAGAGGAAGTTCCAGTAGAGGTAATTGAACGGACAGGCGTTTTCGCCGGTCTTCTGCTTCACGTCGTACCGGCAGCCCGCGCAGTAGTCGCTCATCTTGTTGATATAGGCGCCCGACGCCGCATAGGGCTTGGATGCGAGGAAGCCGCCATCCGCATAGAGCGCCATGCCCACCACATTGGGCATTTCCACCCATTCATAGGCGTCCCAGTAGACGATGAGGAACCATTCCTGCACCTCCTTCGGATCGATCCCGGCGAGCAGGCAGAAATTTCCGAGGATCATCAAGCGCTGGATGTGATGGGCATAGGCATTGGCCTTCGTCTCGGTGATCGCCTGATGGAGGCAGTTCATCGCGGTGTCTCCGGTCCAGAAGAAGCCGGGCAGCTTGCGCGTCGCATCGAGCGCATTGGCATCGGAGTAGTCGGGCATCTTCAACCAGTAGACCCCGCGGATAAACTCGCGCCAGCCGATGATCTGGCGCACGAACCCCTCGACCGCATTGAGCGGCGCCTTTCCGTCACGCCACGCCGCCACCGCCCTGTCGCAGCATTCGCGCGGGCCGAGGAGACCGCAATTGATCAGCGCCGACAGATGGCTGTGAAACAGCAGCGGCTCGCCCTGCTTCATCGCGTCCTGCCAGTCGCCGAAGCCGGGCAGCGCCTCCGCAATGAACCAGTCGAGATAGGCAAGCGCATCGGCCCGCGTCACCGGATGATCGAACGGCTCCAAGCCGCCGAAATGGTGGGCGAACGCGCGCCCGGCCAGGTCGAGCACCGCCAGAGTGGTTTCGTCGGGAGGAAAGGAAGGCCGCGCCGGTATCGTGACGTCACCCGGCAATGCCTTGCGGTTGTCTGTGTCATAATTCCACTGCCCGCCCTCGGGCTCGCCGTCGACCATCAGATATCCGGTGCGCTTGCGCATTTCGCGATAGAAATACTCCATCCGGAGCGATTTGGGCTGCTGGCCGCGATCATTGACGGCCCAACTGACAAAATCCTCGTGGCTTGCCAGGAACCGCGTGTCGGAGCGGATCTCGAGATCGACACTGAGTTCCTCGCGCCAGGTCCGGGCGGCGTCGAGCACGCGGGCCTCGGACGGCTCGGTCATCACCACCCGGCCGGCGCCATTGCGCGCGACAGCCTGAGCCAGCGCGGCGCCGAATTCGCCCGGGTTGCCGTCCGCGTCGAGCCGCAGGTAATCGACCTCGAAGCCCTCGGCGCGCAGATCGTCGGCGAAATGGCGCATGGCTGAGAACAGGAACGCGATCTTCTTCTTGTGGTGGCGGACCGAGGTCGCCTCGCCCATCACCTCGGCGAGAAAAATCACATCCTGGCCGGGCTTGGCATCGACGAGGCTCGACAGGTCGCGCGAGAGCTGATCGCCGAGAACGAAACGCAGCACCTTCGTGTCGCTCATGAAGTCTCCCGGCGGGCTGTGATTTGCGGACCCTGAAGGGCCACTTGTTGCGACCGTCTACGCGGATGTGCAGGACATGGATCGCCCTGGGACCATTGCGCGCCGGCCTCGGCAGCAAATGGCCGACAAACGAAAACGCCGGAGCAAGGCCCCGGCGTTTGAAGTCTGGTGCGGATCGGACCGGTCTTATTCGGACGCGGCTTCGTCCTTCTTGGCGGCCTTCTTCTTGGCCGGGGCCTTCTTCTTGGCGGCCGGCTTTTCCTCGGCTTCCGCCTCGTCGTCGGCCATCAGCTCTTCCTTGCTCACGGTCTTGTCGGTCACGTCGATGACGGTGAGCATGTGGTCGATGGTCTTTTCTTCGAAGATCGGAGCGCGCAGCGAGGCGACGGCGCCGGGGGTCTTCTGGAAATATTCGTAGATTTCCTGTTCCTGGCCGGGGAACTTGCGGACCTGTTCGAACAGCGAGCGCTGCAGCTCTTCATCGGAGACCTGCACGCCGGCTTCCTCGCCGATCTTCGACAGCACCAGTCCGAGACGGACGCGGCGCTCGGCCAGCTTGCGGTATTCCTCGCGGGCTGCCTCCTCGGTCGTGTCCTCGTCCTCGAAGGTCTTGCCGCTGTCGGTGAGTTCCTGGTTGATCTGGCGCCAGATGCTCTCGAATTCGGCGTCGACCAGCTTGGAGGGCGATTCGAACTTGTGGGCTTCGTCGAGCTGGTCGAGGATCTGCCGCTTCAGCTTCTGGCGGGTGACCTGGCCATACTGGCTTTCGATCTGCGAGCGGACGATCTCGCGCAGCTTGTCGGCCGAATCGAGGCCGAGCGTCTTGGCGAGCTCGTCATTGACTTCGAGCGCGCCCGGAGCCGCGACCGCCTTGACGGTGATGTCGAACTTGGCTTCCTTGCCGGCCAGGTGTGCTGCCTGGTATTCCGCCGGGAAGGTGACCGTGATCTCCTTCTTGTCGCCGGCCTTGAGGCCCACGAGCTGCTCTTCGAAGCCCGGGATGAACCGGTTCGAGCCGATCACCAGCTCGGCGTCCTGGTCGGCGCCGCCTTCGAAGGGCTCGCCGTCGCGCTTGCCGAGATAGTCGATCGTCACCTTGTCGCCGTCGGCGGCCTTGCCGTCCTTGGGCTCATAGGTGCGGCTGTTCTCGGCCACGCGGAGCACCTGCTCCTCGACTTCGTCGGCGGGCACGTCAACGACTTCGCGCACGACCTTGAAGCCCGACATGTCGGCCACGTCGAAGGCCGGAATGACTTCGTAGGCGATGGTGAATTCGAAATCGGCGGCGCCGTTGAGGATCTGGTCGGCTTCCTTCTCGTCCTCGGTCATCGAGATCTCGGGCTGGGTCGCCGCCCGCTCGCCGCGCTCGGACAGGATCGCGGTCGGCTTCTCCTGGATCATCTCGTTGACGAGCTGCGCCATGATCGACTTGCCGTAGATCTTCTTCAGATGCGAGATCGGCACCTTGCCAGGCCGGAAACCCTTGATCTGCATCTTGCCCTTGGCTTCGGCAAGCTTCTCGTTCATCTGCGAATTCATGTCCGCAGCGGGAACGACAACCTTCAATTCGCGCTTCAGCCCTTCGGCAAGCGTTTCGGTAACCTGCATGTTCAAACCTTCATTTCCTCGCGACTGCGACCGTTCGGGTTGGCCCCGCGACTGGGCCGGTTATCCGGCGTCGCCTGTGGCATTTTTCAGTTCAGGCCCCGAACCGGATCAACCGGCAGGACGCCTCTTCGTGTTTGCCCGGTCATCCGGCGCCGATGCGGCGGCCGGACTGGACACTAATCTGGTGCGGGTAGAGAGACTTGAACTCCCACGCCTTACGGCACCAGAACCTAAATCTGGCGTGTCTACCAATTTCACCATACCCGCTCTTGGGTCGCAAAACACCGCTCGCGCGAGGCGACCCTGAACGCGGTCGCTCTATATCACCCGTTTGGCGGCGATCAAAGGAAAAATGACCTTGTCCGTCAGGGTTTTTGGCCCGAACCCCGCCCGAACGCGAATTGTAGCCGGCTTTTCAGTAGAGCGGCTCTTCGTACAGCGTCTCGCCATCGATCATCAGCCGCGCGATCTGCGGCGCGCCATCCGGCGAGATCCTGACCGCGACCGTCGTCCGGCCCTGGTTCTGGGCCTTCTCGATCTCGAGGCCTTCGCCTTCGGGCACATAATAGCGTTCGATGCCGAATTCGAGCCGGCCGATCGCGTTCAGCCCGCCCGAGGGCTGGGCCACCGTGACCCGGACCGGCAGCGACTTGAGGACCACCTCCTCGGCGGCAACGGTCTCCGGCCTGGAAAAGCTTGCAGACCGGGCGACGAAGGCGCCGTCCTCGCCCGGCGCCAGCGTCAGCCAGACCGGGATAGTGGTGTCCCTGTCGGGCCAGGGGCCGGTCACCAGGGTCTCGTCGATGGAAGACAGGTCGGTGTAGCCGAGCCGGACATAGTCGCCGCGCATCAGGTCGCGCGGATCGACCGGCTCGGTCTTGAGCAGGATTTCGCGGCCGTCCCTCAGGATCGCGGCGCGCTGCTCGATCGCCAACGCCAGGGTTCCGATGAGAACCACGGCCGAAACGAGAGCGGCGAGATAGGGGTTGAGCGGCCGCCTGAGCATCTGTCCCGGACCCGTCATGGCCGCGCCTCCCCTTTCTTGAAGCGTTTTTCGATCTTCGTCACCGCGAAAGCCATGACGGCCAGCGCCACGCCGCCCAAAAACAGGAAGCCGAAGCTTCCGAGCAGCGATCCCAGCGTTTCGCCGACCACGTAGAGGGTCTCGCAGGCGAAGGCGAAATAGGCAAAGCGCCGCACCAGCCGGTTCTCGCCGCCGGCGACCGCGAGCACCGCCACGCTGACGACCAGGATGAAGGCGGCGAGCGCCATCTCGACGCCGAGTCCCGGATCGACGAGCGACACCTGGATCAGCCCCAGACCGGACAGCAGCATGACCGCGCCATAGGCCGACACCGCTCCATGCCGGGAGATGGTCCCCGTCAACGGAGACGGCGTGAAGGATCCGGCGCCGAACGCGACGGCGCCGAGCGCGGCCAGAACATAGCCCGGCTCCAGCTCCGTCGTTTCGAAGATGACCCACATCACCCAGGAGATGAGCAGCAGGGCGCTCAGATGCCCGGCAATCGCCGAACGCGACCGCCAGGCCGCCACGCCCACGGCGAACGCCAGCGCCAGCACCGTGGCGTAGCTGGAGAGATCCTGCGGGTTGGTCCCGGACCCGGAGAACAGGTCCTGGACGGCAAGCAGATATCCAAATCCCAGGAGCCCGGCGCCGGCCGCGGCCATCGCCGAGGCGAAGGCGAACGACACCACCAGCGCGCCCACGGCCCAGGTCAGCATGAAACCCGTTTCGTCGCCGCTCAAATGATACATCTGCGCCACGAGCGCGATGCCCGCGCCATAGCACAGAAGCGTGAACACCAGCGCCGCCTCGGCGACCCAGGGAGCACCCCTCCGCACCGCCACCGCGGCGGCGGCAAGACCGGCCATGAGGAGTATCAGCAGCGCGATTACCCGCGTGGCCCGCGGGATCACCTCCCAGTTGGCGGCGATCAGCGCGATCACCGCGGCGCCGAACAGCACCGCCGCAAGCACCGCCAGGACCGCGGACAGGCTGAACCCGGTGTACCGCCGGTCATGATCGGCCAGGAGCACCTGGGCCTGTCCCGGGGCCAGAAGCCCGCTGCGGGTCCACTGATCGAGCTCGCGGGACAAATACCTTCGTAGCATCGGGCGATTCCTTCGTTCGCGGCGTCCGCACCGGAGCCTACACCAACCGCAAATCCGCACAATGAGCGTGGAAATGGCACTGTGCCTGTTTTATATGTGAGCCCTGCACAGCTTTGAGGCAAAAGCCACCGGATCACCCCTTAGCCATGCAATTTTGGAATGGCTTCCATGAGTTTATTGCACTGCACAAATCGATTGAATGCCCCTATATTCAAAACATCGGAACGCCACGGTGGTGAGCCGAAAAACAGCGGGACTGAAGGAGATAGACCATGAAACTGATCCGCTCCTACGCCAGCTGGCGGAAATACCGCGAAACCTGCGTCGAGCTGAACAGGCTCTCGGAACGTGAGTTGAGCGACATCGGCATGTCAAGGGGCGATATTCCACTCGCCGCACGGCGCGCCCTGTAAGAGTTTTACGAATTCGGAGCGGCCTCCTCCTCCTCCCAAAGCCGCTTCGATGTGACTGACGTTCATCCTCCTCCCGAGCGTCAGTCTCCCAAAATGGCGCCCACCGGATCCTCCTCCCCCGGTGGGCGTTATTTTTTGTCCGGACGCCAGGTCCGGCCCCCTTCCCCACCCCTTCTCTTCCGAAGAATCTGTCCCTCGCCGAAACATGGCCGGCTGAGGGCTTCATTACGGCTTAACCTTTATGAACAAGGTTTTGTTAAGACGCATTGCAGAAACCGCATGGCACCTTTGCGTTATCTTGCACTGCACAAAACGACCTGACGCTCCTATATCAAGGTCAACAAACACGGGGCTGATTTGCAGCCCAAATCGAAAGGAAGAAGACCATGAATATCCGCAAGGCCTACAAAGACTGGCGCGATTATCGCAACACAGTCAACGAACTGTCCCGCATGTCCGAACGCGAACTCAACGACCTCGGCATCTCCCGCGGCGACATCCCCTTCGTGGCCCGCCGTCCCGGCCACTGAAGACTGACATTTCTGCCCGGCGCGAGCCGGTTAGATCAAACGGCGCCCTGGAGACAGGGCGCTGTTTCTGTTTATGCCCCCGCCAAACCGTTGAAACGGATCGCAGTCTGGAAGCAGGCGCAGCCGCCTCGCTGCCTGAATTTTCGGCAGGCCTGCGAATTGCCCCGCCCGTTAACCAGCCATTCCGGCCATGCATGCCTGACTTGTGATTATTGCGCTGCACAAATCGACAGCAAACGCCTATATGACGGGCATCAGATTGATCACAACTTATTCAGCGCCCCAGGGGGGCGCCTACACGAGGAGACCGCCATGAAAATTCTCAGCAGAGCACGCAGCTGGATGAAAACCCGCCAGACCGCTCAGGAACTCGCCAACCTGTCCAACGAAACGCTCGCCGACATCGGCCTGACCCGTTTCGACATCGACAACGTGGCTCGCGGCATTCGCACCCGCTAAGGGCCTTCGACATGACCGTTCGTAACGGCGTCCGCTTGGACGCCGTTTTCGTTTGTGCGGGCTGCGGCACAAACATCTTTGAGACCGGACCGCGTCCGTGGTAAACGGGCGCCATGACCAAGCCTAGCTCTTCCCCATCCCCCATCCATGTCATCGGCGGCGGCCTGGCCGGATCCGAAGCCGCCTGGCAGATCGCCCGGCGCGGCCTGCCCGTGGTGCTGCACGAGATGCGGCCGGTGCGCGGCACCGACGCCCACAAGACCGACAGCCTGGCCGAGCTCGTCTGCTCCAATTCCTTCCGATCCGATGACGCGGAAAACAACGCCGTCGGCGTCATCCATGCCGAGATGCGGCTCGCGGACTCGCTGATCATGGCCTGCGCCGACCGAAACCAGGTGCCCGCCGGCGGCGCGCTCGCCGTCGACCGGGAAGGCTTTGCCCAGGCCGTCACCGACGCCATCGCCGCCGAGCCGCTGATCGAGGTCGCGCGCGAGGAGATCACCGGCCTGCCGCCCGCCGACTGGGACCAGACCATCATCGCCACCGGCCCGCTCACGGCGCCGGCGCTCGCCGAGGCGATCAGCGCCGAGACCGGCCAGGATGCGCTGGCCTTCTTCGACGCCATCGCACCCATCATCCACACCGATTCGATCGACATGTCGGTCTGCTGGTTCCAGTCGCGCTACGACAAGGTCGGTCCCGGCGGCACCGGCAAGGACTACATCAACTGCCCGATGGACAAGGACCAGTACGAGGCCTTCGTCGACGCGCTGGTGGCCGGCGACACCACCGGCTTCAAGGAATGGGAAGGCACGCCCTATTTCGACGGCTGCCTGCCGATCGAGATCATGGCCGAGCGCGGACGCGAGACGCTGCGCCACGGCCCGATGAAGCCGATGGGCCTGACCAATGCCCACAAGCCCGACGTCAAGGCCTATGCGGTGGTGCAGTTGCGCCAAGACAATGCGCTGGGCACGCTGTACAACATGGTCGGATTCCAGACCAAGCTGAAATACGGCGCCCAGGCCGAGATCTTCCGGCTGATTCCAGGCCTCGAGAACGCCGAATTCGCCCGGCTCGGCGGCCTGCACCGCAACACCTATCTCAATTCGCCGCTGCTGCTCGACGGAACGCTGCAGCTCAAGTCCCGCCCGGGGCTGAGATTCGCCGGACAGATCACCGGCTGCGAAGGCTATGTCGAAAGCGCGGCGATGGGCCTGCTCGCCGGACGCTTCGCCGCCGCCGAGCGCCTGGGCGAGGATCTCGCGCCGCCGCCGCAAACATCGGCCTTCGGCGCGCTGCTCAACCACATCACCGGCGGCCACATCCTCAGCGACGACGAGCCCGGCAAGCGTTCGTTCCAGCCGATGAACGTGAATTTCGGCCTGTTTCCGCCGCTCGACCCCGGCGCGATCCTCCGCCCCGAGGGCGGTGGCCGGTTCCGCGGCAAGGACAAGGCCAAGGCCAAGAAACAGGCGATGGCCCGCCGCGCGCTCCAGGACTTCGCCGCATGGCTTGAAGGCACGAGCGTCCGGCAGGCCGCCGAGTAACTGCCGGCGTCTATTCGTCTATTCGTCTATTCGTCTATTCCGCCGCAGCCACCGGTGCGTGGCCTGGCACGGGCGTTCCCGCGCCCGGCAGGCCGGGCATTCCGGCCGATTCTGGATGTTTGGCGACGTAATCTGCCTTAAGCTCCTCCGATCCCTTGCGCGACCCGTCATGGCTCCAGCCCGGCGGGGCGAACAGATAGGCGAGCCGCTCGGTGATGGTCAGGCCCGGCTGAAACGCATCGCGGAACATGTCGGTCCACTCGTGAAACGCCACCTTGACCGGATTGAAGCTGCCGATGTTCTTGACGATGCCGTAGCGCGGCATGTCCTCGTCGAGCTCGGGCACGAAGCTGCCGAACATCCTGTCCCAGATGATCAGCGTGCCGGCATAGTTGGAATCGAGATAGCGCGGGTTGGTAGCGTGGTGCACCCGGTGGTGCGAAGGCGTGTTGAAGATCCATTCGATCGGCTTCCACATCCGGCCGATCGCCTCGGTGTGAATCCAGAACTGGTAGACCAGGTTGAGCCCGCCGACGAACAGCAGCAGAACCGGATGGAAGCCGATCAGCGCCAGCGGAATGCGCAGGATGAACATGCCGGTGAAGGTGCCGGTCCAGCTCTGTCTCAGCGCGGTCGACAGGTTGTAGTGCTGCGAGGAATGGTGGTTGACGTGCTCGGCCCACACCCAGCGGCAGCGGTGGGCGATGCGGTGGTACCAGTAATAGCGCAGATCATCGAGGATGAAGCAGAGCGCGATGGCCCACCAGGACGTGCCGAAATCATAGATCCGGAACTGCCAGGCCCACATCAGCACGCCGAACGCCACGAAGCCCAGAAGCAGGCCGGACACCACATTGCCCACGCCCATCATCAGCGAGGTCGCGGTATCGCGCGTCTCGTAGTCGCCACGGCCCTTGAAGTAGCGGATGACGAACAGCTCGAGCAGGATCGCGATCACGAAGAACGGGATCGCCATCTGCGTCACATCCGGAAAATCCTTGAGATCAGGCATGGTCCCCTCCTCCGGCCCCGCCGAATTGCGGGCTCGCCAGCACGAAGCTGCCGCACAGCCACAGCGACACTTCGGCGGCCTCCTCGCTGTTCTGGAACACGTATTCTCCGCCCTTGAGGGTGGAATCATGGAATTTGATCTTCAGTCCCGGCTGGCCCTCGAGCGGCGTCACCGAGGCCGTGCCCGGCAGGATCAGCCGCGCCACGTAGTGGCGCCCCATGGTCTGCAGAAAACCGACCTTGCCGTCCGCCAGCCTGAGGAAGCAGGCCTTTGCATCACGGGTCATCGTCACCGAGCGGATCGCCTCGTCGGGAAAGGCGCGGGCGAACTCCACGATGGCTTCGCCCGGGTCGCGCGTATCCGTCTGACGTGATCCGCCGGTGAAATGCACGGCCGCAATCACCATCAGCACGCCGAAGGCGACCACCACAACCAAAACACCAAGACTCATGTTCTCCCTCCGCATTGACGCAGCTCCCGGTCGCGTCAACGCGTCCGACTATGCCGTGCCTCAAATCGTTCTGCAAGCCGTGGCGATGACGGATCCCGCAGGCCCGCGCGGCGGCGCCCGCCGCCAGACCAGGAGTGATCAGAGCCGGCCGCGCCGCGCGGCCTGCCACAGGCGCCATTGCCTGCGCCATTGCGGCGGCTGAAGCGGGATCGTAAGACTGTCCGCGCCGCGTTGTTCGGCGCGCGCCAGAACCGGCTCGACCAGCGCAACCGGCAGATAGGCGGGAAACAGGTGGCCCGGCAGGTGCGCCAGCGCCGCCTTCGCCTTGTCGAGATGCTCCCGTCCGATTCCCGCAAAGGCCCGCACGGCGTTTGTGAGCGCCGGTTTGTTCTCACCCCCCAGAAACCTGTCGCGGTCGAGCCCGGTCGCAGCCAGCAGATCGCCCGGCACGAACACCTGCCCCCGCGCCCGGGTGATCGGCAGCAGCATCAGATGCCCCGCCACCGCCTGGGCCACGCCGGCATGACCGCTGGCGGTGGCCGTCTCCGCGGCGATGGCCGGATCGAGGAGGAAGGCCGACATCTGCAGCAAGGCCGAAGCGGTTTCGCCGGCATAGCCTTCATAGCTCAGCCGGTCGGGCATCGGGTCGTCATAGAGATCGAAGGTCCGCGCCTCGCACATGGCAATCAGCGGCGCCGTCGGCAGGGCGCGGCGCCCGATCACCGATCCCAACGCGGAGGCCAGCGGATGGCCCGACGCCTCGCCGCCGCGGTCGCCCGAAAGCACCTCGCGCCACCATTGCAGCCGGATCTCGCCCGGCATCGGGTCGCGCACCCGGTCGCGGATCGCAGCGATCTCGGCATTGAACAGCATCAGCACCAGCAGGTCGTCGCGCGCCGCCTCCGGCATCAGCAGCAGCGCCAGGTAGCGGTCGATGTCGGCCGCGCGGAGATCGGCCAGCATCTGCCGGCGCGCCGCCGGCGAAAGGGCGCCCGATGGACCTGGCCCGGTCACCGGGATCAAACGGCGATCAGCGCGGCGGCGACCGCACGTGATTCGGCGAGCATCACATTGTAGGTCCGCACCGCCGCCCCCGTGCTCATCGGGTCGGAGGAGACATTGGCGGCGCGCAAAGCCGCCCTGAGGTCGGCGGGCAGCGGCCGGATCGACAGGCCGGTTCCCACCAGCAGGAATTCGATCTCCCCGGTTTCCGCCATCACCTTGTCAAACAGCGCGGGCGTCAGCGCGGCCTCCTCGCCCGCCGCCCAGCCGTAAATGCCGGACGGCAGGCAGAGGATCGATCCGCGATGCGACATGTCGGCGAACCGGAATCCGCCATTGCCATAGGCCTCGATCGGCGCGCGGCCCGGAAAATGCGCCTCGCGGATCTCGATTCCACGCGCCACCGGTCAGGCCGTGCTCTTGTCGGCGATGCCCGGCGCGGTTTCGGCCTCGTCCTCGGCATCCATTCCGGCGCGGAAGGTGTCGGACCTGAGCTTGAACAGGATCAGCACCGGCGCGGCGATGAAGATCGAGGAGTAGGTGCCGATCACCACGCCGAAGATCATGGCGAAGGTGAAGGAGCGGATGACTTCGCCGCCGAACAGGAACAGCGCGATCAGCGCCAGCAGCGTCGTCACCGAGGTCAGGATCGTGCGCGGCAGCATCTGGTTGATCGACAGGTCCAGCAGCGCCGGCAACGGCATCTTCTTGTAGCGCCTCAAGTTTTCGCGGACACGGTCGTACACGACCACCGTGTCGTTGAGCGAGTAGCCGACGATCGTCAGCACCGCCGCGATACTCGACAGGTTGAACTCTATGCCGGAGATGACGAAGATGCCGATGGTCAGCACCACGTCGTGCACCGTGGCGATGATCGCGCCCAGCGCGAACTGCCACTCGAACCGGAACCAGACATAGACCAGGATCGCCAGCAGCGAGGCGATGACCGCGATGGTGCCGGCCTGCGCCAGTTCGCCCGACACCGTCGGACCGACAACCTCCACGCGCCTGATGTCGTAGCTTTCCTCCAGTTCGCCGCGCACCAGGGTGATGGCCGTCTGCTCGGCGTTCTCGCCGCCGCCCTGCGCCTGCAGCCTGATCAGCACTTCGCGGGGCGAGCCGAATTCCTGCGCCTGGATCTCGCCCAGATTGAGCTCCGACAGCCGCGCCCTTATGTCGCCGACGTCGGCATTGCCCTCCTTGGCCTGAACCTCGATCATCGATCCGCCCTTGAAATCGATGCCGTAATTCATGTTGATGGTGGCAAACAGCACCATCGCGATCACCGAGGTCGCCGCCGAGAAAACGAAGGTGAAGCGGCGGAGCTTCATGAAGCGGAAGGTGAAATCGCGGATGATCGCATCCAGCGCGCCTTTCGGCATCGACTTGGGCCGGCTGCGCCGCACCCATTCCGCCACCAGCCACCGGGTCAGGGTGAAGGCGGTGAAGACGGTGGTGACGATACCCACGGCGAGCGTCACGGCGAAGCCGCGCACTGGTCCGGTGCCGAGATAGAACAGGATGATCGCGGCGATCAGCGTGGTTACGTTGGCGTCGAGGATGGTGGAGAAGGCCTTGCTGAAGCCGGCGTCGATCGCCTGGATCAGCGATCGCCCGGCCCTGTGCTCCTCGCGGATGCGCTCGTAGATCAGCACGTTGGAATCGACCGCCATGCCGACGGTGAGCACGATGCCGGCGATGCCCGGCAAGGTCAGCGTCGCTCCCAGCAGGGTCAGGACCGCGATGATCATGACCACGTTGGCGATCAGCGCCAGATTGGCGAAGAAGCCGAGCATGCCGTAGGCCACGAACATGAACGCCACCACCAGAACGGCGCCGATGATGCCGGCGATTTCGCCGGCGGCGACCGAATCGGCGCCGAGACCGGGGCCGACGGTGCGCTCTTCGATGACCGTCAGCGTCGCCGGCAGGGCGCCGGCGCGCAGCAGGATCGCCAGGTCATTGGCGCTCTGGACATCGAAATTGCCGGAGATCTGGCCGGTGCCGCCCAGGATAGGCTCGCGGATCACCGGCGCCGAGACCACCTGGTCGTCGAGCACGATGGCGAACGGCAGGCCGACATTTGCGGTCGTGGCCTGGCCGAAGCGCTGGCCGCCCTTGGAATCGAAGCGGAAAGAGACGACCGGTTCGTTGGTGCGCTGGTCGTAGCCGGCCTGCGCATCGACGAGGTTTTCGCCCGACACCAGCACGGTGCGTTCCACCAGATAGGGGATCGGCGGATCATCGGTCGAATAGAGCACTTCGGAACCTGCCGGCGGCCGGCCCTCGATGGCCTCCTGCACCGGCACCGAGGTATCCACCATCCGGAACGCCAGCTTGGCGGTCTGGTTGAGCAGGTTCTTCAGCCGCTCCGGATCGGAAAGCCCCGGGACCTGCACCAGGATCCGGTCGACGCCCTGGCGCTGGATCACCGGTTCGGTGGTTCCCAGTTCGTCGATGCGCTTGCGCACCACCTCGATCGACTGCGCGACCGCCGAGGACACGCGGTAGGTGATGCCCTCATCTGTCAGAAGAATGCGCAACTGACCCGGCTGGGGTTCCTCGATGGTGGCTTCCGCCACCGTGCCGCCGCCGAACAATCCCGAATTGACCGGCTGGGTAAGCTCGTTCAGCGCCGTCTTGGCCTCGTCGACGCGGGCGTCGTCGCGGATGCGGACCTGCACCATCTGGCCGGTTCCCGAAAGCCCCGTATAGCCGATGCCGGCGTCGCGCAGCAGCCGCCGCACGTCGTCGACCGTCGTCGTCAACCTGTCCTTGATGATGTCCTGGCGATCCACCTGCAACAGCATGTAGGAGCCGCCCTGAAGGTCGAGACCGAGGGTGAGTTTCTTGGAAGGCGCCCAGTCCGGCAGGCTGTCGGCCTGCTGCTGGCTCAGAAGGTTCGGAAAGGCGAAAACCACGCCGGCGAGAACCGCAAGCCAGATCAGGGTTGTTTTCCAACGGGAGAAATAAAGCATGTCGCTCTCGGTTCATCCTCGGGGACGAATTAGGGTGGGTAAAACGGCGCTCGGTCAGACGGACAGGAGAGTCCTCATGTCCGTCCTTTGCGGCTATTCCTTGGCGGGCTCGCCCTTGACGCGGACATCGGCGATCAGGCTGCGCACCAGCCGGACCTTGACGCCGTCGGCGATCTCGACTTCCAGCTCGGCGTCGTCGATGACCTTGGTGACCTTGGCGATGATGCCGCCGCCGGTGATGATCTGGTCGCCGCGCCGCACATTCTTGAGCATTTCCTCGCGCTTCTTCATCTGCGTGCGCTGCGGCCGGATGATGAGGAAATACATGATCACGAAGATCAGCAGGAATGGCAGGATCGACATCAGGATCTCGCCGCCGCCGCCGCCGAGGGCGGACTGGGCATAAGCCGGGGTCACAAACATAAAAAACTCCTTGAGGGTAAGCTTGGAGGAGAGCCCGCAAGGCTCCCCGACAGTCGAGCGGAATATAGTGGCAAGATAGCCGATTGCAACGCAAACATGGCGGCCCGGAAGCCGATTTGCCCGCTAAATAAGCTTTTCCGCTCCCTCCTGCCGTGCTACCGGCTTGGGTGCATGTCCCGGCCGGGCGATCTCGCCCCGGCGACGGGCCATGCGCCCCTGAAGTCCCGATCGGCCCTGGCGCGTTCGTTCCGACCCATACCGCCACGCGCGCCCGACCGACCCCTCACCAGCCCGGACCATCGCATGCAAGACGAAACCGCCCGCCAGATCCTCGCCGAACTCGCCCGCCTCGCCAAAGCCGTGGAGGCGCTCGTGCCCGTCCCGCCCGCATCAAACGATTTCGATGCGGCCGACTGCTTTGTCTGGGAAGCCGACAGCCATCGCCTGGCGCCGGTGCCGCGGCCGAACCGGATCGCCATCACGCTGATCAAGGGCGTCGACCATGTCCGCGACATCCTGGTCGACAACACCCACCGCTTCGCCAAGGGCCTGGCGGCCAACAATGTGCTGCTGTGGGGCGCGCGCGGCATGGGCAAGTCATCGCTGGTCAAGGCGGTGCACGCGGCGCTGGCCGACGAGCCCGGCCTTCCGGCGCCGCTCAAGCTGATCGAGATCCATCGCGAGGACATCAACTCCCTGCCCGCGCTCATGGCCCTGCTCCGGCCCGCGCCGGCGCGGTTCATCCTGTTTTGCGACGACCTCTCGTTCGATCATGACGACACCGCCTACAAGTCGCTCAAGGCGGCGCTCGACGGCGGCATCGAAGGCCGGCCGGACAATGTGCTGCTCTACGCCACTTCCAACCGCAGGCACCTGCTGCCGCGCGACATGATCGAGAACGAGCGCTCCACCGCCATCAATCCGAGCGAGACGGTCGAGGAGAAGGTCTCGCTGTCCGACCGCTTCGGCCTGTGGCTCGGCTTTCACAAATGCTCCCAGGACGAGTATCTGGAGATGGTGGCGGGCTACGCCGCCCATTTCGGGCTTGATGCGGACCCGGACGCGATCAGGGCCGAGGCGCTGGAATGGTCGACCACCCGCGGCGCCCGCTCGGGCCGCGTCGCCTGGCAGTTCATCCAGGATCTGGCCGGCCGTCTCGGCAAGGCGATCTGACCCGCATCGGCGGTTCGCGCCGACCGATGCTCCAACGAAAAAAGGCCGGCGCCCGAAGTGCCGGCCTTTTTCCGCTTTCGCCTGGAGGGGCGTTATTCGAGATATTTGGTCGGATCGACCGGGGTGGCGTTCTTGCGCACTTCGAAGTGCAGCCGCGGCGTCTTGGCCACGCCCGACATGCCGGAGCTGGCGATCACCTGGCCGCGGACCACCTTGTCGCCGCGGGTCACGTTCAGGCTGTTGGCATGGGCGTAGACGGTGACCAGGCCATCATCATGCCGGAGCAGGACGGTCTTGCCGTATTCCTTGAGGCCGTCGCCCGAATAGATCACCACACCGTTCTCCGCGGCCTTGACCGGGGTGCCTGTCGGCAGCGAGATGTCGATGCCGTCGTTGCGCTTGCCGTTCTCGCTCTTGGCGAAGCCGGTGATCACCTGGCCGCGCGCCGGCCAGCGGAACTTGTCGATGCCGGTCGCGGCCGGGGCGATCGAAGCCGTGTCCGACTTGGCCTTGTCGGCCACGCTGTCGGCCGCAGCCACCGGCGGCGTATAGGGCTTGGGCGCATCGGCACTGGGGACCGAGGCGGTGGTGGTCGACCGGTCGACCGTCTCCGCGCCCGCGGCCGGAATGACAAGCGACTGGCCGATGCGGATATTCGCCGTCGTCAAGGAATTGGCCTGCTTGAGCGCATCCACGCTCACGCCGTGCTTGCGGGCGATCTTGCTCAGCGTGTCGCCGCTCGCAACGGTGTAGGCATCCTTCGCAGCGCCGTCTGCCTTGGAATTGGGTGCGGTCGATGCAAGCGACTGCGGCGAAGCATCCTGGCCGTTGGGGCTGCGCAGCGTCGGGGCCGACGGCAGCACCGCCACGTCCTGGCGCGGTGCCGGCGCGGGCATCGGAACCCGGTCCTGCTTGGCCTCGCCGCGCAATCCGGTGCCGGAATTGGAGCCGAGCGTCTTCGGATTGCTGTCGGGCGCCGACACCGGAGCCTGGCGGGAATACACGTAGACGGGGATCAGCAACTGCCGTCCGGCCGAGACGCGGGACGCGTCATCGATGCCGTTGGCCTTCAGGATCTCCTCGGCGGGAACGCCGTAGCGCTTGGAGAGATTGTAGATGGTCTCGCCCGGGCCGAGCGTGATCCGGGTTCCACCCGTCGTCGTCCAGCCGGCGCCCTGCGGCGCGGTGCCGGTCACGATCGGATCGGGCGCCATCACCTGCTCGTTGCTGGCGTAGTTCGGGTTCACCGGCACGGCAGAAGTCAACTGCTGCGGACGTTCCGGAAACGGCTGGCTTGTCTGTGTCTGGGCGCGGGCGGTCTGGGTCGCCGTGCTCGGCGCGGCCAGCACCGGCTTCGGCGACGGCAGGGCCTGACGCGCGACCGAAGACGACTGTTGCGATCCGATCAGACCCGACGACGATGCCGAGGCGCGGGCCGCCGATCCCGGAACCGAGCCGGTGGCGGTCGGATCATAGCCTGCCTGCGACGGGGAACGGTAGTCCCCCGGGAAGGCCTGGGAGACCGAAGCGGGCGCCTGCGGATAGGTACCGGTTTGCTGATAGCCCCCGTTGGACACATTCGGCGTGTTGCCGATCCCGGCCATGGGGGCGAGTGACGATGAGGACGGCGCGGGGACCGAAGCCGTCAACAACTGATCCGTGTTGCGGTAGGCGAACCGGCTCGCATCCGAACTGCAGGCCGCGGCGGACCCGGCCAGAAGAGCGACGCCGAGCAAGCGGGTCACCGAAACACCTGGAACGACAGTTTGTCTGAGACGCATAACTCTACCCAATCAACGCAGTACCAACTGAGATGATTAAAGCGCGTTAGTGTTACTCATCGGTTAAAGCGGCGCGAATCTGTGTATTTTGATGCAGATTTAATGGTTACAGCGCCAGCGCCAGGCCGGGCGTGAACGGCCGGTAAGGCACTTCGAACAGGTCCTCCCGTTCAAACCGGCTGCCGATCTTGGTCAGCCGCGCCATATGCGCCGTTCCGCCTTCGGACATGATCGGCGCGAGCATCACCCCTCCTGAGGCGAGCTGGTCGATGAACGGGCGCGGCATGCCGTCAAAAGCACAGGTTGCAATGATCCGGTCGAAGGCGCCCTCGCCGTTCATGCCCTTGGCGCCGTCCGCCTGGCGGGCGATCACGTTGGAGATGCCCAGATGGGCGAACCGCTGCTGGGCAAGCTGGACGAGCGTCTTGTAGCGGTCGACCGTCACCACCCTTTCGACCATGCGGGCGGCGACCGCGGCCAGAAAGCCGCTGCCGGTGCCGACATCGAGCATCCGCTGGCCGGGTTCGATCGCCAGCGCCGAGAGCAGCCGCGCCACCAGGTCGGCGCTTTCGGCGAATCCGCCGCAATCGATCGGCAGCAGCCGGTCCTGATAGGCTGCATCGGCATAGGCCGCGGAGACGAACAGGGTGCGCGGGGTCTGCTCGAGCGCGGTCAGCAGCGCCTTGTCGGCCAGGCCTTCGGCCCTGAGCCGCAGATACAGGCTGGCGAATCCCTCCTTCTCCAGGAGCCGCACATTCATGCGTCAGTCTTCCAGCGCCGCGGCCAGTCTCTCCTGCACCGCATGGTTGGTCAGGTCCAGCTTGAGCGGCGTCACCGAGACATAGCCCTGCGAAATGGCCTTGATGTCGCTGTTGGCCTCCGGCGAGAAATCCCGGCGGCCGAATTTCAGCCAGAAATAGGGAAAGCCGCGCCCGTCATGGCGTTCCTCGATCGACAGCCCATGGGTCATCTGCCCCTGGTCGGTGACGATCACGCCCTTGACCTCGTCAACCGCGCAATTGGGAAAATTGACATTGAGCAGCGTGCCGGGCGGCAGATCGATGGCGACCAGCTTCTTCAGCAGCGCCGGCGCCAGCGTCTCGGCGACGTCCCAGGGCAGGATCCTGCCGTCGGAAAAGGTATAGGCCTGGCTCATGGCGATCGAGCGGACGCCGAGCAGGGTCCCCTCCATCGCGCCGGCGACGGTACCCGAATAGGTCACGTCGTCGGCCACGTTCTGGCCCCCGTTCACCCCGGACAGCACCAGGTCCGGGCCCGGATCCATCAGCCGCCGGATCGCCATGATGACGCAATCGGTGGGCGTGCCGCGAAGCGCGAATTTCTTGTCGCCCACCTTGCGCAGCCGCAGCGGCTCGGACAGGGTCAGCGAATGGGCAAGCCCGCTCTGGTCGGTCTCGGGCGCGACGATCCAGACATCGTCGGAGAGCGTGCGGGCGATGCGCTCAAGCACCTCAAGTCCCTCGGCATGAATGCCGTCGTCATTGGTGATGAGTATGCGCATGGCCAAATCCCTTTGAATACGAAGTTCTATGCCTGCTTCTCAATCCTGGTGAGCCCGCCCATATAGGGCCGCAAGGCCTCGGGCACGGTGATCGAACCGTCGGCGTTCTGGTAGTTTTCCATCACCGCGATCAGGCAGCGGCCGACGGCGACGCCCGAGCCGTTGAGCGTGTGGACGAAGCGGGTGGCCTTGTCGCCGGGCTTGCGGCAGCGCGCATTCATCCGCCGCGCCTGGAAATCGCCGCAGACCGAACAGGACGAGATTTCGCGGTAGGCTTCCTGGCCCGGCAGCCAGACCTCGATGTCATAGGTCTTCTGCGCGCCGAAGCCCATGTCGCCGGTGCACAGCACGATGGTGCGGAAATGCAGGCCGAGGCGCTTGAGCACGTTTTCCGCGCTCGCCGTCATGCGTTCGTGTTCTTCGAGCGAGGTTTCGGGCGTCGTCACCGACACCAGCTCGACCTTGGTGAACTGGTGCTGGCGCAGCATCCCGCGCGTGTCGCGGCCCGCCGATCCCGCTTCCGAGCGGAAGCACGCCGTCTGCGCGACATAGCGCTTGGGCAGGTCCTCGTCCGTAAGGATCTCGCCCGCCGCCATATAGGTCAGCGGCACTTCGGCGGTCGGAATCAGCCAGCGGCCGTCGGTGGTGCGGAACAGATCGTCGCCGAATTTGGGCAGCTTGTCGGTGCCGTAGGCGGCGGCGTCATTGACCATCAGCGGCGGATTGACCTCGGTGTAGCCATGCTCGCCGGTGTGCAGGTCGAGCATGAACTGGCCCAGCGCCCGCTCCAGCCGCGCAAGGCCGCCGGTCAGGATGGTGAAGCGCGCGCCCGACATCTTCGCCGCGCGCTCAAAATCCATCATGCCCAGCGCTTCGCCGAGTTCGTAATGTTCCTTGGGCTTGAAGCCGAGGTCCGGCTTCTCTCCGACCTTGCGTACCTCGACATTGCCGCTCTCGTCGGCGCCGTCAGGCACTTCGTCGAGCGGAATGTTGGGCAGCACCGAGAGCGCATATTTGAGCGCCTCGTCCAGCTCGCGCTCTTTGGCCTCTCCGGCCTGGAGTTCGTCCTTGATCGTGGCGACCTCGGCCTTGAGCGCGTCGGCGGTGGCCTGGTCCTTGGCGGCCATGGCCTTGCCGATGTCCTTCGACGCGAGGTTGCGGCGCTCCTGCAGCGCCTGCAGCATGCCGACATGGCTGCGGCGCGCCTCGTCGAGCGCCACCAGGCGGTCCGCCTGCGGCTCGGCGCCGCGCCTGGCGAGCGCCGCGTCAAGAGCTGCGGGATTGTCTCGTATCCACTTGATGTCAAGCATGGCTGGTTCCGGTACTCGAATGACGGCGCCAGCGCCGCGGCCGCTTCAGGTCGCGGTCGCGGCATTCACCCGGGAGTTCAGGCGTCGGCTTTGGGTTCGGCCTCGCCGGACGAACCTGTCTCGCCGGCCTCCGCCAGGGCCGCTCTCGCAGCGCGCTGGCGCTCCACGAGTCGGGCGCAATAGATGGCAATCTCGTAAAGAAGGATGGTTGGCAGCGCAAGCCCGATCTGGGAGACCGGATCCGGCGGCGTCAGGATCGCGGCGGCGATGAAGGCCGCGACAATGGCGTATTTCCGCTTCTCCTTGAGCCCCTCGCTGCTGACCAGGCCGACGCGCGCGAGCAGCGTGGTCACCACCGGCAACTGGAACACCAGGCCGAAGGCGAAGATCAGCGTCATGATCAGCCCGAGATATTCCGACACCTTGGGCAGCAGCATGATCGAGGCTTCGCCCTCACCGCCGGTCTGCTCCATCGACAGGAAGAACCACATCACCATCGGCGTGAAGAAGAAATAGACCAGCGCCCCGCCCATCAGGAACAGGATCGGCGACGCGATCAGGAACGGCAGGAAGGCGCCGCGTTCGTTCTTGTAGAGCCCGGGGGCCACGAACTTGTAGATCTGCGCCGCGATCACCGGAAAGGCGATCACCAGGCCGCCGAACATGGCGATCTTGATCTGGGTGAAGAAGAATTCCTGCGGCGCGGTGTAGATCAGTTCGATCTTGCGGTGATCGAGCCCCGCCCATTGCACCGCCCAGGTGAAGGGAATCACCAGGAGGTTGAACAGCGGTTTCGCGAACGCGAAGCACAACAGGAACGCCAGGAAGAAGGCGCCGATCGCCCACATCAGGCGATTGCGCAGTTCCATCAGGTGCGCGAGCAAGGGCTGCGGCTTGTCTTCGATATCGTCGGTCACGCCTGGCCCTCGCCCTGCTTGGGTTTCCTGGCGCGCGGAGCCGGCTTGGCGGGGCTCGCCGCCGCGCTATCTGCGGCGGCTGCCTTGGGCTTGGACGCGGGCTTCGCTGCCGCGGCTTTGGCGGGCGGAGCCTTGGCGGCGGGAGCCGCGGGCTTGGCGACACTGGCCGGTTTGGAAGCGGCAGCGGGCGCCTTGACTGACGCCGGCTTGGCCTTGGAGGCGGATGCCTTCGCGGCAGCCTTCGGCTCAGCCGCCGGTTTGGCGTCCTTGCCGGCGGAGGCCGACCCGGCCTTCGCTGGCGGCTTGGCCCCTGCCCCCGAAGCGGCGGGAGCCGCTTCGGTCGATTTGATCTCGGGCGGGCTGTCCGGGAGCTTCATGGTCGCGTCCGGAATCTCCGTCTTCGGTTGCCATGCCGGGGCCGCAGGCGGTGCGTTGACCGATTTCTCGAGATCCGAGCGAATGGACTTCGCCGAATCCTTCAAAGGGTTCACCGCGTCGCGGATGGTCTGCATCGGGTTGAGCTTGCGGGCGTCGTCCAGCGTTTTCTTGACGTCGTCCAGTTCCGCCTCGCGCAACGCCTCGTCGAACTGGCCGCGAAACTCGTTGGCCATGCCCCGGAGCTTCTTGGTGGTCCGCCCGAAGGCGCGCAACATAGGCGGCAGGTCTTTCGGACCGACCACGATGATCAGCACAATGGCAATGACCAGGAGTTCTGGCCAACCGATGTCGAACATTCAGGCGTCTCCTCACCCGTCAGGGCAACGGGATGGGATGTCAGTGACGGTTCTTGTTGTCTTCCGGCTTGTTCTCGACGATCTTCGTTTCCGGCGCAGGCTCGTCCTCGCCCATGCCCTTCTTGAAACTCTTGATCCCCTTGGCGACGTCGCCCATCAGTTCCGGAATCTTGCCGCGACCGAACAAAAGCAGCACGACGACCAGAACGATAAGCCAATGCCAGATACTGAATGAACCCATGATACTCTCCTGTCTGCATCCCACCCTGATGTAAGGTGTTTAGCTGTTTCTTTCAAACACCAAAATGTCACGCGCGTTGACGGTCACCGAAACATCGCGGACGCCGGCCCTTAGATGACCAGCGCGAATGCGGGCGTCAATTGGACTTTCGCCGCCAGCAACCGCCAATGTCACAAGTTCCTCGACTCCGAGGAACCGCCGGGCCACCACACGCGCCGAAACGCCGCAGGGCGTCTCTGTGACTTCGATCCCCGGCAGCCTTATGGCAATCGAGACCTCCGCGCCATCGGAAAAACCATCCGCCCGGACCGGACCGACCGGCGTCTGCGCCATTCCACCCGACACCGATCCTTCAAACACGTTGATTTCGGAAAAGAAACCGGCGGCGAACAGATTGACCGGGCGGTGGTAAAGATCCTCGGCCGTGCCCACCTGCACCAACCCGCCGTTTTTCAGAAGCGCGATCCGGTCGCCCATGCGCATGGCTTCCTCGGCGTCGTGGGTCACCACCACCGCCGTGGCGCGGGCTTCGCGCAGGATCGCCAGGGTTTCGGCGCGTACGCTGTCCTTGAGCCGCGAATCCAGGCCCGAGAACGGCTCGTCCATCAACAGCACCGCCGGTCGCGGCGCCAGCGCCCGGGCGAGCGCCACGCGCTGCTGCTCGCCGCCCGACAGCGAATGCGGGTAATTGTCGGCGTAATGGACCATCCCAACGCGGTCGAGCGCCGCCAGCGCCTCGCGCCGCGCATCGGCCGAGGTGAGCGCTGTCAGCCCGAAGCGGACATTGTCGAGGATCGTCAGGTGCGGAAACAGCGCGAAGTCCTGGAACATGAGCCCGATGCCGCGCCGCTCGGGCGGCAGGTTGACCGAGGGGCCGGCGATTTCCCGGTCGTTGAGCAGCAGCCGGCCGCTTTCAAGCGGCTCGATGCCGGCGGCGATGCGCAGCAGCGTCGTCTTGCCCGATCCGGAGGGGCCCAAGAGACACAGGACCTCGCCCGGCTCGGCCGCGAGCGTGACGCCGCGCAGCGTCTGCAAGTCGCCATAGCTGTGGTGAACATCCTCGAACGCCAGGCGCGCGGCGAATGTCACCCCTGCCGTCCTGCGCGCGTTCGCCGCTCTGATCTGCTGTCTCACCTGGCAGGACCCCTGCTGTCAGCCTGTGTGGGGCGCCGGGCGACGCCCGGCGATGCAGGCTTAGTCCTCCGCTTCACCCATCGGAGTCAAGAGACCAAGCTCTTCAAGGTCCATCTGGGTGAGCGGATCCTCATCCTCGGTCAGGTCGTCATTGGCGGGCAGGACCGGCGGCTGGAAGTTGGACGGCACCCGTCCCGACAGCAGGCCCGCGCCCTTGAGTTCGTCCATGCCCGGCAGGTCCCTGAGCTCCTCGAGGCCGAAATGATCGAGAAACGCCTGCGTGGTTCCATAGGTCACCGGGCGGCCCGGGGACCGGCGGCGGCCGCGCATCCGCACCCAGCCGGTTTCCAGCAGCACGTCGAGCGTGCCCTTGGAGGTGGCGACGCCGCGCACGTCCTCGATCTCGGCGCGGGTCACAGGCTGGTGATAGGCGATGGTCGACAGCACCTCGAGGCCCGCGCGCGACAGTTTCTTGACCTCGGTCTCCTCCTGGCGGATCAGGAAGCCGAGATCGGCGGCGGTGCGGAATGCCCAGGCGTCGCCGACCCTCACCAGGTTGACGCCGCGATGGGCATAGCTCTCGGCCAGACGCCGGATCACCACGCCCACCGGCGCGCCCTGCGGCAGCTTGGCCGCGATCAGGCTTTCGGCGACCGGACCGCTCGAGGCGAAGATCAGCGCTTCGGCGATGCGCTCGGCCTCGAACAGCGCGCGTTCGCGGAGCGCATCCAGGCCCTCGGTGGTCATCTCGTCATCCTCCGCGTGGTCGGCCTGGCCGTCATAGGCCCTCGCCGCACCGTAACCGGGATCCATCGTCATGGCTTGCTCCCTGCGCTTGCGGCGGCCTGGAGCGGTCGCCGCATGAAGATTGGTTGGAAGGCGCCGTCCTGGCGGATTTCAAGCCGCCCTTCCCGCACCATTTCGAGGCTTGCCGCAAAGGAACTGGCGATTGCGGTCACCCGTTCCTCGGGATCGGACAGATAGCGGATCAGGTACTGGTCCAGCGCCATCCAGTCCTTGAGTTCGCCCATCAGCCGGAACAGGATGACGCGGGCATCGGCCAGCGACCAGACCCGCCGCCGCGCGATGGTCACCTGGGTGACGGTCTGGCGCTGCTTCTGCGCGGCATAGGCGGTCAGCAGATCATAGAGCGTCGCATCGAAACTCGAGGTCTTGTCGGTCACCATCGGCTCGGGTTCGCCGCGGGCGAAGACGTCGCGTCCCAGCCGGTTGCGGTTGACCAGCCTTGTCGCGGCTTCGCGCATCGCCTCAAGCCGCTTCAGCCGGAACGCGAGCTGCGCCGCCATCTCCTCGCCGCTGGGCTCCTCGCCCTTGGGGCTGTGCGGTATCAGGAGGCGCGACTTGAGATAGGCGAGCCAAGCGGCCATCACCAGGTAGTCGGCGGCGAGTTCCAGCCTGAGCGCGCGGGCCTGTTCGACAAAGACCAGATACTGCTCGGCCAGCGCCAGGACCGAGATCTTGGCGAGATCGACGCGCTGGGTGCGCGCCAGATGCAGGAGCAGGTCCAAAGGTCCCTCAAAGCCGTCGACGTCGATCACCAGCGACGGGTCGCCGATCGCCCGGTCGATCTTGACGTCATCCCACATGGCGTCCATGGGCGTCTTGCCCGTGGAAGCCCTGTCAGGTCCGCCGCTGTTCTGCCGGTTGCCGTTGCTCACGCCTGCCGCCTTTCACCCTCAAGAAGCCGCCATCATCCTGTCGACTTCGTTGTGCGAGGACGCCTCGCCGCCCGTGCCGCGCCTCCGCAACGCGCGCTCACGCGGAATGCGCGCCACGCGCCCTCCGTGACATCGCATCCTATGGCGGGAATTGCACCTGTTAGGTGGCGAAATCCCCAGAAAGCACGTGCTTTGCCTGATTCGCTCATGGACCCAATGGTAGCCGAACCGGCCGCGATTGACAGGATCGCGCCCTGCGGGCGGTCCCTCAAACGCCAAAGCCGCGCCGGAGGGGCGCGGCCAGGCGAACGTGATGCGGCGACAACGCCTATCGCGAGACGAAGCAGCTTCCGCCGGCGGCCTTGTAGCGGGCGCACAAGGCGTTGGCTTCTTCGCGGGTTCCGGCGGGGACTCTCACCCGGTGGAAGACGCCCTTGCCGGGAATGTCGGCCCGCTGGATGTCGACGCCCTTGCCGCCGATGATCGCATTGTAGCGGCTCGACAAGGTGCGCCAGGAGGCCTGCGCGCCCTCCTCGCTCGGCTGCGAGG
>NZ_JRJG01000020.1 GCF_000759435.1 Hoeflea sp. BAL378
CATCCCTGGCAGGAGGCCGCGGCCCCGGCCAGCGCCGGGCGCTCGGGCGTCTCGCCGGGGCCGCCGGAATAGCGGCTTCCGGCGATGGCGTGATCGCGGGTGGTGTGGCAGGTGGAGCAGGTGAAGCCGGCGCCGTCCGGCGCGGGCGCCATGTGCACATCGAGCGCGGCCACGGGAGCGACCAGGTCGGCGTTGAGGTCGCCATGCTTGACCCCGGGACCGCCATCGGCGTTGAAATGGCAACTGCCGCAGCTCGCCCGCGTCGACGGGCCGACCGAGCGGGCGGCGGCGGCCAGATCCTTGACCTCCGGCGCGTCGCCGCGCAGCCGCTCGTCATGGCACATGGAGCAGGCAGCCCCGCCTTCGTGGAAATTGGAGAGCGCCCACTTGCCGGTGGGCTCGTGGCAGGTGAGGCAGTCCACCGGCGCGACCGGCGGGCCGGACGGATCGAACATCGCCGGGTCCTCGAAGCGCGTGCCGGAAATGTGGCAGGAGGTGCAGGCCTCGATGTTGGACGGCACCGACAGCAGGAATCCGTTGGCGACATGGAGCATGCCGAGCAGCTCGGCCTTGCCTCCGGCCGTCTCGCCATCGCCGGCCTTGGGCCAGGACCAGGTGAAATGGATCGAGCCGTGGAGTTGCTCGGACCCTGTGTTGTGGCAGGACAGGCAGGCCTGGTTGACCTCGCCGGCGCTGGCGAAGGGCCCCGCCAGCGCCGGAAAACTTCTGTGATCGGCGGTGGAGGCCGGAATGCCGGCCCGGGCAGGGGCGGCGGACGCCGGAGCTTCGCCGGTGGTCGCCCCGGCGGTGGCCGCCGGCGGATCCGACTGGGCCGCCGATGGCGAGGCGATTGCAACCGCCAGGCTGAACGCCAGACTGAGACCTGCGAGCCAGCGCGGTGTCATCGATCTTGCCCCTTCCAGGATTGTTTCTCTTGGAGGGGCCTGGCCGCGGCGGCGGCCAGGCCCTAATCGGGTCTCACCGAAGCAGGCGGCTCAGTTCGGACGGGTGCCGACCACCTCGACCCCGCTGCCGGCCGCCGCCAGATCGTCGATGCTGTCATACAGCAACTGCAGCGCGTAATAGGGATTGTGGGTGTACATGCCCAAATCCTTGGCGACGACCTGGTAGTTGTAGGCGGCCTTGAGTTGCCGCGGCGTCCACGACTGGTAGCGGTTGGGGAACACGGCCTCGGCGTCCTCGATCGCGCCGCTGCCGTCGCCATCCTGGAAGAAGTACGGATAGGCATTCTCGTGATAGGCGATCGCGGTGCCGGCCACCTGCTTGCCATAGCCCTTGATGGCGTCGAGCAGCCGTGCATGCAGCGCCTTGATCTCGGCGTAGACGCCTTCCTTGGCGTCGCCATTGCCGTCGAAGTCCACCTTGGAGGTGCGGATCAGCCGGAGCGACTGCTTGTCGTCGGCCACCACTTCGGTGTGGCATTCCGTGCAGGTGGCCACCTTCACCTGCAGCTTGTGCGGGCTGTGGCAATCGGTGCAGAGCTGCGACACCTGGTCGTGGAAATAATAGCCGGCATATTCCTTTCCGTCATACTCGTATCCGCCATGCACCTCGCCGCCGAACCGGCTTGCCGCGGAAGCGCGGTAGTGGATGTTGACGAAGCCGATTTCGGCCGAAGGCGTATCTTCGTCCGGCGACGCCCCCGCCTTGGCGATTTCCTCGCCGACCTGGACGGTGGAAGCGCGGCCGCCGTGGCAGGTCATGCAGCGCGCATCGGGGGTGAGGACCTCCTGCTCGACGCCGGAGGGGAAGGTGACGACGCTCATGGAGCGGGCGACGTCATTGTGACAGGCCATGCAGGCGATCCCGGGTGCCACGGCCGGATCGGGCGAATGCTTGGTGTCGACGGTGCCGGCGGCGCTGCCGTCCGCGCCGAGGTAATCCATGAAGCCCGCGGTCGAGTGACATTTGGAGCAGACCTCCGGGATCATCTTGTCGTCTTCATTGTCCCAGTGGCGGAAGGCCTCGCGGGTGATGTTGGCGTGGGGCGAGCCGCGCCATGCGTCGAGATTGGGGATCTCCGGCATCAGGGTCGCCGGCGCGGGCACCGCCGTTGCCGGACTTTCCTGGGCCTCTGCCCGCTGGAGCTGTGCTCCTCCCCATGCTGCAAACCCTGTCATGGCAGCCATGACCACGACGACACGAACTGATATTCTCATCGCATTGTCTCCCCTTCGCGCGCCAGCCGCGCGGATCTGCATTAAGAGTTCATATCGAACCCCGGCGGTGGGCGACGGTCTTCTGGAAGACGCCGCCGAAAAATGTCTCCTTGGTCCATTCGAACGCGGCCGCATCGGCGCCCAGGTCGCGGATCTCGTGATCCCACATGCTCAGCGCAAAGGGCTCCAGCCGCTCGAACAGCTTGCGATAGAAGCCGCGCATAGGATGCAGCCTTGCCGGACGGTGGTAGTCGACGAACACGGCGCGGCCGCCGGGCGCCACGCGCTGGAGCAGCGCGGTGACGATGGCCTGCTTCATGTCGTCGGGAACCTCGTGCAGGAGGAAATAGCAGCTGACCACGTCATAGAGGCCGTCGCCGGGCTTGGACGCGTCGGCGATGCGGACGCGGGCCTGCTTCATGCCCCACAGTTTCCGCCGGCACAGGGCCGCCTGCAGCGGGGCCACGTCCATGGCGTCGAGGCTGCCCTTGGGACCAATGCGCCGGGCGATTTCGGGAATCAGCGTGCCATAGACGTGAGCCGCCTGAAGCACGCTTTGCCCGCTCGAGAACTCGGCCAGGGCCGCGTTCCGCAGCCGCACGTGATTGCCAAACAAGATGATCCCCACGATCGTCTCGTTGTCGAGAAGCCGGGCATTGCGCGGATCCAGGTAAGCCCAGGTGTAGGTGTTCTTGAGATACGCAGGAACAGCATGAACTGCCGGGATGGAACGGAGGTCGTCGGGAATTTGTAACATCGCACAACTTTTTCGGATTATCGGAATTCCTGGCTTGTCGCCGTGGTCGGAACTCCGGTGATTAAGGTGTCGACCCGCAAGAGCGGCCGGAGGGGTTGAAATCGAAGCTGGGCCATAGGCTCTGGTTGAGTGTGCAATCGGCCCTTTCCTGAATTGGTGTCGCATCGATCCCGTGTCCGCTGCTGGGCTTGTGCCTGCAGATGATCGATATCACGGTCGGCGGCGATGAGGCTTTGATCTTGCTCAATTTGGGTCCGTAACGGGGTAAAGTGCCAGGTTCGGAGTTAAATTATTGAATTTCCATACAAATACTGAAACAAGTTGCCCCGAAAGGCTGACGTGGCGGCAAAAAGTGTCAAAATTTTTTGACATATTATCTCGTCTTACGAATCCTACACATCCCTGTAAAGCGTGTCCAACATCCCGTGCAAGACTGGCAAGCCGCGCGGGGCAATAATGGGGGATTATTTTCAACAGGCCGATCGGCTCGGACGGCCCCTCGCCACCTGCCGCAGCCGTCACCGCCGGGCCGCCGCGGACACCGCCGCCCGAACCAGGACACGGACTGGGCAAGGGCTCGGCCGCGACCTGGCCGCCAAGGCCGGCGGGCGCCCGCGCAAACAGCCGCGCAACGCTGCGGACCATCGTTCGAAGAGAGGAAAAAATGGTGCCCGGAGGCGGATTTGAACCACCGACACGCGGATTTTCAATCCGCTGCTCTACCAACTGAGCTATCCGGGCATCTCACCGGGCCGCTCTTGAGCGGCGTCCGGAAGCTCGCCGGCGAAGGAGTTTTCCAACGCCGGAAGCGAGCGGGTTATAACATCTTGAAAGGCCCTGTCCAGCACCCTTTTCAGGCTTTTTTCGCCACGGCGGGGAGAAAATGAACCCGGCCCCGGGGGCGGCGTTGGCGAAGTCCGGTTTTGCCGTCGCCAGGCCGCCCGCAGCGTCGCTTCGGTGCACGCCGCGCGGCACTCTCAAGCCCGCGGGTCAGCCCCGGTCGTCGAAATCGTCGTCCTGGTTGTCATCGACCTCGGTGACGGGGATGGCGTAGCCGCCCACCAGCCAGCGGTTGAGGTCGACCGCGCGGCAGCGCTCGGAGCAGAACGGATAGCTGTCGCGCGTCGAGGGGCGTCCGCATTCCGGACATGGCTGCGCCTTGCGCAACGGGGTCACCTTGCCGTCGGTCATGTGCTCAGCCCTCAAGCCATTTGAAGTGGACATCATAGCCTTCGCCGGTCAGCAGGCCAACGGTCTCGTAGAGCGGCAGGCCGACCACATTGGTGTAGGAGCCCACCAGCTTGACCACGAAGCTTCCCGCCAGGCCCTGGATGGCGTAGCCGCCGGCCTTGCCGCGCCACTGGCCCGACGCCAGGTAGCTTTCGATCTCGACCCGGGAGAGCCGCTTGAAACGGACCCTGGTCTCGACGATCTTCTGGCGGATGGTGTGGTCGGGGGTGACCAGGCAGATGCCGGTGAAGACACGGTGGTTGCGGCCCGACAGGAGATAGAGCGCGTTCGACGCCTCGTCGATCTGCTCCGCCTTGGGCAGGATGCGGCGGCCGACGGCGACCACGGTGTCGGCCGACAGGATATAGGCATCCTTCCAGGCCGGATCGAGCCGGGTCTCGGCAAGTGCCGCTTCCGCCTTCTCCCGCGACAGCCGCCGCGCCAGCGAGCGCGGATGCTCCGAGCGCTGCGGCGTCTCGTCGAGATCCATCGGCATCAGCCGGTCGGGCGCGATGCCGCCTTGGTCGAGCAGTTCAAGCCTGCGCGGCGACCCGGATGCGAGGATCAGTTTTTGCGATCGCGCCATGGGATGGCCTCACCCTCGCTTACTTGAAGCGATAGGTGATGCGGCCCTTCGTCAGGTCGTAAGGCGTCATTTCGACGAGCACCTTGTCGCCGGCGAGAACGCGGATGCGGTTCTTGCGCATCCGGCCTGCGGTGTGCGCAATGATCTCATGCTCGTTTTCGAGCTTCACCCGGAAGGTTGCGTTCGGCAGCAGTTCGGTGACCACGCCCGGAAATTCGAGGACTTCTTCTTTCGCCATTCAGTGTCTGTCTTTCCAGTTGAAAAAGGCGGCGCAAAATGCGCGGGCCTGAAATTTGGCCGGAACCTACACAATGACGAGCGATTTGTGAACCAAATTGATTCACCCGCCCGCGAGCGGCCGCGACCAGCCCTTGCCCGAGACGATCCTGTGTCTGAGCATGTCGCGCACCTCGCGATAGGCGTCGAGAATGCGCTCCCTGGTCCCCGTCGCCACGGTCGGGTCCGGTGTCGGCCAGTAGATCACCTCGACCGCATTGCCGCGGGTCAGTTCCAGCGCCCGGTGGTGGGCTTCCGGCGCGAGCGTGACGATGAGGTCGAAATAGTCGTCCTCCAGTTCGTCAAGCGTCTGCGGCTGCCGGTGGCCGAGATCCAGGCCGATCTCGGCCAGGACCGTGTCGACGAATGGATCGCGCTCGCCCGGACGGACGCCGGCGGAGGCAATGTAGGTGCCGGCGGGCAGGACCGAGCGGGCGATGATCTCGGCCATCGGCGAGCGGATCGAGTTCATGCCGCAGACGAACAGGACCGAACCGGGCGAGGTCCTGGCGGGAGCGGGGCTCATGTCCGCCATCGCGGTCCCTATCCGCGCCAGTGCAGCACGCAGACCAGCGTGAACAGCCGCCGGGCGGTGTCGAAATCCATCCTGATCTTGCCCTCCAGCCTGTCCATCAGCGTCTGCGAGCCTTCATTGTGGATGCCGCGACGGCCCATGTCGATGGCTTCGATCTGGCTCGGCGTGGAGGAGCGGATCGCCTCGTAGTAGCTCTCGCAGATCATGAAATAATCCTTGACGATGCGGCGGAACGGCGTGAGCGAGAGAATATGGGTGGCCACCGGCTCGTCACCCTGGGGGGAGATGGAGAAGACCAGCTTGGCATCGATCAGCGACAGCTTGAGCTTGTAGGGTCCCCTGTCGTGGCCGACCGGCTCGAAGCTGTTTTCCTCGATCAGGTCGAAAATGGCGACGGCGCGCTCGTGCTCCACATCGGGCGTGGCGCGGCCGATGGTTTCATCCAGAACGACATCCGAGAGCCGTTTCGTGTCCTCCGCCGCCGTCATTCCCGCTCACGTCCCTCCTCCGGCCCCGGTTCCCTCAGATTCATCCGGATCGACACCGAGCGCGCATGGGCATCGAGCCCCTCCGCCCTCGCCAGACTTATGGCAGCAGGGCCCAGCGACTGCAACTGCTCCGGCCCGAGCCTGAGGATCGAGGTGCGCTTGACATAGTCGAGCACCGACAGGCCCGAGGAGAACCGGGCGGAGCGCGCCGTGGGCAGAACGTGGTTGGAGCCGCCGACATAGTCGCCGATCACCTCGGGCGTGTGCCGGCCCAGAAAAATGGCGCCCGCATTGCGGATCCGCGCGGCCAGCGCCTCGGCGCCCTCGGTGGCGATTTCCAGGTGCTCGGCGGCGATGCGGTTGGCGAGCGGCACCGCGGCGTCCCAGTCCGGCACGGTGATGACCGCGCCGAAATCGGCCCAGCTCCGGCGCGCCGTCCCGGCGCGGCCCAGCGTCGAGAGCTGGCGCTCGACCGCGGCAATCACCGCCTCGCCGAAGGCTTCGTCGCGGGTCATCAGGATCGATTGCGCGCCGGCGTCATGCTCGGCCTGGGCCAGCAGGTCGGCGGCGATCCAGTCGGGATCGTTGTCGGGATCGGCGATCACCAGCACTTCGGAGGGACCGGCGATCATGTCGATGCCGACGGTGCCGAATACCTGCCGCTTGGCGGCCGCCACCCAGGCGTTGCCCGGTCCCATGATCTTGGCCACGGGCCTGATGGACTCGGTGCCGTAGGCGAGTGCTGCGATCGCCTGGGCGCCGCCGATGCGGTAGATCTCGCTCACGCCGGCGATGCGGGCGGCGGCCAGAACCACCGGGTTGAGCTGCCCGTCGCGCGCCGGCACCACCATGACGATGCGCTCGACGCCCGCCACCCTGGCGGGCACGGCGTTCATCAGCACCGAGCTCGGATAGCTGGCGGTGCCGCCCGGAACATAGAGCCCGACCGCCTCGATCGCGGTCCAGCGCGAGCCGAGCTCGACACCGAGCGGATCCACGTAATGATCGTCCCGGGGCATCTGCCTCCGGTGGTGGCTGGCGATGCGGTCATGGGCGAGGTCCAGCGCCGCGAGGACCTCGGGGTCCGTCGCCCGGTAGGCGGTCTCGATCTCTTCGGCGGTGACGGCGAGACCCAGGCGCCGCGTGTCGATCCCGTCGAAGCGCTGGCTGAATTCGTGCAGCGCCGCGTCGCCGCGCTCGCGGACCTCGCGGATGATCGCGCGCACGTCGTTCTCGACGTCTTCGGAGACCTCACGCTTGGTGGTCAGAAAGGCGGCGAAGCGGCTTTCGAAATCGGGTTGCCGGTAGTCAAGCCTCAGTACCAATGCCCTGTCCCCATTGTCACAGTCGTCGTTCGATCAGAGGCCGAGCGGGTGGCGCGGCTTGAACTTGGTTTCCCAGCCGCCGCCGATGTCGGCCAGTTGCACTTCCAGGCACTCGACCTCGAGGCGGATCACCGCATCGCCCGACAGCACGATCTCGATCGCGCCGGCCGGCGCCTCGTCGCCGGGGACGAAGGTCAGGGCCAGCAGCGAATGCACGGCGTCGGTGTCCTTGAGATCGATCCCGCGGGATCTGACGCTCAGCACCTGCTTGACCGCGAGCACCGCCCGGCGGCGTTCGAAGGTCTTGGCGTCCCGTCCCTCTTCCCAGACAAAGCGATTGCCTTCAAGCGTGAAAGTCTTGTTCTGGCCGAGAAAGGCCGTGTCGCCGGTCTTGAAGACGGCGTCCTGCAGGCAGGCGGAAATCACGGCCAGGTCCGTTTCGTCAAGCGCGACCAGTTTCAGACTGTCCATGGTTTACCTCGGGTCTCTGTCATCATTGCCGGGCGCGGGGTCACCGCGCGGTGTGCTGCACTGCAAGGTAGGTGGGGCGAGGCCAAAGCGCAATGCGCCGATGGTGGCAGCGCAAGGCGGAGCCCGGCAGCTTGCTGCCGACGCCCGGGCTTCAGTCCAGGGCGTCAGTCGCTGATGCGTTCGACCACGGCGCCGCAATTGGTGAGCTTCTCTTCCAGCCGCTCGAAGCCGCGGTCCAGGTGATAGACCCGGTTGACCACGGTTTCGCCTTCGGCGGCGAGGCCAGCGATCACCAGCGACACGGAGGCGCGCAGATCGGTGGCCATCACCGGCGCGCCGCGCAGCGTCTTGACGCCGGTGACGGTGGCGGTCTGGCCCGACAGCGAGATCCGGGCGCCCAGGCGCGCCAGTTCCTGGACATGCATGAAGCGGTTCTCGAAGATCGTCTCGGTGATGTGCGACACGCCATTGGCGCGCGTCATCAGTCCCATGAACTGCGCCTGCAGATCGGTCGGAAAGCCCGGAAACGGATCGGTGGTCACGTCGACCGGCAGGATGTCGCCGCCATTGCGGCGGACGCGAATGCCGTTGGCTTCCTCGGTGATCTCGGCGCCGGTGCGGCGCAGCGCCAGCAGCGCGTTCTCGAGCAGCGAAGCGGAGGTGTTTTCGAGCAGCACGTCGCCGCCGGTCATGGCCACCGCCATGGCGTAGGTGCCGGTCTCGATGCGGTCGGGCAGCACCCGGTGGCGCGCGCCCGACAGCGAGGCGACGCCGTCGATGGTGATGGTGGAGGTGCCGGCGCCGGAGATCTTCGCGCCCATGGCTGTCAGGCATCTGGCGAGATCGACGACTTCGGGCTCGCGCGCGGCGTTCTCGATCACCGTCTGGCCCTTGGCCAGCGTCGCCGCCATCAGCATGACATGGGTGGCGCCGACGGAGACCTTGGGGAACACATAGTGTCCGCCCACCAGGCCCTTGGGCGCGCGGGCGTTGACATAGCCGTTGTCGATGGTGATTTCGGCGCCCAGGTGCTCGAGCCCGTCGATGAACAGGTCGACCGGCCGGGTGCCGATGGCGCAGCCGCCCGGAAGCGAGACCTTGGCCTCGCCCATGCGCGCGAGCAGCGGGCCGATGACCCAGAAACTGGCGCGCATCTTGGAGACCAGCTCATAGGGCGCGGTGGTGTCGACAATGGTGCGGGCGGTGAAATGCACCGTCCTTGCATAGGGGCCGTCCTGGCGTTCGCGGCGGCCCTCCACGGCAATGTCGACGCCGTGATTGCCGAGAATCCGCTGCAACTGCTCGACATCGGCCAGATGCGGCAGGTTCTCGAGCGTCAGCGTGCCGTCGGTCAGCAGCGAGGCGATCATCAGCGGCAGCGCCGCGTTCTTCGCGCCGGAAATCGGTATGACGCCATTGAGCGGATTGCCGCCAACGATCCTGATGCGATCCATGCTGTCCTCTTGAAGTGGTGGCCTTCGACTGATCCTTGGATGACCCGGCCATGATAGAAATCTGCGGCGGTGTTTAGACCATCATCGCGAATGCGGCAACATGAGGACGGGCGCAGGCCTATCCGCGCTCCTTGTCGCCGCCGGGACCCGGCGTGCGGACGGCGGCGGGCAGGCCCTCGGCCTCGTCGGCGCGGCCCTCGCGCCGCGCCCGGGTCTGCGCCTTGCGGCGCTGCAGATTGGCGCGCAACTGTTCGGCGCTGCGCAGGGCGCGCCTGGCGGCCTGGCGCTCTGCTTCGCTCTTGTGATCGGGCGGCGGTGTTTTGCTCATGACAGGGTGTGGATAGCGCAAAAAAACCGGAAGGTGAAGATCGCTCCGTGGCGATGGCAGGGATCGCGCGGCGGCGGCGCGGCGGCCGGTTTCCCGGAATTCCGGCCTTTCCCGCGCTCCGCCGGCGCGACCGCACAGGCAATTTCACCGCTGCCGCGGCAATCGCCCGTTTGTGGCTTGCACTCCTGTCCAAGCTGTGGCAATAGCGGGCCGCTTCAGTCGTTTACAGGCTTTCACGACGAACGAAAGCGCGGCGCGACCGGCGGCTGACGGATACCTTCTCCGCCCCGGCTTCTGGTCTGACCGCCTTCACGACACCGAAGCAAAGGGCTGCCGTAGCTCAGGGGTAGAGCACTCCCTTGGTAAGGGAGAGGTCGAGAGTTCGAATCTCTCCGGCAGCACCAGTTTTTTCCAAACGACTTTTGCGGGTTGCGAGCGGGCACGAACGTCGACCGCCGCGCTGTCGGCCGTCCAGTCGTTGCCCGGCGGTCGCCTCAGTTGAGCAGGAGCCGCAAGGTGACCGAGACCGCGAGAAGGGTGATCGCGCCCATCGCGGACCAGGCCGATTTCTCCAGCAGTTCCAAGCGCATGGCATTGATGATGAGGGGCCGGGCGATGCCGGCCGGCGGACGCTCCTCCTTGGCGAGCATGATCCAGACCTCGGTGTCCTCGATCCGTTTGCGCTTGTGATAGTTCTTGCCGACGACCAGCATGATGGCGGAAATCGCCAGCATGCCGCCGGCGCCGCATTTCATGCTGAGCGCCGGATCATGCGCGGTGCCCATCATCATCATCAGGATGGCGAGGCAGGCAAAGGCCCCCGCCCTGAGGACGCTCAACCGCGCGAGTGTGTTGATCCTGTCCATGCCCGAATTCCGGATTGCAGGCCATCGACAAGAACTACGCCCGGGCCCGGCGAAGTCAAGATCAGGTTCAGGCGAAAAACGTGAGCACCGCGGCCGTGACGACGATGAACAGCGGCGGCAGGCCGAGAAAGGCGTCGCCGAACAAGAAGACCTTGAAGAAGAAGAGCAGGAAGGCTGAGTAGAGCGACGCGGCAAACGGCAGCAGGAAACCCGGCGTAACCGGGTCGAACAGCGCCAGCAGCGGATCCGTCACCCGCTTGAGCACGACGAAGAAGGCTATCTCGCGGTCGACGCCGACGACGAATTCGAGCAGGCCGCGCGAAAACAGCAGCGCGGCGAGCGCCGTCAGCGAATAGGTTCCGCCGAGAAACACGGCCACCATTCCGGGCGCCCCGCCGAGCAGGAAGGTCGCCACCGCCGCCAGGTAGGTCAGCGCGACGATGATCAGTCCGCGTACAGCCAGTTTGCTCATTCCCTGCTCCCTTGGGCTTTTTCTCCCGACCGGCCATCAGGCGCGAGGCCACAGCCTTGGCCGCGCCTTACGGTTCCGGCCGGCCCGATCACCCGGCATGCCTCAAGGCCGCGGGCGGATCGACGATTCCGGTAAAAAAACGCAGGGCCCGAAGGCCCTGCGCAGCGTAATCCGGGACAAGGGCTCAGTCGTTGGCGCCCTGCACCATCATCTGTCCCCCGCTTGGCAGACGCAGGCGGTCGACGAACTCCTGCATCTCCCTGCTCGGCTCCGGCGTGAACAGCGACACCAGATAGGTGACGACGAAGGCCACGGGAACCCCGAAGATGCCCGAGGAGATCGAGGCTACGCCGAACCAGACGATCTCGTCGCCCGTGCCCTTGACCAGGTCGAAGCCATAGACGTTGCCGATCAGGTAGTACATCGTCGTGCCGAAGCCGGCGATCATGCCCAGGATGGCGCCCATGCTCGTGGTCCGCTTCCACCAGACCCCGAGAACCAGCGGCGCGAACAGGCCGGCCGCGGCGATCGAAAAGGCCCAGGAGACCATCGACAGGATGTCGGATGGCTTGGTGCGGGCCAGGAAGGCCGCAGCCAAGGCGACAACGACGAGCAGGATCTTGGAGATCATGAGACGGCGCTTGGTGTCGGCCTTGGGGTCGATCATCTTGTAGTAGACGTCGTGCGACAGGGCGTTGGCGATGGCCAGCAGCAGACCGTCGGCGGTCGACAGGGCGGCTGCGAAACCGCCGGCGCCGACGAGACCGACAACCCAGATCGGCATGCCGGCGATCGACGGGGTCGACAGCACGATCATGTCGTTGTTGAGCTTCAGTTCCGCATAGGGGAAGCCGCCGACGAAGCCCTTGGCCTCGCAGGCCGTCTGGATGGCCATGACCGTTTCGGCCTTGACCCCGCAGATCGTCACCAACTGGTGGCCGGCGATCGAGCCCCACTGCAGCATCCATTCCGGGATGGCGGTGAAGGCAAGCTGCAGACCTTCGGCATTGGCGAACAGTCCCATCAGGTTGAACTTCGAGAAGGCGGCGTAGGCCGGCGCCGTGAAGTACAAGAGGAAGATGAAGAACAGCGACCAGCCGACCGACTTGCGCGCCTCACGCACCGTGGGGGTGGTGAAGAAGCGCATCAGGATGTGCGGTAGCGACGCGGTGCCGACCATCAGGCAGAAGATCAGGAAGAAGTAGTCCTTGGGCGAGTAGGTGGTGAACGGCGCCACATGCGCCTTGGCCACGCCCAGGATCTGCTCGTATTCGGCGATCTTGCTCAGCGCACCGCCATAGGTGAGCTGCGGGATCGGAATGCCGAACTGGACCGTCGACATCCAGACCGCCGGAAGCAGGTAGGCGACGATCAGGACGATGTACTGGGCGACCTGGGTCCAGGTCACCGCCTTCATGCCGCCGAGCATCGAACACACCAGAATGCCCAGCAGGCCGGCAAACACGGCGATCTCGAAGTCGATGCCCAGGAACTGGGACGCGATGATGCCGGACGCATAGACCTGCGCGGTGATGTAGGTGAACGAGCAGCAGAACAGCACGATGATGCCGACCAGACGCGCGGCATTGCCGTTATAGCGGGTGCCCAGGAAGTCGGGAACCGTGTAGGCGCCGAACTTGCGCAGGTAGGGGGCCAGCAGCACCGCCACCAGAACATAGCCGCCGGTCCAGCCCAGAACGAAGGCAAGACCGTCATAGCCGAGCACGAACAGCGTGCCGGCCATGCCGACGAAGCTCGCGCCCGACATCCAGTCGGCGCCCGTCGCCATGCCGTTGTAGATCGCCGGAACCGAGCGTCCGGCGACATAGTATTCGGTGACCACCGCGGTCCGGGACATGATACCGATGAAGGCATAGATGCCGATCGTCATGGCCATATAGGACCAAAGTATGAAGCGGTCAGGAACTCCGACCATCGAGAGGACGGCCATCAGCAGGACGAATGCGAAGAAACCGCCGACATAGATCCCGTAGATCTTGCCGAGGTTGTCCGTGAAATCGCCTTTCATGGAAAGTGCCATTGGTCCGCTCCCTCAATCTTCCGCGACGCCGAATTCCTCGTCGATCGTGTTTTGCCGCGAGGCAAACCAGAAGATCAGGACGACGAACACAATGAGAGACCCCTGTGCGGCCATGTAGAAGCCGAGCGGGAATCCGAGGATGACGATGTTGTTCAGTGAGCTTACAAAGAAGTGGATGAAGAAGCCGAAGAAGAACCAGATCGCCAATGTTGTGACCATCAGCTTCTTGGTTTTCGACCAGTGCGCTTCTGCAACCTCCCGGGTAATATTGTCGGGCATGTCCCTCTCCCTATGTTGCGAAACGGGAGAAGCAGGGCGCGAAGAGCGACCCAGTAATTCCCCCGGGTTTACTTCACCGGGAGAGAACCCTCATATGTAAAAATATTCCCATGCCCTCCCCCGAGGTCCCTATTCCCAACAAATCCAAGTCGTGGTTATAGGGATCGTCGATATAGTCGGATTCTGAAAGTATAGTCAACTCAGACCAAAGAAGGACGCCCCATGCGGGATCTCATCGGCGCACTGCGCAGGAAACGCAAAACCATCACCGACCTCGACGAGTTGGCCGAGGCGATCCGGGCGGCGGCGGCCTATCTCGCCCAGGGCGCAAGCTATTCCTATCTGCGCGCCCGCAGCCTGATGGCCGGACCGCGGCTGTTCTCCGACGAAGGCTTCGGCGCCGCGCTCGAGATCTGCAAATGGGAAGCCTTCGGGGTGGCCTGCCAGGACCTGGTGCTGATCCTGGAAGCCGAGATGCGCGCAGGCCTGCCGCAGGACATCGAGGCCCGCAAGGGGGTGTTCGGCGCGCTGTACCGCGACGCCCTTTCCCGCGAGCAGGTGCCCGCGCACCGGGCCGCCGCAGGTTGGGACGACATGATTGGCGACTTCGAGGGCCGGCTTGCCTCGGCGCTCGAGCGGGCGCCGATGAAGCCGGATTTCATCTCGATCGCCACGGCCCAGCGCATCCTCGACCATGCGCCGATAGATCCCGGCGTGCGGGTGGCGGACGAGATGATGGTGGTCAACAATGTCGCGTTCCGCTTCATCGACCAGCAATCCAAGCTGCGCGGCGAACTCGACCTCGACGCCATCACCGCGAAACTGGCCGAGAGGATGGCCGAGGCATGAAGAAACCCGGCGGCGTCACCCGAAACCAGCATGGCCCGGCCACGCCGCTGATCGCGCTCGACACCGTCGTCCTCGACACCGAGACCACCGGGCTCGACGTCCGCCAGGACAGGCTCGTGCAGATCGCGGCGGTGCGGCTGCATGGCGCCGACATCCTCGAGCACGAGGTCTTCGACGTGCTGCTCGATCCCGGGGTGCCGATCCCGGAGGTCGCCACCCGGATTCACGGAATTGGCGACGCGGATGTGGAAGGCCGGCAGGGCTTCGCCGCGATCGCGCCGGAGCTCGCGGGGTTCATCGGCGACTCCGTGGTGATCGGCCATTCGATCCATTTCGACATGGCGGTGTTGCGGCACGAGGCGCTGCGCCACGGGCTTACCTGGAAGGAGCCGCAGGCGATCGATGTCGGGCTGGTCGCGGCCGGCCTGCAGCCGGGCCTGGTCGACACCTCGCTCGATTCGCTCGCCGCGGGCCTCGGCATCGCGATTTCGGGCCGCCACAGCGCGCTCGGCGACGCGATGGCGACGGCGCGGGTCTATGTCGCGCTGCTGCCGCAACTGCTCAAGGCCGGGGTGCGCAGCCTGGGCGAGATCGAGGCGCTGTGCCGCAAGCCGTCCGATCTGATCGCCCGGCAGGAGAGTGCGGGATGGTTCGCGCGTCCCGGCAGCCGGCCCGACTTCACCCCGGGCGCGCTGCGGTCGGGCGCGCAGAAGGCGATCGACAGCTTCCTCTATCGCCACCGGCTGGGCGAGGTGATGAGCAGCCCGCCGATCACCGTCTCTCCCGAAGTGAGCCTGCACGCGGCGGCGCGGCTGATGACCGATCGCGGCATCGGCTGCCTGATGGTGGAGCCGGGCGCCGACGGCCGGTTCGGCATCCTCACCGAACGCGACGTTCTCTCGGCGATGGCCGAGGCCGGGGCCGGGGCCGCCGCCACGACCGTCGGCGCGCACATGACCTCGCCGGTCATCTCCGCGCCCGCCGACATGCTGCTCTACCGCACGCTCGGGCTGATGGCGCGGCGGAACCTGCGCTATCTCGGCGTCACCGATTCGAAGGGCGAGCTCGCCGGGGTCTTCACGCTGCGCACGCTGCTGCGCGAACGCGCGCTCGCCACGCTCACCATCGGCGACGAAATCGCCGCCGCCTCGCGGCCGCGGGAGCTCGCCAAGGTGCAGGCCGCCCTGCCCTCGCTGGCGGCTTCGCTGCTAGCCGAGGGGCTGGACGCGCGCGAGGCCGCCTCCGTCATCTCGGCCGAAGGCCGGGCGATGACGGCGCGCGCAGCCGAGATCGCGGAAACCGAGATGATCGCCGCCGGCCACGGCCCGGCCCCGGCCGACTATGCCCTCCTCGTGCTGGGCTCGGGCGGACGCGGCGAAAGCCTGCTCGCGCCCGACCAGGACAACGCGCTGGTGATCGCCGACGGATATGACGGCGATCTCGAGTCGGCCGAGGACTGGTTCACGCGCTTTGCCACACGGATCACCGAGATCCTCGACCGCGCCGGGATTCCCTACTGCACGGGCGGGGTGATGGCGAAGAACCGCGCCTGGCGGCGCAGCCTGTCGGAATGGCAGGCCTCAATCGACGACTGGGTCCGCCACCCCACTCCGCAATCGCTGCTCAATGTCGACATCTTCTACGACTTCACGCCGGTGCATGCGTCGGGCAGCGAAGGCGCGAGGATCGCCGACCGGCTCAGGGGCCACGCGACCGCCGCGGCGCGGAGCGCGCTCGGCATGCTCCGGGCCATGGGCGAGACGGCGGGCGGGCATTCGGCGCCGCTCGGCCTGTTCGGCCGCATCCGCAAGGACGATGCGGGCCGGGTGGATCTCAAGTCGGGCGCGCTGCTGCCGATCGTCGCCGGCGCCCGGGTCATAGCGCTCCGCCACGGCGTTGCGGCGCTCGACACGCCGGGCCGCCTGACCGGCGCCGCGCGCGCGGCAGGGCGGGCGGAAACGGATGCGGCGCTGCTCTCCGACATTCACGGCTTCCTGATCCGGCTGATCCTGGCGCAGCAGATCGCCGACATCCAGGCCGGGGTGAAACCGTCGAACCGGGTCGAGGTCAACCGGCTCTCGCACCAGGACGCGGCACAGTTGCGCGAGGCGCTTGGCCGCATCGACCTGATCCGCGACATGCTCCGCGATCTGCTGCAGGGCGTCTGAGGGCCTGAACAGGCCGGGCTTGGCTTAAGCCTCCGCGATTTTTTCCAGAACAGTCTCGAGCCTGGCCACAGTGCCGTCGACATCGCCCAGCTTGTCGAGCCCGAAGAGGCCCAGGCGGAAGGTACGGAAATCGGCGGGCTCGTCGCACATCAGCGGTACGCCGGCGGCGATCTGCATCCCTTCGGCGGAGAACTTCTTTCCGTTCTGGAACTCTGGATCCTTTGTGTAGCTCACCACCACGCCGGGCGCCTCGAAGCCATCGGCCGCAACCGACTTGAAGCCGCGCCGGGAGAGGAGCGCGCGGACCTTGCGGCCGAGCTCCCACTGCCGCTCGCGGGCCAGATCGAAGCCGAAATCGCGGGTCTCGACCATCCGGTCGCGGAACACCTTGAGCGCGTCCGTCGGCATGGTCGAATGATAGGCATGGCCGCCGCCGACATAGGCCTGCATGATGTCGTGCCACTTCCTGAGATCCACCGCGAAGCTCGTGCTCTTGGTCTCGCCGAGCCGGTCGAGCGCGCGGGCGCCGAGCATGACGAGGCCGGCGCAGGGCGAGGCGCTCCAGCCCTTCTGCGGGGCGGAGATCAGCACGTCGACGCCGGTGGCCTTCATGTCGACCCAGATGCAGCCCGAGGCGATGCAATCGAGCACGAAGAGGGCGCCGACATCGCGGGCGGCTTCTGAGATGGCCTTGAGATATTCGTCGGGAAGGATGACGCCGGACGAGGTTTCCACATGCGGCGCGAACACCACGCTGGGGCGCATCTCGCGGATTTTTGCGGTGACTTCCTCGATCGGTTGCGGCGCGAAGGCCGAGGTGCTCTCGTTGCCGGTCTGGCTCGCCTTGATCACGGTGGTCTCGGCGGGAATGGCGCCCATGTCGAAGATCTGGGTCCAGCGATAGGAGAACCAGCCGTTGCGGATGACCATGACATTGGCGTCGGTGGCGAACTGGCGGGCGACCGCTTCCATGGCGAAGGTCCCGCCGCCCGGCACGATCACGGCCGCATCGGCCTGGTAGACCTCGCAGAGCATGGCGTTGAGGTCGGTCATGACCCGCTGGAACGATTTCGACATGTGGTTGAGCGAGCGATCGGTGAATACCACCGAGAACTCCATCAGGCCATCGGGGTCCACGGGGGAAGCGGTCATGGGCATGCGGTCGTCTCCTGTTGGCGATGGCCCGCTTTGCGCAGGCGTGAGCCATGCTATAGGCCTGTTTTTTGAAAGATTGAAGGCGCGGCCCGGCGATTTGCCGGCCGTCGCGGGCGCCTGCGGACCGGATTCCGCGCCGCCCGCGCCAGAGCCGCCCGAGGAAGCCATGCCGCGCGGCGGCATCGAAAGAGAGGAGACCGCCATGACCTACGCCTGTTTCACGCTCGGGATCACTGACCACATCGCCCATATCCGCTTCAACCGGCCCGACAAGGCCAATTCGATGACGATGGCGTTCTGGAAGGAACTGCCCGACGCGGTGAACCGCATTTCCACCTCTGCCGAGGCGCGGGTTATCGTGATTTCCGCGGAGGGCAAGCACTTCACCTCGGGCATGGACATTTCGGTGTTCATGGAGGGCGGGCTCGATGGCGATCCGAAGAATCCGCAGGTGTCGGCCGAGGCGTTCCGCTACAAGATCAAGGCGCTGCAGGAGACGTTTTCGGCGCTCGAACGCGCCCGCCAGCCGGTGCTGGCGGCGATCCAGGGCGGGGCCATCGGCGCGGGCGTCGACCTGGCGACGGCCTGCGACTGCCGCTATGCCTCGGCGGATGCGTTCTTCGCGGTCCAGGAAACGGCCATCGGCATGACAGCCGATGTCGGCACCTTCCCGCGGCTCATGCGCCTGATCCCCGAAGGCTGGGCGCGGCAGATGGCCTATACAGCCGAGCGGCTGCCGGCCGAGAAGGCCAGGGAGATCGGTCTTGTCAACGAGGTGTTCGAGACCCATGAGGCGCTGCTTGAGGGCGTGATGGCGATCGCCCGCAAGATCGCCCAGCATTCGCCGCTGGCGGTGGCCGGCTGCAAGGCGATGGCGAACTACGCCCGCGATCATTCGACCGCCGATGCGCTCGACTATGTCGCGGTGTGGAACGCGGCGATGCTGCGCCCCGACGACATCAGGGAAGCCTATCTCGCCAAAAGCGAGAAACGGGAGCCGGTGTTTGACGATCTCAAGCCTGTGCAGCGCTGAGCGGAGGACGTCAGAGTTTCTGGTTGGTGCGCGCCAGGCGGCGTTCCCAGGCGAGCGCGCTGCCGACGATCTGGTCGAGATCGTCGAGCTTCGGCGTCCAGTCGAGCACCATGCGGGCGCGGCTCGAATCGGCGACTGAGGTGACGATGTCGCCCGGCCGGCGCGCGGCGATGCGGATCTCGAAATCGCGCCCGCTCAACCGCTTCACCGAATCGAGCACTTCGCGCACCGTGTAGCCGCGGCCATAGCCGCAATTGGCGATGATGCTCTGCCCGCCCGCGCGCAGATAGGTGAGTGCGTTCATATGGGCGGCGACGAGGTCGCTCACATGGATGAAATCGCGCACGCAGGTGCCGTCGCGGGTCGGGTAATCTGTGCCGAACACCTCGATGCCGTCGCGCTTGCCCATCGCCGCTTCGGTGGCGACCTTGATCAGGTTGGCCGCACCCCGGGTCGATTGCCCGGTGCGGCCTTGCGGATCGGCGCCGGAGACGTTGAAATAGCGAAGTGCTGCGTAGCGAAAGTCATGGGCGGCTGCCGCGTCGGCGAGCATGCGCTCGGTCATCAGCTTGGAAAGGCCATAGGGCGATTCCGGCAGGGTCGGCGCGGCCTCCGAAACCGGACCGTCGCTGACCGGGCTGCCATAGACCGCCGCGGTGGAGGAGAAGACGAACTTGTCGACGCCGTTCTCGATCGCGGTGCGGATCAGGGCCAGGGAATTGGCGGTGTTGTTCTGGTAGTAGCCGAGCGGATCGGCGATGGATTCCGGGACCGAGATGGATCCGGCGAAATGCACGATCGCGTCCACGCCATGATTGCGGATAATGCCGGCCACGGTTTGCGTGTCGGCGATGTCGGCGCGGATCAGCCTGGCCTCCGGCGCCACGGCCCATTCGAAGCCGGTGGACAGCCGGTCGATGACGACGACCTCCTCACCGGCGTCGAGCAGCGCCCAGACCATGTGGCTGCCGATATATCCTGCTCCGCCCGTCACCAGAACCGTCATGCCAACCCCTTGATGGTGCTTCCACCAGCGCAGGATGACCCTCAAGTTTCAAGAAACCGTGAATCGCCGCTGTGCCTCTCCGGGGCAGGCGAGGCTCAGAGCGCGGAGATATAGGCCGCAAGCCTTCCGGCCGCTTCCTCGACATGGTCGAGCCGGCGCAGGAAACAGGCGCGCAGGAAGCTCGATCCGCCGGCGCCGAAGGCCGTGCCCGGGGCAAGGCCGACATTGGCGCGGTCGACGATGTCGATCGCCGCGCCGCGTGTGTCGGTTATGCCGTCGATGCGGAAGAAGGCATAGAACGCGCCGTCGGGCTTCTGGGTGACGACGCGGTTGGTGCCGGTCAGCGCATCGCAGAACAGGTCGCGCGCCGCCGTCGCCTTGGCGATCTGCGCCTCGAGGAAGGCGTCGCCGTGCTCGAGCGCCGCCAGCGCACCCTTCTGCAGGAACTGGGGGACGCCGGAGGTCTGGTACTGGACGCTGTTTTCGAGCACCTGGATGATCGACGGCGGCGCCACGATCCAGCCCGTCCGCCAGCCGGTCATCGACCAGTTCTTGGAGAAGGTGTTGACGAACATGATCCGGTCGGTGTCGTCCATGATGTCGAGGAAGGACGGCGCGCGCGCGCCTGCATAGAAGAAGCGGCTGTAGATCTCGTCGGCGATGATCCAGAGCCCGTGCTTGCGGGCGAGATCGAGGATCGCCACGAGATCCTCGCGCGTCGCCGTCCAGCCGGTGGGGTTGGAGGGCGAGTTGATGAACAGGGCGCGGGTCCTGGGCGTGAGCGCGGCGGCGATCCGGTCGGGATCGATGCTCCAGCGTCCATTGGCGTAGTCAAGGGTCGCGCCAACCGCGACGCCGCCCGACATGCCGAGCGCGGCGGCGAAATTCGGCCAGGCGGGCGTGATCTGGATGACTTCGTCGCCCGGGTCGACGACGGCCTCGATGGCGATCTTGATCGCCTGCATGCCGGATCCCGTGACGCAGAAGGCGTCGAGCGGCAGGGTCCTGCCGAAATGGCGGGCATGGTAGTCGGCGAGCGCCTGCCTGAGTTCGGGAATGCCGCGCTGCCAGGTGTAGAAGGTCTCGCCCGCGAGCAGGGCCTCCGCCGCCGGCCGGCTGATGAAGTCGGGCGTCGGCTCGTCGCCCTCGCCCGCCCAGAGCGGGATCAGCCCCGGCTTGAGGCGGCCGTGGTTGGCGACCGCGACAATGCCGCTTTCGGGGGACTGGATGGCGCGGCGGCTCAGGCTGTCGAACTGGTTCATGGCGGACTCCGTTTGCCTCTCTTAGCCGGTCCCGCCGCCTCCCGCATCAGCCGAGGCGTCATGGATCAATGGATTTTTGTGATGAAACCGCGCCGCCACCGCAAAGCAAAACCCCGGCGCGGAGGCCGGGGTTTCGGATGCGGTCATCGGCCTCGCAAGGCCGTGGGTGGCTTCAGGCCCGGGCTTTGAGCAGATCGCGGATTTCGGTAAGCAGGGCGATGTCCGCCGGAGGGGCGGCCGGCTTCTCCGGCGCGGCCTGTTCCTTGATGCGGATCGAGTTGACCGCCTTGACCATCAGAAAAATGATCCAGGCGAGGATCAGGAAATTGATCAGGACGGTGAGAAAATTGCCATAGGCAAAGACGGCGCCCTGTTCCCGGGCCGCTTCCAGCGTCGTCGCCGTCACGCCTCCCGCCAGCGGAATGAAGTAGTTAGAAAAATCCGCGCCGCCGAAAATCGCGCCGACGATCGGCATGATGATGTCGTCGACCATGGACGACACGATCAGCCCGAAGGCGCCACCGATGATGACGCCGACGGCGAGGTCCATGACATTACCCTTGGCGATAAACGCCTTGAATTCGTTCAGCATGTTCAATCACTCCTTGTGGCGCGGATGTCCCTCTTGCTGCCTGGGCACGCGCCTCGCCCTCGCTCGCATGCAAATTTTCTAACATACTTGGCCGTTCAGGAAACCGGCATTTTTGCGGGTCGAAAGAGGCTGCCTGCCGCCAGGCCTGCTGGACCAAAGGCTCCCTTGTTTGCCGGCCTGATCGGTCTATGCTTGGCTGCGGAGGATTGGAGGGGAGCGCATACCAATGATGCCCGGCTGGCTGGTTTTCGGATCGGCGCTTTTCTATCTGCTGATGCTGTTCGCCATCGCCACCTATGGCGACCGGTCGGCGCGCCAGCGGCGGATGCGCACGGCGGGCCGGCCGATCATCTATTCGCTCAGCCTCGCCATCTACTGCACCTCGTGGACCTATTTCGGCGGCGTCGGCCTGGCGGCGTCGCGCGGGCTCGAATTCACCGCGATCTATATCGGCCCGATCCTGATGTTCACGCTCGGCATGCCGATCCTCAGGCGGATCGTCACCCTGGCGAAAGCCGAAAAGCTCACCTCGATCGCCGATTTCATGGCGGCGCGCTACGGCAAGAGCCCGATGGTGGCGGCGCTGGTGGCGCTGATCGCGGTGATCGGCACCATTCCCTACATCGCGCTGCAGCTCAAGGCGGTCTCCTCGTCGGTGGCGGTGCTGGTGGACGTGGAGCAGTTGAACCGGGTCACCGAGACCTTCTTCCTGTCCGACATCTCCTTCTTCGTCACCTTGGTGCTGGCGGCCTTCGCGGCGATCTTCGGCACCCGCCACACCGACGCCACCGAGCACCAGGACGGGCTCATTCTCGCCATCGCCATGGAATCGCTGGTCAAGCTGCTGGCCTTCACGCTGGTCGGGCTGTCGGTGGTCTTCGTCATGTATGACGGTCCCTGGGACCTGTTCGCGGCCGCGGTCTCCCATGCCGAGGTGATGAGCGCGCTCACCTACGAGACACCGCCGCTGCGCTGGGGCCTGCTGATCGTGCTCTCGGCCTTCGCCATCATCCTGCTGCCGCGCCAGTTCCACGTGGCGGTGGTGGAGAACCGGACTCCCGGCGAACTCAGGCTGGCGGGCTGGCTCTTGCCGCTCTATCTCATCGCCATCAACATCTTCGTGCTGCCGGTGGCGATCGCCGGCGTGCTGCAGTTCGGATCGGGCGGCGCCAGCGACCTGTTCGTCCTCGCCCTGCCGATGACAAACGACATGCCGATGGTGGCGCTGATCACCTTCATCGGCGGCTTCTCCGCCGCCACCGCGATGGTCATCGTCGCCTCGGTGGCGGTGGCGATCATGGTGTCCAACGACATCATCGTCCCGGTGGTGCTGAGGCGGCGCAACCGGCGCGGCCAGGGCGGCGATTTCTCGAGCCTGATCCTGACCATCCGGCGCACCGCGATCGTCGGCATCCTGCTGCTGGGTTTTGCCTATTATCGTGCCGCCGACATCAATGCCGGGCTCGCCTCGATCGGGCTTCTGTCCTTCGCGGCGATCGCGCAGCTCGCACCGTCCTTCTTCGGCGGCCTGTTCTGGCGCCAGGCCAATGCCAGGGGCGCGGTCGCGGGCCTCTCCTGCGGGATCGGCATCTGGGCCTATGTGCTGATGCTTCCGAGCCTCGGCGGGCCGGACAACAGCCACCTGGCTGCAGCCATCCTCGATTTCATCATTCCCGGCACGCAGAGCTTCACCGCGCCGGGGTCGGATCCGTTGTTCAACGCCGTCGTGCTGAGCCTGATTGCCAATTGTCTCGCCTATGTCATCGGCTCGCTGTCGCGGCGGCCGAAATCCATCGAGCGGATCCAGGCCGCCATGTTCATCCCCGAAAGCCGCAGGCTTACCACCTCGGGGAGAAGCTGGAAGACCAAGGTCACCGTCGCCGACCTCAAGCAGACCATCAGTCGCTATCTCGGCCACGAGCGCACGGAACGCTCGTTCCATTCGCACGAACGCGCCATCGGCCGCTGGATCAACGCCGACGATCCGGCCGACATGGGGCTGTTGCGCTTCGCCGAGCAACTGCTGGGCAGCGCCATCGGCTCGGCCTCGGCGCGGCTTGTGCTGTCGCTCTTGTTCGAGCGCGCCGACGACATTCCCGGAGACACCGCGCGGCTGCTCGACGAGGCCTCGGAGGCGCTGCAGTACAATCGCGACCTGCTGCAGACCGCGCTCGGGCAGATGAACCAGGGCATCACCGTGTTCGACAGCACCAACCGGCTCACCGTCTGGAACAAGCGGTTCCGCTCGCTGCTGGAACTGCCCGAACATGTGGGCCAGGTCGGCTTTCCGCTCGAAAACATCATCTCGATGCTGGTCGAGCGCGGCGACATCAAGGCTGGCGAGGAGCAGGACGTGGTCGACCGGTTCCTGGTCATGGACACCGCCTTTTCGCTGACCATCGGGCCGGAGAAGCGGATCATCGAGATCCGTTCCAACCCGATGCCCGACAGCGGCATCGTCACCACCTATGCCGACATCACCGAGCGGGTCGCCGCCGACATGGCGCTGAAGCAGGCCAACGAGACGCTGGAGCAGCGCGTGACCAAGCGCACCGCCGAACTGATGCGGGTGAACCGGGAACTGGAAAAAGCGCAGTTGACGGCGGAGGAAGCCAATATCGGCAAGACCCGGTTCCTGGCCGCGGCCGGCCACGACATCCTGCAGCCGCTCAACGCCGCGCGGCTCTATTCCTCGACGCTGGTGGAGCGGCTCGGCAACTCGCCCAACCAGAAGCTGGTGCAGAACATCGATTCCTCGCTGGAATCGGTGGAGGCGATCCTGGGCGCGGTGCTCGATATCTCCCGGCTCGACACCGGTGCGATGAAGCCGCAACTGGCGAGCTTCCCGCTCAACGACCTGCTGCAGCGGGTGGTGACCGACTTCGCGCCGGTGGCGCGGGAGAAGAACCTGCGGTTCACGGTGATGCCGACCAGCGTCTATGTGCGCTCCGATCCCAACCTTCTGCGCCGGCTGGTGCAGAACCTGGTCTCGAACGCCATCAAATACACCCGCGAAGGCCGGGTGCTGGTGGGCGTGCGGCGGCGCGGCGACAAGGTTATCATCCAGGTCATCGACACCGGCATCGGCATTCCCTCAACCAAGTTCCGCACCGTGTTCCGCGAATTCGCGCGGCTGGAAGAGGGCGCGCGCACAGCCTCCGGTCTGGGGCTCGGCCTGTCGATCGTCGACCGCATCGCCCGGGTGCTCAAGCATTCGGTCGACATCTCCTCGCAATCGGGAAAGGGCACCGAGTTCCGGGTGGAACTGCCGCTCGAAACCAATGTCAAGCGCATCCAGGCGCAGCCCAAGCGCAGCGCCGCCGATCAGGCCGGCTCGAACCTCAAGGGTCTCAGGGTGCTGTGCATCGACAACGAACCGAAGATCCTGGAGGGCATGACGCTGCTGCTCAGCGGCTGGGGCTGCTCGGTGCTGCCGGCGGGCTCGCTCGCCGAAAGCCTGGAAATCGCCGAGACCGAGGATGCGCCGGACGTCATCTTCGCCGATTACCACCTCGATGACGGCACCGGGCTCGAGACCATCGTGGCGCTGCGCAGCCTGTGGAAGATGGATATCCCGGCGCTGCTGGTGACCGCCGACCGGACGCCGGAGGTGCGCGCCACCGCGGACGCGGAGCGCATCGCCGTGCAGAACAAGCCGATCAAGCCGGCGGCGCTGCGCGCCTTCCTCAACCAGGTGACGGTGACGCGGCGCACCGCCGCGGAATAGGGCCTGCCCTGCACTTCAGGGCGCACTTCGCCGGCGGGCCGCCTTCCTTGCGGCCGGAGCGCCGGTCATTCGGTCTGGTGGAGGACTTCCGCGCCGATCTTGGAGAGATGGATGACCGCCTGGGTGCGGCTGTCGACGCCGAGCTTCTGCAGCACCGCCGAGACATGCGCCTTGATGGTGGCCTCGGAGACCCCGAGCTCATAGGCGATCTGCTTGTTGAGCAGGCCCTCGGCCAGCATGCCGAGCACACGCCCCTGTTGCGGGGTCAGCGTCTGAAGCCGGGCGATCAGGCTGGCGATTTCAGGATCGTGCTCCGAGCCGAGATCGACATCGGGCGGGGTCCAGATGCCGCCGTCGAGCACCGTTCGCACGCCCTGGCGGATCTGGTCGATGCTGGCGGATTTGGAAATGAACCCCGAGGCGCCCAGTTCGAGGGCGCGGCGCATGGTCGGCGGATCATCGGTGGCCGACACGACCACGACCGGCAGGCTGGCGAATTCCGCGCGGAAGGCGATCAGCCCGGAGAGGCCCGAAACGCCCGGCATGGTCAGGTCCAGAAGGATCAGGTCGGCCTCCGGGTGAGCGGCCGCCATGGTGCGGGCGCCGACGAGATCGCCGGCTTCCAGAATTTCGATGCTGTCGCCAATCCCCTCCAGCGCCTGGCGCATCGCGCCGCGAAACAGCGGATGATCGTCCGCTATGATGAATGTCAATGGCGCCATGCACTCTCCCCCCTACCGGTCGCGCTGCCGCGGCGAATCCTGTCTAAGACCCGGATTCCAAAAAGCACTTTAACGGCGCGCCATGCGTTCGCGCAAGTGTGGCAGCCGGATGAGGAACCAGACGGCGGTCCAGACATTTCCGAGAACCGGAATCGGCAGGATCCACAGCAGGGCGTGAAGCGGCCGGGGTTCGAAGAACCAGATGACCACCGCCGAGAACAGGAAGCCCAGATAGAGGTCGGCCAGCGTCACCTGCCCCCAGGGATCGGAGATCAGCCAGTTTCCGGCTTCCGAAAACGACCCGCTAGTCACGGCGACGACGATCAGGCCGGCGAGCCCGAGGGCTCCGGCGGCAATGAGGATTTGCAGGCCTTTCATGACAGTCCTTTCCTGGCGCCGTTTACCGCGCACACCTGCGCCGGGCCCGGATCTATACGCAGCCGCCTGCTCCGCGGATGAGCCGCGCCGCCTGGGGCACATCAAAACCCCGTGCACGGCGCGCAACCCTTGCGCGCCGGTTCAGGTCCGGTCCGGAATCGGCTCCGGCGGAACCTTCGGCTGCTCTTCGAAATCCTTCTGCAACTCCTCGACCATGCCGAAGAAGCGGCGCATCATCTTTTCCATGGCATCGAGCGCCTGATCCAGTTCGGCTTCGTCCGGCGCTTTGGCGATCGCCGAAGGCGGATCCATGAGATCGAGACGGCTCTCCAGTTCGGTGACGCGGGCCGAAAGATCCGACAGGCTCTCCTCGAAGGCGCGCCGGTCGTCCGCCGACAGCCGGCAGACCAGTTGCCCGGCCTTCTCGGTGCAGATCGACATCTCGCCGGTCAGCGTGTCCAGGCGGACAAAGCCGTTTTCGGTCTTTTCCATGGTGAAGCGGTTTGCTATCGGCTCCTCGGAGACAGCCGGGCCGGACATCAAGAGCACCAGGGCCGGAACGGACAGCATTGCAAAACGGGTCATGACGGTACACTCCTGTTTGGTGAAGTCATGACACGCAATGACGACAGAATCGAGAAGCGATCCCCAAATCCGCGCCTGACAGGCGCCTTTTCGGGGACAGGCACGGCAAAGGCGGGACATTCGGGCATGCAGGCAACCATCTACAAGATCACGCCGGAGGCGCTGTGGCGCGTCGCGGAAGCCCAGGGCCGCTTCACCGGCGCGCCGGTGGATCTCGATGACGGGTTCATCCATTTCTCCACCCGCGACCAGGCGATCGAAACCGCCAGGCGCCATTTTGCCGGACAGGACGACCTGCTGCTGGTCGCGGTCGACGCCGGGGCGCTCGGCGAGAAGCTCGTCTTCGAGCCCTCGCGCGGCGGCGCGCTGTTTCCGCATCTCTATGCCGACATGCCGCTCTCGGCGGTGAAATGGGTCAAGCCGCTGCCGCTCGGTCCGGACGGGGCGCATGTGTTTCCGGACATGGACGCATGAGCGGGTTGCTTTCGGGCATCGGCCGCAGGGCGCTGTTCACGCTCGATCCGGAAACGGCGCACGGGCTGTCGATCACGGCGCTCAAGAGCGGCATGGTGCCGGGCTGCCGGGCCGACAGCGATCCGCGCCTGGCCGTCACCGTCGCCGGGCTTGCCTTCCCCAATCCGCTCGGCATGGCGGCGGGATACGACAAGAACGCGGAAGTGCCCCGGGAACTGGCGCGTCTCGGCTTCGGCTTCGTCGAGATCGGCACGCTGACGCCCAGGCCGCAGCCGGGCAATCCCAGGCCGCGGATCTTCCGCCTGGTCCGCGACCAGGCGGTGATCAACCGGCTGGGCTTCAACAATGAGGGCCATGCCGCCGCGCATGCCCGGATCTCGCCGCGGCGGCGCGACGGCCTTCTCGGCGTCAACATCGGCGCCAACAAGGACACCGAGGACCGGGCCGCCGATTACGTCGCGGGCATCGCCTGCTTCGCAGACGTGGCGGATTACTTCACTATCAACATCTCCTCGCCCAACACGCCGGGGCTGCGCAATCTGCAGACCCGCGCGGCGCTGTCGGAGCTCCTCAACCGTGTGCTGGCCGAGCGCGACGCCAAGCAAACACGCATTCCGGTGTTCCTCAAGATCGCCCCGGACCTGACCGAGCCCGATCTCGACGACATCGCCGCCGAATGCCTGGCGCAGAAGCTGGACGGCGTCATCGTCTCCAACACGACGCTGTCGCGGACCGGGCTCTCGGCGGATCCCAAGGCCGGCGAGGCGGGCGGATTGTCCGGGCGACCGGTGTTCGAGCGCTCGACCATCGTGCTCGCCAAGATGCGGCAGCGGCTGGGGAAAGAGATGCCGTTGATCGGCGTCGGCGGCGTCGACAGTGCCGAGACGGCGGCCGAGAAGATCCGCGCGGGCGCCGATCTGGTTCAGCTCTACACCGGCTTCATCTATGGCGGGCCGCTGCTGCCGGGGCGGATCCTGCGCGGGCTGTCGAAGATCTGCGACCGGGAAAAGCTCGCGCATCTGTCGGACCTGCGCGACACCCGCAGCGCGGACTATGCGACCCGGGACATTCCGGCCTAGCTCAGGCCGGCCCGAAGGCCCGCTCCATGCGTCGCGGCAGGATGGCGAGCAGGGTGAAGCCGCGCGCGGCCAGGAACACGTTGAGCGCGATCCACAGTCCCTGATTGCCCCAGATCCCGGTCAGGCCCACCGACAGGGCGATGAACAGGGCGAGCGAGAGCAGCATCATGTTGCGCATGTCGCGCGACCAGGTGGCGCCGATATAGATGCCGTCCATCTCGAAGGCGAGCACGCCGGCAAGCGCCGTCAGCGCCGCCCAGAACAGGTAGGAGCCCGCTTCGATCCGCACGGTCTCGAGCGTCGTCATCCAGCCGATCACGCTGGTGCCGAAGATCAGGAAGAACACCGTGGTGAAGCCTGCGAGGCCGAGGCCCCAGAAGAAGGTGAGCTTCACCGCCCTGCCGAAGGCCTGCCGGTTGCGTGCGCCGATGGCGCGACCGGCGATCTGTTCGGCGGCGGTGGCGAAGCCGTCGAGATAATAGCCCGCCACCATGAAGAAGTTCATCAGGATGGCGTTGGCGGCCAGCGTGGTCTCGCCGAAGCCGGCGCCCATGCGGGTGAACCAGGCAAAGGCCGCCACCAGCGCAAAGGAGCGGATCATGATGTCGCCGTTGAGCGCCATCAGCTTCATGATCGAGGGCCGGTGGATGACCTGCTTCCAGGACGGGCTGTCGCGGCGGTCGAACCGGCGGTGGATGATGACAAAGCCCGCCACGCAGCCGGTGATCTCGGCGATCACGGTCGCTGCGGCAACGCCCTTGAGGCCGAAATCGAGCCCCAGCCCGAGCCAGATCGACAGCACGATGTTGGTGCCGTTGATGACGGTCTGCAGGAACAGGCCGGTTCCACCCATGCCGCGGCCGAGCACATAGCCGAGGATGGCGTAATTGGCGAGCGCCGCGGGGGCGGAGATCGCCCTTATGACGAGATAGGTCGAGGCGGCGGCGGCCACTTCGCCCTCGGCGCCCATCAGCGGCAGGCCCACCGTCAAAAGGAGCGGAATGGCGGCAATGACGGCAATGCCCGCGACCACCGAAATCATCAGCGACCGCCAGAACACCGCCTGTTCCTCGGTCGGATCCTCCCGACCCATGGCCTGGGCGACCAGGCCGGTGGTCGAGGAGCGCAGGAAATTGAAGGTGGTGAACACCAGATCGAACAGGATCGCGGCCATCGCCAGCCCGCCGATCAGCGCCGCATTGCCGAGCCTGCCGACGACGGCGGTATCGACCAGCCCCAGGAGCGGCGTGGTGAGGAAGGCCAGCGTCATCGGCACGGCGATCGCCAGCACCATCCGGTTGTTGACCTCGAAGGCCCTGATCTTCGGAGCCCCGTTCGGCGCGTCGTCGAGCTGCATGCAAATGTCCGTGGCTGGAAATGATTCGGCTTCAAATCAGGGGCAAAATAGACCGGGCGAAGGAGAAAGCCCATCGACAGATATGGACGAAGCCGCTTTCCTGCGCCACATCTCAGGCGATGCCCCTACTGCCCATCGTTCATGCCCCGGCCTATGATGCCGGCTTCGCCCCCGGCCACCGCTTTCCCATGGGAAAATACACCCGTCTGATGGAGCTGATCGGCGAAACCGGTCTCGGCTCGGCGGCGGATTTCCATGCGCCGGCGCCGGCCTCGGCCGAATGGCTGGCGCTGGCGCATCACCGGACCTATGTCGACCAGGTGCTCGGCTGCAGCGTGCCGGCGCTGATCGAGCGCGAAATCGGCTTCCAGGTCGACGAGCGGGTGAGCCTGCGCGCGCGGCTTGCGACCGCGGGCACGGTGATGGCGGCGCGGCTGGCGCTGAGCGAGGGGCTTGCCTGCAACACCGCCGGCGGCAGCCACCATGCGCGGCGCGCGCAAGGGGCGGGCTTCTGCACCTTCAACGATGTGGCGGTGGCGGCGCACCTGCTGCTGGCCGACGGCCACGCGGGACGCGTGTTGGTGATCGACCTCGACGTGCACCAGGGCGACGGCACGGCCGAGATCTGCGCAGGCACTGCTGCGATCCGCACCGTGTCGATGCATGGCGAGAAGAACTATCCGGTGCGCAAGCAGGTCTCCTCGATCGATGTGGCCCTGCCCGACGGCGTGCGCGACGACGCCTATCTCGAGACGCTCGACTGGCTGCTGCCGCGGACGATCGAGGGGTTTTCGCCGGACCTGGTGTTCTACAATGCCGGGGTCGATCCGCATGAGAGCGACCGGCTGGGGCGGCTGTCGCTCAGCGACGAGGGGCTGAGGCGCCGCGACCGCCGGGTGTTTTCATTCTTCCGCGAGCGCGGCATCCCGGTCGCGAGCGTCCTGGGCGGCGGCTACAGCCACGATATCGACGCGCTGGCGCGCCGGCATCTCATCACCTTCGAGACGGCGTCGCAATTTATCTGAGTTTACCGGCGCAGGCTGAACAGCCGGATGAGGATGAAGACCGGGATCACGACGGCCGCGCCGAGCGCCAGATAGCCGCCGAAGCGGCCAAGCGCCTCAAAGCCGGTTTCCCAGAGGTTGATGAGGAAATCCCGCGCCATGTAGAGGATGTCGACCGGATACCAGTTGAAGGTCGCCATGATGATGCCGACGACGAAGGACGCGACCAGGAGCTTGAGCGCGGTGCGGCCGGGCGTGTCGCCCAGGAAACGTGTCAGACCATTCATGCCGGCAATTCCCGTGTTTCCGTTGGCTCTCACATAAGCATCGGAGCCGCGCCGGACAAGCCTGTCACTCGGTCCCGTCGATCATTCGCTCGAGCGTCTCCAGCCGGTCGGCCTCGGCGGGCGGCTTGTCCCATCTGAGGCGGCTGATGCGGGGAAAGCGCATGGCGACGCCGGATTTGTGCCGGGTGGAGCGGTTGATGCCTTCGAAGGCCACCTCGAACACCAGCCCCTTGTCGGGGCCGGCCCGCACCGAACGCACCGGGCCGAAGCGCTCGATGGTGTTGTCGCGGACATATTTGTCGATCTTGAGCAGTTCCTCGTCGGTGAAGCCGAAATAGGCCTTGCCGACCGGCACCAGTTCCCCCTCGTCGCGCCAGACGCCGAAGGTGTAGTCGGAATAATAGCCCGAGCGCTTGCCGTGGCCGCGCTGGGCATACATCAGCACGGCGTCGATCAGGAACGGATCGCGCTTCCATTTGTACCATTCGCCCTTGGGCCGGCCCGGCACATAGGGCGACAGCTTGCGCTTGATCATCACGCCTTCGATCACCGCGAAGGGCGGATCGGCGCGCAGCAGCGACAGCTCGTGCCAGGTGGTGAAGGGCAGCAGCTGCGAGACATCGAAGCGCATCGGGTCAAGCTCGGCGACGAAGGATTCGAGCCGCGCGCGCCGCTCGAGGAAGGGCTTCGCCCTGAGGTCGAACGCCCCGTCCTGCAGGATGTCGTAGGCGCGGAAGAAGGCCGGATGGTCGCGCAGTTGCTTCGCCGTCACGGTCTTGCGGTTGAGCCGCTGCTGCAGGTCGGAAAAGGTGCCGGTCTCGATGCCTTCGCCGCCCGGACGGGCGACCAGCAGTTCGCCGTCGAGCGCACCGTCGAAGGCGATCGCGTCGACCAGATCGGGGAAAGCCGCGGAAATGTCGTCGCCGGTGCGGGTGTAAAGCCGGTTGACACCGCGCTCGGAGGTCGCCTGCACGCGGATGCCGTCCCATTTCCATTCCGCTGTGAAATCATCAGGATCGAGCTTGTCGAAGTCGGTCAACTCGACGGCGTGCGACAGCATCACCGGCCGGAAGGGTGCTGCGGCCGCGTTGACGGGCTTGTCGCCTCCCCCCTCCAGCCAGGCGAAGAGCTCCAGATAGGGCGGCGTGAGCCCGTGCCAGAGCTCCTCGATCTCGTTGACCTCGACCTGGCCGAACCCCGCCAGCGCCTGCTTGATCAGCCGGCCCGACAGGCCCATGCGGAAGCCGCCGGTGACGAGTTTCAGGAGCGCGTAGCGGCCGGGCGCATCGAGCCGGTCGAGCCAGTCCTCGACGAGCCTGGGTCCGTCCCGGCGCGAGGAGGCCTGGAGCGTCTCGACCACTTCGGCCAGTCCCGGCGCGTCGTTGCGGCCCGCCCGCGCGGTCTCCTTCTCCGGCCAGGCGAGCGCGATGGTCTCGGCGAGATCGCCGACATAATCGTAGGAATAGGCGAACAGCTCCGGGTCCATGCGCGCCGAGATCAGCTCGCGCAGTTGCGCCGGCTTGACCGCGGGAATGTCGAGATCGCGGGCGATCGCCGCCAGCGCATAGCCGCGCTCGGGATCGGGCACGGTGCGGAAATAGTCCTGCAGCAGCGCAAGCTTGGCGTTGCGGGACGGCGTGAACGCCAGCATGTCGAGGAGATCGGCGAAGCGGTTCACGGTTCAGTCGCCCTCGTCTTCATAGCCGACCAGGTGCAGCGGCTTGGCGGCGATGCCCTGCATCTCGCACCAGCGCACCAGCGCCTCCTCGCGGCCATGGGTGACCCAGACCTCGCCCGGGGCCACCGCGGTGATGGTCTCGGCCAGTTCGTCCCAGTCGGCGTGGTCGGAGATCACCAGCGGCAGCTCTACGCCGCGCTGGCGGGCCCTGGCCCTCACCTGCATCCAGCCCGACGCGAAGCTGATCAGCGGGTCGGGGAAGCGGCGCGCCCATTTGTCGCCGAAGGCCGACGGCGGGCCGAGCACGATGGCGCCGGCGAAATCGCCCTTGGCGCTGGCCTCGACCGTGGCCGGGCGCAGCTCGCCCAGAGCGATGCCCTGGCTCTCATAATAATCGCAGAGCTTCTGCAGCGCGCCGTGAATGTAGAGCGGCTTCTGATATCCGGCGTCGCGGATGAGGCGGATCACCCGCTGCGCCTTGCCGAGCGAATAGACGCCGACCAGATGCGCCCGGTCCGGATTGCGGCTCACGGAGCGCAACAGCCGGGCAATCTCTGATCCGGCATCGGGATGGCGGAACACCGGCAGGGCGAAGGTCGCCTCAGTGATGAAGACATCGCAGGCGACCGGCTCGAAGCTGGCGCAGGTCGGATCCGGCCTCGGCTTGTAGTCGCCCGAGGCGACGATGCGCAGGCCGTTGCGCTCGACGGCGATCTGGGCAGAGCCCAGCACGTGGCCGGCGGGATGAAAGGTGACGGTGACGTCCTTGATGCGGATTTCCTCACCGAGAGACGCCGGCTGGGTGGCGTCGGCATGATCCGCGCCGTAGCGGATCGCCATGATGTCGAGCGTCTCGGGCGTCGCCAGCACATGGCCGTGGCCGGCGCGGGCATGGTCGGCATGGCCATGGGTGATCAGCGCCCGGTCGACGCCGCGCACCGGATCGATGAAGAAATCGCCCGGCGGACAGTAGAGCCCCTCGCGGCGGGGAATGAGCAGGTCTTCGGGTCTGGGTGTCATGCATCCAAGGTAGGGCGGCTTGCGCCCGCGCGAAAGGGCCCAGCGAAAGGGCTTGCGTTTTCCAACGCGGCGCAGCATAGGCTGCGCGATCATCCCGCATCCGGTCCGTTCATGACATCCCACCAGCTTTCCTCGGGCGATCTGATTGCCGATCGCCGCGCGCAGTATGCCCTCCACTACGCCGAAGGCGGCGATCTCGGCGCCGCCATCGACCTGCAGATGCAGGCACTGGAGCTCGCGCCCGCCTGGGCGGCGGGCTGGCACCAGCTTGGCAACTACCGCGAGAAGACCGGCGACATGGCCGGCGCCGCCGAAGCCTGGCGCAGGGTGCTGGCGCTGGCGCCCGCCGACATCTTCGGCGCGGGCCTCAAGCTGTCGCTGACCGGACAGGCGGAAACGCCTTCGGTTCCGCCGTCCGAATATGTCGAGGCGCTGTTCGACGGCTATTCCGACCGCTTCGACACAGCGCTTGTCGAGGACCTGGGCTATTGCGTGCCCCAGCGGCTGATGGCGCTCATCGGCGAGGTCGCCGGCGCGGACGCGCATTTCGCCAAGGTGATCGACCTTGGCTGCGGCACCGGGCTGTTCGGCGAGCGGATCCGGCTCAGGACCTCGTGGCTCGACGGCTACGACCTGTCGCAGGGCATGCTGGCCAAGGCCCAGGAAAAGGGCGTCTACGATCATCTCGGCCAGGCCGACATAGGCTTCGGCCTGCCTGCCGGCGGACCGTCCTCGGGCGCGAAGGCCGATCTGGTCGCAGCCTCTGACGTGTTTGCCTATTTCGGCGATCTCGATACCGTCATCGGCGTCGCCGCGGATCTGGTCCGGCCCGGCGGCCTGCTCGCCTTCTCCTGCGAGGCCGGCCGCGACGGCGTCGACTGGCTGCTGCAATCCTCGCTACGCTACAGCCACGGCGCGGCCTATCTCATCGGACTCCTGGAAAGACACGGCCTGGTCGTCGAGCGGCTCGAACGCGAGCCGATCCGCCGGGATGGCGCGGACATGATCGAGGGGTATCTGGTCATTGCCCGCAGGCGGGCGGAAGCGGGGCTGTCCCCGACGGGCCGGCCGGCAATGCTCCCCGGCGCCGGCGATCCGGCCGACCTGCCCGACGACACCACGGGCGGCCCCTCCTATCCGATGTGATCGGCCGTCCGCGGCCGGAACCGTGGGTGCTTGGAGCGGCGCGTCTGCTGCTCTAGATTGACCTTCGTGAGCACCGATTCCCCTCCCGCCCCCGACGCGCCCGGCGCAGATCCCGGTTTCGATCTGCCCGAGCCATTCCTCGGCTGGTTCGCCAGCCGCGGCTGGCGGCCGCGCGCGCACCAGCTCGAACTGCTGGCCGAAACCCGGGCCGGGCGCTCGATGCTGCTGATCGCGCCCACCGGGGCGGGCAAGACACTGGCAGGCTTCCTGCCGAGCCTCACCGATCTCGCCGCGCGCGGCAGGCCCAAGCCGGGATCGGCCGGGGCGCGCTCGCTGCACACGCTCTACGTTTCGCCCTTGAAGGCGCTCGCCGTCGACATCGAGCGCAACCTGGCGCGGCCGGTCGAGGAAATGGGCCTGCCGGTGCGGATCGAGACGCGGACCGGCGACACGCCGCAATCCAAGCGCGCCCGGCAGCGCACCGATCCGCCCGATATCCTGCTGACCACGCCCGAGCAGGTGTCGCTGCTGATCGCCAATGCGCATGCCGAACGGCTGTTCGCGGGCCTGCGCTACGTGATCTTCGACGAGCTGCATTCGCTGATCGCGTCCAAGCGCGGGCATCTCCTGTCGCTGGCGCTGGCGCGGCTGCGCAGGCTCGCGCCGGGCCTCAGGACCATCGGACTGTCGGCGACGGTGGCCGATCCGGAAGAGTTGCAGCGCTGGCTGGTGGAGCAATCGCCTCTGACCGAGGCGATGGCCGGACGCATCACCGTCACCGGCGGCGCAAGCCCGATCATCACCATTCTCGAGACCGCCGAGCGCATCCCCTGGTCGGGGCATTCGGCGCGCTACGCCATCCCCGACGTCTATGAGACCATCAAGGACCACCGCACCACGCTGATCTTCGTCAACACCCGCAGCCAGGCGGAAATGCTGTTCCAGGAACTGTGGCGGGTCAACGAGGACAATCTGCCGATCGCGCTGCATCACGGCTCGCTGGATGCGGCGCAGCGGCGACGGGTGGAGGCGGCGATGGGGCGCAACGAACTGCGCGCCGTGGTCGCCACCTCGACGCTCGATCTCGGGATCGACTGGGGCGACGTCGATCTCGTGGTCCATGTCGGCGCGCCCAAGGGGGCGAGCCGGCTGGCGCAGCGCATCGGCCGCGCCAACCACCGCATGGACGAACCCAGCCGGGCGATCCTGACGCCGGCCAACCGGTTCGAGGTGCTCGAATGCCAGGCGGCGATCGACGCCAATTACGCCGGCGCGCAGGACACGCCGCCGGGCGGCGACGGCGGGCTCGACGTGCTGGCCCAGCACGTGCTGGGAATGGCCGCGGCCGCGCCGTTCGATGCGGACGAGCTGTTCCGCGAAGTGACCGGCGCGTCCCCCTATGCGCGGCTTGACCGGGAGACCTTCGACAGGGTGATCGATTTCGTCGCCACCGGCGGCTATGCGCTCAAGAGCTACGAGCGCTATGCCCGCATCCGCAAGCGCGCCGACGGGCTGTGGCGGATTTCCAACCCGCAGGTGGCGCAGCAGTACCGGCTCAACATCGGCACCATCATCGAGGCGCCGATGCTCAATGTGCGGATGACCAGCCGCAAGAACGGCATCCTCTCCGGCCGCGGCGGCCCGCCGCTGGGCAAGGTCGAGGAGTATTTCCTCGAAACCCTGTCGCAGGGCGACACATTCCTGTTTTCGGGAAAAATTCTCAGATTCGAAGGCATTCGCGAGAACGAATGCCTGGTCTCCAACGCCTGGGACCAGGATCCGAAGGTGCCCGCCTATGCGGGCGGCAAGTTTCCGCTGTCGACCTATCTGGCCGAGGGCGTGCGCGCCATGATCGCCGATCCGGGCAAATGGGGCGCCCTGCCCGACCAGGTGTCGGACTGGCTCAGGCTGCAGCGCGACGTCTCGGAACTGCCGGCGCGCGACAGCCTGCTGATCGAGACGTTTCCGCGGGCCGAGCGGTTCTACATGGTGTTCTATCCGTTCGAAGGACGGGTGGCGCACCAGACGCTGGGCATGCTGATCACGCGGCGGCTGGAACGGCTGCGCGCCCAGCCGCTCGGCTTCGTGGCCACCGATTACTCGCTCGGCGTCTGGGCGCTCGAGGACATGGGCGCGATGATCGCCGACGGCCGCCTCGATCTCGGCCAGTTGTTCGACGAGGACATGCTCGGCGACGATCTCGACGCCTGGCTCAACGAATCCTGGCTGCTCAAGCGCACCTTCCGGGCCTGCGCGGTGATCTCGGGCCTGATCGAGCGGCGCCACCCCGGCAAGGAGAAGACCGGCCGGCAGGTCACGGTCTCCGCCGACCTGATCTACGACGTGCTCAGAAGCCACGAACCCGACCATATCCTCTTGCGCGCGACGCGGGCGGATGCGGCGCAGGGGCTTTTGGACATTCAGCGACTCGGCGCTATGCTCAAGCGAATCAAGGGACACATCAGGCACCGGGCGCTTGACCGGATCTCGCCGCTGGCGGTCCCGATCATGGTGGAGATCGGGCGCGAGCCGGTCGCCGGCGAGGCGCATGAAAGCATTCTGGCCGAGGCTGCGGACGATCTGCTGGCCGAGGCGCGGACCCTGAGGTGAACGGACCAGCCATGCACGGAACCATCGCGGCGCTCAAAGCCGATGCCGGGTCTGCCGGCCCGTCGACAGTGGCGATCGACGTCAACGGAACCGTGGTGGTCTGCGACCGCTCCGGGGTGGCCTGGCTGCCCGACAGCCAGGCGCTTGTGGTCTCTGACCTGCATCTCGAAAAGGGTGCGGCGCATGCGCGGCGCGGCCTGCTGCTGCCGCCCTATGACACGGCCGCGACCCTCGCCCGCCTCGGCGCGGCGATCGCCTTCTACGATCCGCGCCTGGTGATCAGCCTGGGCGACAGTTTTCACGACCGCAGCGGATCGGAGAATCTGCCCGAGTCCTACCGCGAGATCCTCAGGGCGCTGCAGCGGGGGCGGGACTGGGCCTGGATCGAGGGCAATCACGACCCCGACAGGCCGGTGGGGCTCGATGGCGCCTGGTGCAGCGAACTCCATCTCGAAACGCTCGCGTTCCGCCACGAGCCGCGCCCCGGCGCG
>NZ_JRJG01000021.1 GCF_000759435.1 Hoeflea sp. BAL378
CCCGCCCCGACACCTCGCCCAGAACCTCGTCGAGCCGCTGCGCGATCCGGCCCGCCATGGCGCTGCGCTCATCCGGCGGCGCCTTGGCGCGGGCGGCATAGAGCCGGGTCCGCTCGGCCTTGCGGAACACGGCCACGTCCCTGCGGGTCTGCTCGTCGACCGGCTGGCCGTCGATCAGCAGATGCGCGAAACAGGCCGGGGAGCCACCGGTGTCGTCACCCTCATCGGTCATGGCGCCAGCCTAGCACGGGAGCGCGGTGCCAGGCCGCGCCTGATTGCGACGCGCCGGCCCGCCGGTGCGGCGCATTTCCCATCGCTCTCGCTGCATTTCTGGATTATGCAGCGGGGTGTTGGAAATCATAATCGGAGCTTTCCCCCATGACGATCTGGCCCGACCTTTTTTCGGTTGAAGGCGCCCACGTGCTGGCTGTTCCCCTGTCGATGGAGCACCGCGACGATCTGGCCGAAGCCGCCGCGGACGGCGAGCTGCACCGGCTCTGGTACACGATGGTGCCCAGGCCCGAGAATGTCGGCAGCGAAATCGAACGGCGGCTCGGGCTGCGCAAGGCCGGCTCCATGCTGCCCTTCGCCGTGATCGACAAGGCGAGCGGCCGGGCCGTCGGCATGACCTCCTACATGAACATCGACGCGCCGAACCGGAGAGTCGAAATCGGCTCCACCTGGTACCGCCAATCGGTGCAGAAGACCCCGCTCAACACAGAGTGCAAGCTTCTGCTGCTGCAGCACGCCTTCGAGACGCTCGGCTGCATCTGCGTCGAGTTCCGCACACATTTCATGAACATGCAGAGCCGGCGGGCGATCGAGCGGCTGGGGGCCAAGCTCGACGGCATCCTGCGCTCGAACATGATCATGGCCAACGGCTCGATCCGGGACACCGCCGTCTACTCGGTGATCGCCTCGGAATGGCCCGCGGTGAAGGCCAACCTCACCTGGCAACTGGAGAAGCCGAGAGGCTAGCCCCGCCCTCCAGGGCCAAAAAAACGCCAGCCGGCCTGTAAGCCGGGTTCTGTATGGCCCCGGCCCTTGCGGACCGGAACGTGGCAGCCATTCCTCTGGGATACGCGTTGCCGCGCACCTCAAGCAACCTACCCGGATGATCACCCCGGAAAAAGGGTCGGGCTTGCGCCCGGCGTCATCCCTATTCGGTCTTGCTCCCGGTGGGGTTTACCGTGCCGCTTCCGTTGCCGGTCGCGCGGTGGGCTCTTACCCCACCCTTTCACCCTTACCCCGCCGCCTGATCGCCAGGTGACCTGGCAATCAGAAGGCGGGGCGGTTTGCTTTCTGTGGCACTTTCCCTGGGGTCGCCCCCGCCGGACGTTATCCGGCACCGTTTATCCGTGGAGCCCGGACTTTCCTCCCCCTGCTGTCTTTCGACGCTGCAGGGCGCGGCTGCCCGGCCGACTGGCGCGCCTTCCTTAGACCACATGACCGCTTATGACCAGCCAAACCCGTGCCGCCGCGGCAAGTGTTTTGGCTGCCTGCGCCCGCTGCCGGACCCGCGCCCGCAGCCCATGTGCGCCGCGTTGCTTGGGACAAGCATCTTTTGGGTTAAGACCAGGCAGTTCCACAACTTTAATTAGGTTTTAATTGCTGCCGTGCAACAACCGGTACATTAGGACAGTCTTCATCCTCACACAGGGTCGTCAACGTGCTTAAGAACTTCTTTACCGGTGGAATAGACTCCCCGCAGGCCATCCAGACGGCGCTCGAAGCAATCCGCAAACACCTCAGCATGGAAGTCGCCTATGTCTGCCGGCTGGAGGCCAACACCGTGGTGTTCGAAGCGGTCGACGCCGCCGAGGTGGACACGCCGTTCAAGCCCGGCGGCTCCATGTCCCAGGACGATATCTATTGCGGCCATATTCTCCATGGCCGCCTGCCGCAACTGATGACCGACACCGCCTATTGCGAGCTGGCGATGTCCATTCCCTTCACCCGCACCACGCCGGTCGGCGCCCATATCGGCGTGCCGATCACCTCGGCGTCGGGCGAGATCCTCGGCATGTTCTGTTGCCTGAGTCCCCGCCCCCAGCCCTCGCTCAACCAGCGCGACCTCGAGGTCATGCAGGTCTTCGCCGATCTGGTCGGCTCGCAGATCATCACCGAGATCAAGAACGACCGGCAGCTCGCAAGCAACCGCGCGCTGATCAAGGCCGTGCTCGATGAGGAATCCTTCCGCTGCGTGTTTCAGCCGATCGTCCGGCTTTCGAGCGGACGGGCGAGCGGTTTCGAGACCCTGTGCCGGTTTTCCTCCGAGCCCTACCGGTCGCCCGACAAATGGTTCGCCGACGCCCATGCCGCGGGCCTCGGCCAGCAACTCGAGCTGGCGGTGATCAAATCGGCGCTCGGCGCCTTGGACCGTCTGCCGACGGACGCCTATCTGTCGGTCAACGCCTCGCCCTCCACCATCATCGAGGGCGGCATCGAGGCCCTGATCGACAGCAAGATCGGCGCGCGCCTCGTGCTCGAAGTCACCGAGCATGACGCCGTGTCCAGTTACGAGACGCTGAGCAAGGCATTGGCGCCGCTGCGCAAACTGGGTGTTAGGCTTGCCATCGACGACGCCGGCGCCGGCTACGCCAGCCTCAGCCACATCCTCTCGCTGGCCCCCGACGCGATCAAGCTCGACATGTCGCTGACCCGCGACATCGATTCCGACGCGGCGCGGCGCGCCCTCACCTCGGCGCTGCTGTTCTTCTCGCACGAGACCCACTGCGTCATCATCGCCGAAGGCATCGAGACCAAGGCCGAACTCGAGACCCTGCGCCTGCTCGGCGTGCCCTATGGCCAGGGCTATTTGCTGGGCAAGCCGGGCGAGCTTTCGGATGTGCTCGAAATGGCGCCAGGCCTGGCCCGTAGCGCGGGCTGAGGGGCGGATGACGGCACGCGCGGCCTCCCGGACCGGCGGCTCCGGCCCCGGTTGAATTGCGTTTGACAAACAAGGTCGCGTCCAATATCCAGCCGGCGGGGTGAAGGCCCCCGCCGCTCGCTGGCTTGTCCATGGTGAAGTCCTTCCCACACTCTTTCATCCACCGATTTCAGTTGAATGCGGTCCGATGGCAATGCGAGCGCCCGTCCCTATCCGCATCCGACCACTGAAAGAGGTTTGTGATGACAGGATTGTCGACACCCCAAGCCAATGTCTATCTGAGCGGGTCCCTGCCCCGCCTGTTCGCCAGGACCGCCGCTCCGATCATCGTCGTGATGGGCGTCAACGGGCTTTTCACCGTGGTGGATGCCTATTTCCTGGGAGCCTATGTCGGCGCTGAAGCGCTGACGGCGGTCACCCTGATGTTTCCGCTCTACATGCTGCTGGTGGCGCTTTCGACCCTGGTGTCGAACGGGTTCGCCAGCGTGTTCGCCCGTTTGCTCGGCGGCGGCGATCACCATCGCGCGCGCACCGCCCTCGCCCAGGCCGCCCAACTGGCGCTGGTGGTCTGCGCCGGCCTGATTGCCCTGTTCCTGGCCTTCGGGCACAGGCTCAGCCTGATGGCGGCCGACGGAGACGTGGGCCTGGCAAGCCTCGGCTACACCTATATCTCCATCCTCGTCCTGTGCTCGCCGCTGGTCTTCCTGCTGGCCATCAACATTGCCGCATTGCGCAGCGAAGGACGGTTGGGCGCGATGGCGGCGATCACGCTGATGTCGGCCTTGCTCAACATCGGGTTCGACTATCTCTTCATCGTCAGGTTCGGGGCGGGCGTGGCCGGCTCCGCCTGGGGCACGGTCTTGGCGCAATCCTGCGCCATGGCCGCGGTCGTTTGCTACCGGCGATCCGCCGGCCGGACCAGCCGCACGCAACGGGGGCCGCTCTGGGCGGGCACGAACCTCTGGAAGGACCTGCTTGCTCTGGGCGCCCCATCCAGCCTCGGCTATGTCGGCCTCTCGCTGTCGGCGGGAGTGACGCTCTTCTGCCTGCAGCTCTGGGCTGCGGACAGCTACGCGGCGACAGCGGCGGCCTTCGGCATCATCACCCGCCTGATGACATTCTCCTTCCTGCCGCTTCTCGGTCTGAGCATGGCCTTTCAAACCATCGCCGCCAACAATTACGGCGCGAGGCTGGCGGCGAGAACCGACCGCGCCATCGTCCTCGCGGTCATCGTCGCCTTCGCCTACTGCGCCGCAGTGGAACTGGTCTTCCTGCTCGCCCGGTCTGGCATCGGCTTCATCTTCGTGGATGACGCGCGGATCTCCGCCGAGATCGCACGGATCCTGCCCTACACGGTCGCGACCATGGCGATCTTCGGTCCGCTGATGATGATCGGCACCTATTTCCAGTCGATCGGGGACGCTCCCCGGGCGGCTGTGCTGGGGCTTGCGCGGACCTATCTCTTCGCCCTGCCGCTCACCTTCGCGCTGCCCTGGTGGTTCGGCGAGCCGGGCATCTGGTACGCGGGAATGCTGGCGGAAGTCCTGGTGCTGATCCTCACCATGGCCGTCCTCGCCCGTCGCAGGGCAGTGGCGGGAAACAGATGGGGCCTGTTCGAAAGCCGTGGATGAACCGGTCGGCGACACCGGTGCGGCGGCGCGGACAACGCCGCCGCCCGGGGCTTCTGATCGAGGACACGGCATCGGCGAATCCGCTCCATTCCCCGCCAGGGCCGGGCGCCCTCAGGATCGCGCCGGCCGGAATGGCTCCTTGCCGGGCGGATTCACGGAATATTTCGTTGTTTGCGGTACAACCGGCCCTACAGCGACTTTAGGGCCGAGAGATCATGTTGTTTCAGACCTTGTCTTCGGAAAGTTTCCGGACTGCCGCCAGGTTCGGCAGGGACCGCGCCGGCAATTTCAGCATCATCATCGCGCTTCTGATTCCGCTGCTGCTGGTGGTGGCCGGCGGCGTCGTCGACATCGTCCACGCCATGGGCCAGAAGGTCCGCTTCCAGGATGAGCTCGACGCCGCCATCCTGGCCGCCGTGCACGAGACCGACGCCGACAGGCAGCTCGAAACGGCGACCTCGCATATTCGCGAAATCTCGGATTCCGACCTCTCCGCGCTGGAAATGCAGGAAGCCGGCATGTCGCTGGTGCTGGTGTCGAATGGCGACGGCAGCCTGACCGGGACGCTGCGCATGCCGCATCCGACCGCGTTCCTCAAGATCATCCATCTCGACACCATCCCGATCAGCGTCTCGGCGACGGCCATCAAGGCCGGAGGCAGCGACAGCGCCGGCGCCGGCTGCATCTACGCGCTCGGCAATGTGAGCCAGGCTGTGCTGATCAATTCCGGCGCCAGGCTCGACGCCAAAGAGTGCGAGGTCAACGTCCATTCCACCGCAGCACCCGCCTTCATCATGAATGCAGGGGCCGTGATCGACACCGCCAAATTCTGCGTCAAGGGCGCCAATTACATCCAGAACGGCGGCACGTTGAGCAACCTCAAGGTCGGCTGCAGCGTGGCGGACGACCCCTATGCCGGCAAGATCGCCGAGCCGGCGGTGCCGTCGACCTGCGCCACCCAGGGCGCGCTCAGCGGCGCGAGCTTCACGCTCAATCCCGGGGTGCACTGCGACACCACCTTCAACGGCAGCCCGACGGTGACCTTCAAGCCGGGGCTGCACATCATCAAGGGCCGGATGATCCTGAATTCCGGCTCGACCGTCTTGGCCGAGGGCGTGACCTTCTATTATCCGGACGTGGGCAGCGAGATCCGCGCCAATGGCGGCCTCACCTTCACCGCCTCGGCGCCGACGACGGGGCCCTACGCCGGGGTGCTGATGTTCGAAAAGACATCCGACGCCGCCAACAACGCCAACAAGCAGCAATATGTCTTCAACGGCTCGCTGGGCGAAAGCCTGACCGGCATCATCCACCTGCCCAACCGCAACGCCACCTACAACTCGACCACCAACCAGGCGAGCAGGATCTCGCTGGTGGTCAACACGATCATCATGAATTCGGCCAACTGGAAGCTTTCGCCCTATGACGGTCCCCGACCGGGGGGCAGCGGTGGCGCGGGCGCCGGCGCCCGCCTGGTCAACTGACCCCGGCCCCCACCCGATGCTGCGGGCGAGGCCTGGGGTGCAAGACCTTACTTCATCAATGCGGAGACCTTGCCGCAGTAGCGCTTGGAGACCGGGTTCATGCGCTTGGCCGCGTGGCCGGCATTGTATTTCAGGATCGTGCCGCAGGTCGACCCGCCGCCGAGCTTGTGCGCCATGGCAAGATATTTCATGCCGTATTTGATGTTGGTGTCGGGATCGTAGAGGCCCTTGGCCGATCCGCGGTAGCCCATCATCCGCGCCGTCGTCGGCTTGATCTGCATGAGCCCGATTTCGCCGGCCGCGCCGCGCGCATTGGCGCGGTAGTTGCTCTCCACCGAAATCACCGCATGGGCGAGCGATTCAGGTACGCCGTGCGTCTTGGCGTAGCTCGAGATCAGTTTGCCGTAGGGACGTGTGGTGTAACCGAGGCTCAGGCTGGAGGACTTGATGTCGCCGCTGGAGATGGAGCCGGTGGTTTCGTTCGAGGTTCCGGTGGTTTCGCAGCCCGAAAGCGCAAGTGAAAGCAAGGCCGCCGCGGCAGCCGTGAAAATTGGACGCATAATTGTATTTTACTCCGGTTGCGCCTTGCGACCCGGTCATCGATGGAACCGGGCGTCCCCTGGCGCGTTGCATTTCCGCATGGACCCGGAGAAGCCGTCCGCCCTCGTCTGGTCCGTGCGTTGGAGCGGTCTCAATCAGGGCACAGCCCGGCGCTTTTGTGACCCGGCAACAAAAAAATGACGCATCGCAATAAACTTGCGTGTCAGCCTGTAACATTCGGGCAGATTGCGCTTGCCTTTACTGCGGATTTCGGCCAGCAGCCGCGGCACGCGACTCAGGCGACCGCGGTCAGGTCCGTGAGCAGCCTGTGCAGCGTGCCGATGGTCGAGGCGTCGGCCACTCCATCCACCCGCGCGGGGCGGAAATGGCGCTGGAAGGCGCGGATCGCCGCCGCCGTCTCCGCGTCATAGGCCCCGTCGGCGCGCACGCCATATCCATAGAGCGCCAGCATGGTCTGCAGCGCCTCGACCGGCTGGCCGGCGTCACCTTCCTGGAAGAACCGCCCGCCGCCGACGGGCAGCGGCTCGACCCAGTGGCCGATGCCGGCGGCATGGAGACGATCCCAGGGAAAGATCTCGCCGGGGTCCTGCTTGCGCATCGGCGCGATGTCGGAATGCGCCAGCACCCGTTCGGCGGGGATGGCGTGACGGTCGATGATGTCGCGGCAGAGCCGGATCACCGCCTCGATCTGCGCATCGGGAAACGGCGGCGATTCCGCGGCATGGCCGGGATTGGCGATCTCGATGCCGATCGAGGCCGAATTGAGATCGGTCTCGCCCTTCCAGTGGCTCTGGCCCGCATGCCAGGCGCGCCGGTTCTCCGGAACCAACTGGAGGATCCGGCCCTCCTCGTCGACGAAATAATGCGACGAGACCTGGCTTTCCTCCGCGCACAGCCATTCGAGCGCGGCCTCGGCGCTTGGCATGCCGGTGTAGTGCAGGATCAGCATGTCGGGCTTGCGGCCATCCCTGCGCTCGCCGTGATTGGGCGAAGGGCGCACGGCGGCGGACGCGAAATCAGGCGTGAACCCGGTCATGCCGCGACGCGGGCTTTCTCGATCACGGCATAGGCATCGTTGAGCGCCGCCATCCGGTCATTGGCGATGGTGAGGAATTCCTCGGGCACGCCGCGGGCGCGCAGCCTGTCGGGATGGCTGTCGGCGGCCAGCGCGCGGTAGCGCTTCTTCACCTCGTCGAAGGGCGTGGTGTCGGGCAGGCCCAGCACCGCATAGGGATCGATGCCGTCGGGATGGACGTGCCGCGCCAGGATACGTTGGAAATTCGGCTCGTCGATCCGGAAGATTTCGGCTACATGGGCGATGAAATCGAGCTCCTTCTCATGCACGATGCCGTCGGCCTTGGCGATGTGGAACAGCCCGTCGAGCACGTCCTCGAGCATGGCGCAATTGGCGTGGCCGGAGCCGCACATGTCCGCCACCCGCTGGGCATAGATGTCGTAGCCCGCCACGTCCTGCTTGGCGAGATTGTAGAGCCGGGCGACATTCTTCGCCTCGTCCGCGGGAACCGTGAAGATTTCCTGGAAGGCGCGCACCTCTTCGGGCGCGACGATGCCGTCGGCCTTGGCCATTTTCGCCGACAGCGCGATCACCGCCACCGAAAACGCCACCCTGCGCCGGGTCTCGGGATCGCCCGCGAACACCGTGAGCACGGCTTCCACGACCCCCGAAAAGGCGGTCTGGGCAGTCTCACCGATGTAATCGAACAGGCGGCTGAACAGGGACATATCCTGTGTTTACCCGATCCGGCTGCAGAAATCGAGTATGGCGCGGCGCACAATCAGGTGAACGATCCATCACGCTGAGCGATCGCCGCCATCGCCGGAATTCACTGGACCGCGGCCGTGTCCGGCCGCTATGGCGGTCACATGTCCAAAGCACAAGACCCGACTGCGACGATTCATCCTACTGGCCGCCCCGTCCGCCCCGCCCATCCGCTCGCGGGCCTGGCGATCGGCTTCGTCGGCGTGGTCATCTTCGGCGCCACCCTGCCCGCGACCCACATCGCGCTCGAGGGCTTCTCGCCCGCCTTCATCACCTTCGGCCGCGCCGCGATCGCGGCCCTGGTGGCGGGCGCCACGCTCCTCATCATGCGAAAGCGGTTTCCGCGCCAGCACGCGGCGTCGCTGTTCACCGCCGGCGTGCTGCTGATCTACGGCTTTCCGGGCTTTTCCAGCGTCGCCATGCAGACCGTGCCCGCCTCCCATGGCGGCGTCGTGCTCGGCGTGCTGCCACTGATGACCGCCACCTTCGCGGCGTTGTTTGGCGGCGAGCGTCCCGGCCTCGCCTTCTGGGCCTGGAGCGTCGCCGGGGCGGCGCTGGTGATGATCTTCTCGCTGTCGGGCGCCGACATCGAACCGGGCATCGGCGATCTGTGGCTTGCCTGCGCGGCGCTGTCGGCGTCCTGCGGCTATGTCATCTCCGGCAAGCTCGCCCGCACCCGGCCCGGCTGGGAAGTGATAAGCTGGGCGCTGGTCATCACCGCGCCGCTGTCGCTCGCCGGCACCGCCTATAGCTGGGAGAGCGGCGTAAGCGACCCCGGCGCGGCGGCGTTCACGGCGCTCGCCTATCTTTCGCTCGGCTCGATGTTCGCGGGCTTCATCTTCTGGAACTGGGGCCTGGCCATCGGCGGCATCGCCCGCGTCGGCCAGGTGCAGCTCCTGCAGAGCTTCGTCACCCTCGGCGTCTCGGCCCTGCTGCTCGGCGAGACAATCACCCCGGTGATGCTGGGCTTCGCCATCGCCGTGGGCGTCGTCGTCTGGTGCGGCCGCAAGGCCAAGGTGGGCTGAGGCCCTTCGGGGCCGGTCCGCGCCGCGGCACCTGGCCTTATGCCGCAAGGGAAGCGATGTAGCTCTCCAGCGACACGCTTCCGCGGATCGGATCCTCCGCCGTGTCCGTCTTGCCGTCGATCACCCGGCGGGTCATGCAGGCATAGGACGCCGCCGCCTGGTCCGAGAACCCCATCTCCCGGAAACTGCTCTCCAGGGCCTCGCGGGCGACCTCCTCCACCGTGACGTCCCGGTCCATCGCGCGGGCGAAGGCGGCGGCGACATCGTTCGCCGTGTAGCGATCCGGTCCTTCGATGTGCCGGATGCCCACGTCCCCTGGTCCCGACATCAGACGCAGCGCACCCGCCTCTCCCAGGTCGGCCGGCGCGACCATGGCAATGGCGAGGTCGGCGGGAAAGAAGCTTGGCAGCACGCCGCTCTCCCGGATCATCTCCGTCATTCCGGCCCAGTTGCTCATGTAATAGCCGCCCCGGTTGATCGCCGCGGGGATGGCCTGTCGCAGGAGGGCTTGCTCGAAGGCGTGCAGGACGGTGAGATCGCCGCAGCGCGACCCGGCGAAGGCGCCGTAGGTCGATTGCGCGACGACCTTCTCAAGGCCGGATCCCTCAAGCGCTGACAGGATGGCGGCCACGTTGCCGCGCTCCTCCGCGTCGGTGTCGCCCGTCGGGTCCGCCGGCGGGTTGAGCAGGAAGGCGCGCCTGCCGGACCGGAAGATGCCGCGCAGGCCGTCGGCGTCGCGAATATCGGCAACCGCGATCGCCGCGCCTGCCTTGCGCAAGGGCTCGCCGTGGCGGTCATCGCGCGTGACCACCGTCACCGCCTCTCCGTGGTCCAGAAGGGCGCGGGCGACCGCCGATCCGACCCGCCCGGTTCCGCCAAGTATCACATACATCACGTTCTCCTGTCCGATTGGGACACCGGATCTATCATCACGGGGTGACAACAGGTGTCAGCGATACGGCGTCACCGGCGGTCATGGACATTCGGTGAAAGTTTCCGTTCGGCTGTGTGCGCGAAGGCGCACGCCATGCCCGAAGCAACCTGCCCCCTGCTTTGCCTCTCAGCCGGCAGAACGCGCGGTCAATAGCTCGCCGCCGCCCGGGAGGCCTGGTCGTACTGGCCCGACATCACCCGCATCAGGCCGGCGATCTCGCTGATCCGCGCCTCGTCGAGACCCAGCGAGGCGACCGACTCGATCAGCAGCTTCTCGCGCAGGGCCCGGTAGCGCAGGCAGAGATCGGCGCCCTCCCTGGTGATCCGCGCGGTCTTCTCCTTGCCGCGCCGTCCCGGCGCCACCAGCCCCATCGCCTCGAGCTTCTTGAGCGCATAGGCCACCACATGGGTGTCCTCGATGTTGAACATCATGCACAGTTCCGACTGGCTCTTGTCGCGCTCGCGGTGATTGACCGCATGCAGGATCTGCACCTCGATCGACGACAGGCCCTCGCCGCCGGCCGCCGCCGTGCAGCGCGTGATCCAGCGCTGGAAGGCGTTGCTCAGGATCACCAGCGCGAACTCCATTTCCGACAGCGCCGGCAGGCCGCCATCGGCCAGGTGCGAGGCGGAAACGATCGGGCCGATGCCTTTCGGTGAAGGGGAATCCTGCCTTGCCATCTTTTTCACTCACATTTTATCGACAAAATATTGACGTTATGCTGACAATGCGCATTATACGCGGACGAGAGCCGCTGTCCATGGCAAGATCCGGGGCGGTGCGAACCAGCAGGAGACATCATCATGACGGGCGTATGGGATTTCTGGATCGACCGCGGCGGCACTTTCACCGATGTGGTCGGCCGCGCGCCCGACGGCGCGCTTCACCAGCGCAAGCTGCTTTCGGAAAACCCCGAGGCCTATCCCGACGCCGCCATCCAGGGCATCCGCGACCTGCTCGGCCTGTCGGCCAACGACGCCATTCCGGCGAGCCGCATCGGCCACGTCAAGATGGGCACCACGGTCGCCACCAACGCGCTGCTCGAGCGCAAGGGCGACCGCACCGCCCTGGTCATCACCAAGGGCTTCCGCGACGCGCTCCGCATCGCCTACCAGGCGCGCCCCGACATCTTCGCCAAGGAAATCATCCTGACCGAGCAGCTCTACGAGCGCGTCATCGAGGTGGATGAGCGCGTCATGGCCGACGGCAAGGCCGTGCGCGGCCCCGATCTCGCGGCACTCGAGCCGGAACTCGCCAAGGCCCGCGCCGACGGCATCGATTCCGTCGCCGTCGTGCTGATGCATGCCTGGCAGAACCCGATACACGAGATCATCGTCGAGGGCGCCTGCGAGCGCGCGGGCTTCGCCCAGATCTCGGTGAGCCACCAGGTCTCGCCGCTGGCCAAGCTGGTCGGCCGCGGCGACACCACGGTGGTCGACGCCTATCTCTCGCCGATCCTCAAGCGCTATGTCGATCGGGTGGCAAGCGTGCTCGGCGCCACGCCGTCGGGCGAGCCCGGCCCGACGCTGCAGTTCATGATGTCCTCGGGCGGGCTCACCGCCGCCGACATGTTCCGCGGCAAGGACGCCATCCTCTCCGGCCCCGCCGGCGGCGTGGTCGGCATGGTCGAGACCGCGGCGCTCGCCGGCTTCACCAAGGTCATCGGCTTCGACATGGGCGGCACCTCCACCGATGTCGCCCATTATGACGGCGACTACGAGCGCGCCTTCGACACCGAGGTCGCCGGCGTCCGCATCCGCGCGCCGATGATGCGCATCCACACGGTCGCCGCCGGCGGCGGCTCGATCCTGCATGCCAATGAAGGCCGCTTCCGCGCTGGCCCGGATTCGGCCGGCGCCAATCCCGGCCCCGCCTGCTATCGCCGCGGCGGACCGCTGACGGTGACCGACGCCAATGTGATGTTGGGCAAGCTGCAGCCCGACTTCTTCCCGGCCATCTTCGGCCCCGGCCAGGACCAGCCGCTCGACCGCGAGACGGTGGCGAAGGCCTTCGAGGATCTGGCGCGCGACCAGCCCGGCAAGACCGCCGAGGAGATCGCCGAGGGCTTCGTCACCATCGCGGTCGAAAACATGGCCAACGCCATCAAGAAGATCTCGGTGCAGCGCGGCTACGACGTCACCCGCTATCTCTTGAACTGCTTCGGCGGCGCCGGCGGCCAGCACGCCTGCCTGGTGGCCGATGCGCTGGGCATGGAATCGATCCTGATCCACCCCTTCTCCGGCCTGCTCTCGGCCTATGGCATTGGCCTCGCCAGCGTCTTTGCCAGCCGCCAGCAGGCGCTGATCAAGCCCTTGGCCGAAGACAGCCGCACCGAGGTGAAGATGCTCATCGACCAGCTCTGCAAGGGCGTGTTCGAGGAGCTCGCGGCCCAGGGCGTGCCCGACAGCGCGATAAGCTGGCGGCCGCTTCTGCAGTTGCGCTACGACGGCACCGACACCACGATCCCCGTCGCCTTCTCCGACCATGATTTCGCGGCCGCCCGCGCCGAATTCGAGACCGCCCACAAGGCCCAGTTCGGCTTCATCTATGACAACAAGACCATCATCATCGAGGCGATCTCGGTGGAAGGCCTCGACGACCGTCAGGACCACCGCATCGAGCCCGAACAAGCGCTCGTCGAGGGCGAGGCCGAGGGCGGCGAGACCCGGAAGATCTATTCGGGCGGCGCCTGGCGCGAGGCGCGGATCATCCGCCGCGAGAGCCTCAAGCCCGGCAACCGGATCGCCGGCCCCGCGCTGGTGATCGAGCCCAACCAGACCATCGTCATCGAGCCGGGCTGGGAAGCCCGCATCAACGCCCGCGACCATGTCGTGCTGACGCGCTATGAGAAGCTCGACCGGGCGCTCGCCATCGGCGCCGACCAGGCGGACCCGATCATGCTCGAGGTGTTCAACAACCTGTTCATGTCGATCGCCGAGCAGATGGGGGTGACGCTGCAGAACACCGCCTACTCGGTCAACATCAAGGAGCGGCTCGACTTCTCCTGCGCCGTCTTCGACCGCACCGGGGCGCTGGTCGCCAACGCGCCGCACATGCCGGTGCATCTGGGCTCGATGGACCGCTCGGTCGAAACCATCATCCGCTTGAACGAAGGCGACATCCACCCCGGCGACGTCTTTGCGCTCAACGCGCCCTACAATGGCGGCACGCACCTGCCCGACATCACCGTGGTCACCCCGGTCTTCTCCGACGACGGGTCGGAGATCCTGTTCTGGTCGGCCTCGCGCGGCCACCACGCCGATGTAGGCGGCACCGCGCCGGGCTCGATGACGCCGCTTGCGACGACCGTCGACGAGGAAGGCGTGCTGATCGACAATTTCCGCATCGTCGAGCGCGGCCGCTTCCGCGAGACCGAGCTGTTCGAGCTTTTGACCGACCATCCCTACCCGGTCCGCAACGTCGTCCAGAACGTGGCCGACCTGAAGGCGCAGATCGCCGCCAATGAGAAGGGCGTGGCGGATCTGCGCAAGATGGTGGCCGATTTCGGGCTCGAGGTGGTCGAGGCCTATATGGGCCATGTCCAGGACAACGCTGCCGAAAGCGTCGCCCGGGTGATCTCCACCCTGTCCGATTGCGCCTACGAATACCCGACCGACACCGGCCAGGTGATCAAGGTGAAGATCTCGGTCGACCGCGAGCGCCGCGAGGCCACCGTCGATTTCACCGGCACTTCGGACGCCATCGCCAACAATTTCAACGCGCCCGAGCCGGTGGCCCGCGCCGCCGTGCTCTACTGCTTCCGGGTGATGGTGGAAAAGCCGATCCCGATGAACGCCGGCTGCCTGAGGCCGATCAGGATCATCATCCCCGAAGGCTCGATGCTCAAGCCCGCCTATCCGCGCGCGGTCGTGGCCGGCAATGTCGAGACCTCGCAGCATGTGACCAACGCCATCTTCGGCGCGCTGGGCGCGCTCGCCAACAGCCAGGGCACGATGAACAATCTCACCTTCGGCAACGCCAGGTACCAGTACTACGAGACCATCTGCTCGGGCTCGCCGGCGGGCTACGAGAATTCGGGCCGCGGCTTCAACGGCACCTCGGGCGTGCACACCCACATGACCAATTCGCGCCTCACCGACCCGGAAATCCTGGAAATGCGCTTTCCCGTCCAGCTCGAGGATTTCCATATCCGCGAAGGCTCGGGCGGCAAGGGCCGGTTCAAGGCCGGCGACGGCACCAGGCGCACCATCCGCTTCCTCGAGCGCATGGATCTCGCCATCCTGTCCTCGCACCGCAACCGCCCGCCGCTCGGCATCGATGGCGGCGGCGAGGGCCAGGTCGGCATGACCCAGGTCCGGCGCCGCGACGGAACCATCGAAACGCTGAAAGCCTGCGACCAGACGATCCTGGAGGCAGGCGACGCGGTGATCCTGACCACGCCGACCGCGGGCGGCGCCGGCAGGGCCTGACGCTTCAGGAGACGTTCGCCAGCGCCGCCCGCAATTGGGCGGCGGTGTCCGCCATGTCCGCAGGCGGCGGCGTCGGGATGGGGCGGTACGTCACCGTCTCCTCGACGATGTAGCGCCGCGAGGTCACGTCGTCGCCCTCGACCATCGGCACGAGATGGGCGTGCGCATGCGCCACGTCTCCGCCGGTGAACATGAAGGCGACGCGCGGCACGCCGTAGATCTGTTTCTGCACGCGGGCGATCCTCTGGCCAAGCGCCATGATCCTAGCCGCCAGCGGCTCCGGCAGGTCCTCGAACCAGGGATAGTGGGCGCGGGCGATGATCTGAACGTGGCCGGGCCGGATCGGCCCGATGTCGAGGAAGGCGAGGATCTCGTCCTCCTCATGGATGACATGCGCCGCAATCTCTCCGCGGCCGATCCGGCAGAAGATGCAGGGATGGGCCGAGGCGTGAGGGTCGCGTTCCATGGGTCGTCTTTCCGAGTGAGCGTGGGGCTGCGAAACTTACAATCGAGCCGGAGGATGTAAAGCACGATGAGGCCGCGGCGGCGCGCCGGTTGCCTAAGGCGGCATCGGCGCGTCCCCGGCGGTCCTGAAGCGGACCCATTCTGCACGATCAGGATCGCGGCGATCCTCGCCTCAGCAGGCCTCGCGAAAACCGGTGTCGACCGGGCTGTTGTGGTTGTCGGGACTGAGCCGCGCCTGGCCGTCCATCGAGGTGAAGAACTGCTGCGCCTGTTCGGGGCAGAGCGGCGCGCCGGTGAAGCACCCCTGCACTTCCGCCGGCTCGGCCGCGCAGGCCATCTTGAGATCGTCTTCGCTGTCGACGCCGGTGAGCGTCACCGGCGTTCCCACCGTGGCCGCGAGTTGCAGGAACAGGTTGAGCATCTGCGCTGCCCGCTTTTCGCCGGCAAGGGCCTTGATCCGGCCGAGATCGAGCCGCACCCGGTCCACCGGATAGGGCCGCGCCATCGACAGGCCGGCGACGCTGGCGGCGAGTTCGCTGACCGCGATCTGGACGCCCCCTGCCCGCAGGGCCTCGAGATTGGCCAGCGCCACGGGGCACTCGCCGATGGCGGTATTGGGCCTTATGTCGAGCACGAGCCGGTGGGGCGCGATCCGCGCCGTGTCGAGCGCCATCAGCACCAGGGTCGAAAAACACGGATCCTGGAACTGGAGCGCCGACACCGGCAGCGTGATCTCGGCGTTTTCATCCCAGCTCGACGCGTCGGCGAGCGCCCGCCGCAGCATCCATTTGCCCAGGAGCACGATCAGGCCGCTGCCTTCGGCCATCGGCATGAACACGTCATGGGCGACATTGCCGTGATCGGGATGGTTCCAGCGCAGCCTTGCCTTGAAGCCGGACGGCATCAGCGTCGCGGCCCTGACCACCGGCAGGTAATCCACCGCGAAGGCGCCGCTGGTGATGCCGTCGCGCATGGTCGCTTCGAGCTGGCGGCGCAGCCGGTAGTGCGTGTCCATGTCCTCGGAAAAGAAGCAGTGGCTGGCGCCGGGCGTCGACTTGGCGTGGTAAAGCGCCAGGTCGGCGCGCTTGAGCAGGTCCGACAGGGGAACGCCATCGTCCTCCGACACCGCGATGCCGATGCTGCCCGACGTGTCGATCGCGCCGCCGCCATGGCTCACCGGGCGAAACACCTGGGAGATGAGCTCGTCGCAGAATTCCACCCTCTCGTCCCGGGAACACGCTCCCTTCCAGACCACGACGAACTCGTCGCCGCCGAGCCGGTAGACCTGGCGGTCCGGGCCGCACTGCTGCTTGAGGCGCTCGGCCAGCGCCCTGAGCACCGCGTCGCCTGCGGCATGGCCCATGGTGTCGTTGATGAATTTGAACCGGTCGAGATCGAACAGGAACAGCGTGAGCGGCAGTGCGCCGCCGCTTCGGCCGGCCTGCAAGCGCTCCACGTCCTCGCTCAGGGCGCGGCGGTTGCGCAAACCGGTGAGCGCGTCGTGATAGGCGGCCTTCCTGAGCTGCTTGGTCTTGTCCTTCTCGCTCTTGAACAGCCGGGCCAGCCGGTGGTGGCGGCGCGCGTGCCCGGCGAGGAGGCCGAAGAAGGCGATCGGCGCCGCGATGGCGCCCAGGCCGAGACCGGCCATTTCCAATCCGCCGGCCGTGCCAGCAAGAATGTCTCCGGCGTAGACAGCCAGAGGTGCGATAGTCGCGAGTGCCAAACCAGCGATTGCATATCGCCTGAGTCCGTTTGGCAGATAAGAATTCAGCATCATGCTAAATACTCCTGTTCCGTAGCCATCATGCGCCGACAGGTTTTAACAAAATGTCACCCGCAATTTTTCATGGTAAACATATGATTTATTATGTTTTTCAAAATTTAAGCTTTTGCCGATATACAACCGGGAAACCATCTCCGATCCAGACACCCGCGCCGGATTCACGCTGCCCACGATCTCGTGTAAATCCCTGATCACACACACTGATTTGAAAAAGCAGAGACCATGCCCCACCGCCCCTCAGGTCCCGCAGCCCCAGCGACCTTCCTCGGATGCGACGCGCCCGTGCGCGCCAAGCCGAGGTTCGGCGCAAGACGGACGCTGGCCGCATTGGTCGCTGCCGCGACCCTCGGCCTGGCCGGCTGCAGCTCCACCAGCCTCGAAGCCGATCTCCAGCCGATCGGCAGCCCCAAGAATTCGCCCGCGGCGAACAAGCCGGAGGTGGTCAAGCTCGAGGCGCCCGGCCCCGGGCGCTACGGCGACCGCAAGCCTGTGGAATTCGGCAAGCACCACCCCGACCGCTATCCGGTCCACGGCATCGACATTTCCAAATGGCAGGGCGAGATCGACTGGAGCGAGGTCCGCAAGGCCGGCGTCTCCTTCGTCTTCATCAAGGCCACCGAAGGCGGCGACCACAGCGACAGCCGGTTCGACAGCTACTGGCGCGGCGCCCGCGCCGCGGGCATCCCGCACGCGCCCTATCACTTCTATTATTTCTGCCGTCCGGCGCGCGAACAGGCGGAATGGTTCATCGCCAATGTGGCGCGCTCCGCGGTGCAGATGCCCCCGGTGCTCGATGTCGAGTGGAACCATGCCTCGCGCACCTGCACCTCGCGCCCCGACCCCGAGACCGTGCGCGCGGAAATGAAGCTCTGGATGGACATCGTCGGCAAGCACTACGGCAAGCGCCCGATCATCTACACGCCGGTCGATTTCCACCGCGAGAACCTCGACGGCCACTTCAAGGGCTATCAGTTCTGGCTCCGCTCGGTCGCCGCCCACCCGCAGGACATCTATCCCGAGCACCCCTGGACCTTCTGGCAATATACCGGCACCGGCATGATGCCCGGCATCAAGGGCGACACCGACATCAACGCCTTCGCCGGCAACAGGAAGCAATGGAAGGAATGGCTGCAGAAATACGGGCGGTAGGGTGTGGGACGCAATCGCTGCCGCATCGCCGATGAACGTGCCCGGCGGGTGAGCGCGGTCGTCCCCTAGATCTACCACGATCGGCCTCGCAGCGCGGGCGGAAGACCGCAAGGGGCAGAACGCCTTGTGGTATCGCGGAAATCACCTCATCATCGCCACAAATATGCGGTGGGTTCCCCGCACCAAGAGGAGTTGACGCCACCATGACATCGAAATTTCCCCTAGCCCTTGTCCTCGCAAGCCTTGCCGCCTCCCCGGCGCTGGCCCAGGCGCCCGCCTGCGGCGGCAATTTCGCGCAATTTCTCGAGGGCGTCAAAGCCGAGGCGATCGCCAGCGGCGTGAGCCCGGATGTGGCGCAGGCAGCGTTGCGCACCGTCTCGGTCGACAACAAAGTGCTGTCGCGCGACCGGGCCCAGGGCGTGTTCCGGCAGACCTTCCTCGAATTCTCGCGCCGCTCGGTCAGCGCCAACCGCATGCAGGTCGGCGCCCAGAAAATGAAGCAGTTCGGCGAGGTCTTCGCCCGCGCCGAGGCCGAATACGGCGTGCCCGCCGCCGTCATCACCGCCTTCTGGGGACTGGAGACCGATTTCGGCGCGGTGCAGGGCGATTTCAACACCATGAATGCGCTGGCGACGCTCGCCCATGACTGCCGCCGGCCGGAACTGTTCCGGCCGCAGCTGCTCGCCGCGATCGAGATGGTCGGCCACGGCGATCTCGATCCCACCGGCACCACCGGCGCCTGGGCCGGCGAAGTCGGCCAGGTGCAGATGCTGCCGCGCGACATCATCGACCATGGCGTCGACGGCGACGGCGACGGCCATGTCAATCTGAAGACCTCCTCGCCCGACGCGATCCTGACCGCCGCCAAGCACATCAACGGCCTTGGTTGGCGCGCGGGTGAACCGTGGCTCGCGGAAGTCTCCCTTCCCGAAGGAAATTTTCCCTTTGAAAAGTCCGGCCTGGGCCAGGGCATGACGCTCAGTGACTGGACCGCCCTGGGCGTGAGCTTCCCCAATGGCGCGCCGACCACGCAGAACCTGCCCGCCGACCTTCTGTTCCCGCAGGGCCGAAACGGCCCGGCCTTCCTGGCCTTTCCGAATTTTTCGATCTATCTCGAATGGAACCAGAGTTTCATCTACACCGTCTCCGCCGCCTATTTCGCCACGCGGCTGGCCGGCGCCAAGCCCTATGATGCGGGCAATCCCGGCGACGGTCTCGGCGACGTGGCGATGAAGCAGTTGCAGCAGAAGCTGGTCGCGCTCGGCCACGATGTCGGCGACATCGACGGCATCCTGGGCGGCGGCACTAGGGCCGCGGTGCGCGCCGAGCAGCTCCGCCTCGGGCTCCCCGCCGACGGCTGGCCGGACCAGGACCTGCTCAACCGGCTGTGACCGGTCAGCGCCTGTCCGGAGCGGAGGACGCGTCGGTGTCGGTGGTGTCCGGCGCGTCCGGGCCGGGCTTCTCCCGGACCCCCGCGGCCGGCCCCCCGCCCTCCTCCTCGCCGGGATGGGGAAAGGAGCCGGCGGCCGCCCCGGCCTTGGCGGCCGAGCGACGGGCGCGGCGCTGGTAGAGCGCGAAGCGGAGCGCCCGGTAGCGCGCCCGCACCGCCCACATCACGTTCTCCACCCCGTCCAGCTCGTCCTCATAGGCCTGGCTCAGCGCCTGCTTGTAGGAATCGAGCCCCTCGTTGGCGAGCTCCTCGACGCGCTCCATGGCGTTGAACCAGATCGGCGAGACCAGGAGCGAGATCGCGGTGACCGCGATCGCCAGGCGGTAGATGTCGGCGCCGAGCGCGCCCGAGGCGAAGCCGGCGGCGGCGAGCACGAAGGAGAATTCGCCGATCTGCGCCATCGACAGGCCGGCGAGCAGCGCGGTCTTGGGGTCCGATCCGGTGATGCGGAGCAGGAAGATGTTGAGCGCGGTCTTCATCCCCACCACCAGGAGTGCCGCGGCCAGCACCAGCCACAGATTGCCCAGGATGAAGTCGAGATCGATCAGAAGCCCGATCGAGAGGAAGAACACCACCAGCAGGATGCTCTGGATCGGCTCGATCACCGGAATGACGCGGCTGCGAAGCGTCGAATTGCCGACCACGATACCCGCCAGGAACGCGCCGTAGACCGGCGACAGGCCGGCGAGACCCGACAGCGCGGCGGCCGAGAAGCACAGCGCCAGCGATCCGATCGCCAGCAGGTCGACATTGTCCTCGATCGCTTCCGCGAAAGGCAGCTTGAGCTTGGGATTGCGGCCGAACCACCACAACAGCCCCGCGAGCAGCATCACCGCCACCACCACCTTGAAGGCCACGTCGCCGTAATCGATGCTGTCGCCGCCGAGGCTCGAGACCATGATCAGCATCGGCACCACGGCGATGTCCTGGGCGATCAGCACGCCGACGGCGACCCGGCCCGGCGCATGCCGGAGCTCGCCCATCTCGTCGAGCATCTTCATCGCCACCACCGTGCTCGACAGCGCGATGATGAAGCCCAGGATCAGCGTCTCCGACGGGCTCGCGCCGAGCACGAAGGCGAGCGCCGCCGCCAGCGCCATGGCGACGACGAGCTGCCCGCTCGCCACCAGCACCGCCTGCTTGAGGCTCAGCACGAAGGCCTTGATCGACAGTTCCATGCCGATGAAGAACAGAAGCACCACCACGCCGAGCTCGGCCAGCAGCGAGACATTGTCGGAATTCGAGATCACGCCCATGCCGGTCGGCCCGAGCGCCAGGCCCGCCAGGATGAAGCCCACCAGCGGCGGCTGTCTCAGCCGCATGAAGCCGAGCCCCATCAGCGCCGCGATCGCCACCGCGATGGCGATCGCCACCAGCGCCCCGCCGTGATGGCCGCCATGGGCGGCCTGCTCGACCACCTGCGCCACCGCCTGTCCGACGACGCCGCCCACCGTGTCGACCGCGCCCGAGATCTGCTCTTCCATCCGTCACTCCTTCGCCGTCAAGCCTAGAGTATCCTGCCGGCGGGCGGAACCGCCTGATTGCAGATCGGACGCTCCGGCCTCGATAGGCGGGAGGGGGATGGATGTGGAGCACGCGGCCATGGCTTGCGGCCCAAGCGCAAGGGAGAGGGAAAGCGGGGGCGCGGGCGGCGCGCCGCTCAGAGCTTGTCGAAGTCGTCCTTGTCGACCGGCATCAGCATCACCGCGGTCGCCAGCACCGCGAAGCCGAAGGTGGTGCCGAACGAGACCATCAGAATGAACACGCCCGCGACACGGCTCGATGAGCTCCAGATCAGGTCGCCGAAGCCGTTGATGTTGGAATAGACCACGCCTGCGGCCACCAGCCAGCCGATCAGGACGCCGAAGGCAGTGTTGACAAGCACGAAACGGATCAGTTTGGGCATCGCATGTACTCCCGGGTAGCCTACCGGCCGCCTTTGAGCGGTACAATACCGCAGATCGGCGCCCGCAACCGCGTGACAGATGCGCGCGGCCGGGCCTGGGTCTGTCCGCGCCTAGGCCGGCGCGAACACGTTCAGGGACCCGTCGGTCTCGAGGATCACCGACAGGTCGGAGACTTCCGCCTTGCCCTGCGCATGCAGCGCCGCGGCGATCTCGGCCCGGGTCACGCGCTCGTCGCGCATCGCCCGGTCCTGGTAGATCCCGCGATGCACCAGGAGCCGCGGATTGCTCTTGATCAGCGTCTGGAACCGGTCGGAGCGCACCGACAGCCAGGTGATTCCATACTGCAGGCCGATCAGCATCGCCAGCGCCAGCAGACCCTCGGCCAGCGGCACCGATCCGGTGACGATGACCGACGCCAGCATCGATCCGAGCGCGATGGTGACGATGAAGTCGAACGCGTTGAACTTGCTCAGGGTGCGCTTGCCGGAGATCCTGAGCATCAGGATCACCGCCGGATAGGCGAGAAGCCCGGTGGCGAGGATGCGGCCGAGGCCTGACCAGGTATCGAAAAAGATCGGGGGTTCCACGGGGCGCCTTCCACTCGGGTTCAATCTTGAGGGCCGGCATCGCGAGACGGGCGTTCCCCTTCGCACTGCCGGCAGAGATCAAACCCCGGGGCGGGCCTTTAGTTCCCGATGATGTTCCGCCACGCCAGGCGGAGAGATCGCCTCAATTGGCCATCGTCTCGAGACTCGCGAACCCGTCAGGCGCGCCCTCGTCGCCGAAGGGCGTCGTCACCTCGACGAAATCGTCGGGATAGAAGCCGTTGAACCGTGTCCTCAGCGACAGCGAATAGGCGCCGATATGGCCGATCTCGATCCAGTCGCCGGTATCGACGGTCTCGGGCAGCCAGAACGGCCTGGACAATATGTCGACCGAATCGCAGGTCGCACCGCAGACCCGGAACGGCACCACGTTCTCGGCGTCGCCCTTGCGGATGCGCCGCGCCGGATCGGGAATGAAGCGCGCCGGCAGCGTGATCTTGCCGGTCCAGCTGTCCGACAGCGAGGCCCAGATGCCGTCATTGATGTGGAGACGGCGGCCTTTGCGGAGCAGCACCCGGACGACCAGCGAGAACGCCCGCGCCACCACCACGCGGCCGGGCTCGGCCACCAGCGGCATGTCGTCGAAGGCCCATTCGGTGATGTTGGAGCGCAGGTCCGCCATCAGCTCCTCGAGCGGCGGCATGGGCTTGGACTTGCGGTTCGGATCGTGGCCGTAGACCGCGGGGAAGCCGCCGCCGACATCGAGCCCGACCAGCGTCACGCCGGCGCGGTTGCGCACCCAGTCGGCGGATTTGAGCGCGAGCTCGTAGGATTCCGCCTCCTCGACCTGGCTGCCGACATGGAAGCAGAGCCCCACCTTGAAGCCGATCCGGTCGAGCCGCTGCACCAGTTCCACCGCGTGGCCCGGTGCTGCGCCGAATTTCTTCGACAGCTCGTACATCGCGTGGCCCTTGGTCTGCAGCCGCACGAAGATGGTGATCGAGGCCGGGTCGAGGTCGAGCGCGCGCACGATCCGCAGCACCTTGGCGATCTCGTCCTCGTGGTCGAGCGACATCACCCTTATCCCGTATTTCTCGAGCGCGAGCCGGATGTCCGACTGGGCCTTGACGGGATGCATGTAGAGCATCTCCGCGGTCTTGGAGGCGGCGCGGACGGCGGCGAATTCCCCGGGCGAGGCCACGTCGAAGATCTTCACCCCCGCCTCGACCAGCGTCTTGAGCACCATCGGCTCGCCATTGGTCTTGACCGCATAGGCGGTGTCGCCCGGAAACAGCTTCATGAAGTTGACCGCGTCCTGCTTGAGCACGTCCGGCCGGAAGCAATAGAGCGGATGGTCGGGCCTCAGCGTGAGGGCGGCTTCGGTTCCCGTGGCGAATCGTTGCATCGATGATCTCCCTCGTGGCTCATGGCCTTACATCATTGAACTGTGTCGCAATCAACGCCGGGCGGCGACAGAGGTTGCCCGCGACCGGTCAGGAACGGGGAACGGGCGGCCTCCGGCGCGCCCGGTCCGTCCCTGGCGGCCGCCGTTCCAGCAGCCAAATCGATCGGTCCCATCACTATTTTGATCGTGACAGACCCGGGCGCCGGGGCTTAGCTGCACAACCTCCTTCCCTCACGCGCACCAGGCCGCACCATGCCCGACCTCGCCCATCTGACCGGTTTTGCCCTGGTGGCGCTCGCCATGGTGCTGACCCCGGGCCCGAACATGATCTATGTGATCTCGCGCTCGATCACCCAGGGGCCCGCGGCGGGCCTGGTCTCGGTCGCGGGCGTGGCCGTGGGCTTCCTCGTCTACATGTTCTCGGCCGCCGTCGGCATCACCGCGCTCATTTTCGCCGTGCCGCTCGCCTATGACGCGCTGCGCTTCGCCGGCGCCGCCTATCTGCTCTGGCTCGCCTGGCAGGCGCTCAGGCCCGGCGGAACCTCGCCCTTCGCGGTCAGGATCCTGCCGCATGACCCGGTGCGCAAGCTGTTCCTGATGGGATTCCTGACCAACCTGCTCAATCCCAAGGTCGCCATGCTCTACCTGTCGCTGCTGCCGCAGTTCATCGATCCCTCGCGGGGCTCGGTGCTCGCCCAGTCGCTGGCGCTCGGCGCGGTGCAGATTGCCGTGAGCGTCAGCTTCAATTCGCTGATTGCGCTGTGCGCCGGAGCGATCTCGCGCTTCCTCGCCGCCCATCCGCTGTGGTCCAGGCTGCAGCGCTGGCTGATGGGCACGGTGCTCGCCGGCCTCGCCGTCAACATGGCCGTCGAAGCCCGCCGCTGAGGCATCGCGCGCCTCGCTTCCCAAACCGGCTGCCCGGGCCGGTGACCGGCAGAGGAGCGGGATGCGTTTTCGGGTGGCGCCGCGACGGACGGCGTGGCAAGCACCCTGCAGCAACCAGTCAAGAGACCTCATGCCATGCCCCAGTCCCCGCTGCCCCGCGCCCTCGCTCCGTCGATGTCCGCCTCGACCTGGGGGCTGCTCATCCTGCTCGGCCTGATTTGGGGCGGATCCTTCTTCTTTGCCCGGGTGGCCGTGCAGCATGTGCCGCCGATGACGCTGGTCCTGTTCCGCGTGAGCCTCGCCGCGCTCGCCCTGCACCTCGCCTTCGGCCGCCAGCCGGATTTCTACCGGACGCTTCTGAGCCGCTGGCCCGAGCTCCTGGTGCTGGGCCTGATCAACAACGCCATCCCTTTCACCCTCATCTTCCTGGGCCAGACCGAGATCGGGGCGGGGCTCGCCTCCATCCTCAACGCCACCACGCCGCTGTGGACGGTCATCATCGCCCAGATCCTGACCACCGACGAGAAGATCTCCGCCGCCAAGCTGATCGGCTGCGTGCTCGGGCTCGCGGGCATGGTGCTGCTCATCGGCCCGGCGGCGCTCGGCATCGCCGAAACGCCGCTCTGGGCCAAGCTCGCGGTGGTCGGCGCGGCGGTCTCCTATGGCTTCGCCGCCGCCTTCGGCAAGCGCTTCAAGGGCGTGTCGCCGCGCGTCACCGCCACCGGGCAGCTCACCGCCTCGAGCCTGATCATGCTTCCCTTCGCGCTGGTCGTCGACCGGCCCTGGACGCTCCCGGTGCCGCCGATGGAGGTGATCGCCGCGATCCTGGCGCTGGCGCTGCTCTCCACCGCCTTCGCCTATGTGCTCTATTTCCGCATCCTCAGCGTCGCCGGCGCCACCTCGGCCTCGCTGGTCACCCTGCTGGTGCCGCCCTCGGCGATCCTGCTCGGCATCCTGTTTCTCGGCGAAACGCTCTCGCTCACCGAGATGCTGGGCCTGGGCCTCATCGCGCTGGGGCTCTTGTCACTGGACAACAGGCTCGCCATAAAACGGAAGTGAGCGGCTCCGCCGAGTCGCCTGGGGAGAGCCGCGGATGGCCGAGAATCGCATGATGAGCCTGGCCGCCCTGATCAAGGCGCGCGACGCGGGCAAGGCGGGTCCGGAGCTGATGGTGGCGCTGAGCCGCGACGCCATCGCCCGCAAGGATGCGTCGATCAAGGCCTTCGCCCATGTCGCCGCCGAACCGGCGATCAGCACGCAGGGCCCGCTCGCGGGCGTGGCGCTCGGCGTCAAGGACATCTTCGACACGTTCGACCAGCCCACTTGCTACGGCTCGCCCGCCTATGAGGGCTACCGGCCGCGCGTCGATGCGGCCATCGTCTCGCTTGCCCGCAGGCTGGGCGCCACCATCATCGGCAAGACCGTCACCACGGAATTCGCCTTTCTCGATCCCGCCGCCACCGTCAATCCGCACAATCCCGCCCATACGCCCGGCGGCTCGTCGTCGGGCTCCGCTGCGGCGGTGGCCGCCGGCATGATCCCCGCCGCCACCGGCACCCAGACCGGCGGATCGGTGATCCGCCCCGCGTCCTATTGCGGCATCGCCGGCTACAAGCCGAGCTACCGGATGCTGCCCGCCACCGGCATGAAGCACTTCGCGCCCTCGCTCGACACCGTCGGCCTGTTCGCCGCGGGCGTCGCCGACGTGGCGCTGCTGGCGGCGCTGCTGACCGGCCGCGATCTCGTCGCCCGGCCGGACGACGATCCCGTCGATCCGTCGAAGATCCGCGTCGGT
>NZ_JRJG01000022.1 GCF_000759435.1 Hoeflea sp. BAL378
GCACCGGCCAGACCACGACATGGACCGGGAAGCGGTCGTCGAGCCGGTGCAGGATGTCGCGGATGACGGCGCCGGTGGGCGAGGTCACCACGCCGATGACCCCCGGCATGAACGGCAGCAACTGCTTGCGCGCCTCGTCGAACAGGCCTTCGGCGGCGAGCCTTCGCCGCCGCTCCTCGATCAGCGCCATCAGCGCTCCGGCGCCCGCGGGCTCGATCGACTCGATGACGATCTGGTATTTCGACGAGCCCGGATAGGTGGTGATCTTGCCGGTGGCGATCACCTCGAGCCCCTCCTCGGGGCGGTGCGCGAGGCGCTGGAACACGCCCTTCCAGATCACCGCCTCGATGCGCGCCTTGTCGTCCTTCAGGGCGAAATAGGCGTGGCCCGAGGAATGCGGGCCGCGATAGCCGGAAATCTCGCCGCGCACCCGCACATAGCCGAAGGCATCCTCCACCGTGCGGCGGATCGAGCCGGACAGCTCGCTGACGGTGAACTCGGTGGCGTTGGAGGGCGAATCATCAATCCTGTCGGGCATGCCCGATTGCGCACCATGGCGGTGCCCGCGTCAAGGGCGGGGAGCGGCGCGGCCGGGCCGGGCGCGCGGCCTGCCGCATGCTTAACGATGTCTTTGCGGGACCCGTGGTTTTTCACGGGTGACTTTCCACCCATACACCCGTTTTTAACCCCTCAAAACTTATATTGATTAGCAGTCAATCATGTTCGGGGACCGGAATGAGCGCACCGAAGAACTATCTGACGCGTCTGGCGGGAGAGGAGCAGCGCACCCACAAGCGCCGGCTCACCAATGCCGCCGGAACGATCTACTATCTGCGCCGCGGCGTCCGCGGCTTCACCTCGCAGCCCTGCAGGATGGTCAACATTTCCGAAAGCGGCTGCCTGGTTGCGGTTCCGCTGCCGGGCCAGGCGGCCGACCATCTCTATCTCGTGCTCGACGGCATGCCGATCAAGATCTCCTGCGCCGCGGTCGCCCGCTCGGACACCGCCCTGCACCTGCGCTTCACCACCGACATGCCCACCGAACTGGTCAACAAGATCGCCCGCAGGAAATTCGCCCCCCGCCGCCACGCCAACGATCCGTGAGCGCGTGCGGCGGCTTGCCGCGCGTGCTTGCGCCGGCGCCGGGTCCCGGTGCAGGATGGCCCCCGCACTCAGCGGGGACGGACGACATGAAGCATGCGGTGGTGATCGGCGGCGGCCATAACGGGCTGGTCTGCGCCTGGTACCTGGCAAATGCCGGGCACAGGGTCACGGTTCTGGAAAAGCGTGACGTGGTCGGCGGCGCCGCGGTGACCGAGGAGTTCCATCCCGGATTCCGCAATTCGGTCGCCTCCTACACGGTGTCGCTGCTCAATCCCAAGGTGATCGCCGATCTCGGTCTCGCCCGCCACGGCCTTGAGATCGTCGAGCGGCGGATGGGAAATTTCCTGCCGCTGCCCGACGGGCGGGCGCTGGAAGCAGGGCCCGGTCGCACGCGCGCGTCGGTGGCGCAGTTCTCCGAACGAGACGCCGAGGCGCTCGAGGGCTATGGCGTGATGCTCGAGAACGCGGCCTCCGTGCTGCGCGACCTGCTGCTCAGGACCCCGCCCAACGTCACCGAAGGCAACTGGCTCTCGGCCGTGCCGGAGCTGCTCAAGACCGCCTCGCTCGGCCGGCGCATGGCGGAGCTGCCGCTCGACGCGCGCCGCGACGTGCTCGATCTCTTCACCTGTTCGGCCTCCGAGATCCTCGACCGCTGGTTCGAGACCGACCCCGTGAAGGCGCTGTTCGGCTTCGACGGCATCGTCGGCGCCTGGGTCAGTCCCCATACCCCGGGGACCGGCTACGTTCTGCTGCACCACTGTTTCGGCGAGGTCAACGGCAAGCAGGGCGTCTGGGGCCACGCCATCGGCGGCATGGGCGCGATCACCCAGGCCATGCGCCGCGCCTGCGCGGAGAAGGGCGTGACGATCCGCACCGGCGCCGCGGTGGCGGCGATCGAGACGGAAGGCAGTCGGGTCCGCGCCGTGGTCACCGAGCAGGGCGAACGCCTCGCCGCCGATCTCGTTGCCTCCAACATCCACCCGCAGCTTCTCGTCGGCAATCTGCTCAAGGACGCGCCGCTGCCCGAGGACTTCCGCCGACGCATCGGCTATTGGCAGAGCGGCTCGGGCACGTTCCGGATGAACGTGGCGCTCGACCGGCTGCCCGTCTTCACCGCGCGTCCCGAACCGGGCGATCACCTGACCGCCGGCATCATCATCGCCCCCTCGCTCGACTACATGGACCGGGCCTATCTCGATTCGCGCGCCCGCGGCTGGTCGCGCCAGCCGGTGGTCGAGATGCTGATCCCGTCGACGCTCGATCCGACGCTGGCGCCCGAGGGCAGGCATGTGGCGAGCCTGTTCTGCCAGCACGTGGCCCCGACCCTGCCCGCGGACTTCCCCGGCGGCTCGTCCTGGGACGATCACCGCGAGGCGGTGGCCGATCTGATGGCCGGCACGGTCGACCGCCATGCGCCGGGCTTCAAGGACAGCGTCATTGGCCGCCAGGTGCTCTCGCCGCTCGACCTCGAGCGCACGCTGTCGCTGGTGGGCGGCGACATCTTCCACGGCAAGCTGAGCCTCAACCAGTTGTTCTCGGCGCGGCCCGTGCTCGGCTACGGCGCCTATCGCGGACCGTTGAAGGGCCTCTACATGTGCGGCTCGTCGACCCATCCCGGCGGCGGCGTCACCGGCGTTCCCGGACACAATGCGGCGCGCGAAATTCTGAGCGACATCCGCGCCCGGCTTGTGTAATCGTCCGCTGGAGCGCGGGCGCCGTGCCGCCGCGCCCTCTTCCCCATCCGCATTATCAAGGTGAACGCAATGAAGACCGAGACCGAGACCCTTGCCGGCGAAACCCCCGGCATTGCCTATGAGCTGATCGTGCACCGGCTTGAGGGCAGCGACGCTACGGCGCCAAGGGTCTATATCCAGGCGGCGCTGCATGCCGACGAGCGGCCGGGACCGGCGGCGCTGCATTACCTGATCCCCGAGCTGGTCCGGGCCGAGGCCGAGGGCCGGCTCAAGGGCTCGCTGACGCTGGTGCCGCAAGCCAATCCGATCGGCGCCGCGCAGCACATGTACAGCCAGCACATGGGCCGGTTCTCGAGCGGCAACCGGGTCAATTTCAACCGCGGCTTCCCGGTTCCCGACGCGCAGGGCGTGCGCCGGCTGGATGCGGCCTTCTCCGCCGTCTTCGCCGACCGGAGGCTCAAGAGCCGGCTGCTGGAGCTCGCCGACAACCACCCGATCGTTCTCGATCTCCATTGCGACGACGAGGGTGTGCAGTATCTCTATGTTCCCGACCGGCTGTGGCCGGGGATGGCGGATCTCGCCGCCTGCCTCGACGCCGAGGCTGCGGTGCTGTGGCACGCGGGCTCTGATGCCGCCTTCGAGGAGGCGGCGTTCGCGCAGATGCGCGCCAGGGCGGGCGAGGGCGGCGATCTCTCCGGGCTCTGCTGCACCACGGTGGAGCTGCGCGGCCAGCTCGATGTCGACCCGATGCTCGCCCGAAAGGACGCAGAAGGCCTCTACCGCTTCCTGGTGATGCGCGGCGTGATCGCAGACGACGGCGTGACGGCGGCAGAGCTCAAGGCGGATTTCGTCGCCGAGCCGATCGCCCATGTCGAAATGGTGCGGGCGCCGGTGGGCGGCACCATCCTCTACCACGTCGCCCCCGGCGACCGCGTCGAGGCGGGCCACCTGCTGGCCGAGGTCGTCGCCCGCCCGGGCGAGCCCGGCGGCGCGGTGGCCGTGCATGCGCCGCAGGCGGGCTTCGTGCTGACCCGGCGGGCGCGCCGCTTCATCCGCATGGGCGACGATCTGGTCAAGCTCGTGGCCGGCGCGCCGTCGCCCTCGGCCCGTGCCGGCGCGCTCGAGGACTGAGGCCGCCGGGGCGCCCGATGCGCCGGGCGGGAGGCCTAAGGCTTTGACAAAGCCGTCATAAACCGCAACATTAGCGTCACGTTGACGCGGCCGGCGGGACCGGCCAAGCCAATTCAGCACGCGGTCCGGGTCGATCCGGGCCGCCGGAACAGGGAGATACTTATGCGACTTCTCACAGCAACACTGGCGCGCGCGGCGCAGGCGGCAGCGGTCGGCGCGGCGCTGATCGTCGGCGCATCCGGGCTGCAGGCCCAGGAAATGAACTTCTTCTCGATCGGCACCGGCGGCACCGGCGGCACCTATTTCCCGCTCGGCGGGGCGATCGCCAACGCCATTTCCAACCCGCCCGGCTCGCGCGCCTGCGACGAGGGCGGATCCTGCGGCGTGCCCGGCCTGGTCGCCATCGCCCAGTCCTCGCGCGGCTCGGTCGCCAATGTCAACGGCATCAAGTCGGGCATCCTGAGCTCGGGCTTCTCGCAGTCCGACGTCGCCTACTGGGCCTATTCCGGCACCGGCACCTTCGAGGGCCAGGAGCCGATGCAGGAGCTGCGCGCCATCGCAGCGCTCTATCCGGAACACATCCACCTGGTCGCCTCCAAGGAATCGGGCATCACCTCGGTGGCCGATCTCAAGGGCAAGCGCGTCTCGCTCGACGAGCCCGGCTCGGGCACCTATGTCGATGCGCAGCTCATCCTCAAGGCCTTCGGCCTCACCGAAGAGGACATCACCGTCGAGAACCTCAAGCCCGGCCCGGCTTCCGACGCGATCCGCAACGGCCAGCTCGATGCGCTGTTCTTCGTCGGCGGCTATCCGACCGGCACGCTGGTTGAACTGGCCTCGAGCGCCGAAGTGGTGCTGGTGCCGATCTCCGGCCCCGAGGTCGACGCGATGATCGAGGAATACTCGTTCTTCTCCAAGGATCCGATCCCGGACGGCGTCTACCAGGGCGTCGCCGGCGCCGAGACCGTCGCCGTGGGCGCGCAGTGGCTCACCAGCGCCAACCAGAAGGACGACCTGATCTACGAGATCACCAAGGCGCTGTGGAACGACAGCACCCGCGCGCTGCTCGACGCCGGCCATGCCAAGGGCAAGACCGTGACCAAGGAAACCGCGCTCGACGGCATCGGCATCCCGCTGCATCCGGGCGCCGAGAAGTTCTACCGCGAAGCCGGCCTGATCAAGTAGGGTCCGGAAGAGGCAATGATCCAGGCCGTCCGGGAAACCGGGCGGCCGCATTTTTTCTGCCGCCGGGCCGGGTGACCTTGCGGCAAGTTCCTGCAGCCGGAGGGTGGCACCATGAGCGGATCCGACAATCGGACGAATGACGATCCCGTCATCGATCTCGCCGAGCTCGAGCGCAAATACGATCCGGAAATGGCCTTCCGGCCGACCGGCAGGGCGGTGGCGCTGCTGGTCACCGCGGCGCTGGTGGCGATGTCGGTCTACCATTACTACGCCGCCGGCTTCGGCCTGGTGCGCGAGCTCGTCCATCGCGGCATCCACATCTCCTTCGTGCTCGGCCTGATCTTCCTGGTGTTCGGCGCCACGAAGCGCGAGAACGACACGCTCTACCCGTCGAGCCTGCTGCGCCCCGGCGGCATCGGCCTGTGGGACTGGGCCTTCGGCCTGCTCGCGGTGGCCGCGGCGCTCTATCTGCCGCTGCTGCCGGCGAGCGCCATCTCGGTGCGGGTCGGCAATCCCTCGGCGCTCGACGTGTTCATGGGCACGGCGCTGATCCTGCTCACGCTCGAGGCGGCGCGGCGCTCGATCGGCTGGACGCTGGCGGCGATCGCGGTCGCCTTCATGGCCTATGGCCTGTTCGGCCAGTACATGCCAGGCGTCTTTCGCCATCCCGGCGCCTCCTGGAGCTCGCTGGTCAACCATCTCTACATGACCGACCAGGGCATCTACGGCATCGCCGTGGGCGCGGTCGCCAAATACGTGTTCCTGTTCGTGCTGTTCGGCGTGCTCGCCACCCGCATCGGGCTCGGCAAGCTGTTCATCGACGTCGCCTCGTCGATCGCCGGCCGCTATGCCGGGGGACCCGCCAAGGTGGCGATCTTCTCCTCGGCGCTGCTCGGCACCATTTCCGGCTCCTCCATCGCCAACACCGTAACCACCGGATCGCTGACGATTCCGGCGATGAAGAAGGTCGGTTACCGGCCGCATTTCGCCGCCGCCGTCGAGGCCACTGCTTCCACCGGCGGGCAGATCACGCCGCCGATCATGGGCGCCGCGGCCTTCATCATGGTCGAGTTCCTCGAGATCCCCTATCGCGACATCGTCTATGCGGCGATGTTCCCGGCGCTGCTGCACTATGTTGGCATCTTCGCCATGGTGCATTTCGAGGCCAAGCGGCTCGGCCTGCGCGGCCTGCGCCCCGACGAGATGCCGCAGATCCTCAAGGTCTTCACCGAGAATTGGCTGGCGGTGATCCCGCTGCTGATCCTGATGGCGCTGATCCTGTCGGGCCGGACGCCGGACTATGCCGCGGTCTGGGGCATCACCGCCTGCATCGTGGTGGGCTTCATCACGCCGCACAACCGGCTTACATTCAAGGACCTGGTCGATTCGCTCTCGCTCGGCGCCAAATACGCGCTCGCCGTGGGCGCGGCGGCGGCCGTGGTCGGCATCGTCGTCGGCGTCGTCACGCTGACCGGCACCGCCTTCCGGCTGTCCTTCATCATCACCCAGACGGCGGCGAGCCTCGGCGCGACGCTGACCGCGCTGCTGCCAGACGGGCTGGTGAGCATCAACGCGCTAGCGCTGTTCTTCACGCTGATCTTCACCGCCTTCGCCTGCATCCTGATGGGGGCCGGCATTCCCACCACGGCGACCTACATCATCCTGGTCTCGGTGGCGGCCCCCGCCCTGTCGCTGCTGGGCGTCGAGCCGCTGGTGTCGCATTTCTTCGTGTTCTATTACGGCGTCCTGGCCGACATCACCCCGCCGGTGGCGCTCGCGGCCTATGCGGCAGCCGGCATTGCCGGCTCGAACCCGTTCCAGACCGGCAACACCGCCTTCCGGCTGGGCATCGCCAAGGCGCTCGTCCCCTTCGTCTTCGTCTATTCGCCGGCTTTGCTGATCGTCACCCAGGGCTTCACCTGGGAGGCCTTTGTCGTCACGCTGACGGGCGCCACGCTCGGCATCGTGCTGCTCGCCGGCGCCTTCACCGGCTTCATGGTGGCGCCGCTCGCGAGGCTCGAACGGATCTGGCTCGGCCTGGTGGCGCTGCTGGTGGTGGCGCCGGGCCTGACGACGATGCTGATCGGCGTGGGCCTCGCCTCGCCGGTGCTGCTGCGGCAGGTCATCGCCTGGCGCAAGAGCACCGCGGGCTGAGCGGAGCCGGACTGTCTCAGCGGTTGCCGTAATAGAGCGAGACGGCGTGCTCGGCTTCGGCGAAGAACAGCCAGCGCTCGGCCAGCAGGCCTAAGAGCATCGACAGGGCGGCCAGCAGATTGACCGGCGCCGGCGCGCCGGTGAGCGCCACGACGATCAGGATCGCGACCGGAACGGCCGCGCCCAGCAGCAGCGCCAGCCGGCGCAGGCTGCGCGCGTGCTTGCGGCCGATCACATGCACCATCTCGCGGGTGAGATAGTTCTCGCCGGAATGCGGGCGTTCAAGCAGCCGCACCCGGCCGATGAAGCCGAGGCCGGTGGCGGTCTCGGGCGAGGAGCCCACGTCGGACAGGCGCGTGCGGCCGGCGCGGACCCACCAGGCCGCTTTCAGGGCCCAGGCAAGGAGGACGAGCGCGATGCCCCCCGTTTCCGCGCCGGCGCGATCGCCCAGCGCGGAGGCCAGCAGCCAGCCGGAGGCGAGCGCGAAGCTCAGATAGACCGCCGGCGTGAGCGGGGTCTTCCACTGCGGCACGGTCTTGAGCTGGGCGTAGATCATCGCCGTGGTGAAGACGGTGACGAGGGCGCCCAACGACGCCAAGGCCCCAAGGAGGGCCGGCCGCGCGCCGGTCCACATCCAGACGAGCGCGTAGATCCCGAACAGGCAAAGGGTGAGGATCGCGGCGATGCCTTCGCGCGACAGCCAGCTCGAGCGCCACTGGCTCAAGGCCCGCCAGGCCCTTTCAGGATGGCCGAGATGGAAGGTGGAGGCGAGCAGCCCCGCCACCGCCAGGCCGCCGCCCGCCAGCGAGACCAGGAAGGCGCGGCCCGCGCCGCCGCCCACCGGAAAGCCGAGGCCCAGCAGGAAGATCAGCCCGAAGCCCGCGCCCGAGGAGACCGTGAAGAAGATGACGGAGACGGCAGGATGCATGGGATTATCCGAGCCTGTCGAGCGCGGCGTCGAGCCAGCCGAGGAAGCCTTCGGCCTTTGGGGTGGCGGCGCAAGCGGATGCGGCGGGCCGCGCGGGGTCGGGGCGGGGCGCGGCCTTCGTCTTGGGCCGCGGCGGCAGATAGCGGTTGACCGGCTTCGTTCCCATTTCCGGCATCAGCTCGATTCCGCCGCGCGCGGCGACGAGAACCGAGACATTGGATTCGGGATCGTTGAAATCGCCGAAATGCCGCGCGCTCGACGGGCAGGTGCGCACGCAGGCGGGGATGCGGTCTTCTTGCGCCAGCGTCTCGCTGTAGATCCGGTCGACGCAGAGCGTGCATTTCTTCATCACGTTCTCGACCGGGTCCATCTCGCGCGCGCCATAGGGGCAGGCCCAGGCGCAGAGCCCGCAGCCGATGCACATGTCCTCGTTGACCAGCACGATGCCGTCTTCGCTGCGCTTGTGGCTGGCCCCGGTGGGGCAGACGGTGACGCAGGGCGCGTCGTCGCAATGGAGGCACGACTTGGGAAAGTGCACGATCTGCGCCGGGGCGTCGGCGGGCGTCACCTCGAAGGTGTGGATGCGGTTGAGCCAGGCGCCGGAGGGATCGGCGCCATAGGCGTCGACATCCGACAGCGGCGAGGCCTGCGCGCCGGAGTTCCACTCCTTGCAGTTGACCGCGCAGGCGTGGCAGCCGACGCAAGTATCGAGATCGATGACGAGGCCCAGGCGTTTCTCTGTCGTGGCCGGAAGACTGGTCATTGTGCGCGCTCCCGTCCATGGCTGACGGTGGAGGGCGCCGCGCCGACCGGGTTCTTCTGCGGCTTCGCGCGCGGCAGGCTCTCGCCGCCCGACTGGTCGGGGTCCTTGCGGATCGACACGCGCAGGTCGAACCAGGCGGCCTGGCCGGTGATCGGATCTGAATTGGCCCAGCGGCGGCCGTCGCCCTTGGGGGGCAGCAGCTCGTCGATCAGGTGGTTGAGCAGGAAGCCGCGGGTCGCCTCCGGCGCGTCCGTGTCGAGCGCCCAGGCGCCCGACCGCTTGCCGATGGCGTTCCAGGTCCAGACCGTGGAACCGTTGACGGCGTCCATGCGGCGGACCGGCGCGCGGATCTCGCCGGAAGGCGAGGTGAGCAACGCCCAGTCGCCATCCTCAAGCCCGGCCCGGTCGCAGACTGCGCCCGGCACATAGAGCGCGTTCTCGCCGTGGATCTGCCTCAGCCAGGCATTCTGCGAGCCCCAGGAATGGTACATCGCCGCCGGCCGCTGGGTGATGGCGTGCAGCGGGAAGGCGTCCTCGTCGAGCCCGTCCTCGAGGAAGGGCGGGTACCAGCAGGGCAGCGGGTCGAAACAGGCGGCGATGCGGGACTGGTGGTGCTCGGGCGCCGCCGGCTTGATCTTGCCCCGGGCCGCCAATTGGAACTTGCGCAGGGGTTCGAGATAGAGCTGGAAGATGTTCTCGACCGGCCCGTCCTGCAGACCCTGGGCGATCGCCCAGTCGCTCCAGGCCCGGTTGGCGTGCTTGAAATAGAGCGCTTCGGCCGGCACATGCGCCTCCGAGAACCCGCCATTGTCGACATAGCGCTGGAGCTGGTCCGGATTGGGCTCGCCGCGCCCGGTCTTGGAGCCATCGGTGCCGCGCCAGCCCGACAGCGGGCCGATGCCCGGCTTGCGCTGGTGGTTGACCATGTAGTCGGCGTAATCGGCGTAGACCGGCTTGCCCTCGGCATCGGTCATGCCGGGGAGCTTCAGGCGCGCGCCGAGATCGAGCAGCACGCTCTGGAAGCCGCGCACGTCGCGGTCGGGCTCGACCACCGGCCAGCGGATCGAATCGCACATCGCCCCGGGCTCGCTGATGGGGCGGTCCAGAAGCGAGATGCAGTCGTGCCGCTCGAGATAGGTGGTGTCGGGCAGGATCAGGTCGGCGAAGGCCACCATTTCCGAGGAATAGGCGTCGGAATAGATGATCTTCGGGATCACGTAGTTCCCGCTCTCGTCCTTGTCGGTCAGCATCTGCATCACCGAGGTCGAGTTCATCGACGAGTTCCAGGCCATGTTGGCCATGTAGAGGAACAGCACGTCGATGCCGTAGGGGTCGCGCGCGTGGGCGTTGGAGATGACCATGTGCATGAGCCCGTGCGCCGACAGCGGCGCGTCCCAGGAAAATGCCTTGTCGATCCGCTGCGCGGTCTCGCCGTCGGCCTCGAGAAGCAGGTCCTCCGGCCCGCGCGGATAGCCCAGATGCGGCCCGGCGAGCGCGGTGTCGGCGCAGGCGCCGCCATGCGGCCGCGGCTGGCCGGCGACGGGACGCGGATAGGGCGGCTTGAAACGGAACCCTCCGGGGCAGTCGATCGAGCCCACCAGGATCTGCAAAAGGTGCAGCGCGCGGGCTGTCTGGAAGCCGTTGGAATGGGCCGAGATGCCGCGCATGGCGTGAAACGCCACCGGCCGGCCGATCATCCGCGCGTGGCGCTCGCCCTTCATGTCGGTCCAGGGCTGCTCGACGATCACCTCGCGCTCGAAGGCGGCCTCGGCGATCTCCGTGGCGATGCGGATGATGGTGTCCGCCGCAATCCCGGTGCGCTCGGCCACGGCGGCCGGGGCGTAGGCGGGATCGAGATATTTGCCGGCTAACAATTCGAACACCGGCGTCGCCTGGCGGCCGTCTGGTAGGCCGAAAGTGCCTTTGAGCGCCGGCTTGATGCCGGGCGTGGCCGAGGAGGCGATCTCGCCGGTGGCCCGGTGCGCCACCAGCGGGGTGCCGTCCTCGCCGCGGGCGAACAGGCCGTGGTCGGCGCCATCCGGATTGTCGATCACCAGCCAGGGCGCGTTGGTGTAGCGGATCAGATAGTCGACATCGATACGGCCGGTGCGCAGCAATTCATGCGCCAGCGCCAGAATCAGCAGCCCGTCGGTGCCCGGCGTGATGCCGAGCCATTCGTCGGCGATGGCGTTGTAGCCGGTGCGCACCGGATTGACGCCGATCACCTTGACGCCGCGGGCTTTGAGCTTGCCGAGGCCGATCTTGATCGGGTTGGAATCATGGTCCTCGGCGACGCCGAAGATCATGAACAGCTCTGTCCTGTCCCAGTCGGGCGCGCCGAACTCCCAGAAGGCGCCGCCCATGGTGTAGATCCCGGCGGCGGCCATGTTGACCGAGCAGAAGCCGCCATGGGCGGCGTAGTTGGGGGTGCCATATTGCTGCGCCCACCAGCCGGTCATCGACTGGCTCTGGTCGCGGCCGGTGAAGAAGGCGAGCTTGCGCGGATCGGTGCGGCGCACCTCTCCGAGCCACGTCGTGGCAAGGCCGAGCGCCTCGTCCCATTCGATTTCCTTGAATTCGCCCGAGCCGCGCTCGCCGGTCCTGAGCAGCGGCTTCCGGAGCCGCGCCGGCGAATAATGCTGCATGATGCCGGCCGATCCCTTGGCGCAGAGCACGCCCTTGTTGATCGGATGGTCGCGGTTGCCTTCGATGTAATGGACCTTGCCGTCCTTCAAATGGACATCGATGCCGCAGCGGCAGGCGCACATGTAGCAGGTGGTCTTGCGGATGCCGCCGTCAGCCGTGCCCTGAGCCCCGCTGGTCTGGTTCATTCATCCTCCCGAAGACGCGCAGCCCGTTTGTCGGGGTGCAACACGCCGCTTGAGCCGTGTGGGTCCGCAGCGAGCCTCCCCCGCAGCATGCCAAACGGACCCCCCGGCCGGCCAAATGTCAAGGCCGGCCTCTAGGTCCAGTTTGAGTACCTCTAGGTCCAGATCGCGGTGCGGGGCGCCGGAAGGCGGGGGAGGGAGGCGGTTCGGCCGGGGTCCGCGGCGGCAGTCAGGTCAGCAGACGGTCTCACCCCTGGGGCTGCAGTAGAGCCCGTGCAGCACTTCCAGCACGGCCGCCACTTCCTTGCCCTTGAGCGAGTAATAGATGGTCTGGGCGTCGCGCCGGGTGGCGACCAGGTCGGCGTCGCGCAGCTTGCGCAGATGGTGCGACATCGCCGGTTGCGACAGGCCCGCCATGTCGGCGAGCTTGAGCACGCTGTATTCGCCGTCGAGCAGGATGCACAGGATCCTGAGCCGCACCGGCTGCGACAGCATTTCCATGAGCTTTGCCGCATCGCTCATGCGCGGCTCCATTTCGAGCATGTCCTGGGCGTCAAGCATGGTGGTCCGTTCCGTGAACATTTAACAGCTCTTATATAAGGAACTTCGATCCGGGATTCAACCGTCGACCGCCCGGGTGCTGTCGCGGGCGATCAGCTCGACCTCGAGGATCGTGGTTTCGATCGCCGGGCTGGAACCGGTCTGGATGTGGTTGATCAGCATGTGCGCGGCGGAGCGCCCGATCCGCTCGCGCGGCTGGCGCAGGGTGGTCAGCGCCGGGATGAAGCGGCGGGCGATGGCGATGTCGTCGAAGCCCACCACCGAGACATCGCCGGGGACCGAGACGCCGTGCCGCGCCAGCTCGGAAATGAAGCCGAAGGCCATCTGGTCGGACTGGCTGAACACTGCGCTCGGCCGCTGCGCGAGCCCGAGCCAGGCCTGGGCCGCGCCGGCGCCGGCGTTGAGGCTGAAATCGCCGGGGAAGACGTGGTCCGGGTCGAGCGCCAGGCCCCGCGCCGCGAGCTCCCGGAGCGCGCCACGGCTGCGCGCATGGGTGAGCACATTGTCCTGAGGCCCCGTGATCATGCCGATGCTGCGGTGGCCGAGCCCGGCCAGATGCGCGACCGCCAGCTCGCCGCCGCGGGCATTGTTGGCGCGCACCGACGGAAACTCGCCATGCGGCGTCCATTCGCAGGCGAAGACGATCGGCGGCGCGCCGTTGCCCGAACTTGCCACCGACAGGATCGCGTCGGGCAGCGAGCCGTCGAGCGCGATGATGCCGTCGGCGCGCGAGGCGTTGAGATATTCGAGGATGAGCTGCGGCTTCACATGCGCCTGGCGCGTGTCGACCACCAGCATGTTGATATCGGCTTCCGACAGCGCCGCCTCGATGCCCGCCAGGATCTCCGAGAAAAACGGATTGCCGAGATTGGGCACCAGGATCATGATCGCCCCGGTGCGCTGGCGCCTGAGGTTCCGGGCCGAGAGATTGACCCTGTATCCGGTCTGCTCGGCCGCCGCGAGTACAAGGTTGCGCGTTGATTCCGCAACGGTTTCCGGCCGGCTCAGCGCCCGGCTCACGGTCGCGGTGGAAACGCCGGCAAGCTTTGCCACATCGGTGATCTTCGGCGTTCTTGGTTCCATGGTAAGCTGAATTCCCGCTTTTGCGAGACGGGTTTGAGGTACGTGTCGCAAATATCACTTGACTCCAATTCTCATCGCGGTCAACCTTTATGTAATCGATTGCAGTGCAGCAATTCGGAGGGCGATGTAATCGATTGAAAATGGTGTGAGGACACCAGTGGCCCGGGACGCTGCGGGAGTGCGGCGGGACCGGGAGGAGGAACTTTCCTGGGAGGGAAATCGATGAACGCATTCAAGCATCTTCTGGCTGGCGCATCGCTGCTGGCACTTTCGACGTCCGCCAATGCGGCGGAGCTCGAAGTCACTCACTGGTGGACGTCCGGCGGCGAAGCCGCGGCTGTCGCCGAGTTCGCCAAGGCCTTCGAGGCCACCGGCAATAAATGGATCGACGGCGCCATCGCCGGCGGCGGCTCGACCGCCCGCCCGGTCATGATCAGCCGCATCACCGGCGGCTCGCCGATGGCCGCCACCCAGTTCAACACCGGCCGCCAGGCCGAGGAGTTGGTTGAAGCCGGCCTCCTGCGCGACTTCACGGAACTCGCCGAGAAGGAAAAATGGAAGGACGTGATTCGTCCGGTCAGCCTGCTCGAAGGCTGCACGGTCGACGGCAAGGTCTACTGCGTGCCGGTCAACATCCACTCCTGGCAGTGGCTGTGGCTCTCCAACAAGGCCTTCGAGGACGCCGGCGTGCCGGTGCCCACCAACTGGGACGAGTTCGTGGCCGCCGGGCCTGCCCTCGAAAAGGCCGGCAAGATCCCGCTCGCCATCGGCGGCCAGGCCTGGCAGACGACCGGCGCGTTCAACGTGCTGATCCCGGCCATCGCCGGCAAGGACGTCTTCCTCAAGGTCTACCAGGACCATGACGCGGAAGCCGCCGCCGGTCCGGAAATCGCCAAGGTGTTCAAGGCCGCCGACGACGCGCGCCGGATGTCGGCGAAATCCAATGTGCAGGACTGGAACCAGGCGACCAATCTCGTCATCACCGGCCAGGCCGGCGGCCAGATCATGGGCGACTGGGCGCAGGGCGAGTTCCAGGTGGCCGGCCAGGTCGCCGGCGAGGATTACACCTGCCTGCCCGGCCTCGGCGTCAACGAGCTGATCTCGACGGGCGGCGATTCCTTCTACTTCCCCAAGCTCGACGATCCGGAAAAGACCGCGGCCCAGGAAGTCCTCGCCTCGACCATGCTCAACCCGGCCACCCAGGTCGCCTTCAACCTGAAGAAGGGATCCGTGCCGGTGCGCGGCGACGTCGACGTCTCCGCCGCCAACGACTGCATGAAGAAGGGTCTGGAGATCCTCGCCAAGGGCGACATCATCCCCGACACCAACCAGCTCAACACCGAGGACACGAACAACCAGCTCAACGATCTGTTCGTGGAGTTCTTCAAGACTCCCTCGCTGACGCCGGAAGAAGCGCAGAAGCGCTACGCTGCGATCATCGCATCCGCCGACTGATCGTAACGTAAGGCGCGGACGGGCCGGCCTATCCGGCCGGGCCCGTCCGCTCCCATCCGGAGTCCATCATGAGCACCAGCGGCAATGCCCAGCGCCGGCCCAGCCAGCTATTCAGGAACCTGAACGCGAAGGTTGCATCGATTCCGATGATCCTGACCGCGCTGCTCGTCTTCCTGGGCGGCACGGTGTGGACGATCGTCTATTCGTTCACCAATTCCAAGCTGCTGCCGCGGCTGAAATTCGTGGGCCTCGACCAGTATGAACGCCTGTGGTCGGCGCCCAGGTGGCTGACCTCGATCGAGAACCTCCTCGTCTACGGCGTTCTCTCGCTGATCTTCTCGCTGGTGATCGGCTTCGTGCTCGCAGCGCTGCTCGACCAGAAGATCCGCTTCGAAGGCGTCTTCCGCACCATCTTCCTCTATCCCTTCGCCCTCTCCTTCGTCGTCACCGGGCTGACCTGGCAGTGGATCCTCAATCCCGATTTCGGCGTGCAGAACATCGTGCGCGCCATGGGATGGGAGAGCTTCACCTTCAATCCGCTCTACGACCAGGACATCGTCATCTACGGCATCCTGATCGCCGGCCTCTGGCAGGGCACCGGGCTGATCATGTGCCTGATGCTCGCGGGCCTGCGCGGCATCGACGAGGACATCTGGAAGGCGGCGCGCGTCGACGGCATTCCGATGTGGAAGACCTACCTGTTCATCGTCATCCCGATGATGCGCCCGGTCTTCATCACCACGCTGGTCATCATCGCCTCGGGCATCGTCCGGCTCTACGACCTGGTCGTGGCGCAGACCAGCGGCGGGCCGGGCGGCGCCTCCGAGGTGCCGGCGAAATATGTCTATGACTACATGTTCCTGGCCCAGAATCTCGGGCAGGGATTTGCCGCGTCGACCATGATGCTGCTGTCGGTCGCCATCATCGTCGTGCCCTGGGCCTATCTCGAATTCGGAGGGCACAAGCGTGGCTGACATCCAGACGCTGAACACGGTCGCGGCCGGCATCGATCCCGTCGCCGACCGGATGTCGGGCCCCCAGGGCGCAAGGCCGCGCCGGGCGCTGTCGCGCCGCAACATCTTTCTCTACGGCACGCTCATCCTCGTCGCCGCCTATTATCTGGTGCCGCTCTACGTGATGATCGTCACCTCGCTCAAGGGCATGCCGGAAATCCGTCTCGGCAACATCTTCTCGCCGCCGGTCGAGATCACCTTCGAACCCTGGGTCAAGGCCTGGGCCACGGCGTGCACCGGACTGAACTGCGACGGGCTGAGCCGGGGCTTCTGGAATTCGGTGCAGATCACCGTGCCGTCGGTGATCTTCTCGATCGCCGTCGCCTCGGTCAACGGCTATGCGCTCGCCAACTGGCGCTTCAAGGGCGCCGACACCTTCTTCACGATCCTGATCGTCGGCGCCTTCATCCCCTACCAGGTGATGATCTATCCGATCGTCATCCTGCTGCGCGAGATCGGTCTTTACGGCTCGCTGTGGGGCCTCGTCATCGTCCACTCGATCTTCGGCATGCCGATCCTGACGCTGCTGTTCCGCAACTATTTCAGCTCGGTCCCCGAGGAGCTGTTCAAGGCGGCGCGCGTCGACGGAGCCGGCTTCTGGCGGATCTACTTCGTCATCATGCTGCCGATGGCGCTGCCGATTTTCGTGGTCGCCATTATCCTCCAGATCACCGGCATCTGGAACGACTTCCTCTTCGGCGTGATCTACACCAAGCCCGACACCTACCCGATGACCGTCCAGCTCAACAACATCGTCAATTCGGTCCAGGGCGTGAAGGAATACAACGTCAACATGGCGGCGACGATCCTGACCGGGCTGGTGCCGCTGGCGGTCTATTTCGTCTCCGGAAAACTGTTTGTGCGCGGCATCGCGGCCGGTGCGGTGAAGGGATAACAACATGACAAGTGTTTCGATCCGCGACCTCAGCCTGAAATTCGGCGCGCTCGAGGTTCTCAAGTCGCTCAGCATCGATATCGAGGATGGCGAGTTCCTGGTGCTGCTCGGGCCCTCGGGCTGCGGAAAGTCGACGCTGCTCAACTGCATCGCCGGACTGCTCGACATTTCCGGCGGCCAGATCTTCATCAAGGGAAGGAATGTCACCTGGGAGGAACCCAAGGACCGCGGCATCGGCATGGTGTTCCAGTCCTACGCGCTCTATCCGCAGATGACGGTGAAGGGCAACCTGTCGTTCGGCCTCAAGACCGCCAAGGTGCCGAAGGACGAGATCGCCCGGCGCATCGCCCGCGCCGCCGAAGTGCTGCAGATCGAGCCCTTGCTCGAGCGCAAGCCGGCGCAGCTTTCGGGCGGCCAGCGCCAGCGCGTGGCCATCGGCCGGGCTCTGGTGCGCGATGTCGATGTGTTCCTGTTCGACGAGCCCCTGTCCAATCTCGACGCCAAGCTGCGCGCCGAACTCAGGGTCGAGATCAAGCGGCTGCATCACCGGCTCAAGAACACCATGATCTACGTGACCCACGACCAGATCGAGGCGCTGACGCTCGCCGACCGCATCGCCATCATGCGCAACGGCATCATCCAGCAGCTTGCGAGCCCCTACGAGATCTACAACCGCCCGGTCAATCTCTATGTCGCCGGCTTCATGGGCTCGCCGGGGATGAATTTCCTCGAAGGCGAGTTCGCGCCGCACGGCGCGGCGGAACTGAGCTTCGGCGCCACCAAGGTGCCGCTCGACCGCTATCCCTTCGTCAGCGACGAGCGGCCATCCCGGGTCATCTTTGGGATCAGGCCCGAGCATGTCACCTGCGGGCCGGCGAGCGCGAGCGAACCTTTCAGCACGGAGGTCGAGATCGAGGTGGTCGAGCCGATGGGCGCCGACACGCTGGTCTGGGCGATCCTCGACGGCAAGGAATTCCGCTTTCGCGTCGACGGCCAGAGCGAAATGCGCGAGGGCGACCGCGTCCGCATCGGCTTCGATCCGGCCCGCGCCTCGATTTTCGACGCGGCGACGGAGCTCCGGCTCTGAGCCGCGGTCTCCTCTCGCCGCCGCGCCGGAGACGGCGCGTCCCATAAAACGCCCCGAGGCCGTGTCCGGCCGGGGGGCCAGACAGAACCAGAACCACCTGAACCAGAAAGTCCAATCCGATGAATTTCTCCTTCCAGCTCTACAGCGCCCGCAAGTTCCAACCCTGGCCGGATGTGCTCGCAATGCTCGCCGGCGCCGGATACAAGAATGTCGAGGGCTTCGGCGGCGTCTATGAGGACCCGGCGGGCTTCCGTGCTGTGATGGACCAGAACGGGCTGTCCATGCCGTCGGGACACTTTTCCATCGACGCGCTCGAGGGCGACATCGAGACGGTGTTCAACACCGCCACGACGCTCGGTATCAGGCAGATCTACTGCCCGCATGTGACGGTGGACAAGCGGCCCACGGATGCGGACGGCTGGCGCGCCTTCGGCCTGCGGCTCGCCGCGGTGGGCGAGAAGGTCCGCGCCGCAGGCTTCGGCTTCGGCTGGCACAATCACGATTTCGAATTCGTCGCGCTCGCCGATGGCGGCCTGCCGATGCAGATCCTGCTCGACGCGGCGCCGGAACTCGAATGGGAGGCCGACATCGCCTGGATCGTCCGCGGCGGCGGCGATCCCTTCGACTGGATCGCGCGCCATGGCAAGCGGATCACCGCGGTGCATGTCAAGGACATCGCGCCCGCGGGCGAATGCGCCGACGAGGACGGCTGGGCCGATGTCGGCCACGGCACGCTCGACTGGACCCGATTGTTCAAGGACATCGCCGGCCAGACTCCGGCGAAGCTGATGATCATGGAGCATGACAATCCCTCGGACGCGAAGCGCTTCGCCTCGCGCTCCCTCGACTGGGCGCGCGGCGCGACGGAGTGACCGGAATGACAAAGATCCTTGGCGTTGGCATCATCGGCTGCGGCAACATTTCCGCCGCCTATCTCAAATTCGCGGCCCTGTTCCGGGGCATCGAGATCCGCGCCTGCGCGGACATCAATCCCGAGGCGGCGAAGGCCCGGGCCGAGGAATTCGGCGTCCGCGCCGAAAGCGTCGACGCGCTGCTTTCGGCCGCCGACATCGACATCATCGTCAACCTGACGGTGCCGGCGGTGCATTACCAGGTCTCGGCCCAGGCGCTCGACGCCGGCAAGCATGTCTATTCGGAAAAGCCCTTCGTGCTCTCGGTCGAGGAAGGCCGCGATCTGGCCCAACGGGCCGCGAAGAAGGGCCTGCGCGTCGGCTCCGCCCCCGACACGTTTCTGGGCGGCGCGCATCAGCTCGCCCGGCGGATCATCGATTCGGGGGCTGCCGGCCGCATCACCGGCGGCACCTGCCATGTGCTGAGCCCCGGCATGGAGCACTGGCACCCCAATCCGGACTTCTTCTTCAAGCCCGGCGGCGGCCCGATCCTCGACCTCGGCCCCTATTACATCTCCAATTTGGTGCAACTGATCGGTCCCGTCACCCGCGTCGCCGCCATGACCTCGATCCCCACGCCCGAGCGCAGGATCACCTCGGAGCCGCGACACGGCGAGATGATCACCGTGGAAACGCCGACCACGGTGCACGCCATCCTCGAATTCGCCAATGGCGCGATCGTCACGCTCGGCGCGAGCTGGGACGTCAAGACCCACGGCCACCGGCCGATGGAGCTCTACGGCACCGAGGCGAGCCTGATCGTTCCGGATCCGAACTTCTTCGGCGGCAAGGTCGAACTGGTGGGACCCGGCGGCGTGGCGATGGAGCTGCCGGAGTGGGAACATCCGCTCGGCATCCCCAACCAGGAGCACAAGCAGGGCATGATGGCCAATTACCGCACCGCGGGGCTGGCCGACATGGCGCTCGGCATTCTCGAGGGCCGGCCGCACCGCTGTTCGCTGGAATTTGCGCTGCATGTGGTGGACGTCATGACCGCGATCCTTCATTCTGGAGAGAAAGGCGCCTTCATCACGCTCGCCACCCAGGGCGAGCAACCGGCCGCGCTCGACATCGAAGACGCCGCGGCCCTTCTCAGACCGAAAGACTAGCTCATCATGTGGACACCCGCACCCGACCGATACGAGTCGATGGAGTACCGCCGTGTCGGTCGCTCCGGCCTCAAGCTGCCGGCGATCTCGCTCGGCCTGTGGCACAATTTCGGCGGCGACACGCCGCACGAACTCAAGCGCGACCTGTGCCGCACCGCCTTCGATCTCGGCATCACCCATTTCGACCTGGCCAACAATTACGGCCCGCCCCCCGGCTCGGCGGAAACCGCCTTCGGCGAGATCCTGCGCACCGATTTCCACGGCCTGCGCGACGAGATGATCATCTCGTCCAAGGCCGGCTACGGCATGTGGCCCGGGCCCTACGGCGAATGGGGCAGCCGCAAATATCTGGTGGCGAGCTGCGACCAGAGCCTCAAGCGCATGGGCCTCGACTATGTCGACATCTTCTACTCGCATCGTTTCGATCCCGAAACGCCGCTCGAGGAGACGATGATGGCGCTCGACCACATCGTCCGCTCTGGCCGGGCGCTCTATGCCGGGATCTCGAGCTACAATTCCAGGCGCACGAGAGAGGCCACGGCCATCCTCAAGCAGCTGGGCACGCCCTGCCTGATCCACCAGCCGAGCTATTCGATGATCAACCGCTGGGTCGAGGAGGACGGGCTGCTCGACACGCTCGACGAGCTGGGCCTCGGGTCGATCGTGTTCTCGCCCTTAGCCCAGGGCATGCTCACCGGCAAATATCTCAAGGGCATTCCCGAGGACAGCCGCGCCGCCCAGGCCAAGTCGCTCAACGCCAATTTCCTCAACGAGCGCAATCTCGGCAATATCCGCGCCCTGAACGCGATCGCCGAACGCCGCGGCCAGACGCTGGCGCAGATGGCGCTCGCCTGGGTGCTGCGCGGCGGACGGGTGACCTCGGCGCTGATCGGCGCGAGCCGCCCGCAGCAGATCGTCGACTGCGTCGGTGCGCTCGGCAACCAGGAGTTCAGCGAGGCCGAACTCACCGAGATCGACGGCCATGCCAGCGACGCCGACATCAATCTCTGGGCGGCCTCGGCCGAGCGCAAGGGACCGCCGCGGAAATGATCCTCAATCCGATCCTGCCCGGCTTCAATCCAGACCCGTCGATCTGCCGGGTGGGGCCGGACTATTTCATCGCCACCTCCACCTTCGAATGGTATCCGGGCGTGCAGATCCATCACTCGACGGATCTGGTCAATTGGCGGCTCGTCAGCCGGCCGCTCACGCGCGCGAGCCAGCTCGACATGCGCGGCAATCCCGATTCCTGCGGCATCTGGGCGCCCTGCCTGTCCCATGCCGACGGGCTGTTCTGGCTGGTCTACACCGACGTCAAGCGGCTCGACGGCAATTTCAAGGACGCCCACAACTACATCGTCACCGCGCCGGACATAGAAGGGCCCTGGTCCGATCCGGTCCATGTCAATTCCTCGGGCTTCGACCCGTCGCTGTTTCACGATCGGGACGGGCGCAAATGGTTCCTCAACATGGTCTGGAACCACCGCACCGATTCCATCGGCGGGCAGCCCAAGCATCCGGCCTTCGCCGGCATCCTGGCGCAGGAATATGACGCGCAAGCGGGTCGCCTGATCGGCGAGCCGGTCAACATCTTTGCCGGCAGCCCGCACGGGCTGGTCGAGGGCGCGCATCTGTTTTACCGCGACGGCTGGTACTATCTCACCGTCGCCGAAGGCGGCACCGGCTACGACCACGCCGTCACCATGGCCCGTTCGCGGGAGCTGAACGGCCCCTATGAGCTGCATCCCGACACTTTCCTGATGACCTCCAAGGACGCGCCCGATGCGCCCCTGCAGCGCGCCGGCCACGGCCAGGTCGTGGAGACGCCCGACGGCGCGGTCTACCACACCCATCTGTGCTCGCGGCCGCTGCCGGGAACCCGCCGCTCGCCGCTCGGCCGCGAGACCGGGCTGCAGAAATGCGTCTGGGGCGAGGACGGCTGGCTGCGGCTGGCCCAGGGCGGCCTGGTGCCGGCGGTGGAGGTCGAGGCGCCCGACTCCGGGAGCCGGAGGCTGCCGGCGGAGCCGGTGCATCGCGACTTCACCGGCGACAGCCTGCCCGAGGAGTTCCAGTGGCTGCGGACTCCCTTCCCCGAGCGGATCTTCTCGCTCACCGGGTCTGGGCTGCGGCTCATCGCGCGTGAATCGATCGGCAGTTGGTTCGAGCAGGCGCTGGTGGCGCGACGCCAGGAGCAGTGGGCCTTCCGCGCCGAGACCCGGGTCACGTTTTCGCCGCGGACCTTCCAGCAGACCGCCGGGCTCACGCATTACTACAACCGCTCCAAATTCCATTATCTGGCGGTGACCTCGCATGAACAGGCGGGACGGTCACTGACGATCCTGAGCTGTCCCGGCGACTGGCCGCACGGCAAGCTCGTCTTTCCGCTCGACACCCCGGTGGCGCTGCCGGACGACGGCCCGGTTGAGCTTGCCGCCGATGTCGACGGCGCCAGGCTGCAATTCTTCTACCGGCTGCCGGGCGGCGACTGGCAGACCGTCGGGCCGGTGCTCGACGCCAGCGTCATTTCCGACGAGGGCGGGCGCGGCGAGCACGCCTCCTTCACCGGCGCCTTCATCGGCATGGCGGCCTTCGACACGTCGGGCAGCGCGATCACCGCGGATTTCGACCGCTTCTCCTATGTTCCCTTGGACGGGTGATGCTGAGCCGGCTGTGCATCCATGATCTCGCCACTGGCGCGACGAATGAGCTGCTCGCGACCGACCGCCTGATCGAGGCGCCGAACTGGACGCCGGACGGCACTTCGCTGATCGTCAATGGCGACGGCCTTCTGTTCCGGGTGCCGCTCGCGGCGCCGGAGCTCAGGCCGATCGACACCGGCCCTGCGGTCCAATGCAACAACGACCATGGGATCTCGCCGGACGGACGTTGGCTGGTGATCAGCGATTCCACCGACACCGGCCAGTCCTGCATCTTCACGCTGTCGGCCGAAGGCGGCACACCGCGCCGGATCACCGCCGAGGTTCCCTCCTGGTGGCACGGCTGGTCGCCGGACGGGGCGACGCTCGCCTATGTCGGCCGCCGCGAGGGCGGCTTCGGCCTCTACACGATCGCCGCCGAGGGCGATGGCGCGGAGACGCATCTGATCAGCGGCGGCGGCCATTATGACGGACCGGATTTCTCGCCCGACGGACGCTGGATCTGGTTCAATTCTGACCGCGGCGGCAGCATGGACCTGTGGCGGATCCCGGCGAAGGGCGGCGCGCCGGAGCAGATGACCCGGGACGAACGCGTCAACTGGTTCCCCCATCCCTCGCCCGATGGCCGCACGGTACTCTATCTGAGCTATGAACCGGAAACCCAAGGCCATCCGCGCGGCCGCGATGTCGAACTGCGGCTGCTGGATCCGGCGGATGGGAGGGTAGCCACGCTCATCGCGCTGTTCGGCGGCCAGGGCACGATCAACGTGCCGTGCTGGGCGCCCGGGGGCGGCCGCTTCGCCTTCGTCCGCTATGGGCGGGAGGCCGCGTAGGGCGGCCGCGAGACGACGCGTGATCCCCGCGCGCGCTCCAGGCGCGGGCCTACCAGTGCGGCGGCGGCTGGTTGGCGGGCGGGCCGCCGGTCGCGTCCTCGATGTCCTGGAACCGGTCGTTGAGGCGCGCCAGCTCGCGGCGCAGTTTGTCCGTCTCGCGCCAGCTCTCGGTGAGCTGCCGCGAGAGGTCCTCGATGGCGGCCTGCTGATGCGCCAGCAGTTCCTCGAGCCGCACCAGCCGCGCTTCGTCCTGTTCGTTCATTGCCGGATCTCCTCGAGCCTGGCGCGCCAATCCTGCGGAAGCGGCACGGGCCGCCGCGTGCCGCGGTCGACATAGACATGCACGAACCTTCCGTCGGCAAAAGCCGTGTCCTCGTCGTTGCGGAACAGCCCGATCGCGTAGCTGACCGACGAACTGCCGAGCCGCGTCACGCAAAGCCCGGCGACGATCCTGTCCGGGAACATCGCCTCGGCGTGGTAGCGGCAGGAGGTCTCGACCACCAGGCCGATGATGACGCCGTTCAGCGGATCGAGCAGGCCGCCCTCGATCAGCCATTCGTTGATGGCGGTGTCGAACAGTTGGTAATGCACCACATTGTTCATGTGGCCATAGACGTCGTTGTCGGCCCAGCGGGTCTGCAGGGGCCGGAACGCCCTGAAGCCGGCGCGAAGGGGTGGTGGCGTGCGTGTCATCCGGGCGGTTTCACCACGCCGCATCGCGGTTGGCAAGTCCCCGGCGGGCGCCCCTGCGGCGGCCCCGGACCGGCTTCGCCGCCGCGGCACCGACAAAGGGCTGCATATCCGGCCTCCCAAATCAGTCTGGACTTTGCAGAAAGAACTGTCGAGACTAAGCCAAGGATCGCGCCCGCGGCAGGCGGTGACGGCGAACCGCGAAAAAGACGAGGGGACATGAACGACTTAGCCATTGAACTCAAGGGGATCGACAAGAAGTTCGGCCTCGTCCACGCCAACAAGGCCATCGACCTGCGCGTTCGCAAGGGCACCATCCACGGCATCATCGGCGAGAACGGCGCCGGCAAATCGACGCTCATGTCCATCCTCTACGGCTTCTACCAGGCCGACGAGGGCGATATCTTCGTCGGCGGCCGCAAGATCGAGATCAAGGATCCCAACGCCGCCATCACCGCCGGCATCGGCATGGTGCACCAGCACTTCATGCTGGTGGAGAATTTCACCGTGCTCGAAAACGTCATGCTGGGCGCCGAGGACAGCCAGATCCTCAATGCCGGCATCGCCAAGGCGCGCCAGGAGTTGAAGCGGCTCGAGCATGAATACGAGCTCGAGGTCGACCCCGACGCGATCATCGAGGAACTCCCGGTCGGCCTGCAGCAGCGGGTCGAGATCCTGAAGGCGCTCTATCGCGGCGCCGAGATCCTGATCCTCGACGAGCCCACCGGCGTGCTGACGCCCGCAGAGGCCGATCACCTGTTCCGGATTCTCGAGCAGCTCAAGGACCAGGGCAAGACCATCCTCTTGATCACCCACAAGCTGCGGGAAATCATGGCGGTCACCGACGAGGTCTCGGTCATGCGGCGCGGCGAGATGGTGGCGACGCGGACGACGGCCGAGACCTCGGTCGAGGAACTGGCCGAACTCATGGTCGGCCGCCGCGTGCTGCTGCATGTGGAGAAAGGCCCCGCCTCGCCCGGCGATGTGCTCTTGTCGGTGGAAAACCTCACGGTGCGCGACAGCCGCGGCGTCGACATGGTCAAGGACGTGTCCTTCCACGTGCGCGCCGGCGAGATTGTCGGCATCGCCGGCGTCGCCGGCAACGGCCAGTCGGAGCTGCTGCAGGCCGTCTCCGGCATCCGCCGCGCGGTGCGCGGCAAGGTCTGGCTCGACGGCGCGCCGGTCGACGTCACCGGCAAGGATCCCTCCGACCTGCGCCACCGCGGCCTTGCCCACGTGCCCGAGGACCGGCAGCACATGGGTCTGGTCTTGAAATTCGACGAAAGCGAGAACTCCATTCTGGGCTATCACGACGACCCGAAATATCTCAACGGCCTGTTTCTCAACATCGAGGCGATCCGCCAGGACGCCGCCGCCAAGATCGAGAAATATGACATCCGGCCGCCCAATCCGCGGCTGAAGACCGCGAATTTCTCCGGCGGCAACCAGCAGAAGATCGTGCTGGCGCGCGAGATGGAGCGCGACCCCAAGGTGCTGATCATCGGCCAGCCGACGCGCGGCGTCGATGTCGGCGCCATCGAGTTCATCCACAAGCGCATCATCGAGATGCGCGATGCCGGCAAGGCGGTGCTGCTGGTCTCGGTCGAGCTCGACGAGATCCGCTCGCTGTCGGACCGGGTGCTGGTGATGTTCGACGGCCGCATCGTCGGCGAGCGCTCGCCCGACACCGGCGAGGGCGAGCTCGGGCTCTTGATGGCCGGGGTGGAAGACGGCCAGGAGGCGGCCCAATGAGCGCGCCCTACGCCAAGCTGCCCGGCTGGGTGGATTACGGGCTGATCCCGCTCATCAATCTCGCGGTCGCCTTCCTGGTCGCGGGCCTTGTGGTGCTGGCGGTGGGCGAAAGCCCGCTGCGCGCCGCCAGCCTGATGATCGAGGGCGCCTTCGGCTATGGCGAGGGCATCGGCTTCACGCTCTACTACGCCACCAATTTCATCTTCACCGGGCTCGCCGTGGCCGTCGCCTTCCACTGCGGCCTGTTCAACATCGGCGGCGAGGGCCAGGCCTATGTCGCGGGCCTGGGCGTGGCGCTGCCCTGCCTGTGGCTCGACCAGGTGATGCCCTGGTACGTGATCTTTCCGGTGGCCATTCTCGGCTCGGCGCTGGCCGGCGCCGCCTGGGCGCTGATCCCGGGCTGGCTGCAGGCCAAGCGCGGCAGCCATGTGGTGATCACCACCATCATGTTCAATTTCATCGCCTCGAGCCTGATGGTCTATGTGCTGGTCGACGTGCTGAAGCCCGCGGGATCGATGGCGCCGCAGACCCGCACCTTCGCCGAAAGCGGGCAGTTGCCGCGACTCGACTGGCTGCTGTCCTGGGTCGGGCTCGACATCGGCGGCGCGCCGTTCAACCTGTCCTTCCTGCTGGCGCTGGTCATGGCGGTCGTGGTCTGGGTGCTGATCTGGCGCACCAAGCTCGGCTACGAGATCCGCACCATGGGCCACAGTCCTAGCGCCGCGCGCTATGCCGGCATCGGCGAAAGCCGCATCATCATCATCACCATGATGATCTCGGGCGGGCTCGCCGGCATGATGGCGCTCAACCCGATCATGGGCGACCAGCACTCGATGCAGCTCGATTTCGTCGGCGGCGCCGGCTTCGTCGGCATCGCCGTGGCGCTGATGGGCCGCTCGCACCCGGTGGGCATCGTCCCGGCGGCGATCCTGTTCGGCATGCTCTACCAGGGAGGCGCGGAGATTTCCTTTGAAATGCCGGAGATTTCGCGCGACATGATCACCATCATCCAGGGCCTGGTGATCCTGTTCGCCGGTGCGCTCGAAAACATGTTCCGCCCGGCCATCACCACGTTTTTCGCAACCACGGGAACGGCGCGGGCGGGCAAGACCCTGCCGGCGGGGGAGTAGGATCATGGAGTATTTCGACACGCTGATCGTCATCCTGCAATCCACCGTGCGCGTCTCGGTGCCGCTGATTCTCGCGGCGCTGGCGGGCCTCTATTCGGAGCGCTCGGGGATCTTCGACATCGGGCTCGAGGGCAAGATGCTGGCCGCCGCCTTTGCCGGCGCCGCCGCCGCCGCGGTCACGGAATCGGCGCTGATCGGGCTCGGCGCGGCGATCTTCGTCTCGGTCTGCCTGGCGCTGGTGCACGGCTTTGCCTCCATCACCCAGCGCGGCAACCAGATCGTCTCCGGCGTGGCGATCAACTTCATCGCGCTCGGCGCCACAGTGATCCTCGGCCAGGCCTGGTTCCGGCAGGGCGGCAGGACGCCGCAGCTGAGCGGCGACGCCCGCTTCACCACGGTCGAACTGCCTTTCGCCGCCGAACTTGCCGATGTCCCGATCCTCGGCCCGATCTATTCCAACCTGCTGTCGGGCCATTTCCTGCTCACCTACCTCGCCTTCGCGCTGGTGCCCTTCACCTGGTGGGTGCTCTACCGGACCCGGTTCGGGCTGAGGCTGCGCGCCGTGGGGGAAAACCCGGGCGCGGTGGACACGGCGGGCATTTCGGTGACCTGGCTCCGCTACCGGGCGGTAATCTGCTGCGGCATCCTCACCGGCATCGCCGGCGCCTATCTGTCGATGGCCATGACCGCGGGCTTCGTCAAGGGCATGACCGCCGGCAAGGGCTTCATTGCGCTGGCGGCGCTGATCTTCGCCAAGTGGAAGCCGGTCAACGTCATGTTCGCCTGCCTGCTGTTCGGCTTCCTCGATGCCATGTCGATCCGCATGCAGGGCAATCCGCTGCCCTTCATCGGCGAGGTGCCGGTGCAGTTCATGCAGGCGCTGCCCTACATGCTCACGGTGATCCTGCTCGCCGGCTTCATCGGCAAGGCGATCCCGCCGCGCGCCGGCGGCGTGCCCTATGTCAAGGAGCGATGACATGACCCGCGATGCTGCCCCAGATCAGGCACATGACCCCGCGCGCGAGCTTTTCGAAGCCGCCCGCGACGCCATGGCGAAATGCCATGCGCCCTATTCGAAATTTCCCGTCGGCGCAGCGCTCCGCGCCGAGGACGGCTCGGTTCACGCCGGCGCCAATATCGAGGTGATTTCCTTCCCCGAAGGCTGGTGCGCCGAGACCACCGCCATCAGCCACATGGTGATGGCCGGCAGCACCAAGATCCGCGAAGTCGCGGTGTATGCGGAAAAACTCGACCTGTGCAGCCCCTGCGGCGGCTGCCGGCAGCGGCTGGCGGAGTTCTCCGATCCCGGCACGCTGGTCCATCTGTGCGACGCCACCGGCGTGAGAAAGACGCTGCGGATGGACGAACTGCTGCCCTATGCCTTCGACACGGAGGTGATCGGATGAGCGGCGTCGTCGATGTGCTGATCGAACGATTGCATGGACGCATGCCGCGCCATGCGATCGTGCTGGGCTCGGGGTTGGGCGCGCTGGTCGAGACCGTCGCCGACCCCGTCCGCATCCCCTATTGCGACCTGCCCGGTTTTCCCGAAAGCGGCGTGTCGGGCCATGCCGGCGAGGTGGTGGCGGGCCATATCGGGGCAACCCCGGTGATCATGCTGTCGGGACGGGTGCATTACTACGAGCACGGCCATGCCGACGCCATGCGCGTGCCGCTCGAGGCGCTCAAGGGCATCGGCGTGACCCATCTGATCCTGACCAATTCCGCGGGCTCGCTCAGGGACGACATGCCGCCCGGTTCGGTGATGCGGATCGCCGACCACATCAATTTCTCGGGCGCCAATCCGCTCATCGGCGAGGAGAGCGACCGCCGCTTCGTCGGCATGACCAGCGCCTATGATGCGGATCTCGCCAGCCGCCTGACGGCCGCGGCCGAAGCCGCCGGGACCCGGTTGCATGAGGGCGTCTACATGTGGTTCTCAGGCCCGAGTTTCGAAACGCCGGCGGAAATCCGCATGGCGCGCACGCTCGGCGCCGATGCGGTCGGCATGTCGACCGTCCCGGAGGTCATTCTCGCCCGCTTTCTCGGAATGAAGGTGGCGGCCGCCTCGGTGATCACCAATTTCGGCGCCGGCATGACCGGCGGCGAACTCAGCCATCAGGAGACCAAGGACATGGCGCCGATCGGAGGCAAGCGGCTCGCGGCCATTCTGACGCGCCTCATCGGAGATTTCGCATGAGCACGAAAACCGCCCAGGCGGAGGGCGAACGCGCCGCCACGGGATCGGAGCTGGTGGCGCTCGCCCCCGTCCGAGACCGCAATGCCGGCACGGACTTCACGCCGGCCCTGTTCGAGACCATGTCGGTCAACCTGTCGGCCACCGAGCGGCGCGTGGCGACGCTCGGCGCGCGGCGGACGGTGAAGAAGGCCTGGCAGGCCGCCTGGCTCATCCGGGCCATCGAATGCATCGACCTGACGACGCTCGCCGGCGACGACACGCCGGGCAAGGTCGAGCGGCTCTGCGCCAAGGCGCGCAACCCGCTCCGGGCCGACCTGGTCAAGGCGCTGGGGCTCGAGGACTACCGCCTGACCACCGGCGCCGTCTGCGTCTATCCGATGATGGTGGCGACCGCGGTCCGGGCGCTCGAGGGATCGGGGATTCCCGTGGCCTCGGTGGCGACCGGCTTTCCCGCCGGCCTGACGCCGATGCAGGACCGGCTGGCCGAGATCCGCTACGCCGTCGGCGAAGGCGCCCACGAGATCGACATCGTCATCTCCCGCCGCCACGTGCTGACCGGCAACTGGGCGGCGCTCTACGACGAGGTGCGGGCGATGCGCGAGGCCTGCGGCGAGGCCCACATGAAGGCGATCCTCGCCACCGGCGAGCTCAAGACCCTGTCCAATGTCTATCGCGCGTCGATGGTGTCGATGATGGCCGGGGCCGATTTCGTCAAGACCTCGACCGGCATGGAAGCGGTCAACGCGACGCTGCCGGTGAGTCTGACCATGGTCCGCTCGGTGCGTGACTATCTCGACCTCACCGGACAGGTCTGCGGCTTCAAGCCCGCCGGCGGCATCCGCACCACCAAGGACGCAATCGCCTGGCTGATCCTGATGAAGGAGGAGCTCGGCAACGACTGGCTGAAGCCCGACCTGTTCCGGTTCGGCGCGAGCTCGCTTCTGGGCGACATCGAACGCCAGATCGAACACAATGTGACCGGCCGCTATTCGTCGGCCGACCGCCACGGCCTGGCGTGAGGAGCGCTTCATGAACACGATCAGGGATATTCTCGACACCATGGATTACGGTCCCGCGCCCGAGGACGCCACCGATGTGCGGGCCTGGCTGGCGCGCCACGAGGCGGGGTTCGGCCACTTCATCGGCGGCGCCTTCACCAAGGTGAAGGGCGAGACCTTCACGGTGTCCAACCCCGCCAATGGCCAGAAGCTCGCCCAAGTGGCCGTCGCCGATGCGGGCGATGTCGACCGGGCGGTGAATGCGGCGGCGAAGGCGCTCAAGACCTGGCGGGCGCTGTCGGGGAATGAGCGCGCGCGGCATCTCTATGCGCTGGCCCGCCACGTGCAGAAGCACACCCGCTTTCTCGCCGTGCTCGAAACCCTCGACAACGGCAAGACCATCCGCGAGACCCGCGACATCGACGTGCCGCTGGTGGCGCGGCATTTCTACCATCACGCCGGCTGGGCCGAGCTCCGCGACGACGTCTTCCCCGGCCAGGAGCCGGTCGGCGTCTGCGGCCAGATCATCCCCTGGAACTTTCCGCTGCTGATGCTCGCCTGGAAGGTGGCGCCGGCGCTGGCCGCGGGCTGCACGGTGGTGCTGAAATCCGCCGAACACACGCCCCTGACGGCGATTGCCTTCGCCGAGATCTGCGCTGAAGCTGGTCTTCCGGCGGGCGTGTTCAACCTCGTCAACGGCGCCGGCGAGACCGGCGCGCTGCTCGCCGGCCACGAGGGCGTGGCCAAGCTCGCCTTCACCGGCTCGACCGCCGTGGGACGGCTGCTGCGCCGCCAGACTGCCGGCTCCGGCAAGAAACTCTCGCTCGAACTCGGCGGCAAGTCGCCCTTCATCGTCTTCGAGAACGCCGATCTCGACGCCGCCATCGAAGGCGTCGTCGACGCCATCTGGTTCAACCAGGGCGAGGTCTGCTGCGCCGGCTCGCGCGCCATCGTCCAGGAAGGCATCGCCGACAGGTTCCACGACAAGTTGCGCGCCCGTATGGAGAAACTCAGGGTCGGCGATCCGCTCGACAAGTCGATGGACATGGGCGCGGTGGTGGCCCCGGTGCAGATCGAGCAGATCACCGCGAAGGTGAAGGCCGGCATCGCCGAGGGCGGCCAGATGTGGCAGCCGAGCTGGGCGCACACGGTGGCGACCGGCGGCGGCTGCTTCTTCCCGCCGACGCTGTTCACCCATGTGGCGCCGTCCTCGACGCTGGCGCAGGAGGAGATCTTCGGGCCGGTGCTGGCCTCGATGACCTTCCGCACGCCCGCCGAAGCGGTGCAGCTCGCCAACAATTCGCGCTATGGCCTGGCCGCCTCGGTCTGGTCGCAGAACCTCGACGAGGCCTTCGACGCGGCCCGCACACTCAAGTCGGGGATCGTCTGGATCAACTCCACCAACCTGTTCGACGCCTCCGCCGGCTTCGGCGGCTACAAGGAAAGCGGCTTCGGCCGCGAGGGCGGCCGCGAAGGCATGCGCGAATACCTGGTTCCCGCCTTCCAGGCGAAGGCCAAGGCGCTGCCCGAAAGTGCGCCGCTTGCCGCGCCGACGCCCGCACCGGGCCCCGCATCGGGCGGCGGGCTCGACCGCACGGTCAAGCTCTATGTCGGCGGCAAGCAGGCGCGGCCCGATTCGGGCTATTCCTATCCCGTCACCGGCCCCAAGGGCCGGCATCTGGCGGAAGTGGGCCTGGGCAACCGCAAGGACATCCGCAACGCGGTGGAGGCGGCGCACAAGGCCTCGGCCTGGAGCGGCATGACCGGCCACGCCCGGGCGCAGGTGCTCTATTTCCTGGCCGAGAACCTCGAGCTGCGCGCCGCCGAATTCGCCGCCCGGCTTGCCGACGCCGGCGCTTCGGCCTCGGCCGCCCGGCGCGAGGTCGAGGCCTCGGTGGCCCGCATCATGCATTACGCCGCCTGGGCCGACAAATATGACGGCGCGGTGCGCGCTCCCGACAAGCGGATGCTGACGCTCGCGCTCAACGAGCCCTGGGAGGTGATGGGGATTTCCTGCCCCGACGAGGCACCGCTCTTGGGCTTCGTCTCGCTGGTCATGCCGGCGATCGCCATGGGCAACCGGGTCGTGGCTACCCCGTCGCAAAGCCAGCCGCTGGCGGCTTGCGATCTCTACCAGGTGCTCGACACCTCCGACGTGCCCGGCGGCGTCGTCAACATCGTCACCGGCGACCGCGACACGCTCGCCGACACGATGGCCAAGCATGACGACATCGCAGCACTCTGGTATTTCGGCGGGACGAAGGGCACCGAGCTGGTCGAGCGCGAATCGGCCGGCAATCTCAAGGCGGTGTGGGCCAACAACGGCAAGGCCCGCGACTGGTTCGACGCTACTCAGGGCCAGGGCGAGGAATTCCTGTTCCACGCCGTGCGCATCAAGACCGTGTGGACGCCGTTCGGCGTGTGAGGGTACATCATGCTCACCCAGGAAATCATCCGAACCAAGCGCGATGGCGGCGAGCTCGGGGCAGCCGACATCTCGGCCTTCGTCCGCGGCCTGACCGACGAAAGCGTCACTGAAGGCCAGGTCGCGGCGCTGGCGATGGCGGTGTTCTTCCGGGGCATGAGCCGCGCCGAGGCGGTGGCGCTGACGCTGGCCATGCGCGATTCGGGCGAGGTGCTCGCCTGGCCGGAACTCGACCGGCCGGTGGTCGACAAGCATTCGACCGGCGGGGTGGGCGACAATGTCTCGCTGATGCTGGCGCCGATCGCCGCGGCCTGCGGCCTGGCGGTGCCGATGATCTCCGGCCGCGGCCTCGGCCACACCGGCGGCACGCTCGACAAGATGGAATCGATCCCCGGTTACCAGGCGATGCCGGACAATGCGCTGTTCCGCAAGGTGGTGGGCTCGGTGGGCTGCGCCATCATCGGCCAGACCGGCAACCTCGCGCCGGCCGACAAGCGCTTCTACGGCATCCGCGACGTGACGGCGACGGTCGAATCGGTGCCGCTGATCACCGCCTCGATCCTGTCCAAAAAGCTCGCCGCGGGCCTGGGCGCCCTGGTGCTCGACGTGAAAAGCGGCAACGGCGCCTTCATGGACACGCCCGAGCGCTCGCTCGAACTGGCCCGCTCGCTGGTCGAGGTGGCCGTCGGCGCCGGCATGCCGACCACGGCGCTGGTCACGGACATGAACCAGCCCCTGGCGAGCGCCGCCGGCAATGCTGTCGAAGTCAGGAACGCCGCCGATTTCCTCAAGGGTGCTGCGCGCGATCCGCGCCTCCGCGAGGTCACGCTGGCGCTCGCCGCCGAGATGCTGGTTTTGGGCGGCCTGGCCGCGACCGCGGAGGACGGGCTTGCCCGGGCGCGCGCCGCGCTGGAAGACGGTCGCGCCGCCGAGATCTTCAACCGGATGGTGCATGCGCTGGGCGGGCCGCCCGATTTCCTCGCCGCTCCCGACCTGCATCTCGGCGCGGCGCCGTTGAAGACGGCGCTCACCGCCGGCCGCGACGGCTATGTGACGGGCTACGACACCCGCGGCGTAGGCCTCTGCGTCGTGGCCCTTGGCGGCGGCCGCACCCGGCCGGGCGATCCGGTCGATCATGCGGTGGGACTGACGGGATTGTTGCCCGTCGGCGCGCGGGTCGAGCGCGACACGCCGATCGCCTTCGTCCACGCCCGCACCGAGGAGCAGGTCGCTCAAGCGCGCGCGCAGATGCGCAAGGCGGTGACGATCGGCGACGCCGCGCCGGAAGTCGCGCCGGCCATTCTGAGCCGCCAGGGCTAGGCTTTAGCACAGGGGAATGTCAGGCGTCCGTGCGCCGCATCCGGCAGGGCGCGCGGGACGGGCCGGCGACTCGGCGTGGCCGCGCGCGTCAGTTGACCAGTTCGAGCCGGTTGTTGGCGACGCGGTAGGAATGCAGCTTCGACATGAAGCTCATGCCGATCAGCGTCGCCGACAGCGCCTGGTCGTCGAGCACGAAGGCCTCGACGTCGTGGACGGTGACCGACCCCACCTCGATGCGGTCGATGCGGACCAGGGCGGCGTTGGCCAGGCCGTTGGCGGTGCGGACCTCATGCCGGAAATCGGAATTGGCCGGCGCCAGGCCGATCGTGCGCGCTGTGGACCGGTTGATGGCCACAAAGGTCGCCCCGGTGTCGACCAGCCCGCGGACGGCACGGCCGTTGATGTGGAAATCGGCGGTGAAATGGCCTTCCTTGCTCAGCGGGATGCTGGCGGCCCGGACCCCGGTCGCATAATGCGCCTGCGGCTTGGCGGCGGCGGGCTGAACCGAGGCGGCGACCCGCTGCGGCGCCGTTTCGGCCGTTCCGGCCTCCGTGGACAGGTAGGCCGAGATGTCCTGCGCATAATAGGGCAGGCCGGACACGGCCAGCACCGCACAGGAGATGAGGAAGAGATTCTTGAACATGCCGGGACTCCGAAACTACCGGCCCATTGAACAGCCATGACGCTAACGGCGCATGAAAATTCGGGCCGGCCGCGCCGGAAATCCGTTTGTTTGGTTAAGCGGGCGCAAACGCCGGTCCTTGCCGCCTTGCATCCTCGCGGGCCCGGCAGGGCCGCCTCGGCCGTGGCGCTACTTGGTGCCGTACATGCGGTCGCCGGCGTCGCCCAGGCCCGGTACGATATAGCCTTTCTCGTTGAGATGGCTGTCGATGGAGGCGGTGAAGATCGGCACGTCGGGATGCGCCTTCTGGAAGTTGCGGATGCCTTCGGGCGCCGCCAGCAGGCACAGGAAGCGGATGTTGCGCGCGCCGCGTTCCTTCAGCTTGTCGATCGAGGCGATCGAGGAATTGCCGGTGGCGAGCATCGGGTCGACGACGATCACCAGCCGGTTGCTGATGTCCTCGGGCGCCTTGAAGTAATATTCGATCGCCTCCAGCGTCTCGTGGTCGCGATAGACGCCGATATGGGCGACGCGAGCGGAGGGAACCAGATCGAGCATGCCTTCGAGCAGGCCGTTGCCAGCGCGCAGGATCGAGGCGAACACCAGCTTCTTGCCCTCGAGCACCGGCGATTCGATCTCGGTCAGCGGCGTTTCGATGCGCTCCATCGTCAGTTCGAGATCGCGGGTGATCTCGTAGCACATCAGCGTTGAAATCTCCCGCAGCAGCCGCCGGAACCCCGCCGTCGAGGTCTCCTTCTTGCGCATGAAGGTGAGTTTGTGCTGCACCAGCGGATGATCGATAATCGTGACGCCGTCCATCTTGTCCTGCCTCGAAACTGCGACCGGACACCGCGTCGATCACCACAATCGATCCGCGGACGAGGTCCCGCCTGGAAAACCGCCTGCGCCAGCCTGGAAGAGCCTAGGCAGCGCACGGCAAGCCGATGCTGATTTAGACACCGATTGAGCGGTTCCGGCAACCACCCGGAGCCATTTCAGTCAAGCTGTCCCAAGAGAAATGCGCGGGTCGGCGCGTCGACGAAGGCCGCCTCGAGCGAGGTGCGCGTGATCGCGGTCAGTTGCGCGGCGTCGTAGCCCCAGGCTTCGGCCGCCATCTCGTACTCCCGGCCGATCGAGGAGCCGAAATGCGGTGGATCGTCGGAGCTCAGCGTCACCTTGACGCCGGCGCGGCGCATCCGGTCGAACGGATGCCGGGCCATGTCGGGATAGAGCCCGAGCGCCAGGTTGGAGCCGGGGCAGACTTCCAGCACCACGCCCTCCTCGGCGATGCGCTTCACCAGCGCCTCGTCCTCGATGGCGCGGACGCCGTGGCCAATCCGGGACGGGCGGACATGGTCGAGCGCATCGCGCACGCTGTCGGGCCCCGCCAGCTCGCCGGCATGGATGGTGATGCCAAGGCCGGCGTCGCGGGCGATGTCGAAGGCGCGGGCGAACTCGGCGACACGGCCGAAGCGCTCCTCGCCGGCCATGCCGAAACCGGTGATCAGAGGATGCGGCCGGCTCGCCGCCAGCCCCGCCGCCGCCTCGACCTTCTCGGCGCCGAAATGCCGGATGCCGACGACGATCATCCGGCATTCGATGCCGGTCGAGGCTTTGGCCGCTTCGATGCCCTGGGCGAGGCCGTCGAAATAGCTTTCCGGCGTCAGCCCCGCGGCGCTCGCATGATCGGGGGAAACGAAGATCTCGGCATAGATGGCGTTCTCGGCGGCGATCCCCTCGAGATAGGTCTGGGCCAGCAGCGCGTAGTCCTGCGGCGTGCGGAACAGCGCCGCGGCGCCGTCATAGGCCGTCAGGAACTCGGTGAAGTCGGACCAGACATAGCGGTCGCCGGAGATGAAGCCGGAGACGTCGGCCCCGTATTTCTGCGCCTGCGCCATGACCAGCGCCGGCGAGGCGGCGCCTTCGATGTGGCAGTGCAGCTCTGCCTTCCTGACGCCGGTCACAGGAAGCTCGTTCCGCTGGCGAGCGCGGGCAGGCCCAGGTGCCGCGCCAGCGTTGCGCCGATGTCGGCATAGGTCGGGCGCACGCCGATGCTGCGTGCCGCCACGCCGGGTCCGAAGCCCAGGACCGGCACGCGCTCGCGGGTGTGGTCTGTCCCGCGCCAGGTGGGGTCGCAGCCATGGTCCGCGGTCATCAGCACCAGGTCGCCGGGCTTGAGCAGCTTGGCGAAGCGCGGCAGCAGCGTGTCGAGCGCCTCGAGCGCGGCGGCATAGCCGGCGACATCGCGGCGGTGGCCGAACAGCATGTCGAAATCGACGAAATTGGTGAACACGAGATCGCCATCGGATGCCTCCCCGGCAGCTTTCAGCGTGGCCTCGAACAACGCCGCATTGCCGTTGGCCTTCCGCATGTCGGTGACGCCCTGGTGGGCGAAGATGTCGCTGATCTTGCCGACGCCGAAGACGCGGTGGCGGCTCTGCTTGACCTGGTCGAGCAGGGTCGGCCCGGGCGGCGGCACGGAGAAATCGCGGCGGTTGCCGGTACGGTCGAAGCCGGCTTCGGCGGAGCCCACGAAGGGGCGGGCGATCACCCGGCCGATATTGAGCGGATCGACCAGCTTGCGCACGACCTGGCAGAGCTCGATCAGCCGCTCAAGGCCGAAGCTTTCCTCGTGCGCGGCGATCTGGAACACCGAATCCGACGAGGTGTAGCAGATCGGCTTGCCGCTTCTCACATGCTCGGCGCCGAGCCGGGCGATGATCTCGGTGCCCGAGGCGTGGCAATTGCCGAGGATTCCCGGCACCTTGCCTTCCGCCATGATCGCCGCCACCAGCTCGTCGCTGAACGCAGGTCCTTCGTCGGGGAAATAGCCCCAGTCGAACATCACCGGCTGTCCGGCCATTTCCCAATGTCCCGAGGGCGTGTCCTTGCCGCGCGAGACCTCGCTCGCAGCGCCGTGGATGCCGCGCGGCCGGGCCGCCAGGCTCCAGCCGGCGGGCAGGTTGCCCGAGGCCGCCAGCGCCGCCTCGCCCAGCCCGAGCGACTGCATGTGCGGCAGCGACAGCGGCCCCTTGCGCAGGCCCGGCCGGTCGGCCAGCCCCGCGGCGCACTGCTCGGCGATGTGGCCGAGCGTGTTGGCCCCCAGGTCGCCATAGGACTCGGCGTCGGGCGCCCCGCCAATGCCAAAAGAATCAAGAACGAACAGGAATGCACGCGCCATGCCGATATCTCCGAGTGACCCGCAAACTAGCCGGATTCGGGCGGCACCGGAAGGGTGGGTATGGGGCCCGCCTGGTAACCTTGTTTTCACCATGTCCGCAAATCGCGGATCGGCCGTGATATAAGGCGGCCATGAGTTCGATTGCGCGGGTCGCCATGTCCAACGGATTTTTCCGCATGCTCTTCCTGGCCGGCTTCGCCGTGGCCGCCCTGACCGCGGTTCCGGCGCGGGCCGACTACCGCGACAGTGTTCCCGTGCTCCGCATCGGCGTTGTCGAGGCGCAGCTCGCCGCGGTCGATCCCGCCAAGCTCGCCGCGGTCGACGCCGCCTTCGCCGAAGCGCTGGGCGTGCCGGTCGAGATCGTCCGGATGGGCAGCTACGCGGCGCTGATCGACGCCCACGCCAGCGGCCGCGTCGGCTACGCCATCCATTCGACCCGGTCGTTCGCCGCCACCGAGGCGGTGTGCGGCTGCATCCGGGCGTTCCGGACGCCCGTCGCAGCCGATGGATCGACCGGGTTCCGGTCGGTGCTCGTGGTCCGCGACAGCGTCGCAAAACCGGTCTCCGAACTCAAGGTCGCCTATTCGCGGGAAGACTCGGTGTCCGGCTGGCTCATTCCGCAGCAGGCGATCCGCACCGGCGGCCTCGACGCCCCGCAGCTCGTCCGCGCCGGCAGCGTCGCCGCGGTGATCGCGCTCTACGCCGGCGGCGAGGTGGACGGGTTCTTTGCCTGGATCCCCGACAGTCCCGGAGATGCGGGCGCAGACGTGGCGCGGGTGTTCGGCGGCTGGAACATGCCGGCCATCGCCGGCGCCGAGCCGCTCAGGATGCTGTGGTCGTCGCAGCGCATCCCCTACGGGCCGCATGCGGTGCTGCGCTCGCTGCCCGACGACCTGGTCGAGGCGCTGGGCGGCTTTCTCGACCGGATCCCGGCCTCGGCGCCGGGCTTGCTGGATATTTTTGAACCGGTCTATGGCGGCGGCTATGCCGCGCCGGATCCGGAGGACTACCGCAATGTCCGCGGCCTGGTCGAGGGACTGGCCGGCACCGACGCGGCGGCGCTGCCCGCGCGCTGAGGCGGGCCCGGCTCAGCAGTCCGAGCAGGTCACGCTGTTTCCCACGCGCTGGCGCAGGTGGTAGGTCTTCTTCATGTGCAGCGTCCGCATGTCGATGTCCTGGATGCCGGGCATGACCAGCAGCAGGTCGTGATCGACCTCGACTTCGGTGCGGACCAGAAACGTGTTGGGCATCGCCAGATCGGTGGGCAGCGCCTGCGTCGACCCGGCCGTGTAGGGTTTGGTGTTGTCCTGCTGCCAGGACCACGTCGCCTTGCCGACGCCCGAGGCGTCGATCGCGATTCCGGTGATCTTCACCTTGATGCCGTCGGAGTGGAACGGCGTCATCACGCTCTGCGCCACATTGACCATGGATGTGAGGAAGGTCTTGTTGACCGTTTCGTCCTGGGTGACGAGGTCGGCCACGGTGCTGGCGGCGCGCGCCAGCTTCTTGTTGACCGACATGGCGACGGAGACTTCCAGCGATCCCATGTAGAGGACGATCAGCACCGGCGCGATCAGCGCGAATTCCACCGCGCCCACGCCGGACCGGTCGCCGCGGAGCCTGCGCGCGGCTCGCTTCAGTTCGATCAGGACTCCCGTCATGGCCATGCTCCCTTGTGGTTTGCCGCGTCTGTCCCGCTGGCCGCTCACGGGTAGTTCTCGTTGCGGAACGCGGCGGTGGCCACCATCAGGTAGTCGCGCGGCATCTCGCCGTCCTTGCGGATATTGGTGATGAACGGCCGCACCAGGTCGGTCATCACCTCCCAGCGGTAATAGGCGCGGACGATGTTGATGCTTTTGGGCCCGCCGGGGTCGTAGCCGAAATCGGAGGGGTCGAGGTCCGAGAACTGGTCGTTGTTGGTCTTGGGGATGTAGTTCGGGATGGCCGCGAAGCTCGCGAATTCGCGGACGTCGAGATAGAGCTTCTGGTCGTCCGGGTCTTCCTCGGCGACGCATTTGATCATCAGGCTGATCTCGCCGCAGAATTTGGCGCGGAACTGCGCTTCCGTGAGATCCGTGGCACGGCCCAGGCCGACGGTGATCTGGCCGGTGCGGATCTGCCGGCTCAGGGTGTCGACGGCGTTTTCCAGGAGCTGCTCGCCGGCGAAGGCGATGAAGGCCTCGATGGTGGCGAAAATCAGCAGGAAGAACGGAAACGCCAGCAGTCCGAATTCGATCGCCGCGGTGCCGTCCTTCGACCGGCGGAACCGGGAGGCAAGCCGCCGCATCCGCCGCGGCGGAACCGGCTCTTGATTTGCTTGATCGTCGAGATGCATCTTCGGACTCCCTGACACAGGTTTGCCAGCGGCCGAAACTAGAACAAACTAGTTGAATATTCGTAACGTCAATCCCCACAAGACGTCGGGCGTGGTTAACCGATCGTCAACCCGGAGACGCCGCCGGGGCCGGGATCAGGGTCAGGGATTGGCCGGGGCCGCCGTGATCGCGTGCTCCTCGCAGGACGGCGAGCAGGAGTAGACCGAGCGCGAGGTCTGCTTGAACACCCGGAGCGTGTTGGCCTCGTCGACCGACACCAGGATGCGCTCGTCGACGATCGCGTCGCCGGCCTGGTCGAGGATGACCAGGTTGGTGGTGCCGTAGGACTTGCCGGTCAGCACGATGGTCTGCGGGTCCGAGACGGTGACGTCGGCGACATTGGCGTTGCCGATGATGACCTTGGAAACCATGCGGTCGAGCTTGAGGATGCGGGCATGGTCCATGAACACCCGGATCACGTCCTCGGCGGCCTGCGCCGGAACCGACGACAGCAGGGCCAGGGCCAGGCCGCCTGCGACATGCATGAACCGGCGTCGGACAGGGATGGAATGGGTCATGCCGTTTCCTCGGGTTTGGACATATGGCCTCTAAAATCGCCGGGATTGGTGAATGAAGCTTTAAGAAGACCCGGCCCGCGGCAAAATCACCGCGGCGGCGCCCAGGTGGACCAGCCCCGGCAGCCGGGCGGAGCGGCGGCCGCCATTATAAAGTGGCGTCGCGAAGCGCCGCTTGCCTGCCGGACGCTCCGGTTTCGTTAACCAGTCGGGCGGTCATCGCGGTGGAAGACTTTGCTAACCACCTTCCTTAAGCAGATTGCAAAGTCCCCGGTGTAGCTTGCGATCATCTGATCAACGGTAACGGTTGACGGAGTGCTGAAACCACAGTGTGGATCAAGGAGTATCCCATGAAGAACATCATCGTACGCTTCGTCAACGACGAATCCGGCGCCACCGCCATTGAATACGGTCTCATCGCAGCCCTGATTTCGGTTGCGCTGATCACCGGCGCCACCACGCTCGGCAACACGCTGAGCAACCAGTTCAACAGCCTGTCGACCAAGATGACCACCGCAAACGGCATTCATCCGTAATCGCCGGCAGGGTCTTGACCGGAACCTGAAAGCCGCCCCTCGGGGCGGCTTTGTCATGTCTTCTTGCGCCCGGCGCGCCCGGATTCTGGTTCACGCTCCGTTAACCATGCCGCTGCCAGACGCCCTGCAAGATTTTGCTAACCGTGTTTGTTAAGCGGTTTGAAAACGCCTTCTCTTACCATCTGCGCATCCGACCGGCCGAAGCCGCCGGAGGAGTGCTGAAACCACATTGGATTGAAGGAGCAACCCGTGAAGACCCTTTTTGAACGTTTCGTCAAGGACGAATCCGGCGCGACCGCCATCGAGTACGGCCTCATCGCAGCCCTCATTTCGGTCGCGCTCATCACCGGCGCCACCACGCTGGGCAACACCTTGAGCAACCAGTTCAACAGCCTGTCGACCAAGATGACCACTGCAAACAGCATGCATCCGTAATCGCCGGCAGGAACTTGAACGAAGTCGAGAGCCGCCTCCCGGGGCGGCTTTTCTCGTGGGGTCGTTGCCTTTCCTTAAGGACTGCCGGGTAGAATCGGACCAAATCCAGGAGCAAGCCGATGGTCGAGGCCGCAATCTTTGTCATTCTTCCGCTGTGCATGGCGATGGCGGCGTTCTGCGACATCATCTCCATGAAGATCCCCAACCGCGTCTCGCTCATCCTGGCGGCGTCCTTCTTCGTGGTCGCCCCGTTCAGCGGCATGGACCTCGCCACCTTCGGCTGGTCGCTGATCGCCGCGCTGAGCGTGTTTGCCGGCTGTTTCGCGCTGTTCGCGCTGAACGTGATGGGCGGCGGTGACGCCAAGATGCTGAGCGCCGCAGCGCTGTGGTTCGGCTTCAACATCGATCTCGTCGCATTTCTCGGCATCACCGGGATCTATGGCGGCTTCCTGGCGCTGATCGTGCTGATGATCCGCGCCAACCAGAATGTGCTTCTGGCCTCGCCGTTTCCGATCCCGATGCATTTCTTCAAGGCGCGCGCCGGAATTCCCTATGGCGTGGCCATCGGCGCGGCGGCGTTCTCCACCTATCCGGACACCGAGATCTTCAAGCAGGCGCTGAGCCAGCTCTACTGACGGCCCCGCCGCCCGCGCCCCGTTCCTCCCGTTCCTCCGCAGAGTCGGTTCCCGCCGGGTCGCTGTCCATGCCCGGGCCGCGTCCGGTCCGGCACGCCGGCCATCGGCCGGCATAAGCCGGCCGCCTCTCGTCGAGCGCCGATTCCGGCAGATGCCCGCCGCCCGCGCCCTGGCAATTTTGCGTTAACCCTGTTTGCTAGCGGGTCATTAACCATAATTACACGATTGCACATGCATTCTGCGGCGAGCCGATCCAATACTCGCTTGAGGAAACAGCATGAAACCCGCCCGCGTCGTCATCATGGCAGTGGCAGTCCTCGCCGCAGGACTAGCCGGGTATCTGGCCATGAACCTGACCTCCCCCACGGTCCAGGAAACCTCCTCCGAGCCGATCATCGAGAAGATGCCGACCATCGACGTGCTGGTGACCTCCGCCAGCCTGCCGGTGGGCTCGCGCCTGAACGAGGAAACGATGCAGTGGAAGGGCTGGCCCGAGGACGGCCTGGTCGAAGGCCTGATCCGACGCGACGTCCGTCCCGAAGCGATCACCGAGCTCACCGGCGCGGTCGTCCGCCTGCCGGTCTTCGCCGGCGAGCCGCTCCGGCCCGAAAAGATCGTCGATTCGTCGTCGCGGATCATGTCGTCTCTGCTGCCGGCCGGCAAGCGCGCCGTCGCCACGGAGATCTCGGTCGCCACCAGCGCCGGCGGCTTCATCCTCCCCAACGACCGGGTGGACGTGATCATGGTGCGCCGGAAGACCGGGGCGGAAGGATTTCTTACCGAAGTCATCCTCTCCAATATCCGGGTCCTGGCGATCGACCAGCGCATCGAGGAAGACGCCGAAGGCAACCGCACCGCGGTCGGAACCACGGCCACCCTCGAGCTCGATCCCGATCAATCGAAAATCATCACCGTTGCACAGCAGATGGCCGACCGGTTGACCCTTGTCCTGCGCAGCATCGCCGACGTTCAGGAGGCTGACGGCGGCGGTGCGGAATATCTCTTGAGCGGCGAAGACGGCTCGACAGCCATCCAGCTGATCCGCTCCGGCACCATAACCCAAGTTGGCGCCACCAACTGAAGCGGAGAATGAACGTGCGTCACATTGCAAAATCGCTCCTGTCATCCATCACCGGCTTTGCGCTGGTGGGCACCGCCGTGTTCGCGGGCGTCGCGCTCGAGCCGTCCGGCGGCCGTCTCGTGGCCGCGGCCGGGGCTGCGGAAAGCGTCATCCGGATCAGCCAGACCGGCCCCGGCGCCACCAAGCGGATCAAGCTGGGCCTCAACAAGGCCATCGTCATCGACCTGCCCACGGACGCCCACGACATCCTCGTGGCCGATCCGAGCCTTGCCGATGCGGTGACCCGCACCTCGCGCCGGCTCTATCTGTTCGGCAAGACGGTGGGACAGACCAACATCTTCATCTTCGGCCCGAGCGGCGAGGAGATCGTCGCCATCGATCTCGAGATCGAACGCGATGTCTCCGGGCTTCAGGCGCATCTGGCCCGCTTCCTGCCCGATTCAGACATCAAGGTGGAGATCATCTCCGACAACATCGTCCTAACCGGCTCGGTGCGCACCCCCCAGGACGCGGCCCAGGCCGCCAATCTCGCCCAGATCTTCCTGACCGGCGGCGAGGCGACGACCCGCGAGATCACTGCCGCCGGCACCGAAGGCGGCACCTCGGCGATCTTCGCCGAAGGCCGGCAGAAGTCGCAGATCGTCAACCTGCTCAAGATCGACGGCGAGGATCAGGTGACCTTGAAGATCACCGTCGCGGAAGTCAGCCGCGAGGTGCTCAAGCAGCTCGGGTTCAACAATTCCGTCTCCAACAGTTCAGGCGTCGACGTGCTCACGCTCAACAACGCCGCCAATATCGCCAGCGGCGGAATCAGCGGCACCATCACCGGCTCGCTCGGAAAATACGGCATCGAAAGCGTTCTGAACGCGATGGAGCAGGCCAAGGTGATCCGCACCCTGGCCGAGCCGAGCCTGACGGCGATTTCCGGCGAAAGCGCCACCTTCACCTCCGGCGGCGAGATCCTGCGCAACGTCTTCCAGCCCAACGGCTCGGTCGCCACGCAGAGCTATGAATACGGCATCAAGCTCAACTTCACCCCGGTCGTGCTGTCGGCCGGCCGCATCAGCCTCAAGATCTCCACCGAGGTCTCCGAGCCGCTGGCCGAGGGAGCCACCACCGAATTCCGCAAACGGCAGATCGAGACCTCGGTCGAGCTTCCCTCCGGCGGCTCGATCGCGCTCGCAGGCCTGGTCCGCGACAATGTCCAGCAGGACACCAGGGGAGTGCCCGGCGCCAACAAGATCCCGGTCTTCGGCACCATGTTCCGCAACAAGTCCTTCTCGCGCGTCGAGACCGAACTGGTGGTGATCGCCACGCCCTATCTGGTCAAGCCGGTGGCGCGCAACGCGCTGGCGCGTCCCGACGACAATTTCAATCCGCCCAGCGACGGCGCGGGTTTCTTCCTCGGTCGGGTCAACCGCGTCTACGGGCACATGGAAACCGATCTTCAGCCCGGCCGCTACCACGGCGCCGTCGGCTTCATCTACAAGTGATCAGGGGACATCCGATGCAAACCAATACCTTTGCCCTTTCGGGCCCCGACACTGCACAGCGGACCGGTCGCTCCGCGTCGATCGCCCTGTCGCTCGGCCTGGCCGCCCTCCTGCTTTCCGGATGCGCCGGGCGCGGCACCAGCGTCACCGTCGGCGCCATTCCCGACGACTACCGCACTAACCACCCGATCATCGTGTCGGAAAAGGAGCGCGTCTTCGATCTGCCGGTCGCGTCCGGGGACCGCAAACTGACAATCTCCATGCGCGAATCCATCCGCGGCGTGGCCAATGAATACCGCGGCAGCGCCTCGGGCGCGGTGCGGATCATGGCGCCCTCCGGCTCGGTCAATTCCGCCGCCGCATCACTTTTGGTGCGCGAGGTGGCCGACGTGCTGCGCAGCCAGGGCATTCCCGGCGACCGCATCATCTCCTCGCTCTACCAGGCCGGCTCCGCCAATGACGCGGCCCCGATCCGCATCAGCTTCATGGCGATCGCCGCCTCGACCAATGAATGCGGCCGCTGGCCGGAGGACATGCTCGCCAACGGCTCGGACAACAAGCATTACGCCAATTTCGGCTGCGCCACGCAGAACAACATGGCTGCCCAGATCGCCAATCCCGGCGATCTGCTGACGCCGCGCGGGGCCACGCCGATCGATGCCGCGCGCCGCGCAAACGTGATCGACTCCTATCGTACAAACGGCGCTGCGCTGTGATGCGCGCCGCCACGCCGAGTATTGAAAGCAGGACAGGCAGATGACCAACCTTGACTACGAGCTCGAGCCGGCAAAGCAGCCGGAGGCAGAACCCGCTCCGGAGCGGGGCGATTTCGACCGGATCCGCCCGCTGCCCCGGATCTCGGTGCATGCCTTCGTCGAATCCGAAGGCCTGGCCAAGACCATGGAGCGCTGTTCCCAGGACCGGCGCATGGCCAAGGTCAACCTGCGCATCACCTCGGGCGGCGTCTCGGCCGCCGCCAACATGTTCGCGGGTTCGCCGACGCCGAACCTGCTGATCCTCGAAACTCGCGCCGACGCGCACACGCTGCTCGAGGAGCTCGGCGACCTGGCTTCCGTGTGCGATCCCGACACCCGCGTGGTGGTGGTGGGCCACGTCAACGACGTGTCGCTGTACCGCGAACTGGTCCGCAACGGCGTTTCCGAATACATCGTCGCCCCGGTGTCGATGGCCGATGTGATCGGCGTCATCTCCTCCATCTTCATCGATCCGGACGCGGCCCCGCTCGGCCGCTCGATCGCCTTTGTCGGCGCCAAGGGCGGCGTCGGCTCCTCCACCATCGCCCACAACTGCGCCTGGAGCATCTCCAACCTGTTCTCGAGCGAAGTCATCCTGGCCGATCTCGACCTCGCCTTCGGCACGGCCAATCTGAATTTCGACAACGATCCGACGCAGGGGATCGCCGAGGCGGTGTATTCGCCCGACCGGCTCGACGAGGTGTTCCTCGACCGCCTGCTCGCCAAGTGTTCGGAGCATCTGTCGATGCTCGCGGCGCCCTCGATGCTGGACCGGACCTATGATTTCTCCGGCGACGTGTTCCTGCCGATCCTCGACATCATCCAGCGCAACGCGCCGGTGTCGGTGCTCGACGTGCCGCACATCTGGACGGACTGGACCCGCAAGGTCCTGTGTGCCGCCGACGAGATCGTCATCACCGCGACGCCCGATCTCGCCAATCTGCGCAATACCAAGAACCTGTTCGACACGCTGCGCAAACTGCGGCCCAACGACAGGCAGCCGCTCTTGATCCTCAACCAGGTGGGCATGGCCAAGCGGCCGGAAATCGCCCCCGACGTGTTCTGCGATCCGCTGGAAATCGAACCGCTCGCCATCATTCCCTTCGACGCGATGCTGTTCGGCGAAGCCGCCAATTCCGGCCTGATGATCGGCGAATCCGCCGCCAAGTCCGCGGTCGCCGAGGCGCTGTCGCAGATCGCCCATGTCGTCACCGGCAGGGCGGAAGCCAAGAAGCGCAAGAAGGCCGGGTTGTCGTCGCTGATGGGCCTGCTCGGCCGCAAGTAAAACCGAAAGTCTGGAGTGGAACGCAACATGTTCGGCAAACGCAGCAATGATGGATCAGGCAAGCCGCCAGCCGCACCGGTGGCGCGGCCCATGGTCCATGCCGAAACGCAGGTGACGTCCGTGCCCGAGGCGAAGCCGTCGGCGCCGGCCGTGGCGTCCATGGCGCCGGCTGCGGCCCAGTCCGCCGCTAAGCCACAGCAGCCCGCGGCCCGCCGCGACGAGCCGCCGGTCAAGCGCAAGCAGGCCCGCAACGAAGCCTATTACGACACCAAGAGCCAGGTCTTCTCGGCGCTGATCGACACCATCGACCTGTCGCAACTGGCCAAGCTCGACGCCGAAAGCGCCCGCGAGGAAATTCGCGACATCGTCAACGACATCATCACGATCAAGAATTTCGCGCTGTCGATCGCCGAGCAGGAGGAACTGCTCGACGACATCTGCAACGACGTGCTGGGCTACGGCCCGCTGGAGCCGCTACTGGCGCGCGACGACATCGCCGACATCATGGTCAATGGCGCGGGCATGACCTACATCGAAGTCGCTGGCAAGGTGCAGGAAACCGATGTGCGGTTCCGCGACAACAGCCAGCTTCTGTCGATCTGCCAGCGCATCGTCAGCCAGGTCGGCCGGCGCGTCGATGAATCGAGCCCGATCTGCGACGCCCGTCTTCCCGACGGTTCCCGCGTCAACGTGATCGCCCCGCCGCTCGCCATCGACGGCACCGCGCTCACCATCCGCAAGTTCAAGAAGGACAAGCTGACGCTCGACCAGTTGGTCAAATTCGGCGCCATCACGCCCGAGGGCGCCGTGATCCTGCAGATCATCGGCCGCGTCCGCTGCAACGTGGTGATCTCCGGCGGCACCGGCTCCGGCAAGACCACGCTGCTCAACTGCCTCACGGCCTATATCGACGCCGACGAGCGGGTGATCACCTGCGAGGACTCCGCCGAGCTCCAGCTCCAGCAGCCGCATGTGGTGCGCCTCGAAACCCGGCCCCCCAACATCGAGGGCGAAGGCGAGATCACCATGCGCGACCTGGTCAAGAACTGCCTGCGCATGCGTCCCGAGCGCATCATCGTCGGCGAGGTCCGCGGCCCCGAGGTGTTCGACCTTCTGCAGGCGATGAACACCGGCCATGACGGATCGATGGGCACGATCCACGCCAACACGCCGCGCGAATGCCTGAGCCGCATGGAATCGATGATCGCCATGGGCGGGTTCGCGCTGCCGGCCAAGACCGTACGCGAAATCATCTCGGGCTCGATCGACGTGATCATCCAGGCCGCGCGGCTCCGCGACGGCTCGCGCCGCATCACCCACATCACCGAAGTGATCGGCATGGAAGGCGACGTGATCATCACCCAGGACCTGATGAAATACGACATGATGGGCGAAGACGCCAACGGCAACATCATCGGCGAGCACCGCTCCACCGGCATCGGCCGGCCGCATTTCTGGGATCGCGCCCGCTACTACGGGGAAGACAAGCGGCTCGCCGCCGCGCTCGACGCCATGGAAAAAATCACCTCGTAAGGAGACGCCCCTCGTGTTTGGTCTGGATACAGTGGTACTCGCCATCATCGGCCTCGCCGCGCTCTCCGCGGGCGCGCTGGGCTATGGCGTGCTTTACACGAGGATCGAGGGCGAGCGCAAAGCGGCGGGTCGCGTCAACCGGGTCAAGGCGGCCGAGACCGACCGCTCCAAGGCGCTGGCGGCGCGCGACCGGCTGAACGAGGTCAACAAGCGGCGCAAATCCGTCCAGGATTCGCTCAAGACGCTCGAGGAGAAGAACAAGGAGAATGACCGCCGCCGGTCCCCGGCGCTCAAGGAGCGCATCGCCCAGGCGGGCCTCGGCATTTCCGTCCGGCAGTTCTACCTGTTCTCGCTGGTGTTGGGACTGCTGTTCGGCTTCCTGGCCTTCGTCGCCTATGGCAGCCTGCCGGTCGCTGGCGGCGTGGTGGTCATCTTCGGCGCCGGCCTGCCGCGCTGGATCATCGGCTTCCTGCGCGGCCGCCGGATGAAGGCGTTCCTCAACGAATTTCCCAATGCGCTCGACATCATGGTGCGGTCGATCAAGTCCGGCCTGCCGCTCAACGACGCCATCCGGATGATCGCCTCCGAGGGCCAGGAGCCGGTGCGCACGGAGTTCAAGCGCGTCGTCGAGGCCCAGCAGATGGGCCTGAGCGTGCCCGAGGCCTGCACCCGGCTCTACACCCGCATTCCCTTGGCTGAGGCGAATTTCTTCGCCATCGTCATCGCCATCCAGGCCCAGGCCGGCGGCAATCTGTCGGAGGCGCTCGGCAACCTGTCCAAGGTGCTGCGCGAACGCAAGAAGATGAAGGGCAAGATCAACGCGATGTCGATGGAGGCCAAGGCGTCGGCGGCGATCATCGGCGCGCTGCCCTTCATCGTGGCGACGCTGGTCTATCTCACCTCACCCGAATACATCACGATCCTGTTCACCGACAGCCGCGGCCACCTCATTCTCGGCGCCTCGGCGATCTGGATGTCGATCGGCATCATGGTGATGCGCAACATGATCAACTTCGACATCTAGGGGCGGGCGAACCATGCTCTCAGCCATTCTCTCTTCCCTCACCGACCCGGCCTATCTGGTCCCGATCCTCGTCTCGGTGGCGGTGTTCGCGACGCTGTTCACCATCATGGCGCCCTATTTCGAGCGCGGCGACCTCGACGCGCGGATGAAATCGGCGGCGCTCGAGCGCGACGAGATCCGCGCCCGCGAACGCGCCCGCCTCAACGCCGAACAGGCCCGCGCCGGGGAACGGAGCGCCGGCCTGCGCTCGCACAACAATGCCTCCGTGCGCGGACTCGTCGAGCGGCTCAACCTGAAGACCGCGCTCGCCGACGACGCCACGGTCGCCAAGCTGCGCGCCGCCGGCTACCGCACCCAGAACGCGCTCAACATGTTCCTGCTGGCCCGGTTCGTGCTGCCCTTCGTCTTCCTGTCCGGTTCGATCGTCTATGTCTTCGTGCTGGAGAACCTGGCCGACAAGCCGTTCACCGTGCGCATGCTGGCCTGCATCGTCGCCGCCTATGCCGGCTTCTACGCGCCCAACCTGTTCGTCTCCAACCAGGCCAAGAAGCGCCAGACCTCGATCAAGCTGGCCTGGCCCGATGCGCTCGACCTGATGCTGATCTGCGTCGAATCGGGCGTCTCCATCGAAGCCGCGATGAAGCGCGTGGCCGAGGAAATCGCCGTGCAATCGCCGCCGCTCGCCGAGGAATTCGTGCTGACCACGGCGGAACTGTCCTATCTCCAGGACCGCCGCGTGGCGTTCGAGAACCTGGGCAGCCGCACCGGGCTCGACGCGGTCAAGTCGGTGACCCAGGCTCTGATCCAGTCCGAGCGCTACGGCACGCCGATCGCCCAGGCCCTGCGCGTGTTGGCCCAGGAAAGCCGCGACCAGCGCATGACCGAGGCCGAGAAGAAGGCCGCCGCGCTGCCGCCGAAGCTCACCGTGCCGATGATCCTGTTCTTCCTGCCGGTGCTGATCGGCGTCATCCTCGGCCCCGCCGCGATCCAGGTCATGGACAATTTCTCGGGCGGCGTGCCGCAATAGAGGGAAGCGCTCCGGCGCGGCGGCTCGCCGCGGCCGGATTTTGGCGCACGGGGCCGGATGGGCGACGCAAAGGTCACTTAACGGGAAGACGTTGGCCGGCGCTCGCCGGCGGTCGGGCGCATGCCGAAGCAGGCGCGAAGATCTTTCAAGGAGGATGCTTTCGCCGCGGCTTCGGGCGCGGCAATGCCGCCCCTCGACGGCAAGGTGCCGCGCGGACCGCCGGCCGTGACGGCGAGATCAGTTGGTGGCGTTCTTGTCCGTGTCCTTGAGCTTGTTCCAGGCGTTCTGCTGGGACAGCATGGCGCGCAGATAGGTCACGTTGGCGGCGGCCTGTTCGGCGGAGAGTTCGGCGCTGGCGATCTTCTCGGCTTCGGCGAAGCGGCCCTGCAGGCCCACCACCAGGGCCAGGTTCTGGCGCACCCGGCTGTCGGCGCCCGGCTGCCGCACGGCGGTGGCGAGATAGGTTTCGGCGGTTCTCAGGTCCCCCTGCAGCACATAGGACATGCCGAGATTGGACAGAATCGTCGGTTCGTTGGGCTGAAGGTCGAGCGCCTTGCGGTAGCGCCCCCGCGCGGTGGCGGGATCGCCGAGCTGGTCGTGGATCGCCCCTTCCGCCGACAGGAGCTGCCAGTCGGGACGGTCGGGGGTCTGGGCCCGCTGGATCGCGTCGAGCGCCTTCTCGAACTGCCCGGCGCCGGCCAGCGCCTTGCCATAGGCGGCGAGCACGGTGCGGTCGGTGGGATTGTGGATGGCGATCTGCTGCATCACCGCGAGCGCCTGTTCGGCGCGGCCGCCCATGGTCAGCACGGAGGCGTATTGCATGCCCACCGCCGCGTCCTTGGGGTTCCGGTCATAGGCCCTGCCGATGCTGTCGGCGGCGGAGTGCAGCTCGGTCGCGTTCATCGTCGCCAGCGGCTTGTTGAGCGAGGGGACCGACCCGGTGGTCAGCCGGCCCTGCGAGGCGCAGCCCGAAAGCGAGAGCCCGAGCGCGGCGATGCAGACCGCGCCGAGCAGCCGGTGCGCGAGGAGGGAGCGTGAAAGGGTCACTGACATGGGGCTGATCCCGGTTACGAGTGCGAGGCGATCCGGCGCGGATGGCGCCACAGTCTTCGCTCAAGCAATAATCTGTTAACCCTAATCAAGAGTTAACGACTGATTCCCGGCTCGCCGCCGCGAAGGACCCAAGGAGAACCCATGCCGCCTTTTTCCCATATCGATCGCCCATCCCCCTTCGCGGCCATGTCCGGCGAGACCCTGCCCGTCTGGGCCGTGTCCCGGGCCGACATCGACCGCGGCCATTTCGACAAGACGGCGCTGGCCTGGGCGAAGACGGCGGGGTTCAAGGCCGCCGAAGGCGCGGTGCTGCTCGTCCCCAACCGCCACGGCAAGCTCGCCGGCGCGCTGTTCGGGCTCGGCGAGGAGGGCGAATGCCATCCCTTCATCGGCGGCACGCTGGCCCGCGCCCTGCCCAAGGGCGACTGGCACATCGAGACCTCGCCGATATCGGGCCCGGTGATGGCGCTGGCCTTCGGCATGGGCGCCTACCGGTTCGAGGCCTACCGCAAGCCGGCGCCGGAAGGTCCGCGCCTGGTGCTTCCGGCCGATGCCGACGCCGACGCCATCCGACGCACCGTGGCGGCCGTCGGCCTTGCCCGCGACCTGGTCAACACGCCGGCCAACGACATGGGACCCGACGCGCTGGAGGCGGCGTTCCGCGGGCTTGCCAGACACTACAAGGCCAAGGTCGCCGTCGTCGCCGGCAACGACCTCCTGTCGAAGGGCTTCCCGATGATCCACGCCGTCGGCCGGGCGGCGGCCCAGGCGCCGCGCCTGCTCGAACTGCGCTGGGGAAAGAAGGGCGCGCCGAAACTGACCCTGGTGGGCAAGGGCGTCTGCTTCGACACCGGCGGCCTCGACATCAAGCCCTCGGCCTCGATGCTGACGATGAAGAAGGACATGGGCGGGGCCGCCAATGTCCTGGCGCTGGCGCTGATGATCATGGACGCGCGGCTGCCGGTCGATCTGCGGGTGCTGGTCCCGGCGGTCGAGAACTCGATCTCGGCCTCGGCCTTCCGGCCCGGCGACGTGCTCACCAGCCGCAAGGGGCTGACGGTGCAGATCGACAACACCGACGCCGAAGGCCGCCTGGTGCTGGCCGACGCGCTCGCTTACGCCTGCGAGGAGGCGCCCGGGCTGCTCATCGACATGGCGACGCTGACGGGCGCGGCGCGGGTGGCGCTCGGGCCTGACCTGCCGCCGTACTATACCGACGACGAGGACCTGGCGGGCGAACTCGCGACGGCGTCGGGGTCGGTGGTCGACCCGCTCTGGCGCATGCCGCTCTACCGGCCCTACGAGGCCGACATCAAGGCCAAGATCGCCGACCTCACCAATGCGCCCGCGGGCGGCTTCGCCGGCTCGATCACCGCTGCGCTGTTCCTCAAGCGCTTCGTGGCGCCGGGGACGAGCTGGGCCCATTTCGACATCTTCGCCTGGTCGCCCAAGGACAAGCCGCACGCGCCCCAGGGCGGCGAGGCGCAAGGCATCCGCGCCCTGTTCGAGGTGATCGCGCGCCGCCATCCGGCGTGAGAGAGGGCAGGCGGCTTGCGCGCGCGGATCGTTTCGGTCAGTATAAAACGGAACCGAAACGAAAGGCGTGAGCAATGGCGATTGATCTCCGGCCTTCCGACGCGCTCGGGTTGTGGCACGCGGTCACGCTCGAGCATGTCCGGGCAACGGGGCCGGACCTGACCATCCGGCAACTGGCGATCCTCTTGCACATCTACCTCGCGCCGCCGCCGCACACCGTGCGCGGCCTCGCCGCCACGCTCAAGGTGACGAAGCCGGTGATCACAAGGGCGCTGGACACGATGGGCCACATGGGGCTGGTCCGCCGGGTGCGCGACGAGCGTGACCGGCGCAACGTCATCATCAAGCGCACGGTCGACGGCGCACTTTTCGTCGAAAAGATCGGCGACATCATCATCGACGAAGGGCGGAAGCTGTCATCCGCCGAAGGAGTGCATGCATGAACGAGACCCTGGACCGCCGGTCCCACGCCTACCGGCCGGACCTGGCCGACCTGCGGCTCAAGGACAGGGTCACGGCCGCCGCCTATGCCGAGGGCGCCGCCGCCCATGTCGCCGTGCCGGTGGCCGATATCCGTCCCAGGCCCGACCCGGAATGCGGCATCGACACGCAGGCGCTTTATGGCGAGGCGCTGACGGTCTTCGATACCGCGGAGGGATGGGCCTGGGTGCAGCTTCAGGCCGATGGCTATGTGGGCTACGTGCCGCAGGACGCCATCCGTGAAGGCGCCTCCGGCGCCACCCATGTGGTCGCCGTCCCCCGCACCATCCTCTATCCCGGCGCGGATCTGCGCTTTCCCCATCGCGCCGCGCTGTCGATGGGCAGCCGCGTGCGGGTGACCGGAGCGGCCGAGACCCGGGGCACGCCCTATGCGCTTCTCGACGACGGCGCGGCGATGATCGCGGCGCATCTGCGGCCGATCGGCGAGAATGCGCCGGAGGACGCGGTGGCGGTGGCGGCGCGGTTCCTGCACACGCCCTATCTCTGGGGCGGGCGCTCTGGCTTCGGCATCGATTGCTCGGGCCTGGTGCAGATGGCGCTGGCCATGACCGGCACGCCGGCGCCGCGCGATTCCGACCAGCAGGGCGCGGCCCTGGGGACGGTGATCGATCCCGCCCAAGACGGTCTCCGGCGCGGCGACCTAGTGTTCTGGAAGGGGCATGTCGGGATCCTGGAAGACCCCGAAACCCTGCTGCACGCCTCGGGCGGGACCATGTCGGTGACGCGCGAGCCGCTGCAGGCGGCCATCGACCGCATCGCCAGGCTCTACGGCGCGCCCACCCGGTACCGCCGGCCCTGAACCGGCGACGCCGCCGGCTTATACCCACGGGTCACCGGGTCAGTACCCGGCTTTGCGATCGACCAGGTTGATAAGCTTCCCGCCCCTATCGTGGGCGTCCATCTGCGCGACGATCGGCTTGATCAGCGACGACGGCACCGAGGCTGCGGCCGCGTGCGGGGTGATGGTGACGTTCGGATGGCTCCAGAACGGGCTGTCGGGGCCGAGCGGCTCCTGCTGGAACACATCCAGCGTCACCGCCGACAGCAGTCCCTCGTCCAGCGCCGCGAGAATGTCGGCCTCGTTCTGCAGCCCGCCGCGGCCGGCATTGATCAGCACCGGCGCGCCCAGCGGCCCGCGCTTCGTCATCCGCGAGAACAGGGAGCGATCGAGGATGTTGCGCGTGTCGGGCGTGAGCGGCAGCAGCACCACGAAAATGTCCGCCGAGGCAAGGAAGGGCAAGAGCCCCTCGGCGCCCGCGTAGCAGGTGACGCCCTCGAGCTGCTTTTGGGTCCTGGCCCATCCCGACACCTGAAACCCCAGCACGCGCAGCTTGGCGGCGGCGTCGCGTCCGAGCTCGCCCAGTCCCATAATGCCGACGGTGATGTCGGCGGCGGCCTTCTGGCTACGGTCCTCGTGCCAGATCCGCGCGGCCTGCTGCGCCCGGTAGCGCGGGCCGAGGCGGTGATGGTCGAGCACCTGCCAGGCGACATATTCGCTCATCCGTGTGGTGAGGTCGGGCGAGACGACGCGGACGATCGGCACCTGCGGCAGGTCCGGATCGTTAAAGACATGGTCGACGCCGGCGCCGAGCGAGAAGATCGCCTTGAGATTGGGCAGTTTCGACAGGAGCGCCGGACGCTGCTTCCACACCACGGCGTAATGGATGCTGGGGTCGGCCGCGCCGTCGGGCTCGAGCGTCACCGGCCGGTCGGGCGCGGCCCGGCCGAGCTCGTCGAGCCACACGTCGGGCGACCAGCCGGTCAGCGCCAGCAGGATGCGTCCCTTTTGGGTTGTGTCTGTCATGGGGGGCCTATTCGCTGACGTCGCCGCCGGCCGCGGATTCAAGGTTGAACGCCGCCGCCATCAGCGCCTTTGTGTAGTCGGTCTCGGGATGGTCGAAGATCTGGTCCGCCGTGCCCTGTTCGACGACCCTGCCTGCGCGCATGACGATCACGTCATTGGCGAGCGCGCGGACCACCTTGAGGTCGTGGCTGATGAACAGATAGGCGAGATCGTGCCGCGCCTGCAGGTCCCTGAGCAGGTCGACCACCTGCGCCTGGACGCTCATGTCGAGCGCCGAGGTCGGCTCGTCGAGCATGACGAAGCGCGGCTTCAGCACCATCGCCCGGGCGATGGCGATGCGCTGGCGCTGGCCGCCGGAAAACTCGTGCGGGTAGCGCCAGCGGGTGGCGGCGTCGAGGCCCACTTCCTCGAGCGCCTCGGCGACGCGCCGGTCGCGCGCCCCCGGCGACAGGTCGCGCGCATGGATGGCGAGCCCCTCGCCGACAATGTCGGCGATCGACATGCGCGGGCTGAGCGACCCGAACGGATCCTGGAACACCACCTGCATGGCGCTGCGCAGCGGCCGCATCTCCTTGAACGAGCGCTCATGCAGCGGCTGGTCCTCGAAATAGATCCGGCCCTCGCTGCGGATCAGCCGCATCAGCGCCAGCCCCAGCGTGGTCTTGCCGGAGCCGGATTCGCCCACCACGCCAAGCGTCTGCCCGGCCTTGAGCGTGAGCGACAGGCCGTCCACGGCCTTGATATGATCGACGGTGCGCCGCAGAAACCCCTTCTTGACCGGGAACCAGACCTTGATGTCCTCGGCCCGCATCACGTCAGGGGCCTCGGGCTTGCGCGCCGGCGGATCGCCCTTGGGCTCGGCCGCGAGCAGGTGCTTGGTGTAGGCGTGCTGCGGGTTGGAGAAGATCTCGGCGGTCGGGCCGGTCTCGACGATCTTGCCGTCGGTCATCACGCAGACCCGGTCGGCGAATTTGCGGACGATGCCGAGATCATGGGTGATGAACAGCATCGCCATGCCGTGCCTGTGCTTGAGATCGCGCAACAGCTCCAGGATCTGCGCCTGCACGGTGACGTCGAGCGCGGTCGTCGGCTCGTCGGCGATCAGCAGCTCGGGCCGGTTGGCGAGCGCCATGGCGATCATCACCCGCTGCCGCTGGCCGCCGGACAATTGGTGCGGATAGGACGCCAACCGCTTCTCGGGCTCGCGGATGCCGACCTGGTCGAGCAGCTCGAGCACCTGCCGTTCGGCCTCGTCGGGCTTGATTGCTTGGTGCAGGTGCAGGATTTCCGAGATCTGCCGCTCCACCGTCTGCAGCGGATTGAGCGAGGTCATCGGCTCCTGGAAGATCATGGTGATGTCGTTGCCGCGCACGTCGCGGATCTGCGCCTCGGGCGCGGACAACAGGTCCTGGCCCTTGAACAGCACCGCCCCGGAGGGGTGGCTGGCCGCGGGATAGGGCAGCAGCCTGAGCACCGACAGCGCCGAGACCGACTTGCCGGAGCCGGACTCGCCCACCAGCGCCACGGTCTCGCCGCGCCTGATGTCGAACGAGATGCGGTCGAGCGCGAGCTGACTGTCGCCGCCCTGGTGGAACGCCACCGACAGGTCGCGCACCGACAGCAGCGGCTCGTCGGTCCTGGTTTCCGCGCCGCTCATCGGAATGTCTTCCGCGGATCGAAGGCGTCGCGGGTGGCTTCGCCGATGAAGATCAGGAGCGACAGCATGATCGAGATGGTAAAGAAGGCGGTGAGCCCCAGCCACGGCGCCTGCAGGTTGCGCTTTCCCTGGGCGATCAGTTCGCCGAGCGAGGCCGAGCCCGGCGGCAGGCCGAAGCCCAGGAAATCGAGCGAGGTGAGCGTGGTGATCGAGCCCGACAGGATGAAGGGCAGGAAGGTGAGCGTCGCCACCATGGCGTTGGGAAGCAGATGCCGGAACATGATGGTGGCGTTGCCGACGCCGAGCGCGCGGGCCGCGTTGACATATTCGAAATTGCGCGCGCGCAGGAACTCGGCCCGGACGATGCCCACGAACGACACCCAGGAGAACAGGAGCATGATGCCGAGCAGGATCCAGAACCCCGGCGGCAGCACCGCGGCGATGATCAGGAGGATGTAGAGCACCGGCATCGACGACCAGATCTCGATGAAGCGCTGCATCAGAAGGTCGGTCCAGCCGCCGAAATAGCCCTGCACCGCGCCCGCGGCGATGCCGATCAGCGCCGAGAAGATCGTCAGCGTCAGGCCGAACAGCACCGAGATGCGGAAGCCGTAGATCATCCGCGCGGTGACGTCGCGGGCCTGGTCGTCGGTGCCGAGCCAGTTCATGTTGCCCAGCGTGCAGCCCGGATCCTCGTCCTTGAGCGGATAGGCCTGGCAGCGGGTCTCCTTGTCCATCAGCCAGAACGGCGCGGTCGGCGCCGAATGCGGAATGTAGGAATTGGCGGTGGTGTAGGAATAGCGGATCGGCGGCCAGATCACCCAGCCATTGGCCTCGATTTCGTCCTGGATGAAGGGATCGCGGTAGTCGGTGCGCGCCAGGAATCCGCCGAACTTCTCCTCCGGATAGTCGACAAGCACCGGATAGAGGATCTCGCCCTTGTAGGAGGCGAGGATCGGCCGGTCATTGGCGATGAACTCGGCCAGCAGGCTGGCGATGAACAGCACCAGGAAGATCCACAGCGACCAGTAGCCGCGCCGGTTGGCCTTGAAATTGGCCCAGCGCCGCCGGTTGGTGGGCGACAGCCAGCCTTTCGGCCGGCCCTCTGCGTCGAATGCCTGGCTGTTGGAGGAAACGGTCGCGCTCATCCGACATCCCGCTTTTCAAAGTCGATGCGCGGATCGACCCAGGTGTAGACCAGGTCCGAGATCAGCCCGACCACCAGACCCATCAGCGAGAAGATGAAAAGCGTCGCGAACACCACCGGATAGTCGCGCCGGATCACCGATTCGAAGCCGAGCCGGCCGAGCCCGTCGAGCGAGAAGATCGTCTCGATCAGCAGCGAGCCGGAGAAGAAGGCGGATATGAACGCGCCGGGAAAGCCGGCGATGATGATCAGCATGGCGTTGCGGAACACGTGCCGGTAGAGCACCTGGCTCTCGGTCAGTCCCTTGGCCCGCGCGGTGGTGACATACTGCTTGCGGATCTCGTCGATGAAGGAGTTCTTGGTCAGCAGCGTCGTGGTGGCGAAGGCGGCGAGCGACAGCGAGATCAGCGGCAGCGCCAGGTGCCAGAAATAGTCGACGATCTTGCCGAACAGGCTGAGCTCCGCGAAATTGTCCGAGGTGAGGCCGCGCAGCGGAAACCAGTCGAAGAAGGATCCGCCGGCGAACATCACGATCAGCAGGATGCCGACCAGGAAGCCGGGCACCGCATAGGCGACGATGATCAGGCCCGAGGTCCAGACATCGAAGCGCGAGCCGTCCGTCACCGCCTTCTTGATCCCTAAGGGAATCGAGATGATGTAGGACAGGAGCAGGATCCAGACGCCGAGCGAGATCGACACCGGCAGCTTCTCGATGATCAGGTCGAGGACGGAGACGCTGCGGAAATAGCTCTCGCCGAAATCGAAGCGGATATAGTCCCACATCATCGAAAGGAACCGCTCGAGCGGCGGCTTGTCGAAGCCGAACTGGGCCTCGAGCTTCTTGATGAATTCCGGGTCGAGGCCCTGGGCGCCGCGGTACTGCGAGGAGGACGAATCGCCGAATTCCTGGGCGCTGCCCACCGTGTCGCCGCCGCCGGCGATGCGGTCGATGGCCGAATCCCCCTGGCCGGTGAGCTGGGCGATGACCTGTTCGACGGGACCGCCCGGTGCGAACTGGATCACGGCGAACGAGATCGCCATGATGCCGATGATGGTCGGGATCATCAAGAGCAGACGGCGGAGGATATAGCCGCCCATCAGGCTGCGGTCCGCTTGCTCGGGGCGGTCCGGCGGCCCCTGGCCTGTGATGATGTGCTCACTCTCAAATCCTTCAAGCCGGAAAGCCCAGCCCGGGGCTGATTCGTCCACGAGTCATACAGAATCGAATGTCGGAGACGGCGCAAGGCCGAAAGCGCGTCATTCGGCCGACTTCATCCACCATATCTCGGGAAATCCGAGGCCGTAATAGGGCAGCTCCTCGGGATGGGTGAGCGTCCTGCGGTGGGCGATCTTGAAGGCCTTGCTGTAGAACAGCGGCACGACGTAGTGATGGGCGAGCAGCACCCGGTCGAGCGCCTTCGTCGCCGCCACCTGCTCCTCGCGGGTCTCGGCGAAGATCACCATCCGCACCAGCTCGTCGATCGCCGGATCGGAGATGCCGGCGTAATTGCGCGATCCCTCGCGGTCCACCGAGGACGACCCCCAGTAGCCGGCCTGTTCGTTGCCGGGGTTGAGGGTCTGCGCCCAGACCGACCAGATCATGTCGTAGTCGAAGCTCCTGACCCGGTTGGTGTATTGCGAGGCGTCGACGGTGCGGATCCTGGCGTCGACGCCGATCTTCTTGAGATTGGCGACATAGGGCAGCACCGAGCGTTCGAAGGACGGGCTCGACAGAAGGATCTCGAGCTCGAACGGCTCGCCGGTCTGCGCGTTCACAAGCTGCGTTCCCCGGAGCTCGTAGCCCGCCTCCTCGAACAGCGTCAGCGCCTGCCGGAGGTTGGCGCGCGCCTTCTGCGCGTCGCCGCTGACCGGATTGGTGTAGGGCGTGGTGAAGACTTCCGGCGGGACCCTGTCCTTCATCCCTTCGAGGATTTCCTTTTCCCGGCCTTCGGGCAGGCCGGAGGAGGCAAGCTCCGTGCCCCAGAAATAACTGTCGATGCGCTCGAACGCGTCGAAGGCCAGGTTGCGGTTGAGATCCTCGAAATCAAAGGCGTAGTTGAGCGCCTTGCGCACCCTGATGTCCTTGAACTTGTCGCGCCGCAGATTGGGCACCATGGCCTGCATGATGCCGACCGCGCGCAGCGGGTTCTCGATCTCCTCAAGCACGACCTCGCCGCTCTCGACGGCAGGAAAATCGTAGGCTGTGGCCCATTTGCTGGCCGAGTTCTCCTGCCGGTAATCCACCCGGCCGGCGCGGAAGGCCTCGAATTCGACGCTGGCGTCGGTGAAATAGGCGTAGTCGATGGCGCCGAAATTGTGGTGCCCCACATTGACGTTGAGATCGCGGGCCCAATAGTCCTCGCGCAGCTCGTAGCGGATGCTGGAACCCGGGGTGAAGGAGGCGATCCTATAGGGGCCCGAGCCCATCACCGGCTCGAGCGTCGTGCGGCTGATGTCGCGCGCCTTGCCGTCCTTGCTGGTGCCCTCCCACCAGTGCTTGGGAAGCACCAGGATCTGGCCGAGGATCTGCGGCAGTTCGCGGTTGTTGACCTCATCGAAGCGGAAGGTCACCTCGCGCTCGCCGCTCTTCTCGGCGGAGACGACGTGGGCGTAGTAATTGGCCTGCAGCGGATTGTGCTCCTTGGCCATGGTGAAGCTGAACACCACGTCCTCCGGCGTCACAGGCTCGCCATCGGCCCACTTCGCCTCCGGGTGCAGGCGGAAGGTGGCCTGCGAATAGTCCGCGGGATACCTCACGCTCTCGGCAATCAGCCCGTAGGACGTGGACACTTCGTCCTCGGAGGACTTCATCAGCGTGTCGAAGACCAGCGACAGCCCGACCGCCAGCTCGCCCTTGGCCAGGATCGGGTTCAGGCTGTCGAAGGTCCCTTCCTCCGCAAGCCGGAGCGTGCCGCCCTTGGGCGCGTCGGGATTGGCATAGTCGAAATGGGCGAACCCCTCGGGATATTTGATCTCGCCGGTCATCGACATCGCGTGCCGCCAGTCCGCGTCTTGCGCCAGGGATGCCGGCGCACAGATCAGAAGCGCGGCCAGGGCCAGCATGAAGGGGGCAGGGCGGATGATCATGACGGCGGGTCCTCCTGGGGATAAATCACTCGGGAGACAATAGGTCACTTCTGCGTCACGTGCAGGGCCTGATCGAAAAAACCGCGCGAAATCGAAAAAAA
>NZ_JRJG01000023.1 GCF_000759435.1 Hoeflea sp. BAL378
CCCGTCACCAGCGCGCGGGCGCCCTGCAGGCCGAGATCGAAGCTCATATCCCGATCTCCAGCCGCGCGATCTTGCCCCCGGCGAGGGTGAAGCGGTAGCGCAGGTCGACCGGGCTGCCCGGAAAATTGCCGGTGAGATGCGCGCTCACCACCATCCGGTCGGCCTCGCCGCTCACGGCGAAGGGATCGACCTCGTAGCTGAATTTCCGCGCGGCCTCCTCGCGCCACCTGCGGATCGCGTCGCGGCCGGTATGGGTGCGGTTCTCGTCGATGACGACGGCGTCCTCGGTAAAGCACTGGGCGACCGCATCGCCGTCGGCGCGGTCGGCGGCGAAATAGGCGGAGATGGCCGGGGGTAGGGTGATCGACATCTTGGGGTCCTCTTCACTGTTGTCTGACGACCCATATCGCGATACTCTGCGAAAATGACAAGAACCGACGAAAAAGTAAGGTACTTACCGAAAGGTAAGCCCATCCAATACACCAGCGAGACGGCGGCCCAGGGCGTCGAAAGCGCGCTCAAGCTGCTCGAGGGCCGCTGGAAGCTCACGATCCTGTTCCACCTGTTCGGCGGCAAGATCCTGCGCTTCTCCGAGCTCGAACGCGCCATCCCCGCCGTGTCGCAGAAGATGCTGATCCAGCAGTTGCGGCAGATGGAGGCCGACGGCATCGTCACCCGCATCGTCCACCATCAGGTCCCGCCGAGAGTCGAATACGGCCTCACCCCCTGGGGCCAGGCCCTGTGCCCGGCGCTGGACGCGCTGCTGTCCTGGGCGGCGCTCCGGGAGGAGGGGGAGGGTGAACGAGGCAGGGAGTGATCGCTTCGTGCGCCTGGATTCAAAGGCTGGAAGCGGGCCGGGAGGGGATTGTCCGGTCTCAGGCGGACAACGCGGGAAGCCGCCATTCCGATGAGCCTATTGCTTGGCGGGTCTCCACCAGAGTCGGTCGTTTAACCGCGCCCGGCGAACGTCTGATCCTGACGAAAGCTGCCTAGCGAGTCGATCCTAGCAGACGATCGGCAACCGGAAGGAGCTGTTGGGGGAAGCGTTTGTAACGAGGCTTGCCAAATGAAGGTGGGGAAAGTTCTTGTAGGGCGCAAGTGGCGAAGCCCTACGCTTTTAAGTATTTAAGAGGACGGCCACCAAAGTAACTGCCAACGCGGGAAGCCCGAACCAGATTGCCTTTTTGAGAAAAGCATATTTTCCGTCGCAGACTTTGGATACGTCGAAGCAGTGTTTCAGACGCGCTTCCGTGATTTCTGCCGGATCGTGTGCGGCCACTTCGCTGACATAGCTTGCGGCATCGTCTTTCGCGGCGACCGATCCAAAGAATACAATTCCCTCACCCGAATTCGAAGCCAGCCTCGGCGCGACCACGCGGAAAGAAAAGAATGCCGAAACCACGAGGAGAAGAACTGAGGCGATAAGCGAAGCATATGGCCATGACAATACAGGTGCCAAAAGTGCGTCTTTGGTCTTATCAGTTCCAATCAGGTACACTAGAACACCCGAAGCGATTGTGAACGTCCACGCGGCCTTTGTATCGGCCAGCGATATGTAATGTCTGACATAATCTTCTTGAAAACCCGCGAAATCCGCATGGTGTTCTTCTAAAGGGGATACCGAAGATGGCACGATTTCCCCGCGGCCTGTTTCCCGTACAGCCAGGGATGGTGCGCTTCGGACCTCTTCCACGATCAGCGTGGGCGTATGTCCGGCGCTAGCAGATTGATTTTGGTCGGTCATGCTGTCGGAATGTTCCATCGTCCGTGATAAAGCCAGAAGGCGTAAGGCACGTTGTTGTCGGTGTAGAACCAGCCCGTCTGTGCCGTCTTGAAAGTAACATACTCAGATTGCCAGAGGGCGGGCAAACCCTCGTACACTTTTGTCCCGATCAATATTGTATTCGGATCAGCGAAAGCCAGCATTTTGCTCGCAATATTTGCCGTCGTTCCTATAGCAACTATGCCGTTGAAATCGCGGGCGACGCCCACTTGCGCGATGGTGATCGGGCCGTGATCGAGGCAAATTCTGAAATCGAGCGGGATAAGCCCCGCGTTCTGGATAAGCGGATTCACAATGGTCGTTGCCGCGCTGAACATCGTGAGGGCGGCGGCGACGGCTGTCTGCTGTGAAGTAATGCCGCTTGCCGAGTTGCGGGTAAAATAAGCCATTAGGCCATCGCCCGTGTTCTTCTCCACAGTGCCGCCATAGTCGAGAACGATGCGGATCATCTCGCTGAAAAACAACGACAGGACGCGGAGGTTGTTCTCCTGCTCCATATCTGTCCAAGACGGGCGGCTCGAAAATTTGCTGATGTCCAAGAACATCACTGTGGCATCAATGCGGCGGCCTGAGTGAAGCGGAAGGTCGCCACTGGATGGAACAACCCGTCCCGCCGCAACCTGACTGCGCTCGCGGATTTTGTCCACCGCCGCTAGATTCCGCGCCACCTGTTTCATAAGGTAGGCCCGTGTGAGTTTGTTCGGATCGGACACAGCTATTCCACCTTGTAGACCTGATAGCCTTCTATGCCGACGTCGTTGCCGTCGAATTCCACTTCTTGACACCGCTCCAGCCACTGCACATGCACCAGCTCATAGAGACCGCGTCCGATCCGCAATTCGTTGGCGGCGGCGGTTTGTTCGATTTTAACGGCGCGGTTGAGCGCATCGCTTGCCACTTCCGGCGCTTCAAAGCCCGTTGCGGGTACAGTAATTTTCCGCAGACGCGCCGCGCCGCAATCGGCTCCTACCCGTATAGTAAGTGCGGGCAATCCAGCCGCCTCCAAGGCAGGGTTTACGGACCCCCGCAGAACCGCAAGAAATGTAAGCCCAAGATCGACGGTATTGTCGCATTGGGTCGTGTAGCCCTCGCTGTCGATGGTGGCGATGAAGCCGTCGCCTGTCGTCTTCAGGATAGCGCCGTGAAAGTGACCGACGGAGGTGGCAAGCTCCCTCAAAAAAATGTCGTATGCGCGCTCGAAGGCTTCGGGATCACGGCGACGGAGGCCACTGCTTCCGCAAATATCCACCGATAAAAAGGTCAGGAAGCGCGTCCCTCCTGCAAATGAAAGTTGCGATTGCGGGCGCGCCTTTTCTGTCGGCACGACGTAACTTTCACCGCGAAGCTCGGCGGCGATCGCACCCTGCCTTACAGAAGCATATTCGCTGGCGGATTCAATGGACGGTGGACTATAAATCACGGGCAAACCGCCGAACTGCGCGACGGCCATTTCCTTGACGTCTTCTTCTGAAATTATAGTGAGAAGGAATTTGTCGAGATAGTGACGTTCGCCGTTCACTTCTACAATCGAATAGCGCCTCCTGTTGGGCTGAACGCGAACGGTAACCATCTGGGTTGCTTCATCTGATCGAATTGGCTCGATCTCGAAATCGAACCGGACGCGCACCTTGCCTGCCTCGTCTTTGTCCCGCCAATCGTTATCGCGATCCGTCGTCATTCGTCATGCTTACCGCATCAGCACAAAATCCCCTACCTGATTCACTTTGGAATCCCACTATGTTTGAGGCAGAGCTATCGCTCTCCATAACAACTGTCGCTCGCGGCTGCTCAGCGAACGACCGCGTTTAATCAAGAGCAGAAAGGGTCGTGCTGTGTTCGCAATGGCAGCTATCCCACGACAGCTTTCCGGAACTTGCCATTCCGCTTCCGGCCAGCGCCAATCAGACGAGGTTGCCCCCGTGCAAGGCTGGAGCGTCCACTTTCGCTGAAAGCCGTCGTTCAAGCGGCAACCTCGGAAAGACCGCTTAGTCCCAAAGCCGGCCAGCCAAGCCGATCGATTACAATGTCCGCTTTCGGGCGCTTGCCCGACGAACCGAAACGACCGACATGGGCGCCCAAAGCCGTCATTCGATAAGCCGGCCCGATCGTGGCCGGGCCACCCACTCCTGCCACAATCTGACAGCATCCGTGCTACACTGCCGCGTCGCCACCCACCCGGAGCCAGCCTTTGTCCCGCGCCGAACGTCTTCTCGATCTTTTGCAGGCCTTCCGGCGCTACAAGCGGCCGGTGAGCGGGGCGGCGCTGGCGGCGGAGCTGGGCGTGTCGCTCAGGACCATCTACCGCGACATCGATGCGCTCAAGGCGCAAGGGGCGGCGATCGACGGCGAGGCGGGGGTGGGCTTCGTGCTCAAGCCCGGCTTCATGCTGCCGCCCTTGATGTTTTCGGAGGAGGAGATCGAGGCGCTGGTGCTGGGCTCGCGCTGGGTGGCCGAGCGGGCCGACCAGCCGCTCGGGGCGGCGGCGCTCAACGCGCTCGCCAAGATCGCCGCCGTGCTGCCCGACGACCTCAAGGCGGGGCTCGACGATTCCGCGCTGCTGGTGGTTCCGCGCGAGCGGCTCGCGGCGGGCGAGAGCGAGCTGCCGCTGATCCGCGACGCCATCCGCGCCCAGCGCAAGCTCACCATTGCCTATGCCGACGTCAACGGCGCGGCCAGCCGGCGCACCATCTGGCCGATCGCGCTGGCCTTTTTCGAGCGCAGCCGGATGATCGTCGCCTGGTGCGAATTGCGCAATGATTTCCGCCACTTCCGCGCCGACCGCATCCTCAGCCTCGAGCTCGAGCAGGCGCGTTACCCGCAGCGCCGGGCGGCGCTGATGAAGCAGTGGCAGGCGCGCGAGGACAGCCATCTCGGCGCGCCCAAGCCCGATTGCGCGCCCGCCGCCGCGGCCGAGGCGCTTCCCAAGTAAAAAGCCCGCGGACATCGCCGCGGGCCGGGCAGGGACTCTGGAGGGTCGTTGGCAGGCGTGGAGGCTGCAAAGCGCCGCGCGCCGGTTCGGGCGCGCAAAGGTCGCTGCGGAACCCGAAACGCGCGCACGGGCACTGACGCTCGCACGGCTCCGTTCGAGCGCGACAGGCCCTAGCGGCGGCGGGTCCAGACCGGGTCGGCGGATTTTTCCGGGATCTCCCGGCGCAGCGCGCCGAGCACGAGACCGCTGAACAGCATCACGATCATCAGGGCAAGCAAGGCGAGAGCTATGGTCATTGCGGGGTCCTTCCTTTGCAGTGATCTTCCATGCGCACACCATGACAAATCCTGAATGAACCCAGGCTGAATGGAAACTTGGTGAATAATCGGTTAGGGCCGTCGCGCGGCGCGGCGGTGGAGGCGGTGTCCGCCCCCTCGCTTCGTCGTCCTCTCGCCTGTCCCGAGGCCCCGCAGACGCGCGCCTCGGACCGGTCGGACCCTCAGGGGAAACCGATGGCCCGGCGGATCCTTCCGGATGTGGCCTGGCTGATCCCGGACAAGACCGGGGAGGGCGGCGAAGGAGAGGGATTGCCACACCGCACCGTCACCCCGGCCCCCGAGCCGGGGTCCAGCGACCCCGCGTCCGCGGGGCCGGAAGACTCGGTGAGACCATGCCCCGCGCGCACTAATTGCCGGATCAGCCCCGGCATGACGGCGTTTGAGATCAGGCCCCGGAGGGGCTCCCGACCTTTGCCGGGCCATCGCCGCGCAGCGGGCCGCGCCGTCCGCGAAGACTCAGGTCAGATGCACGGCGCCGGGCACCGCGGTGCCGAAATCCGGGCCGCCGGGGCGGGGCTCGGGCAGGGTCGCGAACATCGCCATGATGTCCTGGTCGCTCAGGCCCTCTTCGAGTTGCGTGGTCCAGACCCGGAACGAGCTGAGCTGGTAGGAGCCGAAGGAGGTGATCATGGCGACGTCGGAGGCGTCGGAGCCGCGCACCATCAGGATGCGGCCGATGCGCGGCACGTTGTAGCGGGCATCCACCGTGTGCCAGGAGCCGCCCAGGAACACCTCGAACCAGGCGCAGAAATCGTCAAAGCCGGAATCGGGCACGCCGATGTCGCCGAGATAGCCGCTGGCGTAGCGCGCCGGAATGTTCATGGCGCGACAGAGGCTCACGCCCAGATGGGCGAAGTCGCGGCAGACGCCGGATTTCTCCTCCAGCACGTCGCGGGCGGTCTTGTCGGGGCGGCCGAACTTGTAGCCGAAGGTGACGTGGTTGTGGACGAAGGTGCAGATTGCCTGCACCCGCGGCCATCCTTCCTGGGTATTGCCGAAATTGGCCCAGGCGAAATTGCCGAGCGAATCGGAATCGCAGTAGCGGCTGGCGGTGAGGAAGTTGAGCGTGTCGCTCGGCAGGTCCTCGATCCGGTGCTGCACCGCGAAGGTCGGCACCGTGTCGGGCGCGCCCGAGACCTCGGCCACGCAGTCGGACCAGAAGGTGGTGCGGCCGGGATCGGCCACCGCGCGCGAGATCCGGTTGCCGTAGCGGTCGACATAGACCGCGATCGGGGTCATGGCGGTGGTGCGCACGTAATCCGCGCCGATCAGCCGGCCGTTGAATTCCGTGTGGGTGGACAGCGCCAGCAGCATGGGAACCGGCGCGGGGCAGTCGACGATAATCTCGAAACCAAATCTTATAAGCATGCCGGCACCTTCTGTAAAACGGAGCTCGTGAACATCACCGGGCTTCGGGGATCTGCCGCCACGCCGCGGGCGCGGCGGGAGGCTTGGGGAAGTCCTTGCTGCACTATTGCACGCCACTGCGGAAAAACGCGCAATAATTATGCATTTACCTGCGAGGGGGCGGCGGAGCGGACTATTTCCTTGTAATAAGTCCGATTGAGGCGCATGGTTCCATCGTAATCTTTCAAGCGCGCCGAAGCTATGCCGAAACGCGGCGCCTGCGCCTTGCGCTTGTTTCTCGACCCGAACGACAAAGCCCCGCAAGCAGCGTGATCGCGCCTGCCTGCGCGGGATATGCAGTGGAACTGAACAATGGCCAAGAACATCTTCACCAAGGGACAGCAGGTCTCGCTCCAATCCCGCGTCGGCCTGTCGCCGCGCACGCCGACCGAATTCACGGTGCTGCTGCGCCTGCCCGACAATGGCGGCAAGCCGCAGTACCGGATCCGCAACGAAGAGCAGGGTCACGAACGCGTCGAGCAGGGCAGCAATCTCGAACTCATCGAAACCGTCAAGAGCGTCTGAACGGACGAGGGGACCCGGGCCGCAGCGGCCCGCGATGTCCCCCATTCCGCAGGATGTTCCCGACCCATTGCGGCGTCTCCCGCGAACCAATTCCGGTTCGAGGGCTGCGCCCGGAAAACAGGACACGCCATGGCCAAGGGTCAAATGAAGAAGAGCAAGGAAATCCGCAAGCCGAAGAAGGACAAGGTCGCCGCCAAGGCCGCGCCGGCGCTCGGCTCCGCGGTCAAGCAGCTCGACACCAATCCGTTCCAGAAGAAAACCAAGAAGTGAGTTTTCGCCAGGCGGCAACGCGGCGCCCGGACGCCTCGCGATGATCGGCTTTCCCAACCAGATGCGCAGCTTCGACGAGGACGCCGGAACCTTCCGCTTCTCGGGCTATGACGGCGTGATGGAAGTCCGCTTCGTGCTCGAGGCGCCTGCGCTCGAACAGATCGACGGCATCGCCCGCTCGCCGGACACCGATTACCTCGCCGCCTTCGACCGGCGGCGCGGGCAGATCGAATCCGCCGCCATCCGCGCCTACAAGAAGAACCGAAAGAACCTGATCTGGCTGTCGATCGCCGATTTCTGACCTCGGGCGGCCGGAACGCGGGCCCTGGACAGCCGGCTGTCGAGATTCATCACTTGAAGCCCGCCCCCCGACATGACAAAAGGCGCCTGAAAGAGGGCTTTTGTCATGCGCATTGCGTTTTACCCCGGGTCGTTCGACCCCATGACCAACGGTCACGTCGATGTTCTCGACCAGGCGCTGGCGTTGTGCGACGAACTGGTGATCGGCATCGGCGTGCATCCGGGCAAGACCCCGATGTTCAGCTTCGACGAGCGCGCGAGCCTGATCGGCCATGTGGTGAGGGCGGAATTTTCGGCCCGCGCCGAGGCGGTGAGCGTCGTGGCCTTCGAGGGCCTGGTGATCGAGGCGGCGGCGTCCGCCGGCGCCACCATCCTGGTGCGCGGGCTCCGCGACGGCACCGATCTCGACTACGAGATGCAGATGGCCGGCATGAACCGGGCCATGGCGCCCGGCATCACCACCGTGTTCGCGCCCGCCTATGCCGAATCCCGCCATATCACCGCCACGCTTGTGCGCCAGATCGCTAAGATGGGCGGCGATGTCGCCCCGTTCGTTCCGGCCGTGGTGCAAAAGGCGCTGGCGGCGCGGAGCGGGTAAGTTCTTCAGCCTTCGCCGCGGCGTTGCCAAGCCCGCGGCGGTGTGTCAAACGATTGCCGCCGGATGGCAGGGATCATCCGCCGCCACTGCAATGGAGCCTCCATGCGTCCTTCACGCCTTCTTCTCGCCGCAGCGCTGGGTTTTAGCCTGGCCTCGACCACGCTCGCAGCCGCCGCCGAAACGCTGACGATCAAGCTCAAGACCGGCGACGTCGTCATCGAACTCGCCGACGACGTGGCGCCCAAGCACGTCGCGCGCCTCAAGGAACTGGCCCAGGCCGGCGAATACGACAATGTCGCCTTCCACCGCGTCATCGAGGGCTTCATGGCCCAGACCGGCGACGTCAAGTTCGGCGACATGGAAACCGATTTCAAGCCCGCCCAGGCCGGCATGGGCGGCTCGTCCATGCCCGATCTCGAGGCCGAATTCTCCGACATCCCGTTCGAGCGCGGCACGGTCGGCATGGCGCGGTCGCAGAACCCCAATTCGGCCAATTCGCAGTTCTTCATCATGTTCGCCCCGGCGCCGGGCCTCAACGGCCAGTACACGGTGGTCGGCAAGGTGATCGAGGGCATGGACAAGGTCGACCAGATCAAGCGCGGCGACCCCAACAACAACGGCGCGGTCACCGATCCCGACCGGATGATCACCGTCACCACCGGCGGCTAGGCCGACGCATCCCATATCAACCACAGGAGAAGACCCATGGCGGAGATCAAGGATCCCGAAAACACACTCATCATGGAAACCACCAAGGGCCAGGTGACCATCGAACTGTTCCCCGACCTGGCGCCCGGCCATGTCGCCCGGATCAAGGAACTGGCGCGCGAAGGCGCCTATGACGGCGTGGTGTTCCACCGGGTGATCGAGGGCTTCATGGCCCAGACCGGCGACGTCAAGTTCGGCAAGTCCGACGGCGCCTCGTTCGATCCGCGCCGCGCCGGCATGGGCGGCTCCGACAAGCCCAACCTCAAGGCCGAGTTCTCCAACATGAACCACGCCCGCGGCGCCTGCTCGATGGCCCGCTCGCAGGATCCGAACTCCGCCAATTCGCAGTTCTTCATCTGCTTTGATGATGCCGGCTTCCTCAACCGCCAGTACACGGTCTGGGGCCAGGTCACCTCGGGCATGGAGAATGTCGACAAGATCAAGCGCGGCGAGCCGGTGGTGGACCCCGACAAGATCGTCTCGATGAAGGTCGCGGCCGACGCCGCTGCCTGACCCACACGCACGCGCGGGATTTGACGGCGTCACGCCGGTCGGGTTCCGCGCGTTTTCTTTGGGAGCATGCCCTTGCGGGTAGACCTGTTCGATTTCGACCTTCCCGACGAGCTGATCGCGCTCAGGCCCGCCGCTCCGCGCGACAGCGCCCGGCTGCTCCGCATCGGCGCCGACGGCGCACTGGGCGATTTCACCGTCGCCGATCTGCCCGACCTGCTCGAACCCGGCGACGTGCTGGTGTTCAACGACACCAAGGTGATCCCGGCGCAGCTCGAGGGTTTTCGCCTCCGCGACAGCAACCAGAGCCGCATCTCCGCGACGCTGCACATGCGCACAGGCCCCGACCGCTGGAAGGCCTTCCTCAGGCCGGGCAAGCGGGTCAAGGAAGGCGACCGCCTGTGCTTCGGCGGGCAGGGCGAGACCTGCCTCGAGGGCGTGCTCGACGCCACCGCCGGTCCGCGCGGCGAGGGCGGCGAGGTCGAGCTCGTCTTCGACCTGTCGGGCCCCGCGCTCGACCAGGCGATCATGCAGGCGGGCCACATCCCGCTGCCGCCCTACATCGCCTCCAAGCGCGCCGAGGATGCGCGCGACCGCTTCGACTACCAGACGGTCTACGCCCGGGAGGAGGGCGCGGTGGCCGCCCCCACCGCCGGCCTGCATTTCACCGCCGATCTCATCTCGCGCCTCGACAGGCGCGGCGTCTCGCGCCATTTCGTCACGCTGCATGTCGGCGCCGGCACCTTCCTGCCGGTCAAGGCCGACGACACCGACGAGCACCGGATGCACGCCGAGATCGGCCATGTCTCGGCCGAGACCGCCGCGGCGCTCAATGCGGCGCGCGCCCGCGGCGGCCGCATCGTCTCGGTCGGCACCACCTCGCTGCGTCTGCTGGAAAGCGCCACCGGCGAAGACGGCACGATCTGCGAATGGTCCGGCCCGACCGACATCTTCATCACGCCGGGCTACGCGTTCCGCGCCGTCGACGTGTTGATGACCAATTTCCACCTGCCGCGCTCGACCCTGTTCATGCTGGTCTCGGCGTTTTCGGGGCTGGAGACCATGCGCGCGGCCTACCGGCACGCCATTGACGAGCACTACCGGTTCTATTCCTATGGCGACGCCAGCCTGTTGTTCAGGAACGCCGAATGAGCACCGACAGCTTCCAGTTCAGCCTGCTCGCCACCGACGGCAAGGCCCGCCGCGGCGAGATCTCGATGCCGCGCGGGGTGATCCGCACGCCGGCCTTCATGCCGGTGGGCACCGGCGGCACGGTCAAGGCCATGTATATGGACCAGGTGCGCGACCTTGGCGCCGACATCATCCTGGGCAACACCTATCACCTGATGCTGCGGCCCGGCGCCGAGCGCATGGCGAGGCTCGGCGGCCTGCACCATTTCGCCCGCTGGCCACACCCGATCCTCACCGATTCCGGCGGCTTCCAGGTGATGTCGCTCTCGGCGCTGCGCAAGATCGACGAGCAGGGCGTCACCTTCCAGTCGCATATCGACGGCTCGCGCCACGAGATGAGCCCGGAGCGCTCCATCGAGATCCAGGGCCTGCTCGGCTCCGACATCCAGATGCAGCTCGACGAATGCGTGCGGCTGCCGGCGAGCGAAACGGAGATCGAGCGCGCCATGGAAATGTCGCTCAGATGGGCCGAGCGCTGCAAGGTCCAGTTCGGCGACCAGCCCGGCAAGGCCATGTTTGGCATCGTTCAGGGCGGCGACGTGCCGAAGCTGCGCGAACGTTCGGCGCAGGCGCTCGCGGGCCTCGACCTCAAGGGCTACGCGGTGGGCGGCCTCGCCGTGGGCGAGCCACAGGAGGTCATGCTCGACATGCTTGACGTCACCTGTCCGGCGCTGCCATCAGAGAAGCCGCGCTACCTGATGGGCGTCGGCACCCCCGACGACATTCTCAAGTCCGTCGGCCGCGGCATCGACATGTTCGACTGCGTGATGCCGACCCGCGCCGGCCGGCACGGCCTGGCCTTCACCCGCCACGGCAAGATCAATCTGAAGAACGCCCGCCACGCCGAGGACCATCGTCCGCTCGACGAGGAGAGCGCTTGCCCCGCCGCGCGCGACTATTCCCGCGCCTATCTGCACCATCTCGTCCGCTCCAACGAGATTTTGGGCATGATGCTGATCACCTGGAACAATCTGAGCTACTACCAGGACCTGATGGCCGGCATCCGCTCGGCGATCGAGGCGCAGCGCTTCGAGGCGTTCTCGGCGGAGACGCAAGAGCGCTGGGCGCGCGGCGATATTCCGCCGCTGGCGTAGGGGGCAGGGACCGCCATGAAACTGTTGGCCATCGGACTGGCGCTAACGGGCCTTGCCGGGCTGGCGTTCGGCTGGTGGGGGCTCGAGACCGTCGCCGGCAGGCGGCGCTTCGATGAAATGGCCGGCATCATCCCGTTGCTGGCAGCGATCGGCTCGCTGATCCTGCTGGTCGCAGCAACAATCCTGGGCTTTCTCGCGCGCCGCTGACCTCCCCGCCGCCAATTGCCGGCAGGGAGCCTTGCTCCGCGCGCGCCTCGCGCCCTCAGGCGGCGTCGAGGATCTTTTCGCAGTGCGACGGGCCGCCCTTGGGATCGACCCGGTCGGACAGCGCGCGGATGCTGGTGATCCGGTAGTCCTTGTCGACCTTGACTTCCACCGAGCAGGACTGGCCGCGCGAGAATCCGCCGCGCCAGACATAGATGGAGCCGCCGCCGGTGCTCGCCGCATCCGACACCGGCGGCCCGTAGGCGGCGAAGAACACGCCCGCAGACTTGCCGTTCCAGCGCGCCTGCAGCGGATTGGTGGGGACTGACGCGGTGGTGCAGGCTGAAAGAACGGCGGCGCTCAGCGCCAGAAGTGCAAGCCGGAAGCTCATGGGTCGAAAAGTCCTTGGAATGGCGGGGTTCGGCCGCGGCCGCGCCGCGTGGGCTCCCTCATAGCGGATTCGCGCCCGCGGGAAAATGGGGCTCGGAAAAATGCGCGGGCGGCCCGCCACCACCCCCTCGCCACGTCAACCTCGGGCTTGTCCCGAGGATCTACAGCCGCCAGCCCGGAAACCACCGGACCAGTGAAATCGCCGAGGGTGCGGTAGATCCTCGGGACAGGCCCGAGGATGACGGAACGCGGGGGCCGGCGAGAGCCGCAGAGCCTCCAACCGGTGGAAAAACCGCGGGCCCACCCCCAGCAATTCCAATCCCTTGGCCGAAAATCCGCCCCGTCTTTTCCCCACATTCCCCGCCCGTGCCACACTTATCCCACTCCCGCCGCCGGATGGACCGCCAGCGTAGCGGTCCGGGCGGGAGGAAGGCCTTCCGGCCCTGCCGTAACGTGCGGCGGGGACCCGGGAGGAGGCGGAAGCCGGCGGGCTCCGCTGGCAGCCTGTCCTTCGAGACGGGCCAAGCCAGCCACCGGATCCGCCCTCGCATCCGGGTTTCGCGTCACGCGGAGCAAGCGGATGGACGGCGGGACGGGCCTGTGGCGGATTTCGGGGCTTTGGCCATGGAATCCGCGTCGGACGCGCTCCACGCCCTTGAGCCGACGCCTCGTCCGGGCCGGGGCTCGGGGGCAAGGCAGCCGCCTGTCGGATGCGGACATCATCCGGCGGCATTCGGGCCGCGCGCCAGCCGCGCCACCCCGGCGC
>NZ_JRJG01000024.1 GCF_000759435.1 Hoeflea sp. BAL378
CCCCATGTGGAGTACGAGTCGGGCCGCCCGCGCATCGTCTCGCCGCTCTACGAGCGGCTCAAGGCCCACCGCGCCGTCTTCGGCTCCAAGCTCGGCTGGGAGCGCCCCAACTGGTTCGCGCCCGAAGGCATGGAGCCGCGCGACATTCCCACCATGGGGCAGCCAAACTGGTTCGGCGCCGTGGGCGAGGAACACCGGCACGTGCGCGAGAAGGTGGGCATTTTCGACCAGTCCTCCTTCGCCAAATACGAGGTCAGCGGCGCCGATGCGCTCGCAGCGCTGAGCCGGATCTGCGCCAACGACGTGACCAGGCCGGCCGGGCGGCTGACCTACACCCAGCTTCTCAACACCCGCGGCGGCATCGAGGCGGACCTGACGGTCGCCCGCCTGTCGGAGGACCGCTTCTACGTGGTCACCGGCACCGGCTTCCGCACCCATGACCTGGCCTGGATCCGCGAGCATGTGCCCGAAGCCGCCGATGTCCGGATCGACGACATCACCGAGAAATTCGGCACGCTCTCGCTGATGGGGCCGCATGCCCGCGACGTGCTGGAAAAGGTCACGGACGCCGATGTGTCCAACGCAGCCTTCCCCTTCGGCCATGTCCGCGAGATCGCGGTCGCTGGCGCCAGAGTGCGGGCGCTGCGCGTGACCTATGTCGGCGAACTGGGCTGGGAGCTGCATGTTCCAATCGAGGCGACAGGCGATGTCTTCGACGCGCTGATGCAAGCCGGCCGCCCCTGGGAGATCCGCCCCGTCGGCTACCGCGCGCTGGAATCGCTGAGACTCGAAAAGGGCTATCGCGCCTGGGGCTCCGACATCACCCCCAACGACACGCCGTTCGAGGCGGGCCTCGGCTGGGCGGTCAAGCGCGCATCCAACACCGGCTTCATCGGCGATGCCGCCCTGGCTGCCGTCGCAGGCCTTCCCCTGACCAAGCGCTTCGCCGGTTTCGTCATCGACGATCCCGACGCCCTGCTGGTGGGCCGCGAGACGATCCTGCGCAACGGCGAGCCGGTGGGCTACCTCACCTCGGGCGGCTACGGCTACACGATCGGCAAGTCGATCGGCTACGGCTATGTGCGCAATCCGGACGGGGTCACCGACGAGTTCCTCGAGGAGGGCGACTACGAACTGGTCATCGCGCTCGACCGGGTGCCCGCCAGGATCGGGCTGAAGGCGTTCCTGGATCCCGCCAACACCCGCGTGAAGGCCTGAGGCTTCCGGGCCTCAATGCACCTTCAGGGCAATGCAGCGGCTCGGCGTGGTTCCCTCCTCGCCGGGCATCGACACATAGGGACCCGTGTCGTCGATCAGGGCGCAGACGCCTGCCGCCTCGAGCTCCGCGATCCGCGCGCTGAATCCCGATTGCCAGAGCACGTCCTTGACCGTGAGAACGATCACCCCGCCCGGCGCGCAGATCCGGAACAGGTCGTCGAGGCCCTCGACCCCGACATGGCCGCTGGTGAACACGCCCGCCGAAATGATCGCGGCGAAGCAATTGTCCGCAAACGGCAGCCGCGTGCCGAGCGCCGCCTGGCGCAGCGCGGTGTAGACGCCCTTGCGCCCGGCCACCGCCAGCATGCCGGAGGAGATGTCGAGCGCTTCGACATGACGGAAGCCGGTGATCGCCAGCCATTCGCCGATCAGGCCCGTTCCGGCGCCCGCATCGAGCAGCGGCGCGGCGCCCTTGGGCACGTGGCGGGCGAGAATGGCGAGCGAAATGGCCGGGTGCCGATATCCGGCCAGCGACATGTCCTCGTCATACTTTTCCGCCCAGGCGTCATAGACGCGCGCAACATCCTGCGGACTTGCCGCCTGGTAGACCGCCCCGAGCCTCGACGTCTTGTCTTCCGCATTCATGTCCGGCTCCGCTTTCGATTGACCTGCCTGCGAGCATAGAATTTTCAAGGACATTGTGGAACTGTAGCGGAAGCCGCGAAGCAGAAAAAAGGAGCCCCCGCCATGTCGACCGAACCTGAAACCCGGCTCCGCGCCAGCCTCGCCGACATTCCCGGACTGGCCGGCTACAGCGGCCCGGTCGAACGGCTGGGAGGCCTGACCAATCTGGTGTTCCGCGTCGGCGACGCCTGCGTGCGCCTGCCGGGTGCCGGCACCGAGGAATACATCAACCGCACCCATGAAGCCGAAGCCGCCCACGCCGCGGCGCGAGCCGGCGTGAGCCCGGAGGTCATCCACGCCAACCCCGAAAACGGTATCATGGCCACCCGTTTCATCGAGGGCGCCCGAACCATGACGCCCGAAGGCTTCCGCGCCGATATCGGCGCCGTCCGGCGCGCCGGCGAAGCCTTTCGCCGGCTTCACAGCTCCGGCGCGCGGTTTCCCTTCACCTTCGAGCTGTTCTCCATGATCGACGACTATCTCCGCATCCTGTCGACCAAGGACGTGGCCCTGCCCGAGGGCTATCATGACGTGGTCGCCGAGGCGCAGACGGTGCGGGTGGCGCTGGCGCGCAATCCCGCCAAGCTGGTCGCCTGCCACTGCGATCCGCTGTGCGAGAACTTTCTCGACACCGGCGACCGCATCTTCATCGTCGACTGGGAATATTCGGGCATGAACGACCCGATGTGGGACCTGGGTGACCTCTCCGTCGAAGCCGGCTTCGACGCGGAGCAGGACCGGGCGCTGATGCAGGCCTATTGCGGCGGCGAACCCGACGCCTCCGACCAGGCCCGGATGGTGATCTACAAGGCCATGTGCGACCTGTTGTGGACGCTGTGGGGCCTGATCCAGCTCGCCAACGGCAATCCCGCCGACGATTTCCGCGCCTATGCCGACGGCCGCTTCGCCCGCTGCCGGTCGCTGATGGCCACCGCCCAATTTTCGGACTCCCTCAAGACCTTGCAAACCGCCTGACTGTGCGCTTCAGTCCTGCCGATGCCGGCTGAAGCCCGCATCGCAAGGCCCGCCCCGCACCCCCGATCTGGACACTTTCATGCGCTTTCTCGTCATTCAGCATTCGGACAAAGAACATGCGGGCGCCTTCAGGGCCATGTTCGCGCGCGACGGCCACCAGCTTGTCCCCTGCATCGCGCCCCGGGAGATCAACGACATCGACCTCGGCGATGTCGACGGCCTCTGGGTGCTGGGCGGGCCGATGCAGGTGTGGCAGACGGAAGAACTGCCCTGGCTTGCCCGCGAAATCGAGGTGATCCGCCATGCGGTGCTCGACCGCAAGATGCCCTATTTCGGCATCTGCCTCGGCCATCAACTGCTCGCCCATGCCTTGGGCGGAAAAGTCAGTCAGGCAAATGAATCAGAGATCGGGCTGCATCATGTGGAGAAGCACGGCGACCCGCCTTTGCTGAGCGGCGTGTCCAGCCGGTTTCCGTGTTTCCAATGGCACAGCGCCGAGATCAGCCGGTTGCCCGAAGGCGCGGAAATTCTCGCCGCGTCCGGGCGGTGCGGCGTGCAGGTCATGCAATGGGGCACGACCGCAAGCTCCGTCCAGTTCCACGCCGAGATGGATGCGGCCACGCTGCGGGACTGGTACGAGATCGAGGAGTGCGAGGAGACGCTGCGGCAGGAGATCGGTGATGAGGCGGTGGATCGGGTGTTTGACGATCTGGCGGCGCTCGAAGCCGAACTCGGCTCCCTGCAGACGAGCCTCTATTCGAACTGGATGTCGCGGCTCCGGGCTTAGGCCTCCCCCGGCCTTGCCAGCCATTCCCCCCGGAAACCCGAAAGGGCGCCCCACAGGGGCGCCCCTCATCCATCTCGGGCCGTGTCTGGCCGTTGGCCGTTACTTCATCGAGGCCTTGACGGCCGCGACATCCTCGGCCGACATCTGGCCGCTGGTGACGACTTCGCCGCCCTTGATCTGCCAGAGGCGGAACGGGCCGGAAATGTCGCCGTACTGGTCGAACGAGACATTGCCGATCACGCCCTGGTAGTTGATCGGCTTGCCTTCACTGATCAGCGCCAGCGCTTTCTTGAACTCTTCGGGTCCGGCATAGATCACCTCGCCTTCGGGATCGACGACCGAGCGGATGGCGTCGCGGATCGCATCCGATTCCGCCTTGCCGGCCTTGGCCACGGCGAGGCCGACGATCGCGCCCGCGTCATAGGACCGGTCCGCCGCCGGAGCCGACGGGGCGATGCCGCCCGAGAAGGCTTCGTAGTTGGCGTAGAAATACTTGGTCGATTCCGTCTCGGTGGTGCCCGACGAGGTGCCATAGGCGCCCTCGAGGTAATCGGCGCCGACGGCCTCGATGAAGTCGGTGGAGTTCATGCCGTCATTGAGCAGGAACTTCTGCGGTCCGCCCTGGCTGATCCAGGCCCGCGCCACGGTGGCGCCGTCGACCGGATAGCTGATCAGATACAGCGCTTCCGGCGCGCCTTCCATCGCCGCGGTCACCTCGGCGCTGTAGTTGGGCTGGTTCTCATTGTAGGGCGTGGCGGACGTGATCACGCCGCCGAGCGCCTCATAGGAGGCCGTGAACTCGCGGGTCAGGTTGAGGCCGAAATCATTGTTGACGTGAATGATGGCGAGTTTCTTGAGTCCGGAATCGATGGCGTATTTCGCCGCGGCGATCCCCTGCAGCGCATCCGAGGTGATGGTGCGGAAGAAATAGCCGCCGGTCTTGCCGTCGCGGCTGAGCTGCGTGAGCGTCGGGCTCGAGGAGGCGGGCGAAACCTGAACAACGCCGGCCGCCGCGGTGACCGAAGTCAGGATCGGGATCGACACCGAGGAGATGATGCCGCCGATAACGACCGGAACTTCCTTGATGTTGACGAGCTGCGTCGCCTGGTCGACGGCGACATTGCCCTGGCTCTGGCTGTCGCGGGTGTCGGTCACCAACTGGCATCCGAGCACGCCGCCGGCCTCGTTGATGTCGCGGAAGGCCATTTCCACCGACTTGGCACCGGCCTGGCCGTAGGCGCCGGCGGGACCTGTCAGTTCCATCACCATGCCGATGGTGATGTCGCAGGCCTGCGCGCTCAGCACTGACCCGCACAGAAAGGCCATCGCAAGGCCGGATTTCCTGATCATGTTCATTCTCGCTCTCCTTGTTATTGGGCCTCTCTCGCCCGTTCTTATTCGGTGGGTATCCAGGTTTCCTGAAGCTGCCGCCAGATCACGCCTTCGGGCGCATGGGCGTCAGCGGTGAACACCGCAGAAGAGCGACGGGCGGTTTTTTCGCCATCGATCACCTGATGCTCGTCGTAGATCACAAGCGCGGCGCCGGTGCCGATCTGCCGCGCTGCGACCAATTCCACTCTGATTTCGAAGTCCGCCGGGCGCTTGCCGCGGGCCGACGTGATCATCGATACAATCTCCGCCTGCCCGATGGTGTTGGCGTCGGGCTCGATCATCACCATGTCCGGCGCGAAGGCGCGGAGCGACGCCGCGAGTTCCGCCTCGGCGGCACGGCCCGTGAACCACTCCACGAAGAAGGCGTGCCGCTTGATGACTTCGGCTTGCGCGCTTGCGATCAGATCCACCGGCTCAGTGCCCCTCTTTGTTGAGATTGTATTTCATCACCGAACCATGCCTGCCGTTGCGGTCGCGTTCGAGCGCGTAGACATCGCCCGGCACCGGGTTGGCGCGGGCCAGAACCGCGTTGATCTCGGCAAAATCCTGTTGGGTGAGCGCGATGTCCGGGATGGCGAGATTGCGCGCCAGGTGATCGCGGTTGCGCGCGCCGACGATCACCGCCGCCACGCCGGGACGCTCCAGCACCGCGCGGCTGGCGATCGAGGCGATGTCGCTGTCGTGGCGGGCGGCGACATTGGCCAGCGCCTGCAGCAGGTCCTGGAACAATGCCCAGCCGCCGAACTCGTCGACGATCAGCTTGTACTTGATCAGCGACCGGTTCTCGAACGGCGCCTGCGGCTCGGGCGCGCCGAGCGACCGCTCGGAAAACAGCCCGCCGCCGACCGAGCCGTAGCACAGCAGGCTGATCCCCGCCGCCATCGCCGCCGCGACCATCGAGCGCGACGGCCGGTCGTCGATCAGCGAATACTGCACCTGCATCGAGACCAGCGGCACGCCGGCATCGAGGATCCGCCGCATCTGCACCGTGTCGAAATTGGTGCCGCCGATATTGGCGATCTTGCCGTCCCGGCGCAGATCGGCGAGCCAGGTGGCGACCTCGACCTGGCGGTCGACCTCGTAGTCCCACCAGTGGAACTGCACCAGATGCAGTTGCTCAAGGCCAAGCCGCGCCAGCGAGGTGTCGATGGCTGCGGCGACATCGGCCTTCGTCAGCGTTGCAAGCTTGCCGAGATCCGGCACGAATTTCGTGTGTACCTTGATCCGGTCCAGCGCCTCCTGCCCGCGCACTTTCAGATACTCCGCCCGGAAGGCGCCGATCAGCGCCTCCACGCCGGTGTAGATGTCGGCGCAGTCGAAGGTGGTGATGCCGGCATCGGCAAAGGCGATCATGTCGTCGATCACCGTGTCCCGGTCGATTTCGCCATGGCCGCCGGCCAGTTGCCAGCCGCCCTTGATGACGCGGGAGATGCGGTGGCCGGGCGCCAGGTCAAACGTCTGCATGATCGTCTCCGAGGGGCACGGCGGTCGTGTCGGAATGATTGAAACGGCGCAGCTTCGTGCGGGTGATCTTCAGCCGCGACGGGCAGTTGGGATCCGGGCAGGCGACCTCGGCGTCGGTCGACATCCAGTCATTGCGGTCGGTCTGCCGCTGCTTGGCGGCAAGCAGCGGCAGCACCGAGGCCAGCGAATAGATCGAGATCCCCTGGCCGGCCGGCAGATGCAGCATCTCGCCCCTGAGTTCGAAATAGTCGCCCACCTTCGCCCCGCACCAGATCTTCGCCCCTTCGGGCGCAACCACCTCGACCTTGAGGTCCCACAGATCGAAACCCTCGTTCCCGCTCATGATGCAATCCTGTTTTCGCTGTGCCAGAAATCAGCGCCCGCACGCTCCAGAATGGCGAAGGCCTGGTTGATGTCCGCCTTCAACTCGTGCGCAACCCGTGCGCGGTCGCCCGCCGCGATCGCCGAAAGGATGCCGCGGTGGTGCAGCGTCGCGGCCCTGTCGGTGAGCGGCCGGTGCAGTTTCGCCGCCGCGCGGACATAGGGTCCGGCCTGCATCCACAGGCTTTCGATGACCGGCATCAGCACCGATGAGCCCGCGGCCTGATAGAGATGGAAATGGAAGGCATGATTGAGGGTGGCGATGTCGCCTGTCTCGCGGGTTTCCTCATAGGCGTCGGTCAGCGCCTCGAGCCGGGCGATATCCGCCGCGGAGAGATTTTCCATCGCCCGCGCCGCCAGTTCGCCCTCGATCAGCGACCGAGCCTGGGCAATGTCGCGCGCCCGTTCCAGCGTCAACAGCGGCACCCGGACCCGCCGGTTCGGCATCGCCTCGAGCGCCCGCTCGGACACGAGCCGCGCCAGTGCTTCCCGCACCGGCATCGAGCTCACGGACATGCGCTGGGCGACGTCGCCGGCCAGGAAGAACTCGCCGGCATCGAAGCGTCCCTGGATCAGCGCATCGCGCAACTGCCTGTAGATGCGGTCCTGAACCGTCTCGCGCTCGACCGGAGACAACCGGTCCAGGCCGGGTCCGTCCATCGGTGAAGAAGTTTGAAAATTCATTCTGCCGCTGCCCGTCCTGCCTCGTCCGGACTTTACTTTAGGCCTCAAACATGTTCCTGTAAATGATAAATGATTGTTGATCAACTTTGGCTCCGCGAATGTCCCAACCCAGCCAGCCGCCCATTCTTCAAGCCCGCGGCCTGACCAAGTCATTCGGCGGGTTTCGTGCCGTCAATGACATTTCGCTGGACTTGGGCACGAGTGAAATCCTGGGCGTGATCGGCCCGAACGGCGCGGGAAAATCCACGCTGTTCAACCTCCTGGCCGGCGCCGTGCCGATCGATGCGGGCAGTGTCCATCTCGCCGGAGTCAATCTCACCCATGCCCGCCCCGAAGCCCGGATCAAGTCCGGCATGGGCCGCACCTTCCAGATCCCGCGGCCGTTTCCGCGGATGACGGTCTTGGAAAACGTCATGACATCGGCGCAGGGCCAGCGCGGCGAAAGCCTGCTCTCCGCCCTGATCGCGCCGCGCCAGGTGGCAGCCCAAGAACGCGCCAACGCCAACCGGGCGCGCGACATCCTCGATTTCGTCTCGCTCTCGCATCTTGAAGATCAGCCCGCCTCGGTACTCTCGGGCGGACAGCGCAAGCTGCTGGAATTGGCCCGCGTGATGATGGCCGATCCACGGTTGATCCTTCTTGACGAACCCGCCGCCGGCGTCAATCCGGCGCTTCTCGACCTGATCATCGACCGGATCCTGGCGATCAACAGGCTCGGCATCGCCGTCCTCCTGATCGAGCACAACATGGAGATGATCGCCCGGCTCTGCCCCCGCGTGATCGTCATGGCCGCGGGCAAGGCGCTGGCCGAAGGCGCGCCCGCCGAGGTCACCCGGCGCGCCGACGTGATCGACGTCTATCTGGAGGGAATGCCGGCATGACCGCGCTGGCGCTCACCGGTCTGCACGCCGGCTACGACCGGGATCTCCCCATCGTCAAAGGCGTGAGTTTCACCGTCCAAAGGGGCGAAGCCGTCTGCATCCTAGGACCCAACGGCGCCGGCAAGTCGACGATGATCAAGGCCATCGCCGGACTTGTGCCCTGCTTCGGCGGCGAGGTCCGTCTTGACGGAACGGACATCACCGGACTGGCGTCCCACGTCCTGGTCGGCAAGGGAATGGGCTTCGTCCCCCAGATGGAGAACATCTTCACCCGCCTGACCATTCTCGAGAACCTGCAGATCGCAGCCCAGCTGCTACCCAAGCAGGACCGCGCGGGCCGGATCGACGCCATGTTCGACATGTTCCCCGATCTCGGCAGCCGGCCGAGGGAACTGGCCGGCGCGCTCTCCGGCGGCCAGCGCCAGATGCTGGCGGCCGCGCGGGCGCTGCTCACGGAACCGCGGGTGCTGATGCTGGACGAGCCATCGGCGGGCCTCTCGCCCAAGCTCGTCGGCCAGGTCTTCGACACGCTTCGCCGCATCTCGGAAACCGGCGTGACGCTGGTGCTGGTCGAGCAGAATGTGCGCGCGGCCCTTGGCCTGACGGAGCGCGCGCTGGTGCTTGTCGACGGACAGTTGGCGCATGACGGACCGGCCGACGCCCTGCATGACGGCAGGCTGCTGGGCGAATTGTTCCTGGGCCACCGCACCGCCGAGGCCGGATCATGAACCCGCAAGCCATCATCGACGGCCTTATTTCGGGCTCCACCATCGGCCTGGGCGCCATCGGCCTGACGCTGACCTACTCGATCCTGCGCTTCGCCAATTTCACCCATGGCGACTTCCTCGCCTGGGGCGCCTATCTCACCTTGACCGTTGCAGGCGTCCTGGGGGGACTGGCGGCCGGTCTCGGCGCGCCCGTCTATCCGTTCAGTTTCGGCTGGGGCCTGCCGCTGGCGGTGCTCGGCGGCGTCGCGCTGACGGTCGCCCTGGCGCTGGGGCTCGACCGCATCCTGTTCGGGCGGCTCAGGGCCCGCGGCGCGGACACGATCATCATCGTCATGGCGAGCTTCGGCGCCTCCATGGCGCTGCGGTCGCTGCTGGAGTTCATCTTCACCGCCAAGCCGGCCTATTTCACCAAGGCGCTGCAAATCGCCAACCCGCTGGGCCTCGGCATGCGCGCCACGCCGGACCAGCTGCTGGTGATCGGCCTCACCCTGCTGCTCGTGCTGGTCCTGCATCTGGTTGTCACCCGCAGCGCCACCGGCCGCGCCATGCGCGCCGTCTCGGAAAATCCGGCCCTCGCCGGCGTCTATGGCATCGATGTCGGCAAGGTCGTCCGGGTCACCTGGATCATCGGCGCCGGCATGGCCTGCATCGCCGGCGTCATGGCGGGTCTGCTGGTGCAGATCCGGCCCTATATGGGGTTCGACCTGCTGCTGCCGCTGTTCGCCGCCGCCATCCTGGGCGGCATCGGCTCCATTCCAGGCGCCATGCTCGGGGGACTGATCATCGGCCTCGCCGAGGCCTTCGCGGTCCAGATCGTCGGCGCCGAATGGCGCGCGGCCGTCTCCTTCGTCATTCTCGTGCTGGTGCTGATGTTGCGTCCGCAGGGCATCTTCGGCCAAAGGGGGGCATGATGGAACTCCTCGCCTATGCCGCCTTCTTTCTCACCATCGCCCTCACCTATGCGATCATGTGCCTGGGCCTGAACGTGCAATGGGGCCAGACCGGGCTGTTCAATGTCGGCATCGCCGGCTTCGTCGGCCTGGGCGCCTATGTCTCCGCCGCGCTGACGACGCCGGATGCCGCCGAGCGCATCGGCGGGTTCGGCCTGCCGATCGCCGCGGGATGGCTGGCGGCCATGATCGCGGGCGGGGTGCTGGCGCTGCTGGTCGGCCTGCTCACGCTGAGGATGCGCTCCGATTATCTGGCGATCACCACCTTCGGCATTGCCGTGGCGCTGCAGCTCGTGTTCCAGAACGCCGAAAGCCTGACCGGCGGCGCCTTCGGCATGGCCTTCATTCCGCGTCCCTTCGCCGGGTTGCAGGGGCAGTCCTTTGCCTTCAACCTCGTCAATCTGGCGCTGACGGTGGCGGTCGTCGCGGTGGTCTACCTGCTGCTCGAGCACCTGTTGCGCAGCCCCTGGGGTCGGGCGCTGCGGGCGGTGCGCGAGGACGAGGTCGCCGCCCAGGCGCTCGGCAAGAATCCGGTTCTCCTGCGTATCCAGGCCTTCGCGCTCGGCGGCGCCATCATGGCCCTGGCCGGCGCGGTCCAGGCCCATTTCATCGGCTTCATCGCGCCCGGCAACTACCTGCCGATGATGACCTTCCAGGTCTGGGCCATGCTGATCGTCGGCGGCTCCGGCAACAACCGCGGCGCGGTGCTCGGCGCCGTGCTGGTCTGGGCGATCTGGGCGCTGTCGGGCGCGCTGATTTCGGAGGTTTTTCCGGCCGATCAGCAGGCCCGCGCCGCATCGCTGCAGATCGTGGTGATCGGCGTCATGCTCTGCCTTATTCTTCTCTGGCGGCCGCAAGGCATCCTGCCCGAAGTCCGCTCCGTCTCCCGTCACCTCGGCCGCCGCAACAAGGACACCTGATCCATGACACCTGAACGAAGGAACCTTACTCCCGACCTTTCGATCAGCCGTATTCTCACCGGCCTCTGGCAGGTTGCCGACCAGGAGAAGGACGGCGTCCTTCTTGATCGATCGGCCGGCGCCAAGGCCCTTGCAGACTACGCCCGGGAGGGGTTCGACACCTTCGACATGGCCGATCACTACGGCACTTCCGAACTGATCACCGGCGAGATGCTGCGCACCTGGCAGGGCTCGCCCAGGCCGATCGCCTTCACCAAATGGTGTCCCGAACCCGGGCCGATGACGGCCGAGATCGTCCGCAAGGGAGTGCAGGAACGGCTTGACCGTCTCGGCGTCGACCGCGTCGATCTGCTGCAGTTCCACTGGTGGAGCTTCGAGCATCCGGCCTGGCTCGATGCGCTGCACGAGATGACGAAGCTCAGGGACGAAGGCCTGATCGGCGAGATCGGTGTGACGAATTTCGACGCCGCCCATCTCAATCTTGCGCTTGCCGACGGCATCCCGCTGGTGTCCAACCAGGTATCGTTTTCGCTGATCGATCGCCGTGCCGCGGGTCATCTCGCCGAAACCTGCAGGAAGCACGATGTGCAACTGCTCGCCTACGGCACGCTGTGCGGTGGGTTCCTCTCCGAGCGCTGGCTCGGCAAGCCGGAACCGGACGCGGTGAAGGACTGGAGCGGCTCGAAATATTTGAGATTCATCCATGCGGCCGGCGGCTGGGCGGGCTATCAAGGCATCCTGTCGGCGGCCGACACGATTGCCAGGAAACATGGCGTCTCGATTTCCAATGTCGCCACGCGCTGGGTGCTCGAACACGATCATGTCGCGGGCGTCATCATCGGCGCGCGGCTCGGAGAAAACCAGCACCGCGCCGACAATCTGCGGCTGTTCCAGTTCGAACTCGACGCCGAGGACCACGCACTGCTCGTCCAGGCCTTCGCCGCCACCACGCCGATCCCGGGAGACTGCGGCGACGAATATCGCCAGCCGCCGTTCCTGACCGCGTCGGGCGACCTCAGCCATCATCTGGCCGAAATGCCGAGCGCCATGCAGGCCGTCGCCGATCCCGACGTTCCCGACCGCGCACGCGTCTTCTCGGGCTCCCTGTGGGAACCGATCGCCGGCTATTGCCGGGCCTTGCGCGACGGCGACCGGATCGTGATCTCGGGCACCACCGCCACCCACGGGGTCGACCGCACGGTGGCCCTTGGAGATGCCGGTGCGCAGACGACCTATATTCTCGATAAGATCGCAGCCTCCGTGCGGGCACTCGGCGGCGATCCGAAGGACATCCTGCGCACCCGCATGTATCTGCGCGGCGAGGAGGATGTCGAGGATGCAGCCCGCGCCCATGGCCTGCGCTTCGCCGCCCATCCGCCGGCCAACACCACATTCCTGGTCGGCAATCTGATCGGCGATTTCCGCGTCGAGATCGAGGCCGAGGCGGTCGTCAGTCGGAAGATCGGCTAGGGTCTCCGCCCGAAATCAGGCGCCTGGGCCTGTCAGATGCCGTCGGCAGATCGAGACAGCCTGCGCAATCGTGTCTGTCCGGGCGCCGCCGATGGAGAGACGATGACACGTAGGGCCTTCTTCGGGCGGCTCGAGAATGGCAAGCTGGCTGTCGAGCAGGGAGACCGGCATGAAGTGCCCGCTCCGGCTCGCCATGCGGTTCCGGATCAGCTCCTCGGGACCGGTCAGGTGCACGAACACGACGCCCGGCAGCCGCGCGGCGATGAAGCTGCGGTAGGCCTGCTTGAGTGCCGAACACGAGATCATCACCGGCGGGGCGCGGGCGAGCGCCTCTTCGCAGACCCTCGCGAGCCACGGCCAGCGGTCATCGTCCGTCAACGGCAGGCCGGCGCGCATGGTCTCGACGTTCCGGGTGGGGTGAAGCTCGTCCGCCTCGACGAAACTTCCGCCAAGCGCATCGGCCACCGCCTTGGCGACGGTCGACTTGCCGGCGCCGCTCACCCCCATGAACACAAAGAAGCGGGCCACGGCAGGCTCTGCTTTCTCCCCATCATCAGCCACGATCCAGACATCCCTCCGGTCAAACGCACAGGTCCCGGACCGCGCCCGCAGCCCTCGTCCACGGATAAATCAGCCGATGACGAAATGGAAGCTAGACACCGAGCCGGTCGCGCAGACGGTAGACCGCCACGGACGGGCCGAGGAACCATGGGTTGCCGGTGTAGAACGGCCGGGTCTCGAAAGGAATCCGGCTGAAGGCGCCGAGATCCCTGTCGATGCCCGCAGCGGCCTTGCCGAGCCTTGAGCCGAGATACCCCGCCATGCCCACGCCTGAGCCGCAATAGCCCATGGCGAAATAGAGCCCCTTGTCCTCGCCGCAATGCATCAGCGTGTCGAAGCTGAACGCGACGATGCCGGCCCAGGAATGGCTGATGCGGGTTTTGGAAAGTTCCGGAAACAGCCGGACGAGTTCGGCCAGCAGCTTGGGGCCGCTCCTGCGCGGATCGGTTTCCTGAAGCGACACCCGGCCGCCAAACAGGATCCGCTTCCGGTCGGGCGAGGGCCGGTAGTAATAGACCAGCTTCCTTGTGTCGGAGAGGATGCGGTTGGTGGGAAACAGCCGGTCCATCGTCTCCTGTGGGATCTCTTCGGTGGCGATCACATAGGAGCCGATCGGGATCACCCGCCGCTGGTGCCAGGGCGTGAGCGGACCGGTATAGCCATTGGTGGCGATGATCACCTTGCCCGCGCGGATGCGGCCCTTGCCGGTGGAAACCTCGAAGCCCTGCGCACCACGTGCAAGATCGTTCACCCGGCAATGACTGACCACGATTGCGCCGGCCGAGCGCGCCACCTCCAGGAGCCCGGCATGATACTTGCCCGGGTCGAGGCTGGAATGGCGCGGAAACACGATCCCGCCGAAATAGGCGTCGGTGCCGAGCTCGGCGTGTTGCCGGTCCCGGGGCACCATGAAGGCGCCGGTCTCGAACGCCGGATGACGGCTATCGCAATCGCGCGCGAGCTTGTCGTACTGGCCGCGCGTGTGCGCGCCGTGGAAGCGGCCGACCACGCCGAAATCGCAGTCGATCCGTTCGTCGCGGACAAAGCCCGTGACATGGTCGAGCGATGCCTGCCCTTCCTTGAGGATGCCGATGGCCAGCTCTTCACCATAGCGCTTTTTAAGCGTCGAGAACGACGGCTTGACGCTGGTCGAGATCTGCCCGCCATTGCGGGTGGAGCATCCGAAACCCGCGGCTTCCGCGTCGACGACGACGGTCGCGAGCCCCGCCCGCGCCGTCTGCACCGCGGCGTGCAGGCCGGTGTAGCCCGCCCCGATGATAACGACATCGGCGGAAGACGGCAGCGCGGCGGGCGTGTCTGGCTGCCGCGGGCTCGCCTCCCACCAGTAGGGGTCGGGCTTGAAGTCTTCACTGAAGCAATCGTGTGGACCTGGCATCTTAAGCTCCCGCATGGTCGGAGAGGATCATGTCGGCGCCCTTTTCGGCCACCATGATCGTCGGTGCATTGGTATTGCCGGAGGTCAAGGTCGGGAACACCGAGGCGTCGATCACCCTGAGATTGTTGAGGCCGTGAACCTGGAGCCGGGCATTGACCACTGTGTCGCGCTCGCTCTCGCCCATCCGGCAGGTGCTGACGGGATGGAACACGGTTCCCGCCCGCGCGCGGATGTCGGCGATCATCTCCTCGTCGGTCTCGACCTGGCGACCGGGGCGGATCTCCTCCTCGAGGATCGCCGCGAAGGCCGGCGCCGCGGCAAGCCTGCGCAGGAACCGCGCGCCCTCGAGCTGCTCGGCCACATCGTGGTTGGTCGCGAGATAATTGGGATGGATCCGGGGCGCATCGAAGGGATCGGAGGAACGGAGGTCCAGATGCCCGCGGCTGGTGGGCCGGGTCGGCTGGGTTCCCATGATGACGCCCGAAAACGGATCGGGGCTCATCAGCGGCCGCTTGCCCGGCGGCGCCTTGGTATAGCTGACCGGCGAGAAGTAGAGCTGCATGTTGGGACGCTCGAGTTCGGGCCGCGTGCGGATGAAGCCGCCGGCCTGGTTGACGCCGAGCGACAGCGGGCCGCGCCGGCGCAGCACGTAGTTCAGCCCGTGCCGCAGCTTGCCGAGGAGCGGCCTTAGCTCGTCATTCAGCGTACGGACCCTGGCCCTGTAGGTGTAGTCGTTGCACAGATGGTCCTGCAGATGCCGGCCGACATTGGGCTGCTGGCGCACGACGTCGATGCCGTGGCGCTTGAGCAAGTCGGCGGGACCGACGCCCGAGAGCATCAGCAGTTGCGGCGAATTCACCGATCCGCCCGAGACGATCACCTCGCGCCCAGCCATTACCCGCTCGGTCTTGCCGTGCCGGACATATTCGACGCCGGTGGCGCGCTGACCCTCGAACAGGATCCGCGTCGCATGGGCGCGCGACAGCACCGTCAGATTGGATCGCCTGCGCGCCGGGTGCAGATAGGCGCGCGCCGCCGACATCCGGAACCCGCCCTTGGCCGTGTTCTGGTAAAGCCCGACGCCTTCGTTGGTGGCCCCGTTGAAATCGGGATTGTAGGCAAGCCCGCATTCGACCCCCGCCCGGATGAAAGTCTGGCAGGTCGGGTGCAGGTCCCGCTCCATGGTCGAGACATGGAGCGGCCCGTCGCCGCCGCGAAAGTCGCTCGCGCCCTGGTCGCTGGTCTCGCTCTTCTTGAAATAGGGCAGCACGTCGCTCCAGCCCCAGCCGGGATTGCCCATCGCCCGCCAGTCGTCGAAATCGCCGGGATGGCCGCGGATATAGACCATGGCGTTGATCGAGGACGAGCCGCCGATCACCTTGCCGCGCGGCCAGTAGCTGACGCGGCCGTTGGTGTTGGGATCCGGCTCGGATTTGTACATCCAGTTGATGCGCTTGTCGTAGAACGCCATGCCGTAGCCGATCGGCATCCAGATCTTGAAGTTCCGGTCATGCCCGCCCGCCTCCAGCAGCAGCACGGAGTATCGGCCGTTCTCGGTCAGGCGGTTGGCCAGCACGCAGCCGGCCGAGCCGGCGCCGACAATCACGAAGTCATAGGTTTGCACGGGTGCGCCATTCTCGGGTTGGAGGCTCAGGTTTGGGGTTTGTCGCGCTGCACCAGGACCGAGACCAGCGCCAGCAAAGCCGAGCCGACCATCAGGAAGAACGACACCGCGTTGAGCACCGGCGTCGACCCGACCTTGACCATCCGGTCATACATGGTGATCGTCAAGGGCGCTTCGGAGCCCACCAGGAACAGCGTGGTGTTGAAATTCTCGAACGAGACGAGGAACGCGACGATTCCCGCCGCCGCCATCGCCGGGAACAGGAACGGCAGGGTGATGGTCCTGAGCACCCGCGCGCGGCTGGCGCCGAGATTGAAGGCTGCCTCCTCCATCGATTCATCGAACTTCTTCAACCGGGCGATGATCACCAGCGAGGTGATGGTGGTGATGAAGGAGAACTGGCCCAGCACCACCAGCACGATGCCCGGCCGCAGGAAGCCGAGATCCAGCGACAGGGCCTCTTCCGCGCCATTGGCGATGTTGCTGGCGAGCAGCAGGATCGAGATGCCGAGGATGACGCCGGGGATGACCAGCGGCAGCACCATCATGATGTAGAAAAAGTCCTTCGCCGGAAATTTGCATCGCACAAACAGGAACGCGTTGCAGGTGCCCACGAAGACCGAAAGCAGCGACACGCAGCTTGCGATGACGAAGGAATAGTAGAGACCGCGCAGCAGGCGCCGGTCATGAAACATGCCGAGCTTCGGCTCGGTGTCGTTGAAGAACCAGTCCAGCGTGAAGCCCTGCCAGGGCAGCGACGGGAACACCGAATCGTTGAAGGCGAACACGCCGGCAGCCACCAGCGGCGCCGCGAGGAACAGGAAGAACGCCGCCACATAGAGCCGGTAGCCGGACAGGAAGACCATGTTGGGTTTGATCGCCATCAGCTTCGCGCCACCGTGCTGCTCAGGGTCTGGCCGGAAAGCTTGAGCCCGATCCAGATCACCAGGGAGGTGAAGGCCAGGAGCACGAACCCGAAGGCCGCGCCCGATTCCCAGTTGTAGCGGGTGATGAACTGGTCGTAGATCTGCTCGGTGAACCAGCTCGAATTCTTGCCGCCGAGCAGGATCGGCGTGAGATAGCTGCCGGCCGTCAGCATGAAGACCACGATGCAGCCCGAGACAATGCCCGGCATGGCGTAGGGGATGATGATCCGGCGCAGCACGGTCGGCCCGTTGCCGCCGAGATTGTAGCCCGCCTCGATCATCGAATCGTCCATGCCGTCGAGCGTCGACACCAGCGGCACGATCATGAACAGGATGACGGTATAGACCAGGCCGACGATGACGGTGGCGTCATTGTAGAGGAATTCGATCGGCGTGCTGATCACGCCGGCCCATTGCAGGCTGCTCGAGATGATGCCGGTCTCCCGCAAGAGAAGGATCCAGCCGAAGGCGCGGATCAGGTCGCTCACCCAGAGCGGGATGAGGCACATCAGGAACAAGGCGCCGCGCGTGCGATAGCCCGCGATCTTGGCTATGTAATAGGCGATGGGAAACCCGAGCAGTAGCGCCAGCACGGTCACCAGCAGCGACATCGATCCGGTGCGGATCAACGTGTTCCAGTATATCGGCTCGTTGAAGAAGTTGATGTAATTGCCGAGCCCGAATTCATAGACGCGCGGCGCGACCTTCTCGCGCAACGAAATATAGAGCATGCCCGCATGCGGCAGGATGATGAGCAGCGCGATCCACAGCGCGAACGGCGCGAAGAGCAGATAGAGCGACAGCCGCTTGATGTCGTTCTGCTTCATCCGCGCGCCCTCAAACCGAAAAACTCATGGTCTGCTCTGGCGACCAGGACAGGGTGACGTCGTCCTTGGGCTTCAAGTCCTCGACCCCGCCGGTGAGCACCACATCGGCCTCGATGAGTTCTCCTGCTTTGTCCCGGACCAGAACGCGGCTGTTGGCGCCATTGAACAGGATGCTGTCGATCCTGCCTTCGATGACATTCTGGCCGGCAGCGCCTGTCGGGGCCTGTCCGCCCGCTCTCGCGGCGGTGATGAATTCGGGGCGCACGAAGACATGCACAGCGTCGCCGGCGCTGGGAGCACCCGCGCCGCGAACCGAGCCGCGGATGATGAGACCGGCATCGGTCGCAACCTCCACGGCGCCGTTCTCGACGCGGGTGACCCGGCCCGCCCAACGATTGGTGTCGCCCACGAAACCCGCGACAAAGGCGGCCGCGGGCCTGTGATAGAGCTCCTGCGGCGTGCCGATCTGCACGAACTTGCCCTTGTCCATGATCGCGACATTGTCGGACATGACCAGTGCTTCGGACTGGTCGTGGGTGATGTAGACGAAGGTGGTGTCGAACTGGTGCTGCAGGAGCTTCAGTTCGATCTTCATGGCTTCACGCAGTTTCAGGTCGAGCGCGCCGAGCGGCTCGTCGAGCAGCAGCACGTCCGGATCGAGCACCATGCAGCGGGCGATGGCGATGCGCTGCTTCTGGCCGCCCGACAACTGGCTGATTTCCCGGTTGGCGACATCGGGCAGCGAAATGCGCGCGAGAACATCGTGCACCTTGGTGCGGATCACATCTCTGGACGCGCCGGCGCAGCGCAGCCCGTAGGCGATGTTCTCATAGACGTTCATCATCGGGAACAAAGCGAGGTGCTGGAACACCATCTTGACATTGCGCTTGTTGGGCGGCGTGCCGATGACCGACTTGCCCTTGATCCGGATGTCGCCGGACGACGGCTGCTCGAAGCCGGCGATCATCCGCATCAGGGTCGTCTTGCCGCAGCCCGACGGGCCGAGGATGGAGAAGAAGGATCCCTTGGGAATCTCGAAGGAGACATCATCGACGGCCCTCACGGACCCGAAGTGCTTCTTGATCTCGATACATTCCAGATCGTTCTCGGTGGGTGATTGCATCAGGTCGCCAGCGCCTTGTCGTCGGAAGTCTTTGAAGTTTTCGGCAGGGCCGCGCGCGGTGGAATCGCGCGGCCCCGCCCTGAGCAGGCAATCAAGCCCCGGTGAGGCTCATTCGGCGCCGGTGGCGGCCTTGATCTTTTCCAGCGTCTTGCCTTCCATGTCCTCGACACCTGCCGGGATGTTGGCAAAAAACTTGAGGTTGTTCATGTCTTCGTCGGAGAAGGCGGCGTTGACGGCGGCCTTCTTGTCATCCGGCAGCAGGTCCTTGGCGCCCTTGACGGACGCCATCGAGCCGGTGCTGGCCGACATGATCTTGACGTTCTCGGGCTCGAGCACGAAGTTGATCCACTTGTAGGCGGCATCGTCCGCCTCGCCCTTACGCGGAATCGCAAAGGTGTCGATCCAGGCCAGCGCCCCGGTCTTCGGCGGCACGAAGACGATGTCCTTGTTCTCGCCATAGAGCTTGTAGGCGGTCGAGTCCCAGGTTTCCGAGGCGACGATTTCGCCCGACATCATCATCGCCGAAAGATCGTCGCCGCCCTTCCAGTAGGCCTTGAGATTGTCCTTGCAGGCGATCAGCTTGTCGGCGACCTTGTCGAGGATCTCCTGGTACTTGTTAAGATCGGCATAGGCCGCGAACGGATCCTCGCCCATGTCGAAGGCCATGCCGAGAAGGATCGTGCGCCGCATGCGCATGGAGGTCTTGCCCTTGTACTGCGGATCGCAGAGATCGCCCCAAGCCGCGACATCCGGCGCCATCGCCTTGTTGGTCATCAGGCCCGACGTGCCCCACTGATGCGGCACGGCATAGACTTCGCCGTCGATGGTGGTGTTGGCCTTCACGCCGTCGAGCAGTTCGGTCTGCATCACGTCGGTGTTGATCTTGGACAGATCGAGCGGCTTGTAGATGTTGTATTCCTGCTGAACGGCAAAGATGCGGTCGTGACTCGGCTGGGCCAGGTCGAAACCGGCGCCGCCGGTGGCGCGCAGCTTGGCGATCATTTCCTCGTTGTTGGAAAATGTCACCTCGACGGTGATGTCGGGATATTTCGCTTCGAATTTCTTGACCAGCTCATCAGGAGCGTAAGAGCCCCATGTCAGAAGACGCAGTGTTTCTGCCTGCGCCGGTGCGGCTGCCATGACGGTTGTGGCCAGAAGCCCGGCCATTGCTAATTTCATGATCATGTTCGACTCCCTTTGAACCCTCTGAAAATCAGCGCATTCTTGCTTATAACCCGCGCGGATCGTAGGAAGCCTAGCCGCTCATTGGCCTGCACCTCATATCCATTATAGATATTTTTCCATACCAATCGCGCCGGCGGCTCTTACTTGAGCAGTTGCGCCATGACCTCCATGCCCTGCTTGATTTCGCCCTCGCTGGCCGCGCCATAGCCGATGACCACGCCCTTGCGCGTAATCGGCGCCAGGCAATAGCGGCCGATGCCCGACAGGGTGAGGCCCGCCGCGCCGGCCGCCTTGATGAACGCCGCCTCGTCCCGTTCCGGATCGGCGAAATAGCCCACCGTGTGAAATCCCGCCGAGGCGCGCTGCACGAGCATGTGCGGCTCCAACTGCCTGGCGTGCTTGTGCAGGACCTCGTGCCGCCGCTTGTAGTGCTGCCGCATGGTGCGGATGTGCGTCGAGAAATGCCCTTCGTCGATGAAATCCGCCACGACGGCCTGCGGCCAGGTCGGCACGCCGCTCAAGGCGGAGGTAAACACCATCGACATGGCCTCGACCATGCTCGGCGGCGCGACCAGGAACCCCAGACGCAGCGAGGGGAACAAGGTCTTGGAGAAGGTTCCGACATAGATCACCCGGTGGTGGGTATCGATGCTTTTCAGGGTCGGAAGCGGTTGGTCGCCGAAATAGAAATCGCCGTCGTAATCATCCTCGACGATGAAGGCGCCGGCCCGGTCGGCCGCATCCAGCAGCGCCAGGCGGCGCGACAGGCTCAGCACCTTGCTCAGCGGCTGCTGGTGCGACGGCGTGACAAAGGCCAGCCGGAAATCCGGCGCTTTCTCGAGCCCGTCCTCGACGACGATGCCCTCGTCATCCACCGCGACCGGAACGAGCTCGGCGCCCTGCGAGACGAACGCGTTGCGCGCGCCGATGGCGCCCGGGTTCTCGAACCAGACCTTCTCGCCCTGATCGAGCAGCATGCTGCCGATGAGCGAGAAAGCCTGCTGGGCGCCGCCGACGATGAACACATGCTCCGGGTCGCACTGGATACCGCGGCTGGCGTTGAGATGCGCGGCGATCGCCGCACGCAGCCGCTGCAGTCCGAACGGGTTGCCATATCCCATGATCGCATCCCGGTCCGTCCGCAGATGCCGGGCCGACAGCCGCGCCCATTGCGCCATCGGAAAGGAATGGAGCGCGGGAAGCGCGGTAACGAAGGCCTGCGACTTGTTCGGCAGGCGCCGGCGCTCTGCGAACAGGCTGCACGCGCGCTCGGTCGAGGACGACAGCCGCGGCCGGTCTTCGGGTTCGCCTTCGGCTTTTTCGGGTCTCACCTTCGCCCGTCCCGTCATGGTGTGGCTGACATAGGTCCCCGCGCCGATCCGCGATTCGAGCAGGCCTTCGGAGATCAGGCGGCTGACCGCATCGAGCGCGGTTGTCCGCGACACGCCGATGTCGTTGGCCAGAGTGCGCGTGGCCGGAAGCCGCTCCCCGCCGCTCAGTCCGCCCGACAGGATGATGTCGCGCAGGCCCATATAGAGCTGGACGCTTATTTTCCGGTCCTGCGACCTGTCGATCCGGATCGAGGACAGGATCGCGCCCGCCTTGGTCTTCATGCCGATTCCTTCGCCGCCGCTTAAAATTGGTTTGCAAGCTTTGCCAGATTGGACCTTATCGTAAGTCCAATCGAGCCGCTACGGTCCGCCTCACCATCGGCATGGAATCGCACCTCATGAAAATTTCCCGCATCGAAACCTTCACCAACGAGTTTGTCTGCTTCGTCAAGGTGACGACCGACACCGGCGACATCGGCTGGGGCCAGGTGGCGCCCTATCATGCCGACATCACCGCACAGGTCGTGCACCGCCAGGTCGCGCCGCATGCCCTGGGGCAATCCGCGCTCGACATCGATCACCTTGTCGACCTCATCCCCGAACGGGAGCACAAGTTCCCCGGCTCCTACGTCAAGCGCGCGCTCGGCGGGCTCGACACCGCGCTCTGGGACCTGCGCGGCCGGCTGGAAGGCAAGCCCGTGTGCGAACTCATCGGCGGCACGCCGGGCACGATCCGCGCCTACGGCTCCTCGATGAAGCGGGACATCACCCCCAGGGACGAGGCGGCGCGGCTGAGCCGGCTGCGCGACCAGTTCGGGTTTGATGCCTTCAAGTTCCGCATCGGCGCCGAGGTGGGGCGCGGCAGGGACGAGTGGCCCGGACGGACCGAGGAGATCGTCCCGCTGATGCGCAAGACGATGGATGACAGCGTCGCGCTGCTGGTCGACGCCAATTCCTGCTACGCGCCGGACCAGGCCATCGAGATCGGCAAGATGCTCGAGCAGCACGGCATCAGCCATTACGAGGAGCCCTGCCCCTATTGGGAGTACGAGCAGACCAGGAAGGTGACCGAGGCGCTGTCGATCGATGTCACCGGCGGCGAGCAGGATTGCGAACTGCCGAACTGGCGCTGGATGATCGACATGAAGGCCGTCGACATCGTCCAGCCCGACATCTGCTATCTCGGCGGCCTGACCCGCACCTTGCGGGTTGCGGAGATGGCGCACAAGGCCGGCCTGCCCTGCACGCCGCACTGCGCCAACTGGTCGATGGTCACCCTGTTCACCATGCACCTGCTGCGCTCCATCCCGAATGCGGGAAAATATCTCGAATTTTCCATCGAGGGCGAGGACTACTATCCCTGGCAGGACGGCCTCTTCGTCACCTCGCCCTACGAGATCGTCGACGGCAAGGCGACCGTCACCGATGCGCCCGGCTGGGGCGTGGAGGTGAGCCCCCTCTGGCTCGACCGGTCCACCCATCAGGTCAGCTCGCTCGGCGGCTGATCCATGAGGGAGGGAGTTCTCCGCCGCACCGATGTGCAAAGTTGCGGCGGCGAATTGTCGAACGGCGAATCCGCGGCTAGAAGGGTGGGATGAAACATCGTCATCTGGGAACATCCGGCCCCCGCGTTTCCGCCATCGGGCTCGGCTGCTGGAACTTCGCGGGCCCCTACGGGCCGACCTCCGAGCAGGAAAGCCACGAGACCCTGGCCGCGGCGCGCGACCTCGGCATCGATTTCATCGACACCGCCAATGTCTACGGCATGGGCGTGTCGGAGAAGGTCATCGGCAGCTTCCTGAAGCGGCACAAGGGCGCATTCAGGATCGCCACCAAGGCAGCCATCCGCCGCGATCCGTCCACCGGAGTCCGCTTCTTCGACAACGGGCCGGATCATCTCCGCAGCGAGCTCGAGAACTCGCTGCGCAATCTCGGCGTCGATCATGTCGACCTGTTCTACATTCACAGGCGCGAGGCGGAGCGGCCGATCGAGGAGGTCATGGACACGCTTCAAGCCTTCAAGCAGGAAGGCAAGATCGGCGGCATCGGCTTCTCGGAAATCGCGCCGGCCTCGCTCCGTCTCGCCCATACCGTTGCCCCGGTGAGCGCGGTCCAGAGCGAGTATTCGCTGTGGACACGGCAACCGGACCTCGGCATGGTGCAGGCCTGCCGAGATCTCGGCGTCGCTTTTGTCGCCTTCTCGCCGCTCGGGCGCGGCGTCTTCGGCGCCAAGGCCCCGGATCCGGCGGAGTTTGGCGAGGGCGACTTCCGCAAGACCAATCCGCGCTTCCTCGAGCCCAATTTCTCCCGCAACATGGCGGCCATCGCCGCGTTCAGGGACTATGCCCGAGACCTGGGCGCAACGCCGATCGCGCTGGCCATCGCCTGGCTCCTGTCGCGCGGGCCGCATGTCATCCCGATTCCCGGCACTAGATCCGCCGCGCACCTCGCGGACTGCGCGGATGGCGTCTCCCTGGACCTCACCGCGGACCACCTCGCCGAGATCGAGCGGATCCTGCCCACGGGCTTCGCCCATGGCGCCCGCTACTCCGCCGACCAGGCGATCGGCGTCGAAAGCTACTGCTGAAGGCCACGATCAACCGCCGCTGAACAGCGGGAAGCTGACGCCCAGCGCCCAGGCCAGGCACAGGCCCAGCCCGACGCCCGCCGATAACGCGCCGCACCGCTGCGCGATCCAGCGCCCCATCAGGCCGTGCACCAGGAAGAACAGCACCAGCACCGGCAGGATGATGAACAGGAACATCAGCCGCTCCGGGTCGATCATGGCCGCGGCGCCGAGCGAGGCGAGGATCGCCACCCTCGCCGCGATCCGCCGCCACCACGCGCCACGGCCCGCGCCGGAGACCTGGCTGTCACTGACCATGAACGGCACGGTGCCGATGGCCAGGATGGCGATGATCGCCAGCCGTTCGGCATTGGGCATGAAGCTCGCGGCATAGCGGTCCATCGCCGCTCCGAACACCACCACGCCCCAGCCCACGAGCGCCAGCACGGCGGCCGGCGAGAAGCCGCCGCGCCCGAGCCCGCCCCGCGCGACGAGCAGTTGCAGCCCGCCGTACAACGCCAGATGGATCATCAGGTAATCGGCGACCAGCACCGGCAGGAACGGCACATAGAGGGTCGTGGCGACCAGCGGCACCAGCAGCGCGGGCGCCGCGACCGAGATCCAGAACCGGCCCGCGGAGAGAGGCGCCGGCTCGCCCGCGGTCCCGGGCAAGAGCCCCACCAGCGGGCGCAGCAGCAGCACGATCCCGCCCATCAGCAGCAGGATCCACGGCCCGGGCGTCACGATCGGGCCATCGCTCTGCCGGCCGAAGGCCGCATCCAGCCAGTCCCTCGCCTCGCGCAGGGCCGTGCCGCTGTAGAGAACACCGACATGCTCGACGTAAGGCGCGACGGCGGCCCGGCGCGTGACGCCGCGGGCCTCCACCGTCTGCCCCTCCCCGGCATCGGGCTCGACCAGCCGGACTGCGGAAAGCGCCTCCTGCCGCAGCCTGCTCTCCCACTGGCCGCTGATCGCCAGCAGACGCCGCGGCTGGTCCGCGCTCACCGCCTGGGAGAACATCGAGATCGCCACCACCGCGTCGACGGGCGTGCCCTGCCGCGCTTCTTCGATCGCCGCACGCACGATGACGTCCGTCGCCATCGAATGTCCCAAGAGCGCGATCCCGCCGGTCGCGTCCGGCAATCCCCGCCCGAATGCAAGGACGCGGCGGGTCTCCTCGACCAGAAGCGCGGTCGTGCCGTCGATGGCGGTCACATCTCCCGACATTGGGGTGGGATTCCGCCCGTGGCCCTCGAAATCGAAGGACAGCACGGTGTATCCGGACTGCGAAAGTGTGAGCGAATAGGCCTGCATAAGTTGCCGCGAGCCGGCAAAGCCGTGCGCGATGACGACCAGCGGGCCGCTGGCGCCGTGTTTCAGGGTGAGCGTGACGGGCGTGGTGCCGACGTCGGACTCGACGATCTCCAGGCCGGACCGGCCACGTTCGAGAAACACCAGCGACAGCACGATCGCTATTGCCGCCAGCAGGCCAAGTCCCACGTTCCGGTTCACTCGCATCCGTGCCCTGCCGCTTCTCGCCGCGGCCGAACCTGTCCGCCGCCTGTCATGCATCGCCTGCCAAATGACCATCGATCCGGCGAAACCGCAACGTCAAACCGGCAGGTTCGCGCCCGGCAGCGCCCGGCTTCAAGCAGCCGCCCCCGTAACGGGCAGCGGGGTCCGGACATGGTTCGGGCGCGAATGGGAACCACCCGCGCCCGAAATGTCGTGTGCTCGTACCGGCCGCCCTGATCAGGCGGCGAGGTCGAAGCGGTCGGCGTTCATCACCTTGGTCCACGCGGCAACGAAGTCGCGGACAAACTTGTCCCCGGCGTCGCTCTGGGCATAGACCTCGGCGATGGCGCGCAACTGCGAGTTCGATCCGAACACCAGATCGACCCGCGTGGCGGTGTATTTCAACTCGCCGGTGGCGCGATCGCGGCCTTCGAACTCTTCTTCGTCCTCGTCGACGGCGGACCACTTGGTGTCCATGCTCATCAGGTTGACAAAAAAGTCGTTGGTCAGCACGCCCGGCTTGTCGGTCAGGACGCCGTGCTTGACCTCGCCATGGTTGACCCCGATCACCCGCAGGCCGCCCAGCAGCGCTGTCATTTCCGGCGCCGTCAGCGTCAGGAGCTGCGCCCTGTCGATCAGCAGTTCCTCAGCCTGGGTGGTGTAGCGGGCCTTGAGGAAGTTGCGGAAGCCGTCGGCCGCCGGTTCGAGCATGGCGTAGGACTCCACGTCGGTCTGCTCCTGCGAGGCGTCCATGCGGCCCGGCGTGAACGGAACCTCGATGCTCTTGCCTGCAGCCAGGGCGGCCTTCTCGATGCCGACGGAGCCCGCCAGCACGATCAGATCGGCCATCGACACCTTCTTGCCGTCGGTGCGGCTGCCGTTGAACTCGGCCTGGACCTTTTCCAGCGCGGCAAGCGCCTCGGCCAGCTTTTCCGGTTCGTTGACGGCCCAGTTCTTGGCGGGCTCAAGCCTGACGCGCGCGCCATTGGCGCCGCCGCGCTTGTCGGAGCCGCGGAAGCTCGAGGCCGCCGACCAGGCGGTGGCGACAAGCCGGGCGACCGAAAGGCCGGTGGCGGCGATGCTGGCCTTCAGGTTGGCGATGTCCTGGGCGTCGACCAGCGGATGGTCGACCGCAGGGATCGGATCCTGCCACAAGAGGTCTTCCGCGGGAACCTCGGGGCCGAAATAGCGGGTCTTCGGGCCCATGTCGCGGTGGGTAAGCTTGAACCAGGCGCGCGCGAACGCGTCGGCGAACTCATCCGGATTCTCGAGGAAGTGGCGCGAGATCGGCTCATAGATCGGGTCGAACCTCAGCGCCAGGTCGGAGGTCAGCATCGCAGGCGCGATGCGCTTGGAAGGATCATGCGCATGCGGAACCGTCCCCGCACCGGCGCCGTCCTTCGGCTGCCACTGCCAGGCGCCCGCGGGGCTCTTGGTCAGCTCCCATTCGAAGCCGAACAGGTTTTCAAAGAAGTTGTTGCTCCAGTGGGTCGGCGTCTGCGTCCAGGTGACTTCCAGGCCGCTGCCGATGGCGTCGGCGCCGAAGCCGGTTCCATGCTTGCTGGTCCAGCCCAGGCCCTGCTCGGCGATGCCGGCGGCTTCCGGGTCGGCGCCCACCAGGCCGGCATCGCCCGCGCCATGGGTCTTGCCGAAGGTGTGGCCGCCGGCGATCAGCGCCACGGTCTCATAGTCGTTCATGGCCATGCGGCCGAAGGTGTCGCGGATGTCGCGGGCCGAAGCCAGCGGATCGGGCTGGCCGCCGGGGCCTTCCGGGTTCACGTAGATCAGGCCCATCTGCACGGCCGCCAGCGGATTCTGCAGCTCGCGCTCGGGGCGCTCGGGGTCGTAGCGGGATTTGTCGTCGAGCCAGGTGTCTTCCGAACCCCAGAAAATGTCCTGTTCCGGCTCCCAGACGTCGCGGCGACCGCCGGCGAACCCGAAGGTCTTGAAGCCCATCGATTCCAGCGCGACGTTGCCGGTCAGGATCATCAGATCCGCCCAGGAAATCTTGTTGCCGTATTTCTGCTTGATCGGCCAGATCAGCCGGCGCGCCTTGTCGAGGTTGACGTTGTCGGGCCAGCTGTTGAGTGGCGCGAAACGCTGCGCACCCGAGGTCGATCCGCCGCGGCCGTCAGCGGTCCGGTAGGTGCCGGCGCTGTGCCAGGCCATGCGGATGAAGAACGGGCCGTAATGCCCGAAATCGGCCGGCCACCAGTCCTTCGAATCCGTCATCAGGGCGTGAAGGTCCTGCTTGACCGCCGCCAGGTCGAGCTTCTTGAACTCCTCGATATAGTTGAAATCCTTGTCCATCGGGCTGGCCGAGGGCGAATTCTGGTGGAGCATGCTGACATTGAGCTGGTTCGGCCACCAGTCGCGGTTCTGCCGGATGCTATGGTTCGTGGCGCCATGCACCACGGGGCATTTTCCCACTTTCGCGACTACATTCATAAATATCTCCAATCGTGTCAGGTCTGTCGTGTCGGTTTCATGGCCGAAGCCAATTCGTCATCCGGGATGAAGCCGGCCCGAAGCAGGCCCGAACCTGTCGCAGCAGGATCCAGGACCCGTCAAAGTCTGCTCCGTCCGCGCGGGCGCGAAGCGATAAAGCTGAATGCTCTCCCAAATAGGTCCCTAGCATAGCAAAGCTGCGCCATTGATTTAAGTTGTTTTTATTGATGAGATTGATAACCTGAAACTATGAGGAACATGACGCTCAAGCAGTTGCGCTATTTCGAGGCGCTGGCCCAGCACCAGCATTTCGGCCGCGCCGCCAGCGCCTGCGCGATTTCCCAGCCGGCCTTGTCCGTGCAGATCATGGAACTGGAGAAGTCGCTCGGGACGGATCTGTTCGAACGCGGCCGCCGTCAGGTGCGGTTGACCAATTTCGGCGAGGAATTCGCCTCGCGCGTGCGCACCATCCTGCAGTCGGTGGAGGAACTGGGCGAGCTGGCCCGCGCCTCCACCGACCGTCTGGTCGGCCGCCTTCGCCTGGGCATCATCCCGACGATCGCGCCCTACCTTTTGCCCGCGATCATCTCCAACCTGACCCGCATGAATGATGGGATCGATATCCAGGTGCGCGAGACCGTCACGCCCAAGCTGGTCGAGGAACTGTCCGAGGGACGCCTCGACGCCGCCATCGTGGCGCTTCCGGTGTCCGAGCCGTCGCTGTCCGAAATTCCCCTGTTCGAAGAGAATTTCGTTCTGGTCAGGCCTCTCGGGGATGCCGGCAAGCCGGTGCCCGGCCATGAGGATCTGCGCGAGATGAAGCTGCTTCTCCTGGAAGAGGGACACTGCTTCCGCGATCAGGCCCTGTCTTTCTGCAACATCCAGTCCTCCCGCCCGCGCGAGATCCTCGACGCGAGCTCGCTGGCCACGCTGGTCCAGATGGTCGGAGCCGGCATGGGCGTCACCCTGATCCCGGAAATGGCGATCGCGGTGGAGACCCGCTCGGCCCCCGTCTCCATTTCCCGCTTTGCCGCGCCCGAACCGGCGCGAACCATCGGCATGATCTGGCGCAAGACCAGTCCCCTGGCCAAGCAGCTTGCCGAAATCTCCCGGGTGGTTCGCCAATCGGCCGGAGACTGGAGCCGCCCGGGATAGCGCGATGGGGCCGACCCATTGGCGGGCCGGCGCATAAACAAGGCAACCCGGGCCCGTTGCCCCATACAGCTCGGCGCAATCTCCCTGCCGGGCCTGAAGGCCGGATCGCCGATCGCACCGGCCTGGGCGAAGCGCCGACCGGCGCCGCACCTATCCCCCAAATGGGGAATCCGCGCAGGGGCAAAGGTTTCCTATGCTTTGCCGATCGGATGACGCAGGGGCCTTTCCGGGCCACCTGGGTGCGCAAGGGCCCGGCGAAACGCAAAAGCTTGGCCCTGCGCAATTGACAGGCCACCGCCACATGGAAAGAATAAGCATCATTGTCAAAGACTTCGCGGTTTTGCCCTGCTTGCTCGGAGTTTCAAGAAGGCCGGCAGCACACCGACAGGAGAGACCTTGATGACCAGACTGGCGTTTCTTCCGCCCCTTGGCCTTTCGGCGGTCTTGCCTGCCAAAACTCTTGACCTGTACCGCGCCAAGGTTCGCCACGGCACCGAGGCGCGCTGGCGCGGTGGTGGTGTCGACAGTGCCGATGCCATGCAGCGGCGACCGTCATGACACTGCAACCCGACCGCATCATTCACATGCTCTACGAGTCGGCGGCGGCCGAGGAGGACTGGTACAAGACCGCCTGCGCGCTCGGCGATCAGGTCGGCGCCGGGCCTGTCCATGTGTTCCTTTGCTCGCTGGAAACCGGCCGCGAATATGTCAATTTCCTGGCGCGCGGCAATCCCGACTTCGCCACCGAATATCTTGATGACTACGCCCCGACCGATTTCCGCGTGCCGCGGGTGATGGCGCACAAGGCAGGCGTCTACATCGACGAGCGGACCTACGTGACGCGGGACGAGGCCGCCAGCAGCGCGATCCATCAGGAGTTCCTGCCGCGCCAGGACATCTACAACATCAGCGGCACGAACCTGACCCACGATGGCTGCATTGGCTGGTTCGGCCTGTCGACGCGGGGACCCGGCCATGATTTCGATGACCGGCAGCGGGCCTTCCTGTCCTCGATCTCCGGTCACGTGTTCCGGGCGATGAAGCTGTACCGCACCCGGCAGGACCTGGTCGCCGAACTGGATCTGTCCAGCCAGACGCTGGATCTGGTCAACACCGGAATTCTGGTCCTCGCCGGGCCGCAGGTGGTGGAAAGCAACGCGGCCTTCAAGCGGCTCCTGGAGGACCGGTTCTTCCTGCTGCGCAACGACAGCCTGACCTGTTCCGATCCGGTTCAGGCCACGACACTGCAACGCCATCTTGCGGGCGACAGAGATCCCGCGAACCAGGATTGCCTGGTGTTGCGGCATCCGGAGGCCGGCGTGACCTATCTGGTGCAATGCCACAATCTGACCTCGCCCCTCCCCGGCCCGCAACGCAGGCAGACCCATCAGGCGGTGTCGATCCTCAAGCTCGATCTCGATGAACAGCCCGATCTCGAGGAGGTCATGGCTTTCTGCGGCAGCTACGGCGTCAGCCATGCGGAAGCGATGGTGATGCGCGCCGTGCTTGCCTCCCAACATCTGAGCGCCTTCGCCGAAGACCGGGGAATACGGCTCGACACGGTCCAGAAGCAGCTCAAGTCGGCGATGCGCAAGACCGAGCTCAACAGCCAGAAGAAGATCTTCCAGGCCTTCGAGCGCTACCGGCTGATGAAACCGCAAGGCCGGTCCTGACATCGAGACCTGTGGCCGGACCCGGGTCCGGCCTGCCTCCCGCTTCCCCATCTGGGGAATGGCGCAGTCGGACGGCGCGGGTAATTTCGATCCTCGAGAAGGGCCGCGCCGGGCGAAGGTCCGGAGATCATGGATCCGCCCCGGTCACAGGATCCGGCGACAGTCCATTAGGGAGAACTTATATTGGGCGTCTTGCTCATTGTCCTGGCCTGTCTGACGGCGGCGGTGCTGTCGGTTCCCGCCGCCAGCCACACCGGCCTTGCCACATGGGTCTCGATCGCCTCGGCGTCGACGGCTTTTGTCGCCATGGCGATCAACCAGTATCTGGCGACGCGACCGAAATATCTCGAGCCGCTGTTCGGCGGACTGGACCGCATCTACCGCGCCCACAAATGGACCGGCATCGCCGCGCTTGCGCTGATCCTCATGCATTATGTCATCACCCCGAACTTCAAGGGCAAGCTCCTGACCACCGGGCTCAACGAACTGGCCCAGGATTTTGGCCAGATCGGCTTCTACGGCCTGATCGTGCTCGGCGGCATGTCCATCTTCAAGCGGCTGCCGAAGATCTCCCGTGAATTTCCCTATCATGTCTGGCGGCAACTGCACCGGTTCATCGGGCTGTTTTTCATCGCCATCGCCATCCACTTCAATTTCATCAAGCGTCCGTTCGACGGCACGGCCTGGCTCGCCGTCTATCTCAACATCTTTGCCGTCATCGGCATCACGAGCTACATCCAGACGCAGGCGCGCGCGCTGCTGCGCCGCCGGAGCTACCGCATCACCGACGTCGTCAGAACCGGCAGCGCGACGCTGGTGACGGCCGAGCCCACCGGCCGGCCGATCAAGGCCGGCCCCGGCCAGTTTGCCTTCCTTTCGGCAAGCCGGCCCGGCCTGCGGGAAGCGCATCCGTTCACCATCGCCGGCCACGACACCGGCGAGGACGGCGTCACCCGCCTGACCTTCGCCATCAAGCCGCTTGGCGATTTCACCCGGCGCCTGCGCGAAGAGATCGAGCCGGGCGACACCTTGATGGTGGAAGGCGGATACGGGCGGTTTACGGCCGGGCGCGGCGGCGAGCGCCAGCTCTGGGTGGCGGGCGGCATCGGCGTGACGCCGTTCCTGGCCATGGCGCGCTCGATCGCGGACATGGCCGGCAAGAGGATCCACCTGTTCTACTGCGTCCGCGACGCGGAGGAAGCCATCGGTCTCGACCACCTCGAAGCCGCCGGCAGGCATCCGCATTTCAGCTACACGCTGCACCGCTCCAGCACCGATGGCCGCGTCAATGCCGAGGTGATGAAGGCCGGCGCCGGCTTCGAGCTCGATGGCGCCGACCTCTGGTATTGCGGGCCCGCCTCCCTGCGCAAGGCGATCGTCAAGGGCTTCAAGGACAAGGGCGTCAAGCTGGCGCGGGTTGAATTCGAGCGGTTCGAATTCCGTTGACTGAAGGATCTTCCTCCGGAGGCATCCATCCTGCCATCCGGGCTGACAAAGAGGACTGAGCATGCAAGACCGAGTTCGACTGCCGCTGGCCGGCCTGTTTTCCGTGGTTGCCGGAATGGCCGTTGCGACCGTGCCCGGTGCCGCGTCCGCGCGTGATCTGTTCGAGCCCGACTCCTTTTCAACTTATGCCCCCGACCCCGAGAACGGGCGCTACCTGGCCAATGCCGCGGGATGTCTCGGCTGTCACGCCAACGCCAACGACAGGGGCAATCCCGCCGGCGGCGCCCGGATCGACAGCTACACCGGCACCATTTTCGTCCCCAACATCACCAGCCATCCGAACGGCGTCGGCGGCTGGTCGAACGCCGATTATCTCAATGCGGTCATCAACGGCATCTCGCCGGAAGGGCGGCATTATCTGCCGATGTTCCCCTACACCGCCTATGCCGGAATGGACCCGGAGGATGTGCTCGACATCAAGGCCTACATCGAAACGCTTGCGCCGTCCGACAGCAAGCCGCCGGCGCATGAGATCTCGTTCCCCTACAACACCAATTTCTTCTGGGCGATGTGGAAGCGCGGCAATTTCGACACGCCCGCCTTCCAGCCCGGCGACGGCTCACAGATGAGCCGCGGCCGCTATCTGGCGGACCATGTCGGCGCCTGCGGCGCCTGCCACACGCCGCGGACGATGGATTACGGCATCGATGCGGCCCGTCCGCTGGAGGGCGAGATTGCGCTGACCGGCGACCCCGCCCCGGCGATCACCCCGGAGGCCCTTTCCGCCGCCGGTCCGCAGGCTTTCCTGAAGACCTTCCTGGGCGACGGCCTGCGCCTGTCGGGCAGCCCGATCGCGTCCCCCATCAAGCAGCACATGACCGAGGGTCTCTCGGTGCTCACCGAGGATGATCGGCTGGCGCTGACCGCCTATCTCACCGGCCAGAAGCAGGTGGCCGAGAAGCCCGCGCTGCAGGCGGAAGCCAGTTGCAGGGCGGAAGCCCCGGGCGGTCCCGCCCCCATCGGCGGCCTGGCGTCCGCCGCCGACGATTTCGTCGGCCGCTATTGCCGCAACTGCCACGGCGCCGGCCAGAGCGCGCAGGGCAGCTTCCCCGCCGGCGACCTCGCCTCGGTCGCCCGCAATGCGGCCTTCGTCACGCCCGGTGACCGCAGCCGCTCGGTGCTCTACACCAGCGTCGCCAGCGGCCGCATGCCCTATGGCCCCAAGCCCACCGCGGACGAGGTCGAGGCGCTCGGCGGATGGATCGACTCGCTGGGCGCGGAGGACTTTGCCGCCACATCGCAAAGCGCCGAGCCGCCCCGGATGCGGCAGATCATCGGATGGCGGACGGAGACCGAAGCTGCCGTGCGCGACATTGCCGCGCTCAACGAGAGCGACCGGCCGTTCATGCGCTATTTCAGCTACCGCGAGCTCTACAATGGCTATTTCCCCTGCGAGACGGACGAGGTCTTTGCCGGCCGCATGGAGCTGTTCTCCGCGGGCTTCAACAAGGCTCTGAACTCGGTCTCGCTCGGCCCGGTGCCGATCGTTCCGACCGGCATTGAGGCTCAAGGCGACACGCTTGTCCGCGTCGACCTGCGCGACCTCGGCTGGGAGCCCGGCAAGTGGGACATGCTCGCCGCCAAGTATCCCTATGGCTATGATCCGGCGAGCGACGCGACGCTCAACGCGCTGGCGATCGAAACCCGCACGGACCTGCCGGTGATGCAGACGGGATGGTTCATGGCCAACGCGTTGCAGCCCCAGAATTACCACGACTTGCTGGATCTGACCGAGAACATCCGCGACCTCGAGGACCGCATCGGCGTCGATGTCGACCGCAACATCCGCGCCCGGCGCGTCGTCCGCGCCGCCTTCCTCGAAGGCGCCTCCGGCGTGTCCGACCACAACCGCATGCTCGAGCGCCACGACGCCGCCAATGGCGGCTATTACTGGAAGTCCTACGACTTCGCCGGCAGCCGCGGCCTGCAGAGCCTGCGCCTGCACCCGCACGGCCCGGCGGACGTGGAGCCGCTGGCCGAGGATCTCGTCTCGTTCCACCATGATGGCGGCGAGATGATCTTCTCCCTGCCCAACGGGCTGCAGGGCTACTACCTCTCGGACCACACCGGCAAGCGCATCGATCGCGGTCCGACGCAGATCGTGTCCTTCCGCGAACGGCCGATCGGCAAGGGCATCGAGGTGATCAATGCGCGCTCCTGCGTCAGCTGCCATTCGGACGGCATGATCGCCAAGCGCGACCAGCTCCGGCAAAGCATCGAGACCTCGCCGAATTTCAGCCTCGCCCAGCGGGATCTTCTGCTGCAGATGTATCGGCCGCAGGAGGAGCTCGACGCCTATTTCGAACGCGACCGGGCCGCCTTCATCAAGGCGCTCGAAAGCATCGGCGCCACCGAGAAGGCCCCCGACGGTTCGCTCAAGAGCCGCTCCGGGCCCGGCGGCGCCGAAATCATCACCTGGTTCGCCGACACCCACGAGAGCGATCTGGACGCCGAGCGGCTGGCGGCGGAGTTCGGCATGACGCCGGACGAGTTCACCACCGCCATTCAACGCATCAAGGAGCCGCATGTTCTCAGGCTGGCGCTCGACTGGCTGACGCAATTGAAGGGCGGCTCGAAAATCCCGCGCTTCGAAGTCGAGGAGCAATACGCGGCCTTTGTCGAGCCGCTGCTGAACCTGAAGCCTTTGAACTCCGCCGAAACGGGATATGCCGCCCTGCCCGAATACAAGGATCCGGATTACCGCGACGACGGCTACAAGGCCGGGCCGGAGAGCGGCAAGCTCGAACTGTCCATCGATGTGGCGGCGACGGATGTCCGGGTGAACGACATGCTGTCCTTCACCGTCACCGCCAACAAGTCCTGCGAACTGCAGATCTTCTACGTGGAGACCGACGGCACGGTCGAGGTCATCCCGCAGGAAATGATCGGCGCCCCCTATCTCGAACCCGGCGTGAGCCGCCGGATCCCCGACGCGGCCGTGGGAGACCTGATCTTCGACACCCCGGGTTACAACGAGTCTCTCGTCCTGTTCTGCCAGGAGGGCGGCCTGGGCGACAATCGCATGACCGCGGCCGATGCCCGGGCAATGATCAGGTCGAGCACCGAGAAGCCCACGCGCGGCCTGCTGATCAAGATGCACGAGAAGAAGAAGGCGCAGGAAGCAGCCCTGCCGCAGGACCAGAAAGGCCGGTCCGCGCTGCAACTGATCACCTTCAACGTGCGCGACCACTGAAGGAGGACCAGCCAGATGCACAAACCCGGAAGACCAGCACCACGCCTGCCCCTGCTGGCGCTGCTCGCCGCGGGACTGCTGGCCGGCGCGCCGCAGGGCCACGCTCAGGACCTCGACGCCAAGGACATCGTCCGCAGTCTCAGCGTCCCGAAGAAGCCGAGGACCCGCTCCCTCGGCAAGCAGGACGCTGGCGCCCCGGCCTATTCCGAGCAGGACAAGAGCCTGATCCGGTCGATCCCCACCCGGGGCCTGAAGGTGAGCATGAAAAAGCAGATCGGCGAGATCATCGACACCTACGCGCCGCCACGGCTCGACATCGAGATCGAGTTCGATTTCAATTCCGACACGGTGCGCGCGGACTCCGTCCCGGATCTGAATGCCCTGGGAACGGCGCTCATCCATCCGTCGCTGGCGCAGTCGCGCATCATCCTCAACGGCCATACCGACGCCAAGGGCTCGAACGACTACAATCTGGAGCTTTCCGAACGCCGCGCCGCCTCGGTCCGCGACTACCTTATCTCGCATTTTCCCATCGACGACAACCGGCTGATCGCCATCGGCTTCGGCGAGGAGCGGCTGAAAAACGCCCACGACCCGGAAGCCGGCGAAAACCGCCGGGTCGAAGTCGTCAACATGGGCGGCTGACCCACGGCGGAGACGGACCGCAATGACCGCCGTCAGGCGGGTTCGAGCGCCCGTGTCCTGGCCGGGGCGACCGATGCGATCTCCTGCAGCCGGACGCCGGTTTCCCCGTCGAACAGGTGAATGTGAAAGGGATCGATCCGCAGGCCGATTTCCTCGCCAAAGGCCGGCGGCGTCTTGTCGGCCGATTGGACGATGAAGTCGCTGTCGCCGACCCGGCCGTGAAACAGCCGGCCGTTGCCCAGTTCCTCGAGAAAATCATAGCGCACCGTGAGATTGGCGCCCTCGCCCGTGCGCCTGGCATGTTCCGGGCGGATGCCGATATCGACCGCCGCGCCGGGGGCGGCCCTGCCGATCCTGGGATTGATCGGCAGCGTCGGCCCGGCCTCCAGCACCACGCTGCACCCGTCGTCGGCGATCTGTCCCTTGAGGAAGTTCATGTGCGGCGAGCCGATGAAGCCGCCGACATATTTGGAAGCCGGACGCTCGTACAGTTCTTCGGCGCTGCCGACCTGTTCGACATGGCCGGCATTCATCACCACCAGCCTGTCGGCGAGCGTCATCGCCTCCACCTGGTCATGGGTGACGAAAACCGACGTCGCGTTCAGGCGCTGATGCAGGCGGCGGATCTCCAGGCGCATCTGCACGCGCAGCTTGGCGTCGAGATTGGAAAGCGGCTCGTCGAACAGGAACACCTTGGGTTCGCGGATCATGGCGCGGCCCATGGCGACGCGCTGGCGCTGGCCGCCCGAAAGCTGCCCGGGCTTGCGGTCGAGATAGTCGGAAATGTCGAGCGTGGCGGCGACGGTGGCGATGCGCTGGTCGCGCTCCGCCCGCGAGATGCCGGCGACCTTGAGCGCGTAGCCGATATTCTGCGCGACCGTCATGTGCGGATAGAGCGCGTAGTTCTGGAACACCATGGCGCAGCCGCGGGCGCGCGGCTCGATGTCGTTGACGACCTTTCCGTCGATCGCGATCTCGCCGGAGCTGATCGCCTCCAGCCCGGCGATCATCCGCAGCAATGTCGACTTGCCGCAGCCGGAGGGGCCGAGAATGACAATGAATTCGCGGTCGAGGATATCGAGGTCGATGCCGTGCACCACCTGGGTCTTGCCATAGGCCTTGGCCACCTTGCGAATGTTGATGTCAGCCATGATCTTGAGATCCTTTCGGGGTTACTTGTCGGTGTTGATGAGGCCGCGCACGAACCAGCGCTGCATGAAGATCACGACGAGCACGGGCGGCACCATGACGATGAGGGTCCCGGCCATGGCGAGGTGCCATTGCGGATCTCCGCCGCCGGTCGAATTCGAATTGGGCACGAGATGGCCGAGTTCCACCGCGACCACGCCGTAGCTGGGGTCGGTGACCACCAGCAGCGGCCAGAGATACTGGTTCCACGAATAGACGAACATGATGGTGGCCAGCGCCGCGATGTTGGTGCGCGACAGCGGCACCAGATGCTCGATCAGGAAGCGGACCGGGCCGGCGCCATCCATCTGCGCCGCTTCCACCAGTTCGTCCGGTATGGTCAGGAAGAACTGCCGGTAGAGGAAGGTGCCGGTCGCGGTGGCGACCAGCGGCAGGATCAGGCCCGTATAGGAGTTGAGCAGGTTCCATTCGAGATGCACCTCCACCCCGGAAATCCAGGCGATCAGCCGGCTGAGGCCGGTCGCATCGAGAATGGCCTGGAACGGCGTGAGCGCATTGGCGGCCACGGCATAGGTCGGCACGATGCGCACCTCGAGCGGCAGCATCAGCGTGATGAACACCAGCCAGAAGATCGGCATGCGGAGCCGGTGGTTGAAGAAGACGATGCCGAAGGCGGTCATCGCCGCCAGGATGACCTTGCCGGTGACAACGCCGGTGGCGAGGATGAAGCTGTTGACGAATTTCTGGCTGAAGTCCGACCGGGTCCAGGCCTCGGCGATGTTGACGAAGAGCTGGTCGCCCGGGAGGAGCCGCGGCGGGATCTGGCTGATCTGTTCCATCGTCAGCGTGGCCGCGGTGAATGTCAGGTACAGCGGCACCATCAGCATCAGCAGCCCGACAAACAGGATGAGATGGGTGACGATGTTCAGGATGGGGGTGCGTTCGATCATGTTTCCACCTCGTCAGCTATAGTGAATGCGCCGCTCGACGAAGCGGAACTGAAAGAAGGTGAGCGCGATGACGAGCAGCATCAGGATGATCGACTGGGCGGCGGCGCCGGAATAGTCGAGGCCGCGGAACCCGTCCTCATAGATCTTGTAGACCATCAGGTTGGTCGCGCGCGCCGGCCCGCCGACGGTCAGGGTGTCGACGATGCCGAAGCTGTCGGTGAAACTGTCGGTGATGTTGATGACCAGCAGGAAGAAGAATGTCGGCGCCATCAACGGCAGTTGCAGGTCCCACATGCGGCGCAGCACGCCCGAGCCGTCCATGGCGCAGGCTTCCGTGAGCGAGCGCGGGATCGACTGCAGCGCCGCGAGGAAGAAGATGAAGCTGTAGGCGATCTGTTTCCACGCGCCGGCGACGATCACCATGAACAGCGCGTGGCTGCCGTTCATGATCGGGTCCCACAGACCCGGAAAGAGATGGTTGATGTAGGAGAACAGTCCCGCCGACGGATTGAAGATGAACCGGAACGACAGGCCGACCGCGGGCGCCGCCACGGCATAGGGCCAGATCAGGCCGACGCGATAGAACTTGTAGCCCGTCAGTTGCCGGTCGGCAAACAGGGCGAGGATCAATGCCATGCCCATGGCCAGCGCGGTCGTGGCGATGGCGTAGATCACCGAGACGCGGACCGAATCCCAGTACTGGCTGTCGGTCAGCAACTGCCGGAAATTCTCGAAGCCGACCCATTCATTGCCGCCGCCCCAGGGCTGTTCCAGCGTGAAGGCCCAGTAGATTGCCTGCGAGGTCGGCCAGTAGAAGAAGACGAAGATGATCAGCAATTGCGGCGCCACCATCAGGGCGGCAATCCAGTTGTTCTTGAAATAGGCGCGGCGCATGGCGGTCGTCCCGGCGTTCTGAATTGATCGGAAAGCCGCGGCGGACGGGCCGCCACGGCTTCAGGGTCGACGGCCCGATCAGGGGAAGGACTTGCCCTTGTAGGTGCGGGCGAACTTGGCCAGCACGTCGTCGGACCGCTGGGCGGCGGTGTCGAGCGCTTCCTTCATCGGCATATTGCCTGCAAGTGCGGCCTCGACCGCATTCTTCCACTCGGCGCGGATCTGGATGAAGCCGCCGAGGCGGATGCCGCGGGTGAGCGGGCCAGGCTCGGTGAAGGTCAGCGATTCCAGCGCCACTTCGCGGCCCTTGAACGGAGCGCTGTCGTAGAAGCCCTTGTCCTTCAGGCCCTGGAAGCCCTTCTTCGTCACCGGGATGTAGCCGGTCACCGTCGACCAGTATTCTTCCGATTCCGGCGTCGCCAGGAACTTGAGATAGGCGGCAGCGCCGCGGTATTCCGGTTCGGTCTTCTTGGAGAGCACCCACAGCGAGGCGCCGCCGACGACGGTGTTGTGGCGTTCCGTGCCTTCATAGACCGGCAGCATGGTCACCGACCAGTTCATGCCTTCCTTGGCGGTCTTGGAGACCGTGGCGTGGCCGGCGATGGAATTGGCGTAGAACGAGCATTCGCCCTGGGCAAAGCTCGACTGGGCGTTGATGCCGCCCTGGGCGGTGCGGATCTGCAGCAGGCCCTCATCCAACCAGCGCTTGATGTTCTCCATGTGCTTCACATGCAGCGTCGTGTTGTAGAGAATCTTGCTGTCGAGGCCGTCATAACCGTTGTTGTTGCTGGCGACCGGCACGTTGTGGGCCATCGAGAACTGCTCGAGATCGACCCAGGGATCGGCCGAATAGGCGTAGGGGCAGGCCTTGCCGCTTTCCTTGAGCTTCTTCAGCGTCGCTTCGAACTCTTCCCAGGTGGCCGGCGGCGTGTCCATGCCGATCGACTTGAGGTCGTCGGCATTGTAATACATGACGGCGGTCGAGGAGTTGAACGGCATCGAGAACAGCTCGCCCTTCGACGAGGCGTAGTAATTGGAGATGCCGGGGAAATAGTTGGCCCAGTCGACATCGATATTGTAGTCGGCCATCATCTTCTGCACCGGATAGAACTCGCCCGACAGCATCAGGTCGGCGGTGCCGGCGTCATAGGCCTGGACGATGGTCGGGTGCTTGCCGGCGCGGAAGGCGGCGATCGTGTTCTGCACCGCCTGGGCATACCCGTCCTGGCCGACGCAGAGGATCTCGTACTCGCTCTGCGCGGCGTTGAAGCGGTTGCAGGTTTCCTGCACCTTCTCGCCGAGATCGCCGCTCAGGCCGTACCAGTATTCGAATTTGGTCTTCTCCGCGCTGGCCGTACCGGCCGAGAGCGCCAGAAGCGCGACTGCCGCGCTCAATGCTCTGGTGTTCATCTCGTTGTCTCCTGGTCAAATTGTTCTCTGAGCGGAACTCCGCCCGACGCAGCTAGGGCAATAGCGGCGGAAGATGATGGAGAGATAACGGGCAAGTGAAATATTTGTGAATAAATTCAATAACATAAGCATTCACAACGGCAAGCGCCCCGCCTGTAATCCAGGCAGGGCACTGCGGTCTCGACTGGACGCCAGGCGTCGGGTCGTGGCCTAACCGGCGCCGAAAAGCGCCGGCGCCATCTCGGTATGGTGGTCGATGAAATTCTCGAAATGCACGAGAACGGAATGCTCGTCCGCCAGCACGACCGCATACTGAGCCGGACCCTCGAGCCGCGGTTGCTGCCCCGGCATGCCGGTCAGATGCAGGCCGACATTGTAATGATTGCCGGCAATCGTGGTGAAGGGGATGCCGTGATAGAGGCCCGTCGTGGTGATGTGCACATGGCCGGCAATCACCTGCCGGATGTCGGGATGGGTCTTCAGCACCGCGATGAAGCCGTCGGACTCGCGCAGCTTGATGCTGTCGACCGGCAGCCTCAGATCATTGGCGTGATGATGCAGCACGACGATCACCGGCCTGTCCCGCGCCTCGGCCAACCGGACGGCGAGCCAGTCCAGCCGGCGGTCGCAAAGCTTGCCGCCATGGCCGTGGTCGCCAAAACCCCATTCCGTGCTGTCGAGGACGATGACGCGATAGCCTGCCGCATCGATCACCTTGTTGATGTGGCCGTTCTCGTCCGCCTCCGCCGCGCCATAGACCGACAGAAAGGTGGCGCGATTGTCATGATTGCCGAGCGTCAGGTGGCAGGGGACGGCAAGCGGCGACAGGACCTGCCTGAGCCGTTCATAGGCCGCGGCCTCGCCCCGGTCGGCAAGGTCGCCGGCGATGACGCAGAAGGCGGCGTCGCCGTGTCGTTGATTGATCGCCGCTACCGCCTGGGCAAGGCGGTCGGCGGTGTCGAGGCCGTGCGAGACCGCCCCTTCCGGGACGATGTGCAGGTCGCTGAGGACAAGGAACTTGAGCATCGGTGTTTCCTCAGATTGCCAGGCCGAGCGCGGCCATACGGGCGGCCGACGCGGGGATCTTGGATTTGTCCTTGATCTCGATGATCAGCCTCGGATTGCTGTCGAGAAGCGAAAGCGCTTCAAACACGCTGGGCCAGAGAATGGTGCCTTCGCCCAGACTCCAGTGCCGGTCGGCATAGCCGTCGGCATCCTGCAGATGCACATGCTGCAGCCGGTTGCCGGCAATCCGGACATAATAGTCGACCGGCGGCGCCCCCGTGGAGCCGCAGGCGTAATGGGCATGGCCGGTGTCGAGCGAGACCGCCACGGCCGGCGACTGGAAACTGTCGGCCAGCAGGCAGCGAAGCGCCGGATCCTTGTCCTCGATATTCTCGATGACCATGGTGCAGCCGATGTCCTCGGCGCGCTTGACCGCCTCCGCCATGGTGATCTGGCAGCGCTCGATCAGCTTTTCCAGCTCGCCCGGATTGTTGGTGAGATTGTTGTAGGACCAGGTGGTGAACGGGCTGTGGATCACCATCTGCGTCGCGCCGATCGCCTCGCAGACCTGGAGGCCCTGGTCGAGGCGCCGGGCGACCACGGCGCGGATGTCGGGATCCTGCGAGCCGATGACGAAGCCCCAGAACGGGCCATGGATGCCGAGGCGGCCGGTGTGTCCGTCGAGCAGCCGCCTGGCGCGTTCGGCAAGCGGGCTCCAGTCGCCCGACAGCGTGTCGGCGTCGATGAAGCTTTGCAGCTCCAGATCGCGCTGATGCGCCAACAGCCAGTCGCGATGGGTTTCGACATTGTCCAGCGTCATGGCGGCGCCGAGAATGGGGAGGGTCGTCATACTGTATCTCCAGTGAAAGGAATCTTGCGCAAAAGGATGCCGCCCTGGTCGTCGCCTTCGACAGAGTGGCCGGCGAGGTGGGATGGAGGCGGAAGGCTGTCGAGGACGACGATGTCGGCGTCCGAAAAATGGCCGCCGCGCGCCGGCGCCGGGCGGCCGAACTTGCTGGCGTCGACCACGAGGATGGACGTCCGGCAGCTTTCCATCAGCGCCTGGCGCGCCATGACCTCGCTGCGGTCGAAATCCACCAGCGCGCCATCCGGCTCGATGCCGCCGACGCCGAAGATTCCGAAATCCACGCGATAGTCGCGAAACATCGCCTCGACATTGCGCCCAAGAAGATCGCGATCGGGGAGCCGGACGGCCCCTCCGGGAAGGATGATGTGGTGCGAGCCATTGACGGATAGCGCCATGGCGACATTGAGGTTGCTGGTCAGCACCGTCAGGTCCTCGTGCCCGGCAAGGGCCTGCGCCACGAATTCCGGCGTTGTCCCGTTTCCGAGCGCCACGGAAGCGTGGTTGGGGACAAGCCGCGCGACCCGTGCGGCGATGATCCGCTTGCGCCCGGGGTTCGTCACCTGCCGGTGGTCATAGGACAGGTTCGTGTTCGACAGCACCAGCGATGCCGCTCCGCCATGCCGGCGGCGCAGCACCGTGCCGTCACACAAGAGGTTGATGTCGCGCCGGATCGTCTGCGGCGTCACGCCGAACCGGTCGGCCAGCGCTTCCACGCGCATGAAGCCGTTCGACTGGATGAGGGCCGCGATCTCGAGTTGTCTTGGGGTAAAATCCATGGCTGCCAGGTTCATTTGAAAACCAAATGAACATGGAAGCGCTCAATGACATTCGATTGTCGGTTCTTTGAACCTCGGATGAATTTTATGTGTCAGACAGGTGAACGGCGGCAAAAGCCGTTGTTTCGCCTTGCTTTTTCCGGCTGCCCCCCGCTTGGACCCATGGGTCGCGGCAAAGGGGAGCGCATCGGGGCTGCGCGGCGCCCGTCGAGCTCCTGTCCCGTCTCGCCCGGATGTCAGCCGTCCGCGCCAGAACTGATGATCCATCCGCGGTTGTCGGCGCCGAACAGCTCGTGGCCGTCATCGGTGATGATGACCGTGTCCTCGAGCTTGATGTAGCCCCGGCTCGGATGCTGCATCGTGGTCTCCACCGACAGCACCATGCCCGGCTCGAACGGCCGCTCCGCATCGATCCCTTCATAGGCCACCGGATGGTTGGTCATCAGGAACGGCGCCTCGTGGCTGATCAGGCCCATGCCATGCGCGAAGAAATCATTGTGCCTGGCATTGGCGCCGCGCCGGAGTTCGGCCTCGCCGGCGGCGATCATCGCCGCACCCGTCTGCCCCGGCCCGATGCAGGCAAAGGCCGCCTGCTGCACCGCGTCGACTTCGGCGAGGATATCGACCAGCTCGGCATCGGGTTCGCCCAGCACGCCCATCCGGCAGATGTCACCGATATAGCCGTGGAGATTGCCGCCCGAATCGATCGACAGGACCTCGCCCTTTTTCCAGGCCTGGCCGGAACCGGCCCGGACATGGCTGTCGCCAAGCGTGAGAAGGCAGTATTCGAACGCCAGCTCGCGCTTCGTCTCCTCCTGGCGCAGGCGCTCGATGATTTCATGTTTCGAACTGCCCTCGCCGGAAGCCAGGATCGTCGCCTGCATCGAGGCGCTGATCCGTGCGGTCGCCTCGCGCAACAGGTCGAGCTCCGGCTTCGACTTGATCATCCTGAGCCGCGTCAGCATCATGCTGGCGTCCACCGGCGAGGCCTGCGGCAGGGCTTCGGCCAGCGCGTCAAAGCCGTCCTTGGGCATGAAGCCGGCCTCAAAGCCGATCCGCCCGCTGGCCACGCCGCATGCCTGCAGATGCGCGCCGACCGATGTCATCGTGTCCACCGAACCCCAATGGTCGGGACGGAACTCGGGCACCCAGAACGGCGCCACCTTGTGTTCGTGGATCTCCATCTTGTTGGCGAAATATCCGGTGCGGTCGGGTTTGCCGCGGACATAGACAAAGGCCGGCAGGTAGCGGCTCTGGCCGATGGCATCCATGGCCGAGAAGAAGATGAACTGGTAGCCGCCCAGCAGATAGCGGACATTGTGCTTGGAGGTGGCGACCAGGGCATCGAGACCGGCGGCCTCCATGGCGGCGTCCAGATCGTCGAACCGGTACGGCAGGTCCGCGGACGAAGCCGCGTGCAGGGGTGAGAGTTCGCGCATGGTGACAGGCTCCCTGGTTCAATCGTGCGGCGGCGGGACGAGGCGGAAATCGGGAAGGTCGCGCAGCAGCTCCTCCGGCCCCGCCGGGCTGTAGACGACAAACAGCTTCATCGGCGTGTCTCCGGTGTTGAGCGTCGAGTGAAACCGGCTTTCCGGCACGAAGATGGTGCAGCCGGCGCGCACCTGTTCGGTCACCGGATTGCCTTGGGTGTCCTCGACCATCTGCTCGCCATTGCCTTCGAGCACATAGATGATCTCCTCGGCGCCGGGGTGATTGTGCCGGGCATGGCCCTGGCCGGGCGGAACATGCACGACGCCGGCCGAGAACCGGCCCGCGCCGTTGACCGAGGGCCCGCAGGTGACCGTCAGATGCCCCCAGTCGAAGGCGAAGCGGTCCACGGCTTCCGGATAGACGAAAAAACTCTCGCTCATGCCTCAGGTCCTTTCAGGTTCGGCAGGGATTTGAAATTGCGGATCTGGTCGCGGATGGCGGTTTCGGCGGGAAGCCGTTCCGCCGAGCTGGCCCCGTAGAATCCGTGGCAGCCGTCGCAGCGCGCCAGCACGTAAGCCGCATCCTCGGGCATCGAGATCGGCCCGCCATGACACAGGATGATGATGTCGCCGCGAACGCTGCGCGCGGCCGCCGCAATGGCGTCGATTTCAAGCACGCAGTCGTCGAGCCCCTTGGCCGACGTTGCGCCGATACTGCCGCCGGTGGTCACGCCCATATGGGCGACGATGATGTCGGCTCCGGCCTGGGCCATGGCCCTGGCTTCGTCCGGGTTGAACACGTAAGGCGTGGTCAGCAGATCGAGCCCGTGCGCGGCGGCGATCATGTCGACCTCGAGCCCGAAGCCCATGCCGGTTTCCTCGAAGCTCTGGCGCATGGCGCCGTCGAACAGGCCGATGGTCGGGAAATTCTGCACGCCGGAGAACCCCATATATTTGAGTTCGGCGAGGAACTGCGGCATCAACACGAACGGATCGGTGCCGTTCACCCCGGCAAGGACCGGCGTGTGGCGGACCACCGGCAGCACCTCCACCGCCATTTCCTTGACGATCTCATTGGCGTTCCCGTAGGCGAGCAGGCCTGCGGCGGAGCCGCGGCCGGCCATGCGGTAGCGGCCCGAATTGTAGATGATGATCAGGTCGATGCCGCCGGCCTCCTCGGCCTTGGCCGAGAGCCCGGTTCCGGCGCCCCCGCCGATGATGGGCACACCCTGGGCGACCATGGCATTGAGGCGGGAGAGAATGTCCTTGCGTGGAATTGCGGGCATGAGATGCTCTTTCAGATGATGGACAAGAACGCATCGGCCGCGGCCTTGGCGAAGGCCGGGTCGTTGATGTGGAGCGGCAGGCGCTCGATGCGCCGGTCCGCGGTGGCCTGGAACGCTTCCTCGATGGCGGCGAACAGAACCGTATCCGCCTCCGGATCGAAGAAGGCTCCGCCCTCGATGTCGAGCGCCGACACGCCCCGCTCGGGGATGAGAAACCGCACCGGCCCGTTGCAGGCGCTGAGCTTGCGCCCGATCCAGGCGCCGATCCTGCGGCATTCGTCCGGAGTGGTCCGCATCAGCGTGACATTGGCGTTGTGATGATAGAACAGCCGTCCGGCGAAACCGGCGGGCACCGTGTCGGGCGCCCAGAAATTGACCATGTCGAGCGCGCCGGCCGAACCGACATAGGGCACGCCCGTGCGGGCGATCGCATCGAGCCGCGCCTCGGTGGCAGGCAGCACCCCGCCGACAAGTAGGTCGCAGACCTCGGTAGTGGTGATGTCGAGCACGCCCGAAAGGACGCGATCGTCAACCAGCTTCTCCATGGTCCGTCCGCCGACCCCGGTCGCGTGAAACACCATGCAGTCATGGGTTTGCCTGAGCTGCTCGACGATCGCCGTAACGCAGGGCGTTGTCACGCCGAACATGGTCAGGCCGACCGAGCGCTGCCCGTCGCTCTCGTGATAGGCCGCGCGCGCCATCCCGGAGATCGCCTGGGCGGCATTGTGCAGGATCGTGCGGCTCAAGCGGTTGAGCCCGGCGAAATCGGTGACGGCCGGCATCATGATGATGTCCGAGATATCGACGAACGGGCCGACATCGCCCGAGGCCAGCGTCGAGACCATGAGCTTGGGCAGGCCGTAAGGCAGGCCCCGCATGCCGGCGGTCACGATCGACGTGCCGCCGCCGCCGCCAATGCCGATGATCCCGGCGATATCCCTGCGACCGGCGATGAAGCGGGCGAAGGCTGCGCCCATCGCCGCGACGGCCGCGCCCCGGTCGTCCCCCGACAGCACGGCGCCGGCGCCGTCTGGATGATAGGTGGCGACTTCCCGCGCCGGGACATCCACCTTGACCGTCGGCACGCGGGTTCCGACGTCGACGAGGACGACCGGCAGGCCGGTGTCCGCGATCCGGTCCGCCAGATAGGCGAGCTCAGGCCCCTTCGTGTCGGCGGTGCCGACCACATAGACATGTTTCAACTTTTCCTCCCTCCACAGCGGCGGTCCTCCTCCCCGAGGCCGTCGCTGCATGGCCCTCAAAATCAGGCTTGCCGATTTTTGAGACGCGGGTATCATATTGGTATGAACGTCTCATTTCAGTCAACCGGAACAAAGCCGAAAAGCGAACACGGGCCCCGCGCCCGCACGCGCAAGCTGATGGTCACGACCGCCAGCCGGCTGATGCAGTCGGGCCTGACGCCCTCGGTCAGCGAAGTGGCCGAAGCCGCCGAAGTCTCGCGCGCCACCGCCTACCGGTATTTCCCCAACCAGGTGGCGCTCGTCCACGCCGTGGTGGACGAGGCTCTGGGGCCGATCCTGAAATGGAAGGGCAAGTCCCGGGACGCCGAGCAGCGCATTGTCGATCTGTTCGACAAGGCGCTGCCGCGTATCTCCGAGTTCGAGGCCACCTTCAAGGCGGCCCTGAGACTGTCCCTCGAACAGGGGGCGCAGGAGCGAACGGCCGGCGATCAGCCGCGTTTCACGCGCGGCCACCGGGTCGAGCTTCTCAACGACGCCCTCGCGCCTCTGCGCGGCACCCTGACGCCCGGAGAGTTCGACCGCCTCGCCCAGGCTCTCTCGCTGATCTTCGGGGTCGAACTCTTCACCGTCCTCAAGGACATCTGGGACCTGTCCGACACGCAATCCTCCGGAGTCGCCAAATGGGCGGCCTGCGCACTCGTTCGGGCGGCCGTCGCCGACGCCGCGAGATCCTGAGAGACAGACGACCGACCGTGATCTGGTCTTACCAATCATGAGAATTCCCGTTTACCCATAACGGCAGCTTAGTCTGCGAATTCCTGCAGAAAAGCACTTTTTTCAATCTATGCAGCATTATCTATCTCAGAAACCGCGAATGGCCATGCGATTAGTATGACTGAAGCGGTTGACCGAAGTCAAATTTGGTAATACCAATTTGGAATTAAACCGTGACAGTGGAGGGTCACCCGAAGCACAAAGGATGCAAAGCATACCGGCAACAACCAGAACCCGGGGCGGAGAGGCGCCCGGGGTCGAAATCTGGATTTCCGGCTCGTCAAATAGAATGTGCATCAATGGGAGGAGATCATAATGCGCACAAAACTGATCCGCATCGCCGGAGGGCTTGCCCTTGCCTTGGCAAGCAGCACGTCGGCCTTTGCACAGGAACTGACCATCTTCTGGGCCGAGTGGGACCCAGCCAACTATCTTCAGGAACTGGTCAACGAGTATGAGGCCGAAACCGGCGTCAAGGTGACGGTGGAAACCACACCGTGGTCGGACTTCCAGACCAAGACCTTCACCGAATTGAACGCCAAGGGGTCGGCCTACGACATGGTCGTGGGCGATTCCCAGTGGATCGGCGCCGCATCGGAAGCCGGCCACTATGTCGACATGACCGAGTTCTTCCAGAAGCATAACCTCACGGAAGTGATGGCGCCGGCGACGGTGAAATACTATTCCGAATATCCGGCCAACTCGGCCAAATACTGGTCGATCCCGGCAGAGGGCGATGCCGTCGGCTGGTCCTATCGCAAGGACTGGTTCGAGGATCCGAAGGAAATGGAAGCGTTCAAGGCCAAGTATGGCTACGACCTCGCGCCGCCGGCCACCTGGGCCCAGATGCGCGACATCGCCGAATTCTTCCACCGTCCGGACGAGAAGCGATACGGCATCGCGATCTACACCGACAACTCCTATGACGGCCTCGTCATGGGCGTCGAGAACGCGATATTCTCGTATGGCGGCGAGCTCGGCGACTACGCCAACTACAAGGTCGACGGCATCATCAACTCGGAGCAGAACATCAAGGCCGTGGAGATGTACCGCGAGCTCTATGGCTTCACGCCTCCGGGCTGGGCCAAGACCTTCTTTGTCGAAAACAACCAGGCGATCACCGAAAACCTGGCGGCGATGAGCATGAACTACTTCGCCTTCTTCCCGGCGCTGGTGAACGAGGCGTCGAACCCGAACGCCGCCGGCACCGGCTTCTTCGCCAACCCGGCCGGTCCGGGCGGCGAGCAGTTCGCAGCTCTCGGCGGCCAGGGCATCTCCGTGATCTCCTATTCGGAGAATCAGGAAGAATCGATGAAGTTCCTGGAATGGTTCATCAAGGACGAAACCCAGAAGCGCTGGGCCGAACTTGGCGGCTACACGGCTTCGGCCAAGGTGCTCGAATCCGAGGAATTCCAGAACGCGACGCCCTACAACAAGGCCTTCTACGAGACCATGTTCAAGGTGAAGGACTTCTGGGCGACGCCGGAATATGCGGAACTGCTGATCCAGATGAACCAGCGCCTTTATCCCTACATCACGGGGGGCGAAGGCACCGCCAAGGATGCGCTCGACGCCCTTGCCGGAGACTGGAACGCCACGTTCAAGAAGTACAACCGGGTACAATAATCCCGAACGTGTCCGGAGGGGGCGCACCCGCCCCCTCCGTTTTTGTTTCTGCATTTCACAGAGGAGGTGGCTGTGGCCACTGCAGTCCTGACGACGCTGGATCCCAAATCGCGCGCCGCGTCCCGTGGCATGAGCGACCTGGCGATCCGCAATCTGTTCATCATCCCGACGATCGTCTTCCTGATCGTGTTCAACATTTTCCCGCTGCTCTATTCGCTCGGCTATTCCTTCACCGATTTCCGCGCGTCGTCCAACGCGCCGGCGAATTTCGTCGGGCTGCAGAACTACCGCGACCTGCTCGCCGACCCCTTCATCTGGAACAACTTCACCATCACCGCGAAATACGTGATCGTGTCGGTTGTCGGCCAGGTGGTCGTGGGCTTCGGCGTGGCGCTGCTCCTCAACCGCGACATTCCGCTCAAGGGCCTGCTGACGACGCTGCTGCTCTTGCCGATGATGCTGTCGATGGCGGTCGTCGGCCTGTTCTGGAAGCTGCTCTACGATCCCTCCTTCGGCATCATCAATTATGCGCTCGGCCTTGGCACCTTCGAATGGCTGTCCAACCCGAACATGGCGCTCTATGCGGTCGCGCTCACCGACATCTGGATGTGGTCTCCCTTCGTGATGCTCTTGTCGCTGGCCGGCCTGTCCGCCGTGCCCAAGCATCTCTACGAGGCGGCGGCGATCGACCGGGCGGGCTCGTTCTACACGTTCTTCCGCATCACCCTGCCCCTGGTTGCGCCGATCCTGATGATCGCGATCATCTTCCGCACCATGGAGGCCTTCAAGACCTTCGACCTCGCCTACATCCTGACCAGCCAGCCGACCACGGAAGTGATCTCGATCCGGCTCTACAAGATGGCCTTCCAGGAATGGCAGACCGGCATGTCCTGCGCGCTCGCCTACATCGTCCTGATCATGGTGCTGGCGATCACCAACATCTACGTCAAGTACCTGAACAAAGTGAAGGAACGCTGAGATGGCTGCCGTCCGCACCAATGGCGAAAGGACGGTCAACCGTCTGGCGATCGTCTCGGTCCTGATCATCACCATGATCTTCCTGGCGCCGATCTACTGGATCGCCTCGACCGCCTTCAAGCCGCGCAACCTGGCGACCACGATCCCGCCGACCATCGTCTTCACGCCGGAAATCTCGCCCTTCGTGAAGCTGTTCACGAAACGCTCGCAACTGCGCGCGCCGCCGAGCCAGGAAGAATATGAGGCGGCCCCCTGGTGGGAACGCCTTGTCTTCGACGGCGGCGAGAAGGTGGTCCGCTCGGGCCGCGGCGAAGTCCAGCTCTCGGGCTATCCGAGCCGCTTCATGAACTCGCTGATCGTCGCCATCACCTCGACGGTGCTGGCGGTTGGCATGGGCACGTTCACGGCCTACGGCTTCTCGCGCTTCAAGGTCAAAGGCGAAGACGACCTGCTCTTCTTCATCCTGTCGACCCGCATGCTGCCCCCCGTGGTGGTGGCGATCCCGATGTTCCTGATGTATCGCGCCGTCGGCCTCAACGACACGCATCTGGGGCTCATCATCCTCTACACCGCCTTCAACCTGTCCTTCGCCGTCTGGCTGATGAAGGGGTTCATCGACGAGATCCCGAAGGAGTACGAGGAGGCGGCGCTGGTCGACGGCTACACCCGCATGCAGGCCTTCTTCAAGATCGTGCTGCCGGAGGCCGCCACCGGCATCGCCGCAACGGCCGTGTTCTGCTTCATCACCGCCTGGAACGAATACGCCTTCGCGCTGATCATGACCAACCGGCGCGCCCAGACGGCGCCGCCGTTCATCCCGAGCCAGGTCGGCTCCGGCCTGCCCGACTGGACCGTCATCGCCTCGGGCACGCTCCTGTTCCTGCTGCCGGTGGCGATCTTCACCTTCCTCCTGCGCAACCATCTGCTGCGCGGCATGTCCTTCGGAGCGATCCGCAAATGAGCTTTCGCAGCATCAACCAGCATTATCTTGTCCCGGCGGCCCAGGGGCTGATGATCTTCGGCATCATCTCGCTCTGCCAGCCCTGGAGCGAGTTCCTGCACACATACGGCGTCACCATGACCCTCTTCGGCCTCATTGCCTTCATGATCACCTCCAAGATCGCCCCCGATCCGGAGGACGAGGAAAGCTACCTCGAGGAATCGCTCGACGTGCTGGAGATCAATGACCATGCCGGCAAGAACGGCTCCAAGACCGCGGGGAGCTTCTGATGGCGCAAATCGACATCCAGAACGTGCAGAAGTTCTTCGGTCATCTGCAGGTTCTGAAAAACCTGAACCTGACCATCGCCGACGGCGAATTCGTCGTCATGCTCGGCCAGTCGGGCGGCGGCAAGACCACCGCGCTCCGCGCCATCGCCGGGCTTGAATCGGTGACCTCGGGCAAGATCCTGATCAACGGCACCGAGGTGCAGGACCGCAAGGCCTCCGACCGCGACATTGCCTTCGTGTTCCAGTCCTTCTCGCTCTACCCGCACATGACCGTGCGCGAGAACATTGCCTTTCCGCTGCGCGCGGTGCGCATGAACGCGACCGAGCGCGACAAGGCCGTCAACGAGGTGGCCGAGATCCTCCAGATCGCCGAGCATCTCAACCGCAAGCCTTCGGCGCTGTCGGGCGGCGACATGCAGCGCGTGGCGATCGCGCGCGCGCTCGTGCGGCGGCCGCAGGCGCTGCTGATGGACGAACCGCTGGGCGTGCTCGACGCCAAGCTGCGCGAGCAGATGCGCGCCGAGATCAAGCGACTGCACATCGCCCGCGGATCGACCTCGGTCTATGTCACGCACGACCAGATCGAGGCGATGAGCCTGGCCGACCGCATCGTCATCCTGCATGACGGCGTCTTGCAGCAGGTGGGCGCGCCCGACGAGGTCTACCTGCACCCGACCAATCTGTTCGTGGCCAGGTTCGTGGGCTCGCCGGTGATGAACGTCAACGGCGTGCGCATCGAGGGAAACACCGTGCGGCTCGCCGGGGCTGACGCCAGCTTCAGCTTTCCCGACGACGTTTTGGCCAGTGTGCGGGGCACACCGGCCGACCTGGCATTGGGCGCTCGCCCGGAAGCGGTGCTGCTCGAGCACCAACCGACCGAAGGCTATCTCGACGTGGAAACAACCAATATCGAACCCCTGGGCAGCCATGACATCGTCGATGTCCGTCTCGGCGACACGGTGCTGCGCGCACGCACGGCGAGCGGCTTCGTCAGTGGCGAAGGTCAGCGGGTCTGGGCGCGGCTGGATCCGGCGCAGACGCATTTCTTCGACACGGCCACCGGCCTCAACCTGCGGGGAGCCAACTGATGGCCGATATCGCATTTCAGGGCGTGACCAAGAAGTTCGGCCCCAACACCGCGCTGCGCGACCTGGACCTCGACATCAAGGACGGCGAGTTCTTCGTTCTGCTTGGACAGACCGGAGCCGGCAAGACCACCACTTTGAGGGTGATCGCCGGGCTGGAGAAGCCCAATTCGGGCAAGGTCATCATCGACGGCCAGGACGCCACCGGCTGGAACGCCGCCGAGCGCGACGTGGCGCTGGTGCTGCAGCAATACTCGCTCTATCCGCGGCTCACGGTGCGCGGCAATCTCGAGTTCCCGCTCAAGTCCCGCACCCACAACCTGACCGCCGCCGAGATCAAGGACCGGGTCGACCGCGTCGCCGAGACGCTGCAGATCACCCGCCTGCTCGATCGCAAGGTGGAACGGCTGTCGGGCGGCGAGATGCAGCGCGTCTCGATCGGCCGGGCGATCGTGCGCAAGCCGCGCGTGTTCCTGATGGACGAGCCCCTGTCGGCGCTCGACGCCAACCTGCGCGATGTGCTGCGGGTCGAGCTGAAAAAGCTGCACCATGAACTGGGCGCGACCTTTGTCTTCGTGACCCATGACCAGGTCGAGGCCATGTCGATGGGCGACAAGATCGGCGTGCTCAACAAGGGCCGGCTGATCCAGGTCGGCACGCCGTCGGAGATTTACGCCAAGCCGATCAACGCCTTCGTCGCCCGCTCCGTGGGCACGCCACCGATGAACCTCATGGACGGCGTCCTGGACGGCGACAACGCGATTCTCGACGCCGGCAGGTTCAGCCTTCCGATCGCACGACGGCATGGGGCAAACGGAGACCGGATGAAATTCGGCATCAGGCCGGAGGATGTGATCCTCGACGATGCCGGCCCGGCCTCTGCGCGGATCTTCGACATCGAGAACCACGGCGTCATCAAGATCCTGACGCTCGACATCGACGGCACCCACCTGCACGCGACCGTTTCCGCGCAGACCAAAGTCCATATCGACGAAGCCGTCCGGTTCGGCTGGAAGCCGGAAAAGGTTCTGTCGTTCGATCCCTCGAGCGAGCGCAATCTGGATCTGGGTTGACGGCTGGCGGCCGAGGCGTGTCTCCGCACTCTCCCGGGGGCAGAGCGGTTCGTCTGGATCGAGGGATCCAGGCGGGCCGTTCTTGCCATGGACGGACGCGCCAGGTGTCGCCGGACGCAGGCATGTGCCGCCCCTGGATGCTTGAGCCGGCGCTCAGTCGGAGCCAAACCGTGCCTGGTAGGCGCCCCATGAGTCCGGGTTGCAGAAATTCAGCGGCTTCTCGCCGGCCAGGATCCGTCTGGTTTCCATCACCACGCCCTGCCCCATCCGCAGCATGCTTTCCTCGGTGATGCCTGCCATGTGCGGCGTCAGGATCACATTGCGCAGCGACAGGAAAGGGTGATCCGCCGGCAGCGGCTGCCGGTCGAACACATCGAGCACCGCGCCGGCGATGGCCCGGCTGCGGAGCGCCGAAACCAGCGCCGCCTCGTCCACCACCGGGCCGCGCGCGACATTGACGAGAATGGCGCCCGGCTGTATCAGCGCCAGTTCCCCGGCGCCGATCATGCCGCGGGTCCTGTCATTGAGCGGACAGCAGAGCACCACGACATCGCTGCGCGCGAGCATGCGCTGGAGGTCGCTGGCTTCCGCGCCGTGCGGCAAGGCATCCGGCCTGGCCGTGACCGCCAGCACCTTCATTCCAAAGCCGTGATGCGCCATCCGGAACAGGGCGGTGCCAACATTGCCCATGCCGACGATGCCGAGCGTCCGGCCGCTCAGTTCCCGGCCATGGTCGGAATGCGCCCGCGCGGCAGCCCACCCGGCCGACCTCAGGTCGGAGCTGACCTCGGGATATTTGCGCAGCAGCGCCAGCGACGACCAGATGCAGTGCTCCGCCACCGTTACCGCGTTCACCCCCGGCACGTTCGCCACCAGCACGCCGGCCTCGGTGGCGGCATCGAGCGGGATCATGTCGAGCCCGGCGCCATGCCGGACGGCCGCCCGGAGGCCTTTCTCGCGCCGGAAGATCTCCGCCGGGATCGGCGCGCGCACCACGATGATCGATGCGCCCGCGCTCTCCTTGACGATGGCCGCCGGAGAGGGTTCCGTGGCGGTCACCAGCGACCCGAGGGTGGAGAGTTCAGCCGTCACATCCGGGTGCAGCGGATGGGTGGAGAAGATCATAGGAGACATCGGATCCCGCCGGGATGTGAGTGACAAGGTCAGGCATGCGCCGGCGGCAGGTGGTCCGGCTGCGCGGCCTTTTCCCCATTGGAATCGAGGATCTCGGTCCAGTAGCTCTGCGCGCGGCCCAGATGGGTGTTCATCAGCGCCTGGGCCAGGATGCTGTCGCGCCGGTACAGGGCATCGAAGATCTGCATGTGCTCGTTGTGCGACTTGATGTTGCGCTCGGCCTTGCCGAAATAGATCGGCAGGCGCTGTTCGCTGGCCGCGTAGAAGCTCGAACAGATCTTGTAGAACATCTCGTTCTGCGTGGCGCGGACGATCTCGAGATGAAACTCCCCGTCGAGCCGGTGCAGGCCGAGGCCGTCGGCGATCTGCTTTTCCGAGCGCGCGAGAATGTCGCGCAGCCGGTCGAGATTTTCCTCGGTCGCGCGCTGCGCCGCCAGTTCCGCGGCTTTGATTTCGTGGATCTTGCGCAACTCCACCGCTTCGAAGATCTGGCGCGGCAGCAGTTGCACGCCGGCGCGGGCCAGCAGCGCCATCGAGCTCAGCCCGGCCGAATCCATGGTCAGATAGATGCCCGATTTGGCGCGCCGCTCGATCAGTTGCAGCGCCTCGAGGATGGCGAGCGATTCCCGCACCTGGCCGCGGCTGACCGCGAAATGCTCGGCAAGTTCCCGCTCCGAGGGCGCCTTGTCTCCATTGGCGCTGGCTGTCTTGACGATGTAGGCCACAAGGCCGGGGAGGAATTCGCTTTCGGTGTTCTTCATGTGTCTCTGGCGTATTTCTGCAGAACGGCTTCTTTCATCGTGAAGCCGAGTCCCGGCTTTTCGGGAAACTCGATCATCCCGTCCCGCGCTTGGACGGTTTCTTCAACGATATCATGTATCATCGGATTGGCGCCAAGGGAAAACTCGACGGTGAAACTCGCCGGCGACGCCGCGCAGACATGCAGCCCCGCAAAGAAACAGGGCGCGCCCGCCCAAAGATGCGGCGCCAGCCGCAGGTTGAACGCCGAGGCGAGAGTGCCGATGCGCATGGCTTCGGTAATGCCGCCGCAGAAGGCCGGATCGGGCTGGAAGATGTCGGCCGCGCGCAGGACGGCGAGATCGCGGAAGGCGTAGCGGGTGGCCTCGCTTTCGCCGGTCGCCACCGGAACCGACATCGCGGCGCGGACTTCGGCGATGCCCGCCTTGTCGTCGGCGATGATCGGCTCCTCGAACCAGGCCAGGTCGCAATCCGCGGCGAGATGGGCGAAGCGCTTGGCCTCGGCGACCGTGTAGGTGCCGTGCGCGTCCACGGCCAATTCGATGTCCGGGCCGAGCGCCTGGCGCGCGGCCTTGACCCGCGTGGCGGAGACATGCGGGGATCCGTCCATCGCGCCGACCCGCATCTTGACCGCGCGGAACCCGGCGGTGTCGATATAGGACTGCAACTGCTCGCCGATCTTCTCCGCGCCGGCCCATCCGCCCGAGGCGTAAGCCTGCATCCGCTCGGCCTTGCGCCCTCCGAGCAGTTTCCACACCGGCTTGCCGTCGGCCTTGCCGAGAATGTCCCACAGCGCGATGTCGATGGCGCTGATGGCGGCGACCGTCAGGCCGCGGCGCGCCATTTCCGGCATGGCGTGGCCCGCCATCGCCGCCTTTTGCGAGCGCACGCCGTTGTAGAGATCCTCCCAGATGAAGGCGATGTCCGCCGGGTCGCGCCCGATGATGCGCGGCCCGAAATCCTCATTCAGGAGCCGGACAAGTGTCGCGTAGTTTCCGGCGCTGCCGGCGGCATTCTTGCCCTCTCCCCAGCCGACGACGCCGTCATCGGTCTCGATGCGCAGGATCGCCGAGTCGAAGGTCCGCAAGGTCCCGAAGTCGCTCGTATGCTGCCGCGCGAGTTCGATCGGGATCTGGATCCACCGCGCATGGACGGATTTGACTTTCATGACAGGACCCTCGCACCCCGGCGGCGGATCATCCGCCCCGGTGGACCGCCTCCACGGATTACTTGATCAACGGCAGCAGCGTTTCCGCCGTAATGCGCATCTGGTCCGAATAGAATTTCTCGGTCAGCAGGCTTGAGCCATGGTCCTGGATGAACTTGAGCTGCTCCGGCGAGATGTCCACCGGCTCGCGCTCCACCATGTCGGGATAGATCGCGGCGGGGGTACGGTCCACCGGCGCGACGAACTCGTTGGTGAGCGCGCCGTCATAGCCGATCTCCTTGAGCGTTGCCACGATCCTGGGCCAGTCGAGATGGCCGAGACCGGCGGCAAAGCGGTTGTTGTCGGCGACGTGGAAATCATAGAGCCGCTTACCCGCCAGCCGGATGGCGTCGTAGATGTTGGATTCCTCCATGTTGAGATGGTAGGCGTCCAGACACACGCCGCAATCGGGATGCACCGCATCGGCCAGCGCAAGCGCCTGTGCGCAGCGGTTGAAGATGTAGGTTTCGAACCGGTTGAGCGGCTCGATGGCGATCTTCACGCCGACCTTCTGGGAATGGGCGAAGCACTCCTTGGTGGCCTCGACCAGCCAGCCCCATTCCTCGTCCTCGGTCGCGTCGGGCTGCACCTTGCCCACGGTCGCCGGCACCAGCGTGATGATCTCGCCTTCGAGCTCGCTCACCATGGTCAGCACGCTCTTGACGTAGTCGACCGTGCGGGCGCGCTGGCCCTCGTCCTTGGCCGCAAGGTTGCGCTCGCCCAGCGTCAGCGTCACCGCGCCCCAGCAGCGGATGCCGTGCTCCTTGAGAAGCGCCCTGGTCTCCTTGGTGTCGTACTGGGTCGGTTCCCCGGAAATCTCGATGCTTTCATAGCCGAATTTCTTGATCCGCCGCAGCGTGACCTCCAGCGGCTCCGCCCGCATCCAGTTGTGTGTCGACAGATGCATCTCAGTCCTCCCTTGCAGCCGGACTCCTCCGCCCCGCCACCTATAACAATTGTCATTCTGGTTAGACCAATTAATCTCAATTTTGGATCTAATCAAGTCTGGGCTCGCTATTTCTTTGGGATTAACCCCCATATTCAAGCCATTTTGTCCCTTGCGCGACGAATGTAAAAATGGTGTCGTAGTGGCAGCGGAATTTTGGTATTACCAGATCAGGCAGATCTGATCGCCAGCCACGGGGGCGCCATGAAGATCGGAATGAACATGTTCTTGTGGACGACCCATGTCGGCTCCGGGCACCGGGCGCTGCTGGCCGAGCTGAAGGCCTGCGGATTTGACGGCGTCGAGATCCCGATCTTCGAGGGAGACGTCGGCCATTACAGGGAGCTTGCGGTCCTGCTCGACGACCTGGGGCTTGAGCGCACCGCGGTCACCGCCATGGGCGATCCGTCGATGAACCTGATCGGCGACGCCGCGGCGCGCGCGAAGGGCGTCGACTACATGCGCGCCACCTTGGACAAGGCCCACGCGCTCGGCGCCGGACTGATCTGCGGTCCGATGCATTCGACCCTGGGCCATTTCTCGGGCGTCGGGCCGACGGAGGAGGAGTTCGCCCATTCGGTCGCGTCGCAGCGCCTGATCGGCGAGCATGCCGCCGGGCTCGGCATCACCGTCGCGCTCGAGGCGCTGAACCGGTTCGAATGCTATCTGGTCAACACCATGGATGGGCTTGCGGCCCATCTGGCGGAGATCGGGCACCCGAACATCCGCGCGATGTACGACACGTTCCACGCCAATATCGAGGAAACGGACCCGATCGGCGCGCTCACCCGCAACGCCCGGCACGTCGCCCATATCCATATCTCCGAAAACGATCGCGGCGTGCCGGGGCGCGGCAACATCCCGTGGGCGGAGACCTATGCCGCCATCCGCGCCATCGGGTACGATGGATGGCTGACCATCGAAAGCTTCGGGCGTGGGCTGCCCGATCTTGCCGCGGCCACCAAGGTCTGGAGGGACTTTGCCGAAAGCCCGGAGGCGGTGTATCGAGAGGGCTACCGCCACATCAGCACTTCGCTGGACGGTCCATGAGGCGTCGGGCCCGGCCTTGGAAGGGGAAACACGATATCAGGCATGGCGCCGATGCACCGTTTTCCGCTATCCACGACCGACACCGTCCCGCGCCCAAGCCGGGACAATCATGAGCATTGCGCCGCAAACGGCCGACCGAAATGACATATGGAGGAAACGATCAATGAAAACCATCAAGGGGCCAGCGCTGTTCCTGGCGCAATTCGCAGGCGACGCCGCGCCATTCAACTCCTGGAAATCGATCACCAAATGGGCCGCCGATTGCGGCTACAAGGGCGTTCAGGTGCCGAGCTGGGATGGTCGTCTGATCGACCTTGCGAAAGCCGCCGCGTCGAAGGACTACTGCGATGACTTCAAGGGTGTCGCCGCGGAGAACGGCATCGAGGTGACCGAGCTGTCAACCCACCTGCAGGGCCAGTTGGTCGCCGTGCATCCCGCCTATGACGAAGCCTTCGACGGATTTGCCGCTCCCGAAGTGCGCGGCAATCCCAAGGCGCGGCAGGAATGGGCGGTCGATCAGGTGCGCCTGGCGCTGAAGGCCTCGCAGCACATGGGCATCAACGCGATGGCGAGCTTCTCGGGAGCGCTGGCCTGGCCTTACATCTATCCGTGGCCGCAGCGGCCCGCGGGCCTTGTCGAGACCGCCTTCGACGAGCTCGCCAAGCGCTGGCGCCCGATCCTCGACTATGCCGACGCGTGCGGCGTCGATGTCTGCTACGAGATCCACCCGGGCGAGGACCTGCATGACGGCGTCACCTTCGAGATGTTCCTCGAGCGCGTCGGCAATCATGCCCGCTGCAACATGCTCTACGATCCGTCGCACTACGTGCTGCAATGCCTCGACTACATCGACAACATCGACATCTACAAGGACCGGATCAAGATGTTCCATGTCAAGGATGCCGAGTTCAACCCGACCGGCCGCCAGGGCGTCTATTCGGGCTACCAGCCCTGGGTCGACCGGGCCGGACGCTTCCGCTCGCTCGGCGACGGACAGGTGGATTTCGGCGCGATCTTCTCGAAGATGGCCGCCAATGATTTCTCCGGCTGGGCCGTGGTCGAATGGGAATGCTGCCTCAAGCATCCCGAGGACGGCGCGCGCGAGGGCGCGCAGTTCGTCTCCGACCACATCATCCGCGTGACCGAGCGCGCCTTCGACGATTTCGCCGACGGCGGCACCGATGACGCCGCCAACCGCCGCATGCTCGGCATTTCCTGAGCGGGAGGAGACAATGGCTATCGAAGGTTCCACCGCAACCGCGTCCCGCCGCATCCGCCTCGGCATGGTCGGCGGCGGACGCGACGCATTCATCGGCGGCGTCCACCGCATCGCCTCGCGCATCGACGATCGCTATGAGCTGGTCGCCGGGGCGTTCTCCTCGACGCCGGAAAAGTCGAAGGCCTCGGCCGCCGATCTCGGCGTCAGCCCCGACCGCGCCTATGGCGACTATGTCGAGATGGCCAAGCGCGAGGCGCGGCTGAAGAACGGCATCGAGGCGGTGGCGATCGTCACCCCCAACCACATGCACTATCCGGTGGCGCGCGAATTCCTCAAGCGCGGCATCCATGTCATCTGCGACAAGCCGCTGACCTCGACGCTTGCCGACGCCCGCAGGCTCGCCAAGGCGGCCGAAGCCTCGGGCGCGCTGTTCGTGCTCACGCACAACTACACCGGCTACCCGATGATCAGGCAGGCCCGCGACATGGTCGCGGGCGGAGACCTCGGCAAGATCCGGCTGGTGCAGGTGGAATATGCCCAGGACTGGCTCACCGAGAATCTCGAGGTCACCGGCCAGAAGCAGGCCGGATGGCGCACCGACCCCGACCGCTCCGGCCTCGGCGGCTCGACCGGCGACATCGGCACCCATGCCTTCAACCTGGCGAGCTTCGTCTCTGGCCTGAAACTCGAGGAGCTCTGCGCCGATCTCGACGCCTTCGTCGAAGGCCGCCGGGTCGACGACAACGGCCATGTGCTGATGCGCTTCGAAGGCGGCGCCAAGGGGATGCTCTGGTGCAGCCAGGTGGCCCCGGGCAACGAGAATGCCCTGAAGCTGCGCGTCTACGGCGAAAAGGGCGGGCTCGAATGGGCCCAGGAGGACCCGAACTATCTCTGGTACACGCCGCTCGGCCAGCCCAAGCGGCTGCTCACCCGCAACGGCGCCGGGGCGACCGCGGCCGGACAGCGGGTCAGCCGCATTCCGGGCGGCCATCCCGAAGGCTATCTCGAAGGCTTCGCCAACATCTACACCGAGGCCGCGCAGGCGATCCGGGCGATGCAGGCAGGCCAGCCGATACCGCCCGAGGTGTATTTCCCCGGAATCGAGGAGGGCCTCGCGGGCGTGGCCTTCGTCGCGGGCTGCGTGGACTCCTCCCGCCGCGGCGCAAGCTGGGTGAAATTCGGCTCCTACCTGCGCCGCTAGGGTCGTTCGCGCAAGTGCCCCGGGGGGCGCGCCGAGCCGGTTGGCCCCGCGCCAGCCGGTCTCGCGGGGAGCCGGCTAGGCGTTGGCGCGCAGCTTGTCGAGCCAGGTCTGCATCCAGTTGTCCTCGCGGGACTCCGGCTTCCGGCTGAGCTGGATGCAGGCCTCGGCCATGCGGATCGCCTCGCTGGGCCTTATGCCGAAATACTGCTGGAAGGCACGCGAGAAGGCGATTTCGCTGGAAAAGCCGGTGGAATAGGCGAGCTTCGCCACCGAGCCGCGTCCGGTGCCCACCGAGGCGAGCCTGAGCCTGGCGACCTTCAGACGCCGCTCGCGGATGTAGTCGGCAATCCCGCCGATCGGCTCGAAAAGACGGTACAGCGCCGAGCGCGACATCGCGAACTGCCGCATGATCATGTCGGTGGAGAGCGCCGGATTGGTCAGGTTGCGCTCGATGAAGACCTGGATGGTCTTCAGATTGATGTCCATCAGCGTTCCGTTTTCGGCCGCGATCGCCGCCGACAGCCCGGTTGACACGAGGACGGAGGCCACCTCCGCCGCCAGGCCTCCGTCAGGCCCCGCCAGTTGCGGCGCGATCTTCGCCATCGACATCATGTGTTCGCCCAAAAGGACGCCGAGCGGCGTGGACCCGTCGAGGCGCGCCCCGTGCAGTTCGTCGATGGCCCTGGGCATCAGCCGGATCATCGACCGGGGCAGGATGAGGCTGATGATGTCCATGTCGGTGGTGTGGCTGCGCATCGGCCGGCTGAGATCGAAGCAGATGATGTCGCCTGCGAAGCCCTTTCCCATGCCGACATCGGCGGAATAGGCGGACTCGCCCTTCACATAGAGCTGGATCAGCAGGTGATCGACGCCGGTGGCGGCGACCAGTTCCTTCGAGCGGCAGAACCGCTGCGCGCTCGCCGATGACTTGCCGATCAGGAAGTGTCCGAGATTGTAGCTTGCGAGATCGGCGCTGAACCCCTCGAGGTCGTCACATTCGGGCTCCGCCTCGAACAGGCTGGCGACGCCGGCGCGCCACTGTTCGTAATTGTCCTTCCGGTCGAGCCCGGAGGACTGGATGAGCTGGTGTTCCACGCCGGGATTGGTCAAGGCCGCAGGCCCTCGACGGGCGTCCGCACGGGCAAGCGCCAGCCAGCATGCGATCGCGAACACGCAGGAAAAGTCTTCAGCACCGATTGCATCCAGATCCACCCAGTCACGCGGCCCCGGAAAAGTGGGCGGGCCGCACCTGATCGTCGCCGGTGGAATAGCGACCCGGTCTCACCCAATGTCAAGACCCGAACAGCCCCAAGTCCCGCAACCATACCAGCCCGGCATGCCCCGGCCTCGCCAGCCAGGACGCCGGTGTTTCCCGTCCGCCGCCCGTGTCAGGCGGTGAGGAACCGCAGGGCCCGTCGGATCTCGAAGAAATCATCAGCCTTGAACGAGACGGCTCTTCCGCCGCGGGCGACGGCGCCGGGATACCAGGACGCCCGCCAGGCATCCGTCGGGTTGACGAATTCCACCACCACCTCGAACGGTCCCTCGAGCGCCGGAACCGGCCTGGGCGCCGCGGAGGCGAGAGCGGCCTCCACGCCTTCGCGGATCGCCTCGCACGCCCAGGCCGGGCTGATCGACAGGGCCGCGCGTCCGAAGCCTTCCAGCGTTGCAACCGTCGTAATGCCGGGCGCCAGGGCTTGGGCATCGGCGCAGATCTCGGCGTCTCCCGACAGGAACACGGATGGCACGCGGTAGCCGGCGGCGCAGAGCGCATTGATGGTGAACTCGGAGGCGACCTCGCCATTGAGCAGAAGCCGCGAGATCCGCAGCGTGGTCGTATGGGCCAGGGGATTGGCCTCCGAGCCCGCCTTGGCATGATAGCCGGTGTAGATCGCGGCAGTGAAATCCGCCGATAGCCCGAACATCATGCCGTCCGGATGGCCCGACCATCCCCGCAGGATCCTCACGTAGGCGGGAAAGCGGTCCAGGCGCAGGTTGCGGCCGCTGTCATGGGCATCCTTCACCAGGATCTCGCTCGCCCCGGCGGCCCGGGCTCCTTCGCAGGCGGCCAGCACCTCCGCGGTCATCAGCTCGCGGAACTCCTGGTAATCCGGATGGGTGCGCTCGGCCTCGTCCCAATGGGCGATCCCCGCGGTTCCTTCGATGTCGGCGGACAGAAACACTTTCATTTCGGGTTCTCCTTGGCCCAGTCGGCGAGCGACGGGTAGATCCGGCCGGACCGGCCGGTCGTGGCCGGCGCGGCACATAGCGCGTTGAGGACGGCTTCCTGCGTCGCCTCGGCCGCGGCGCGAAACGGCGCGTCAATGTGCTGGTCCGCGAGGCGGCTCACAGGCTGGAAGGCCGGTGCGTCATGGTCGATCCGGTCGGCGGTGGTGAAGCCGAGCGCGATGTCGCCCGACCCATGCCCCCAGAACGCGCCGAGCCTGGCAAGACCCGCGCCCGCCCGGCGGGTCACGCGCTGCAACTGCCGGTCCGACAGCGGCAGGTCGGTGGCGAGGATGACGATGACGGAGCCCTTCTCGCTGGCCGCCGGCCCGCGCGGATCTGGCCGCCGGCCATCGGGCAGGACGAGATCGCCGGCGCGGCCGAAATTGGCAAGCGCCAGCGCGCCCAGCATGAAGTCCTGCGCTCCGATCCGCATCCGCCGCGAGGCGCTGCCGATCCCGGCCTTGAAGCCGAAGGCGGTCATGCCTGTTCCCGCGCCGACTGCGCCCTGCGCGAACGGACCGGGCGCGGCAGCGTCCAGGGCCGAGACGGCATCGTCCCGGGAGACGGCAAGGGCCTGGATGTCGCTGATGGCGCCGTCATTGCATTCGAGCACCACGGCGTTGACGGTCGAGGTTTCGCGTCCGATGGCGGGATTGGCGGCGATGGCGCGGCGGATGAGCGCCTCGGTGCAGGCGGCGACGCCGAAGGTGTTGGTGAGCAGGATCGGCGTCTCGAGCGTGCCGAGTTCAGCGACCTGGATCAGCCCCGCCGATTTGCCGAAGCCGTTGATCACCTCGACCGCCGCGCGCACCTTCTCGCGGAACAGGTCGCCGCCATGCGGCAGGATCGCGGTCACGCCGGTCGCCAGCCCGCCGTCCTGCAGGGTGCGATGGCCGACGCGAACGCCCGGCACATCGGTGATCGCGTTGAGCGGCCCGGGGGGAAGGCCGTTCCGCCCCTCGGTCCAGAGGCCCAGTTCCCGTGCTGTGGTCATCGAAGGTCCCTTGTTACAGACGCCCGGCCTTCCGGAGGCTGCGCAGGAAGGCCTGGGTGCGCTCTCCCTGCGGGTTGCCGAGTACCTCCGCGGGCGGTCCCTGTTCATAAACCTTTCCGGCCTGGAGGAAACATATCCGATCCGCCACCTCGCGCGCAAAGCCCATTTCATGGGTCGCCAGAATCATGGTCATGCCGCCGGCGGCGAGGTCGCGGACGATGTCGAGCACTTCCGACACCAGTTCGGGATCGAGCGCCGAGGTGATCTCGTCGAGAAGCAGCAGCATCGGCTCCATCATCAGCGCCCGCACGATGGCGACGCGCTGCTGCTGGCCGCCCGACAGCCGGTCCGGATAGTCGTTGGCCTTGTGCGACAGCGAGATCCGCTCGAGGAAGGCCATCGCCTTCTCCTCGGCCTCGCGCCGCCCCATGCCCAGCACCTTGGTCGGCGCCAGCACCGCGTTCTCAAGCACGGTCATGTGCGGAAACAGGTTGTAGCCCTGGAACACGATGCCGATGTCCCGGCGAAGACGGTCGAGATCCACCCCAGGACCGGTGATCCGGTCGCCATGGATGCGGATTTCGCCCGAGGAGATCTCCTCGAGCCGGTTCACGCAGCGCAGCAGCGTCGACTTTCCGCATCCCGAGGGGCCGATCAGGCAGATGACCTCGTGCTCGTCGACGGCGAGCGAAAAGTCGGAAATGACTTCAAGCGCGTCATAGTGCTTGGTGACGTGGTCGATTTCGACAAAGGCCATGGTCTATCCTCCTGCCCGCATGCGCCGGCGGTCGCGCTCGGAGAGCTTGTCGACGATGCGCGCCTGCGGGATGGTCACGGCGATGAACAGGATCGCCACGGTGGTCACGGCGGAGAGATTGAAATTGTTCGCGGCGATGATCTTGGCCTGGTTGAAGGCGTCGATCGCGCCGATGATGGCGACCAGCGCGGTGTCCTTCTGCAGGCTGATGCAGTTGTTCATCAGCGGTGGGATGATGTTCCTCATGGCCAGCGGCACGACCACATAGCGCATGGTCTTGGCATGGCTGAGGCCGAGCGAGCGGGCGGCGGCGACCTGGCTGTGATGCACGCCCTCGATGCCGGCGCGGTAGATCTCGGAAGTATAGGCGCCGTAGGTCAGCGTCAGCGCAATGATGGCGTAGGAGGTCGTCGACAGGTCCGACAGGAAGGGCAGGTTTGTCAGCGGCAGGCCGAAGCCGATCAGGTAGATCGTGATGATCGCCGGCAGGCCGCGAAACAGATCGCCATAGGCGATGGCGAGCACGCGCAGCGGCCGGCCCGCCGCCCCCGGCAGTGTGCGGGCGAGCGCGATCACCAGCGCCCAGGCCAGGATGAAGACTGCGGAGACCGAAAAGATGAGGATGTTGGTGCCGAAGGCCCTGAGCACCTTGCCGACGGAATCGCGGATCAGCGCGAGATCGAAGAAGGTGCGGCTGACCGCCGCGTCGTTGACCACCATGAACCAGGCGCCCCCGGTCACGATCATCAGCGCCCCGATCCACGCCAAGGCCTTCCAGGAGCGGGTCGAGGCCTCGTCGCCCAGCGCCCGGGCGGCATAGACATCGTCGTTGCGCGACGCGGCGAGCGATTTCAGGAAGGCGCTTGCCGCCATGCCCAGCACGAACGCCGCGGCGATGGCGGCGACGATGCCCGGCAGGGCAGCGATGAGGGAAGAGACGCCCTGCGAGACCGCGTAGCCGCCGATATGCTGGGCCGAAGCGGCCACGACCAGAAAGGTCACCGCGGCCAGGAGCAGGGTGAACCCCGCCCGGCCGCGATAGGTTCGGGTGGAGCGACGGGCGCGCCATATGGCGGCGCGCCCTGCTTCATCCTGCTGCTCCAAGATGAGTTGATCGGTCATTGGGTCAGTGGGCCCAGACCGGAACGTCTTCCGGCTTCAGCCCGCCGCGCGCGGCTGCGAGATATTCTTCCTCGAGCGCCGCCAGCGTGCCGTCGGCCGCCATGTCGGCGATGATCTTGTCGATAACCTTCGCCTGCTCGGCGCCCTTGGGGTAGATCCCCGCCGTGTCGCGGCCGCCGGCGAACTGGCCGACCACCTTGAGCCTGCCATTGGAATTGGCGACCTGGCCGAGCACGACCGAAATGTCGGTCATCACCACGTCGACGCTGCCTGCGGCGAGCGCGGTGAACATCGCGCCCGTGTCGTCAAACACCGAGAGCTGCGCGTCCGGCAGGTTTTCCTGCGCCCAGTCGACCATGATCGTGCCGGCCTGGGTGCCGAGCTTGGCCTGCTTGACGCTGGTCTCGTCCAGATCGGAATCGGCCCTGGTGGCGAGACCGAAGGCGCCGCGCGCATAGGGGGTCGAGAAATCCACCACCTTCTTGCGCGGCTCTGTCACCGAGATCAGCGCGAAGGCGACGTCGAAAGCCTTGTTCTGGCCCGCCACGATGGAATCGAACGACGCATTCTTCAGCACGACCTTGTCGAGGCCCAGGCGATGGGCAATGTTGACAGCCATGCAGAATTCGCGGCCGCTGGTGATGGTTTCGGGCGTATCGCCGTTGAACTCGCCCACCGCCGGCAGGTTGATGACAACGGTGAACTGGCCGGGAACGGCCGGTTCGATCTGCTCCGTGCCGGCCTTGCCGAAAAGCTTGCAGTCGCCATAGCCTTCCGTGGCCATGGCCGGGGCGGCCAGGATCATGAGGGCGCCGAGCGCGCTGCCGAAGATTTTTGCTTTGTTTTTCATTATGTTCCCTTTTTGGTTGGTGGTGGTGAAGATCTACAGAGGCATGGCCTCCGCGACGCCCGCTGCATCGAGGTAGTAGGCTTGCAATTGCCGGGTCAGCGGTCCCGGCTTACCTCCGCCCAGGACGGCATCGCCGATGCGCACCACCGGCGTGACGAAACTGGACGCAGATGTCTGGAAGGCCTCGGCGGCGCCCTGCGCTTCGGCAAGGGTGAAGGCCCGCTCCTCGACGACCACGTCGTGGTCGGCGCACAACTGAATGAGCGCACGGCGGGTGCAGCCGGGGAGGATGGCCCGGGAATTTGCGCGCGTCAGGATACGGCCGTCGCCGGTGACCACATAGGCGGTGGCCGATGCGCCTTCCGTCACCAGGCCGTCTTCGACGAACCAGACGTCGTCATGGCCGGCGCTGCGGGCGTCGCGCTTGGCGATCACCTGCCCGAGAAGCATGACCGTCTTGATGTCGCGCCGGGCCCAGCGCGGGTCCGGCGCGAGCGCGACCGAGATGCCCTCGCGCTGCGCCCTGGTGCCGGTGAGCTGCTTGGCTTGCGTGAACGCCACGAACCCCGGTGTCAGCCCGTTCTCATACAGGAAGTTCCGGTCCGCCTCCCCGCGCGAGACCTGGAGATAGACGGTCCCCTCGTCGAGAGTGTTGCGGGCAATCAATTCGCGCTGGACATGCACGATGCGCTCGAGCGGCAGCGGCAGCGGGATGTCGAGCTCGGACAGCGACCGCTCCAGACGCGCCAGATGCAGATCATTGTCGAGCATGCGACCGCCAAGGACGGCCGTCACTTCATAGACCGCGTCGCCGAAAAGAAAGCCCCTGTCAAACAGCCCGATCCGCGCCTGCCTCTCGGAGACGAATTCATTGGCGCAGTAGACTATTCTGTTCATTGTCACGTCCGGTCCCGGCGGTTCCCACTGTGACGCGACTATGAACAGGGCAGTGGGCAAGTCCAATTCGCATTGGGCAGATTCTCATGCAGAAATTGCATAGGCAATTCAAATCAATATATTATGGGTGAAATCCGGGTCGAAATTACCGGGTCGGAGCAACGGGAGCCTCAAACGGATGGAACTCAAATGGCTTGAAGACTTCGTCACGCTCGCCGACACATCGAGCTTTTCCCGCGCCGCGGAAATCCGCAACGTGACGCAGCCGGCCTTCAGCCGAAGGATCAAGCAGTTGGAGGTCTGGCTCGGAACGCCGCTGATCAACAGGGGCATGCTGCCGGCGGAGCTGACGCTGGCCGGGCGCAATTTCCTGCCTGTGGCCCAGAACACGATCCGCGCTTTGCATGCCGCCCGCGAGGCGCTGCAGCCCTATACCGAAGCGGGCATGGTGCGCTTCGCCGCACTCCACACGCTCACCGTCACCTTCGTTCCGCCCTGGCTTCAGCTTCTCGAACAGAAGGCGCCCGACACGCGCCTGTCGCTCATTCCCGACCGGGGCGGCATCGAGGCGAACCTCGCGGCCCTTGTCGACGGCGAGGCCGATTTCTTTCTCACCTACGCCCATCCCCGCGTGCCCTTCCACCTCGACCGCGAGCAGTTCGGCTTTCTCGAGGTCGGACGCGACCGCCTGGTTCCGGTTGCAGCCCCGAAGGTGCGGCTGCAGGGCGGAAAGTGGACCCACGGAGAGGGCCTGCTCGATCGCGCCGTCGCCGAGGGGCTGATGCTGCCCTATCTGAGCTACGGATTCAGTTCCTTCTTCGGCGTGGCGCTGGGGCGTCTCTTTGTCGAGCGCCCGAACTTCCGCCGGCGGCCGGTCCACGAGAATGCAATCAGCGCCGGCCTGAAGACCATCGCCCTGACCGGCGCCGGCATGTGCTGGCTTCCCGAGAGCCTGATCCTCGACGAGCTCCGGTCCGGCACGCTGGTCCGGGTCTCCGCCAGGGAGGACTGGACGATGGAACTCGACATCCGCCTCTACCGGCATCACGGCAATCAGAGCCGGATCGTCAAGACTTTCTGGCAGACGGCGGAGAGTGTCGTCGCGGCGCCGCCGACCTCGCAGCCGGATGCCGCACCCGCCTAGTTTTCCGCGCTTTCCGCCAGCGCGCCTGTCACCAGATAGCGATACAGATGCTCCTTCAAGCTTGAGCACTGGCGCAGCCCGAGCCGTTCCAGGCACTCGGCGTCGGCCGGCGCCGAAAGGCCGCGCCAAAGCAGCCGCGCCAAAGCGGGCCAGGACTTGGCGGAGTTCTTCAGGATCGCGAGCGCCGGCAGCAGCCGCTGTTCGGTCTTCGTGAAATCGGTGCCGAACGGGAACGGCGGCATGAGCCCGTCGCGCCGGGCCTGCCCCAGCCATGCGCGCAGGCGTTCGGGGGTATTGTGCCGGCTGGCGGGGTCAATTTCGTAGTCGCGCCGGATCTTTCCGGCCTGCTTGGCCTTGGCGAGAAGGCCGGGCTGGAAGCGGCGGTCGGCAATCGCCAGCATGGCGGCGATGCACTCCTCGTCCGTCTTGCCGCGCAGGTCGGCCACGCCGTATTCGCTCACCACCATGTCCCGATAATGCCGCGGCACGGTCTCGTGCGGATAGTCCCAGCGGATGTTGGAGACCGTCCTGCCGCCGCTCCGGCGGGTCGCGCTGAGCGTGATGATCGAGCGGCCGTCTTCGAGCGCGGTGGCCTGCTCGACGAAATTGAACTGGCCGCCGACGCCGCTGACCACCTGCCCGTTCTCGATCCCGTCGGAGACGACCGCGCCGAGGCAGGTGACGAGCATCGCATTGTTGACAAAGCGCGCATCGCGCCGCGCCGCGCGCTTTCCGGCCTCGTCGCCATAGAGCGAATTGGTGAAGGAGACGGGCATCATGGCGATCTTGGCGCGCCGCTCGGCGGGCATTTCCCGCAAAGTCCGGTAAAAGTCCCGGCATTCGAGGAAAAATCCCGCGTGGATCGCCACTCCGTCCACTTCCCGGCGGATGACGCCGCCCTCGAACAGTTCGAGAATGCCGCCGACCAGCATTTCTGTGACGGCGTACAGGCCGGTCTCGAAGGGCGCGCGATGCGTTTCGGGGCCGGAAGGACCAAACGGATTGGCGGAGATCAGGGGCAGGTAATCGCCATTCTTCCCGTGCCGCAGCAGCAGCGACTGCGCGATGGCGTCGCCGATCGAGCCGATGCCGATCTGCAGCGTGCCGCCATCGGCCATAAGCTGGGAAACATGCAGCCCGATGGCCATGTCCTGCAGGCTCACCGGCCGCCGCACCACCGAAAACAGCTCGAAGGAGTCCTCCGGCTCGTGGAGCGTGTCGATGTCAGCATCGGCGATTACGGCCGGGCCGTCCATGAACGGAAGTTCGTCATGGATCTCGGCCGCGAAATGGAAATCGGCCCTGCCCTCGCGCCGGGCCTTGATGAGGTCGACGGTGATGTCGGTGTTGCAGCTCAGGCTGATCCGTCCAGCCGCGTCCTGTGCCACCAGTTGCGCCACCACATTCGGCTTGAAATCCAGCAGATAGCCGAACGCATGGGTGTAATTGGCGGAGATGTGATGCCGTTGCATATAGAGGTTGCCGAGCCACCGGCCGGCCTGGAAGAAGAACTCCCGGACCTCGATATTGGCGGGCAGCGTGCCTTTCTCCACCATCTTCGCATAGAGCAGCGGTTCGTAGCGGCCGAACAGGCGGTCTCCGGCCGGCTCCAGAAACCGCCGCTCGAGATCGGACTTTGCCTCCGGACGCTGCAGCGTCAGGGCGGTCAGGATGGTCAGGCTGATGGAGGGATCGTCGCGCGCCGCCCGCGTCAGCGCGTTGACGATGCCGTTGGCCTTGCCGAGACCAAGCGGCAGCGCCAGCCGGATCTGTCCTCCGGTCAGGTCCACAAGGCGGCGGGCGATGTCCTCAGCCGCGGGTTTCCCGGGCGTACCTGCCTCAGCCAATGTCTTTCCAGCCCTTGTCCGGCGCAAAACGCGGGCCATGCCGCGACGCCAGCTCCTCGAGCGCGCTGACGACCTCGGCGACGCCCCGCTGCCGCGCGTACCGGATCGGCCCGCCGCGGAAGGGCGCGAAGCCGGTGGCGAAGATCATCGCCGCGTCGAGCGTATCCGCGTCGCCGACTACGTCCTTGCGCAGGCATTCGACGGCGGCATTGAGCATGGGAAGGATGAGGCGGTCCTGCGCGTCCTTGGGAAGCGGATGATCGGCCGGCTTGCCCTTCTTCGGCTTGCCGTCTTCCCAGACATAGATGCCCTCGCCGGATTTGGCGCCCAGATGGCCGTCTTCCACCCGCTTGCGCATCCATTCGGGGACATCTGGGATGGACGTGTCGAGGTTCTCGCGCAGGCTGTCGGCGACCTGCAGGCAGATGTCGAGACCCACCTGGTCGGCCACCTCGAGCGGCCCCATCGGCATGCCGAAAGCTTCGGCGGCGCGGTCGATCTGCACCGGATCGATGCCCTCGTCGACCATCAGCGCCGCTTCAAGCAGATAGGGCGTCAGCACCCGGTTCACCAGGAAGCCGGGATAGGACCGTACCGGCGCCGGCAGATGGTCGATCGCCGTGACGAAGGCGTTGAGCCGCGACAGGGTCTTCTTGGTAGCCTTGTCGTGCGACACCACTTCGACCAGATCCAGCTTCGACACAGGATTGAAGAAATGCAGCCCGGCGAACCGGCCCGCCTTCTTGATGACCGAGGCCAGCCCTTCCAGTTCAAGGCTCGAGGTGTTGGTGGCGATGATCGCATCCGCGCGGGCGCTGGCCTCGATCGAAGTGAGCAGTTCGCGCTTCAGCTCCGGCTTCTCCGGCGCCGCCTCGATGATCAGGTCGGCGGTGACGAGGCCGTAGCCCTTCGGGTCGGGCATCAGCCGGTCGAGCGCATCGCGGATCTCGATATCCGACAGATGCGCCTCGCGGGCGATCCGGGCCGCCGCCTTGACCGCCTTCGCCAGCGGCTCGAGCTTGACGTCGCTGATCGTGACCCGGAGGCCCTTGATCGCGCATATGGCCGCGATCTCCGCGCCCATGGTCCCGGCGCCCACGACATGGACCCGCTCGATGTCACTCTTGCCGGCGCCATTCTTCTTCAGACCCTCGCGCAGGAAGAAGGCCCGAATGAGGTTCTGCGCCGTGTCGCTGGTCAGCAGCCGGGCGAAGGATTTGATCTCGCCTGCCTGCATCGCGTCGCGGTCGCCGCCATGGCTTTCCCACAGGTCAATCAGGGCATGCGGGGCGGGATAATGCTCCTGCGGCGCCTTGCTTTCCGTCTGCGAGCGCATGCGCCCGGCGGCGAGCTTGCGCGCAGGCCCGATGTCGAAGAGGGCGGCCTTGAGCCCGCGGCCCTTGGCGTCTTCGCCCTTGCCGACAAGTGCCGCGACCGCCGCGCGGACATGGCGTTCCTCTACCACCGTGTCGACGATGCCCAAGTCCCTGGCCTTCTTCGTATGGGCCGACTTGCCGGTCAGCATCATCGTCATGGCCTCGGTCGGATCGATCAGCTCGGACAGGCGGAACGTGCCGCCGAGGCCAGGATGCAGGCCGAGCCGCACTTCCGGAAATCCGAAGAACGCGCCCTTGACGGCGATGCGGTGATCGCAGGCGAGCGCCAGCTCGAAGCCGCCGCCGAGCGCATAGCCATGGATCACGGCGACCGTCGGGCAGCCGAGCGCTTCCAGCCGGTCGATCACGCCGTGGCCCGCACGCAGCCGCTCGGCCACGGAGGCTTCGTCCCTGGCCTCGCGGAATTCGGTTATGTCGGCGCCGGCGGCGAAGCCGCCGGGCTTGGCCGACCGCAGCACCAGAAGCTTGGGCAGGTCCCCTTCCACGGCGTCGAGAAGCTTCGAGAGGTCGGTCAGGACCGCCTGCGACAGCGTGTTGGCGCCGCCGCCCTTGCAATCGAGGATCGCCCAGGCGATTCCGTCATCGTCCCGGCGGAGCCGCCAGGTGCCGAAGGCTTTTTCCTTGCCGGATCCGAGTTCGAGTTTCATCTCGCCGAGGGCGGACAGGACAGGTTTGGCCATCAGACAATCTCCACGAGCATGGCGCCGCCCAGGCCGCCGCCGATGCATTCGGTTGCAATGCCGCGCGTCTTGCCGAGCCGGGACATCGCCTGGACAAGGTGCAGGACGATCCGATTGCCGCTGGTGCCGACCGGATGGCCGAGCGCGATGGCGCCGCCATCAACATTGAGACGGTCGCGGTCGATCCGGCCGAAAGCCTCCGGCAGATCGAGCACCTCGCGGCAGAAGCTCTCGTCCTCCCAGGCGGCAAGACAGGCGAGCACCTGCGCGGCGAAGGCCTCGTTGATTTCCCAAAGGTCGATCGACTCGCGCGTCAGCCCGTTGCGCCGCATCATCTCGGTCGAGCACAGCACCGGGCCGAGGCCCATGACGGAGGGATCGAGCGCGGACCACTCACTGTCGCGGATCACCGCCAGCGGTTCCAGCCCGTGTTGCGCGACCGCGTCCTCGCTCGCCAGGATCACCCACGAGGCGCCATCGGTGATCTGCGAGGAATTGCCGGGCGTCACCTTGCCGTAGGGCTTTTCGAAGGCCGGCGAGAGCTTCGCCAGGCTCTCCATGGTACTGTCGGGGCGGACGCCGTCATCCTTGGCATAGGCCTTTCCGTCGCGGTCGAAGGCCGGCTCCACCTCGCCCTCGAGCCATCCCTCCTCCTGCGCCTTCGCCAGCCGGTGATGGCTTTCCATCGCGTAGGCATCCGCCTGCTCGCGGCTGATATCGAAGCGATGTGCCAGGATCTCGGCGGTCTGCCCCATGTTGAGATCGGTGATCGGGTCGGTGAGACCACGCTTCAGACCGATCACCGGCTTGAAGAAATCGGCCTTGACGCCGGTCATCATCGCCATGCGCTCGAGCGGACCCTTAGCCCGCGCCATGCCGGCATACCATTCCACCGCCTCGCGACGGAGCACCAGCGGCGCGTGGCTGAGCGCTTCGGCGCCGCCGGCGAGCACCAGGTCGGCGGAGCCGTCGCGGATATAGCGGTAGGCGGTGTCGATGGACTGCATGCCGGAGCCGCAATTGATCTGCACGGTGAAGGCGACCATGTCCTCGCCCATGCCCAGGCGAAGGGCGGCGACGCGCGCCGGGTTCATCTCGTCGGCGATGACGTTGACGCAGCCGAGGATCACCAGGTCATAGGCATCCGGCCGCACCGGTTGGCGGGCGAGCAACGGGCGGCCGCATTGAACGGCGAGATCCACCGGCGTGAACGGACCCGGCCCGCTCCGCGCCTTGAGGAACGGCGTGCGCGCGCCGTCGACGATGTAGACCGGACGGCGGTCGCTCATTGCGCCGCCTCCCGCGGCTGCTCTCGACTCTCGTCGCGCAGGATCTCGGACGGATCGAAATCATCGACGGCGACCACCGCGTCAACCATCTGTTCTGTCTTGCGCAACTGGTCCGCTTCCTTCTCGCTCAGCGTGCCATTGGCGACGGCGTCAGCGATCGAAAGCTTGGCATCGCGCAGCTTGCGGCGCAGCGGCTCGGTCGCGACGACCAGGGCGAACGCTTCTTCGAGCTTCCTGAGCGCCCCGTCCCCGCTGACGGCGCGCACGCCCCTGGTGAGCCGGTCGCGCGTCGGCGACGGGGTCAGCAGCAATTCGGCGCATTCGCGGGTCAGGTCGTCGGGCGCTCCCCGGTTGGACCCGCCGGGCAGCGTGACCATCCGCAGGAAGAACGCCGCGGCGCGGTTGGGAAGGTTGGCGAGAACCGCGTCGAGGCTCGACGCGATCTTGGCGAAGGAGTCCTCCGCCGTCCATTCGACCAGCGGAAAATCGGCGGCCATGTGTCCGTCGTCGTGCCAGCGCTTCATCACGGCCGAAAGCAGATAGAGTTCGGACAGCACGTCGCCGAGCCGGGCCGACAGCATCTCCTTGCGCTTGAGCGAGCCGCCGAGAGTCAGCAGCGCGAAATCGGAGATCAGCGCGAAGGCGGCGGCATAGCGCGACATCCGCCGGTAGATGCTTGCCGCGGCCGCGCCGCCATGGGTGGGCGCGGGGGCGAAGGCGCCTCCGGTCCATGCCCTGCCCCACGCGCGGAAAAGGGTCTTGATGGAATGGCCGACATGAGCCCAGAAGACCTTGTCGAACTGGTCGAGCGCCTTGTCGTCGTCCTTGGTGTCGAGCGCCAGAACTTCATCGAGCAGATAGGGATGGCAGCGGATCGCGCCCTGGCCGAAGATGATCATGTTGCGGGTGAGGATATTGGCGCCCTCGACGGTGATGCCGACCGGCACCGACTTGTGCAGGTTGCCGAGATAGTTGTTCGGCCCGTCGATCACCGTCTTGCCGGCATGGATGTCCATGGCGTCGTCGACCGCCTCGCGCATGCGGTAGGTGGCGTTCGATTTCATGATGCCGGAGATGACGGCAAGCCTGCGGCCTCCGTCCAGCCCGGCGCAGGTCAGCTTCCTGGCGGAATCGAGCGTATAGGCGTTGGCGGCGAGGCGGCCGAGATGCTGCTGCACGCCCTCGAACTTGCCGACCGGGATGCCGAACTGCTGGCGGATGCGGGCATAGGCGCCGGTGGCGTGCGCCGACAGCGAGGCCGCAGCGCAGGACAGCGACGGCAGCGAGATCCCGCGACCGGCGGCCAGCGCGCTCATCAGCATCATCCAGCCCTTGCCGGCGAAGTCCGGCCCGCCGATGATGTGATCGAGCGGCACGAACACGTCCTTGCCGGAGTTGGGACCATTCTGGAAAACCTGGCCGCAGGGAATATGCCGGCGTCCGATGTTGACACCCTTGAGATCAGTCGGGATCAGCGCGCAAGTGATGCCCTCAGCCTCGGCATTGCCGAGAAGACCCTCGGGATCCTCGAGCTTGAAGGCCAGCCCCAGCACGGTGGAGACCGGCCCCAGCGTGATGTAGCGCTTGGACCAGTTGAGGCGCAGGCCCAGCGTCTCCTTGCCCTTCCACTTGCCCTTGCAGACGACGCCGGTGTCGCGCATGGCCGAGGCATCAGAGCCCGCATCCTCGCTGGTGAGCGCAAAGGCGGGAATCTCCTGGCCGCCTGCGAGCCGGGGCAGCCAGTAATCCCGCTGCTCGTCCGTGCCGAACTGCAGCAGCAACTCGCCCGGCCCGAGAGAATTGGGCACCATCACCGTGACGCCGGCGGTGACCGAGCAGGTGGAGATGCGCCGCACAACCTCGGAATGGGCGTAGTTGGAAAACCCCAGCCCGCCATACTTTTCCGGAATGATCATGCCGAAGAAGCGGTTCGTCTTCAGGAAGGTCCAGACGGAGTCCGGCAGGTCGCCGGCCCGGGTGATTTCCCAGTCATCGAGCATGGAGCACAGCTCTTCGCACGGGCCGTCGAGAAAGGCCTGCTCCTTCTCCGACAGCGAAGCCGGCGTAACCGTGAGAAGCTTGTTCCAATCGGGGTTGCCGCTGAACAGATCCGCGTCCCACCAGACCTCGCCGGCATCGATCGCATCGCGCTCGGTCTCGGACAGGCTCGGAAGCTGTGTGCGCGCCCACCCGAAGATTGGCCGCGTGAGGGTGTCGCGTCGGAATGTTCGGATGGACATGGGGTGCTCCTGATGGCTGTTCGGTTGTTAGGTCGGAGAGGCTTGCCCTCCCCGGACGCGTCCCTGAACCTGCGCCCGGACGGAAGATACGGACCCCGCCCGCAGCGGCGGCGGCCCGCGCGGGTGGCTGGCTGGTCGGAAACTCAACGCTCCTTGCCGACATTTTGTTCCGTGAAGAGACGGAACCAAAGGCCCGCAAGGGGGTTGATACGCCATGTCCGCAGCCACCTCGACGCTTGACCACGACCTGATTTCGATTGAACGGGAACTTGCCAACCTGGACCGGTTGGCGAGGACGCTCGACAGCCGCTTCCGCCTGCCCGGCACCTCGATCCGGCTGGGCCTGGATACGATCGTCGGCCTGATTCCCGGCATCGGCGACACGCTGACGGCAGCACCTTCCGCCTGGATCATCTGGCGCGGATACAAGATGGGGGTCCGCCGGCGGCATCTCGCCCGCATGATCGGCAACAGCGGCATCGACTACGTGATCGGCTCGATCCCGGTAATCGGCGACATCTTCGACATCGGCTTCAAGGCAAATCTGCGCAACATCGCGATCCTGCGCGAACAGCTCGGCGCCAGACACTCCGCTCACGCGCGGATGCGAGATGCAGACACCGCTGTCTCATGAATGACGGACCGCCCGGCGATGGAGCCGGCAACGTGGCGGAGCTCGTCGACGAGGCCAAGGAAAAATCCGTCGGCAAGGCCGCCAAACTCTCGCCCCGGCTGATCCACGAGGTGATCCGCCGCGACGGCGAGGAGGAACTGCGGCGGCCGTTCCGGTCGCTGTTTTGGGCGGGCATCGCCGCGGGCATCCTCATCAGCTTTTCGATCGTCGGCAAGGCGATGCTGCGCACCTACCTGCCGGACACCGACTGGCGGCCGCTGGTCGAGAATTTCGGCTACAGCTTCGGCTTCCTGCTGGTCATGCTGGGCCGCATGCAGCTTTTCACTGAGAACACGATCATGACCGTCCTGCCGGTGGTGGCCAAGCCATCCCGCCGCCGGTTTGCCCGGCTGGCACGCCTTTGGGGACTGGTGCTGCTGGCAAACCTCATCGGCTGCTTCATCGCGGCGATCACCATTGCCCATGGCCACGTCCTGCCGGAGGCGTTCTTACCTGCGTTCGACGGGCTCGCCCATCACGCCATGGCCATTCCCGCCATGGAAGGCTTCGCCCGCGCCATTCCCGCCGGGATCCTGATCGCGGCGCTGGTCTGGATGCTGCCGCAGGCCGAGGGGTCGAGCTTCTGGCTGATCACGCTGTTCACCTGGCTGATCGGCGTCTGCGGATTTACCCACATCGTCGCGGGCTCGGTGGAGATGGCCTGGATGCTGGTCACCGGGCAGATCGGTGTGACGCAGGGCCTGACCGGGTTCTTCCTGCCCGTGCTGGCGGGCAATGTCGTCGGCGGAACCCTGATCTTCACCTTCCTGGCCTGGGCCCAGGTGCACCAGGAGATCACTCCCCCGCCGCCATAACCAGGACGACCTCCCCCTCGTCCGTCTGGCCGGCCATGATCGACAGGGCGGAGAGGAGCGATCCGGAGATCAGGAAGAACGGGAAGACCATGCCGCCGCCGACCACCAGCCTATCGGCGAGGCGGCGCAAGGAGTGAACTCCGTGCGCGATGGACGAAAGGCGAATGTCATCCCCTGGAGGTGTCATCCCTCGTGGAGACTGGCCGCGACCGCACCGACCTCGAGCCTCTGCGATTGCGCAGCGGCCGGATCCTGCGCCAGGGCCGTAAATGCCAGACCGGCCGCGGCCAGAAGCGCGAGCGGCTGATAGGCTCTGCCGTGGCGGGCGATGTATTTGCGTGATCCTGGCCGGGCGGCGAAAGCCGGGATGGTCAGCGCCACGAGCACCAGGATGATCGTGGGCGCCACGACCCTCGGCACCAAGGGCCACATCTCGAAGCCGACCTCCCACACCGCCCAGATCAGCGTGCCGATCCAGACCAGCAGGTAGACGCCCACGCCGACCACATTCCGGCGCGTGAGCAGGGCGCCGCTGAGAACCAGCCCGAGGCCGGCGATGGCGTAATACCAGGAGCCGCCCAGAACCATCAGCCAGACGCCGCCGGCGCCGAGGACGAGCCCCAGGCCCAGCACGAGAACGCCAATCACGGTGATGTAGATGGAGCCAAAGGACATTGAAGGCTTCTCCGGACCCGAATAAGGGTCGGGCGTGCGAGCGCCGGTGTCTGACGTGTCCACTCGCATGCCTTGTCTCCCCTAAATTCTGGCGTGAAAGCCTAAATTCTGGCGTGAAAGCTGGAAACGCGCATCCTGCAAAAAAGTTCCGTGCAATTTCCGAGGACCCGGAATCGGCTTCCGCAACCAAAATCTCCTTCAGGCGTTTCCCATGCATTCGAGACATTCGCATGGAGGCGCATGACCATGAGTGACGAAACTCAGCAGTCCGCGGTGGGCAAGCTCGACGCGTCGGCTTCGACCGGCCAGATCGGCGGCGACCTCAAGCTCTACCGCCTGACGCCGAGCGCTGAACCCAATGATCCCCGGTGGGACAATGCCCCCGGCCATGGCGAGATCCTGGTTCGGGCGCTGTCGCCTGCGGATGCCCGCATTGTCGCCGCCCAGGCCGAGATCGATTTTCTGGATATCGGCGCAAAGCCGGGCGACGGCACGACCACCGATTTCGCCAGCGCCTTTCGCGACGACAAGCTCTATCACGTCGTGCTGGAGAGCGATGATCCGGGCGAGGGCCCGCGCGGGGTCATCTCCCGCAAATAGGGGCGTCGCCGCATCCCGCCAGGACAGATGCGCTTCGCCCGCGCCGTCAGCCCCAAATGTGGCGCTGGCTCCGGCCGTTGAACGGAAAATTTCCTCTTCATTAAGGAACGATCGCACCGCCAGACCGTTGAAACACCAAACAACGAGAGCTTTTTCGGCCATGGAACAGAGATTGGATTATTACACACTGATTGGTTTCGCGCCCGAAACGGAAGCGCCGGAAGATCTCGGCACGCTTGCCGTCCCGGCCCATGACACGGCCCTCTTTCTCGATTTTGATGGAACCCTCGTCGACATCGCCGAGACCCCGAGCGCGGTGACCGTCAGCGCCCGCGACGGACTGCTGCTGGATCAGTTGGGCCGCCGCCACGCCAACGCCGTGGCCATCATTTCGGGCCGGAACCTGCATGAGATAGAGAAGTTCCTCCAGGATTTTTCAGGAACCATCTCCGGCGGCCACGGCGCCGAACTGCGTCACGCCGGAGAGCATTTTCCCGGCATCGACTGCGACTTCGAGCGGCTTGAGCACATCAAGAACGCGGTGATGGAATTCGCCATCATCGATCCGCGCGTCATTGCCGAGGACAAGAGCTTCGGCATCGTGCTGCATTTCCGCCAGCACCCCGAACTCGAAAGCAAGGTCCACGACTTCCTCGCCTGCCTCGTCAATGAAGAAGACGGTTTCGAGTTGCAGTCCGCCAAGATGGCGTTCGAGATCAAGCCCAAGGGCATTTCCAAGGCCAAGGCGATCGAGCGCATCATGCAGTTCGAGGAATTCGCGGGCCGCACGATCCTGTTCGCCGGCGACGACGAGACCGATGAAACCGCCTTCGGCTGGGTCAACGCCCATGGCGGCCTGTCGGTGAAGATCGGCGACGGTCCGACCATTGCCCAGTACCGGACCGCGAGCCCCACCACGCTCAAGAAATGGCTGCGCTCGCAGCCTGACGCGTCCAGGCGGGAGGCCTGAGGTGGGGCGCCTGATCGTCGTATCCAACCGCGCCCCATCCGTCGACGGCTCAAGCGATTCCGGCGGTCTGGTCGTGGCGCTCATCGAGGCGCTCGCCAAGAATGGCGGATTGTGGATCGGCTGCGCGCCCGAGCAAAGCGACACGCCCACCGAGGATCTCGTCTTTCATCAGCGTCCGGATTTCGACATCGGCCTGTTCGAGCTGGAGCCGGAGCTCTACCGCGACTATTATCTCGGCTATTCCAATTCGGTGCTCTGGCCGGCCCTGCATGGCCGGGTCGATCTCATCGACGTGCAGCCCCGCTACGCCAAGGCCTACCGCGAGGTGGCCAAGCGCCTGGCCGCCCTGATCGCCAAGACGGCGCGCGACGACGACCTGATCTGGGTGCATGATTACCAGATGATCCCGCTCGCCCACGAGCTCAAGGAGCTCAACGTGAAGTGCCGGATCGGCTTCTTCCTGCACATCCCGCTTCCCGACCTGCAGACCTTCAAGGCCATTCCCGACTGGAAGGACCTGGCGAAATGGTTGTCGGACTACGATCTGATCGGCTTCCAGACCCGCCGCGATCTCGGCCACATGATCAACATCTTCCGTCACACCATGCGCGGCGAATTGCGCGCCAACGGAACCATGGGGATTGCCGGGCGCGAAGTGGCGTTGGGCAGCTTCCCGATTTCCATCGACGTGTCCGGCTTCAGGCGACTTGCCGCCAAGGGCGCCGAGAACACCGAGCCAGCGCCCCTGCCGCGGCTTATCGGCGTTGACCGACTGGACTATTCCAAGGGCTTGCCGCAGCGCCTCGCCGGCTACGAGGCTTTCCTGGCCAGGCATCCGGAGTTCCGCAGCAAGGTGGCGCTGTTGCAGATCGCGCCGCCGACGCGCGACGATGTCGATGCCTACAAGGCGATCCGGTCCGAACTGGAGCATCTTTCCGGCCATATCAACGGTCGCTTCGGCACCGTCGAGTGGACGCCGGTGCAATATATCCATCGCGCCATGCCCCGCAACGAACTGGCGGTGTTGTTCCGCTTCTCCCGTGTCGGGCTGGTCACGCCCTTGTTTGACGGCATGAATCTGGTCGCCAAGGAATATGTCGCCGCCCAGGACGAAACCGATCCCGGCGTGCTGATCCTGTCGCAATTCGCCGGCGCGGCGGAGGAGATGACGGAGGCGCTGATCATCAATCCGCACGATCCCGAGGATATCGCCAGGGCCATCAAGACCGCGCTGGAGATGCCGCTCGCCGAACGCATCGGGCGGCACAGTGCCCTCTATGCCCATCTCGACCAGCACAATGTCGGACGCTGGAGCGCCGCCTTTCTCAAGCAGCTCCTCTCCGTCCAGCGCCTGAGCCCTGACGGGGTCGCGCCGTTCCCCGGCTCGACGCCCTGGACGCAGACCGCTTGACCGCGTCGCTTACCCTCTGAATTGCACAGAACGGCATCCGGCAGCCGATCATCGCCGTTCGGGTCCAGCGCGCTGAAGCTCAATGGCGAGGAACCGAACAAGACGCGCGGCGGGTGAGCTCGCCGGGACTGCCCCGCGCGAGCCCATCAGTCCTCCTTGCTGTCCCGAATTGCCGACATCGCAAGCTGCTGGCGGCGCGCCTCGCGGTAGCGGGAAAACTGCGTGTCGGCGATCACGCCCGCGAGAATGACGCTGCCCATGACGGCGAAGTTCAAGGACGACGGAATGCCCAGCAGGTTGACCAGGTTCTGCAGGATCTGCAGCAGGATCACCCCCAGCACCACGCCGACGACCGACCCCTCGCCGCCGCGCAGCGAGAATCCGCCGAGCACCGCGGCGGCGATGCCGTAGAGTTCGTAGAAGTTTCCGTGCGAGGACGGCTGCACCGAGCGCGTGTACATGGCAAAGAACACCGCCGAGATGCCGGTGAGAAAGATGCACAGCACATAGGCCTGGATGATGACGCGGTTGGTGTTGATGCCGGAATAGCGCGCGGCTTCCGCATTCTTGCCCACCGCGAACAGGTGCCGGCCGAAGACGGTGCGATGGAGGAGAAACCAGGCAACCACCGCCACCAGCCCGAAGGCAATCACCGAATGCGGCACCCCGGCGGTGCGCCCCGACACCAGGAACTCCAGTATCGGAAAATCCGATCCGAAGGTGAAGCCGGCGGTGCCGTCCCTGGTGTAGAATCGGGCAACGCCGCGATAGATCAGCAGGCCGCACAGCGTGACGACGAAGGGCTGCAGCCTGAGGCGGGTGATCAGCCAGCCGTGTAGCAGGCCGATCAGCACCGACAGCGCCATGATGATTAAGAGCGCGATGGGCCAGGGCACGCCGTGGCTCGCGATCAGATCGACGAAGATGACGCCGATCAACGCGATCACCGATCCGATCGACAGCTCGATGCCTGCGGTGACGATGACGAACGCCTCGGCGATGGAGAACAGGCCGAACAGGCCGATCAGGTTTGCCGTATTGGCCAGATTGACGGGCGACAGAAACCGTGGATTGACCATCGCGACGATGGCGCCGACGGTGACGACAAGCGTGGCAAGGCCAATGTCTTTCTTCTGCATCGTCCCCTCTTTCTATTCCACGGCAAGCCGGAGAATGTTTTCCTCGGTGAGGTCGCCCCGGCCCAGGACGCCGGCGATCCGGCCCCGGCACATGACCGCCACCCGGTCGGAAATGCCGATGACCTCCTCCATGTCCGACGAGATCATCAGCAGGGCCACGCCTTCGGCCGCCAGTTGCTGCATGAGATGATAGACTTCCGCCTTCGCGCCGACATCGATCCCGCGCGTGGGCTCGTCCAGGATGATCAGCTTCGGCTTCATCGCCAGCCATTTGGCGAGAACCACCTTCTGCTGGTTGCCGCCCGACAGTTCCGCCACAGCGCGCCCGAGGCTCGACGCCTTGATCCGGAGCTTTCGCTTCGCGGCGTCGGCCAGCCGGGTTTCCGCGCCGAGATCGACAAAGCCCTTACGAGACAGCGCCGCATGGCTCGGCATGGCGATGTTCTCCAGGATAGCGAAGTCGAGAAACAGTCCCTCGGTCTTGCGGTCTTCCGGGACAAGGCAGATGCCCGCGGCGATGGCGTGGGGAACCGAGTTGCCGGCGAGCGGTTTGCCGTCGATCTCGATGCGTCCCCCCTCCACCGGATCGATGCCGAATATGGCCCGCGCCAGCTCGGTGCGCCCGGCGCCGACAAGTCCGGCCAGGCACAGGATTTCGCCCGCGCGCAGGCACAGATCCACGGCCTGGTGCGGATAGGCCCGGGTGCGCAGCCCCTTGAGTTCGAGCACCGGCCGGCCGGCGGCATGATCCGATGTCTCGTAGAACTGGCTCACATCGCGCCCGATCATCATCCGCACCATCCTGTCCCTGGTAATCTCCCCGCGAGACAATTCGCCGGCGTTGCAGCCGTCGCGCAGCGCCACCACCCGGTCGGCCACGTCAACGATTTCCGTGAGCCGGTGGGTGATGAACAGCACCGCAACACCGTCGGCGCGCAGTTTGCGCACGACCTCCAGCAGCCGGCTGGTTTCCGAGATCGTCAGGCTCGACGTGGGTTCGTCCAGGATCAGCAGGCGCACATTGATCGACAGGGCGCGCGCGATCTCGAGCAGTTGCAGGTCGGCGAGCGAAAGTGCGGACACCGGATCCCTTGGCCCGAACCGCGTCCCCAGCAGTTCCAGGATGGGAGCAACCTTCTTCTCCATGGAGGAGCGGTCGAGAAGCCCCAGCATGCCGCTGCGCATCTCGCGCCCGAGCAGCACGTTTGCCGTCACGTCGAGGTTGGAAAACGGGTTGAGCTCCTGGTGCACGAAGGCGATGCCGAGCCTTGTGGCCCGCGCCGGCGTCAGCGCCGTGACCGTCTCGCCATCGATGACGAGGCTTCCCTGATCCGGCTCGATCGCCCCCCCGAGCACTTTCATCAGCGTCGATTTGCCGGCGCCGTTCTCTCCGATCAATCCGACCACCTCGCCGCCGCGGATCGTGAGGGAAACCCTGTTGAGCGCGACAGCCCCGGGAAACACCTTGGTGATCCCGGAAAGTTCGAGCGATATCTGTCTGTCTCTGACGTCAGGCATGGGCTTTCCGGATGGGACGGGCGCAGGAGAAGGCTGCACGAACCCGGAAGGCGCGTGCAGCCTCGGACAACGCGGTAGGATGACCCGCATTATCCTCCGACGCGGGATTTCAGCTCCGCCTCGAATGCGTCGACATTGTCCTTGTTGATCTTCTTGGTGGGAACAATGATCAGGCCGTCGGCCGGGATCTGGGACTTGTCGCCCTCCAGATAGGCGGCCATCAGCTTCATGCCCTGGTAGCCCCACTGATAGGGATCCTGAACCACGGTGCCCGCGAAGCTGCCTTCGCGGACGGCGCCGAGCGTGATCGGATCCTCGTCGAAGGCGACCACGGTGATCTGGCCGAGCTTGCCGGCGGCCTGCAGGGCCTCATAGATCTTGGGCGGGTTGTAGGAATAGAACCCGACCATGCAGGTGATGTCCGGATTGGCCGCCAGCACGTCGTCAACATTGGAGCGCGCCCGGGCGAAATCCACGTCGTCGCCGCGCACGTCGACCAGCTCTATGCCCTTGCCCTCGACGGCCTGGCGGAAGCCGGCGATGCGCTCGACGGCGTTGTCGGCACCGAGAAAGCCGACGAAGCCCATGCATTTGCCGCCATCGGGCATCGCCTCGACGGCGATCTCGCCCGCCTGCACGCCGGCCGCCGTGTTGGACGATCCGAGATAGGCGATGCGGTTGCTGTCCGGCGCATCGCTGTCGGTGGTGAACAGCGGCACCTGGGCGGCGATGCGGTTGAACGCATCAATCGAGTTCTTCGGATCGGCCGACGAGATCATGATCGCATCGGTGCCCGCGGCGACCAGGTCGTCCATCAGCGCGTTCTGCAGCGCCGCGGTGCCCTGAGCCGGATAGCGGAACTGCAGCTCATAGCCCGGAAGCTCCGCCTGCGCCGCCTTCACGCCGGCTTCGGACAGCTTCCAGAAATCGGACGCCGCGTTGACCACGAAGGCGAGCGCGGGCTTTTCCTGTGCGAATGCGGCGCTGGAAGCCAGGACGGCCGCGCTCGCGATGAGTATCGACTTCAGATTGTACATGACTTTCCTCCCTGCAGCCCTTTTCCTCCCGGGCCGCGATTGATACGTGAGCTTGATCATCGGGAATCAGTAATATTATTAATGATTCCCGGTCCCGTCAGGGGAAACGACGGGGCGGCTTTTGCAAGCCAACCCCATCGCCCTCGGGAGACCCTAGTTGCCGGCGCAGAAGCCCGGATCCTCGAGATTGCAGACATCGAGACCGGTAAACAGCGGATCCTCCACCGTCTCGCCGTTGATGAGCTGGATCATGACATCCGGCGCCCGGTAGCCCATCTCGAACGGGCGCTGGCCGACCTGGGAATGGCTGCGGCCATCGCGGAAGGCCTGCGTCTGCGGCGGCAGGGTGTCGCCGGCGATGATGATCAGCTCCTTGCTCTTGAGCTTGTCCATCACCTGGTCGGTCACCTGGGCATAGGCCTGCGGCGCGAACTGCGCCCAGCCGCCGATCAGGATGAAGGCATCGAGGTCCGGGTTCGCCGTGAACACGTCCGACATCTGCTGGTTGGCGAGATCGGCCTGGTCGTTGGTGAACACCGGGCACCCCTCGATCTCGGTCCAGCCGCCCTGCCCGGTCAGGCGGTCGATGCCCTTCTCGCCGCCCGCGGTGTCGCGGAACCCTTGCGCGCGGGCATTGATGTTGTCGGCGGCGACATTGCCGAGCTGCAGGCAGACCGTGCCGCCGTCGGGCTTGAGCATGGCCGCCTGCTCGGCCATCTTCACGCCCATCAGATAGTTGTCGGTGCCGAGATAGGTCTTGCGCAGATCGCGGTCCTGCTCGAGGAAATCCGCGTCCAGCGTCATCACCGGAACACTCGGCGCAATGTCCCGGATGCGGTTGGCCATGGCCGGCGCGTTCGATGGCGAGATGGCGATCGCCGCCACGCCACGGGTCAGCAGGTCGTCGACGATCTGCACTTCCCCGGCTTCGTCTGCCGACGAGGCCGGACCGGTGTAGAGACATTCATATTCGCTGTCGGCATTTTCCGACATCCACTTCTGGCAGCCCAGATTGATCTGCTCGAAGAAGGGGTTGTCCAGGCCCTTGACGACGATCGCCAGGGTCTTCTTTTCCTGCGCGGCGGCCGATCCGGCCGCCAGCATCATCACGGATAGGGCTGTCACAGCCATCAGTTTGGTTTTCATAATGTTCTCTCCTCCACTTACTCCGGCGGGCCTCCTGCCCTAGCCGGGATACCAAACGACGCGCGGGTCATTCTCCTTGCGTTCGTAGCGCCAGGCGCGGTCGGCAAGCTGTTCGAGCCCCACCTCCGGCGCCCATCCGAGCACCATCCGCGCCTTCGAATTGTCGAGCCAGTTGCTGTGAAACGGGGTGTCGATCTCGATCGGCTCCAGCTCGTTGCTGGCCTTGAGGATCCGCCCCACCGCGCCGTAATCCACCGGCCGGTCCATCGAGATGTTGAACAACTGGCCATAGGCCCGCGGATTGGCGATCGATGCCAGGATCGCGGCAACAAGATCGTCGACATGGACGAAGTTGCGCTTCAGGTAGTCCCCGCCGGCATCGCGCAGCACCGGCACGTAGCGCCCGTTGCGGTAGCGCGCGAGCGCCGCCTCGTCGACGATCTCCGTCCAGGCCGGACCGCCGAACTGGCCGTCGCCGAAATCGAGCGCGAAGCGGAAATCGTCCTTCTCCATGATCCAGGGCGCGCGCAGCGTCGTCCAGGTCACGCCGTACTGGACGCCGTATTGCTCCAGCATCGTCTCCTCGAGCACCTTGGTCAGCGCGTAGCAGCCCGGATAGGCCTTGCGCGGGGATGCCTCCGTGATCGGCTCCCCATAGGGCTGGAAGATGTGGCCGACGACGCAATCGCCGCTGAGCAGGAGGAACTGGCGCGCATCCGCCAAGCCGCGGAACGCCTCGAGCAGCAGATAGAGGCCCTTCAGCGCGACGTCGAAGACCAGGTCGGGCGATTCCTTGACGGCGGCCAGATGCAGCACATGCGTGACCCCTTCCATGGCCTCGGCGACAACTGCCGCGTCGGAAATCGAGCCGGAGACGATGGCGACGCGGTGGTCCGCCTCGACGAGCCGGTTGTGGCACAGCGCCACGATCTCCCAATCGGCAAACCGCGGATCCGCAAGCAACGCAGGCAGGAACACCTGCCCCACCTTTCCCGCAGCCCCCGTCACGAGCAGCCTCATCCAGTCCTCCAAGGTCTGTCAGTTCATCGACAAGTGTTGTTTACTAATAATATTAAGTCAAGCTATTAGTGATACACTGTGCTAGAATGCGCGGCGGAGGAGTGTGGGGAACGGCGCGGAGACGCCGCACCCTGAGGGCGAACATGACGAGGAGGAAGAATGTCGCGGCTTGTTATCAAGGGCTTATCGAAGAACTTCGGGGCGATTCAGGCGCTGTCCGGAGTGTCGCTGTCGATCGAACCGGGAGAGGTGCTCGGCCTGATGGGCGACAACGGGGCGGGCAAGTCGACCCTGGTGAAGATCATCGCCGGCAATTTTAGGCCATCGGGCGGTGAACTCCGGATCGACGGAAAAGAGGTGCATTTCCACAAGCCGATCGACGCGCAGCGCGAAGGCATCGAGATGGTCTACCAGGACCTGGCGCTCGCCGACAATCTGTCGGCGGCCTCCAATGTCTTCCTCGGCAGGGAGCCGCTGCGCCGCCTCGGCCCGTTCAGATATATCGACTACAGGCGCATGAACACGGTCTCCGCCGACCTGTTCAAGGTGCTCAAGTCGGAGACACGGCCGCGCGACCAGGTGCGGAAAATGTCTGGCGGCCAGCGCCAGGCGGTCGCCATCGCGCGCACGCTGCTGTCCGAACCCAAGATCGTGATGATGGACGAGCCCACCGCCGCCATTTCCGTGCGCCAGGTCGCCGAGGTCCTCGATCTCATCCGCCGGCTCCGCGACCGCGGCATCAGCGTGATCCTGATCAGCCACCGCATGCCCGATGTCTTCTCCGTGTCCGACAGGATCGCCGTCCTGCGCCGCGGCGAATTGGTCAGCAGCAAGGCGGCAGCCCGATCGTCTCCGGAAGAAGTGACCGGGCTCATCACCGGCGCCATCGACGCAGCTTGAGGGGGAAAGACTATGACTTCACTCGACGACATCATCGGCAGATCCCAGCACGACAGCCTGTTCTCCCGCATCCGGGGGCTCCAGGTCTTCTGGGTCTTCACCGCCGCGGTGCTTGCCTGCCTGGCGCTCAGCCTGCTCACCGACACCTTCGCCAGCGAGCGCAACCTGTTCAACGTCGCCCGCAATTTCGCCTTTGTCGCCATCATCGCCATCGGCATGACCGCCGTCATCGCCTCGGGCGGGATCGACCTGTCGGTGGGTTCATCCGTCGTGCTCAGCGCCATGGTGATCAGCGTCGCCATGTCGGGCGGCCTGCCGTTCTGGCTCTCGGCGCTGCTGGCGCTTGGCGCGGCGCTGCTGGTCGGCCTGCTCAACGGCATTCTCATCGCCTATGCGGGTATGCCCGCCTTCGTGGTGACGCTCGGCACCCTCTCGGCGGCCCGCTCGCTCGCCATGGTGCTATCCGACAACAAGATGATCTGGGAGTTCGGGCCCGACCACGACATCCTGCTCTGGGTCGGCGGCGGCTCCACGCTCGGCCTGCCGCATCCGCTCTATGTTCTCACCGCCCTGACCATCGTCATGTCGCTCGCCTTCAAATGGACCCGCTGGGGCCAGCATCTCTTCGCCATCGGCAGCAACGAGAATGCGGCCGTGCTGACCGGGATTCCGGTCAAGCGGCTCAAGGTGAGCATCTACATGTTTTCCGCCTTCACGGCGGGCCTGGCCGGCATCCTGATGGCCGGCTGGCTCGGTAGCGTCACCACCAATCTGGGCCAGGCGATGGAGCTCACGGTGATCGCCGCGGCGGTGATCGGTGGCGCCAATCTGGCCGGCGGCGAGGGCACCGCGCTCGGCGCGGTCGTCGGCGCCCTGTTGATAGAGGTGATCCGCAACTCCCTCATCCTGCTCGGCATCTCGACTTTCTGGCAGGGAATGTTCATAGGTACCTTCATCATCGTGGCCGTGGCATTCGACCGATTCCGGAATTTCCGAACCTAGGTTGGCGTGAGGTTGGGTTGCCAGGGCACGCAGCATGGAGAATGCCTTGAAACCGACAATGATGGATGTCGCCGCGCGGGCGGGCGTGTCGCAGGCCACGGTATCGCTGATTCTCAACGGCAGTTCGGGAGCCCGGTTCAGCGAGGCGACGCGCAAGAAGGTGATGGATGCGGTCAACGAGCTGGGCTACCGGCTTCCCAACAGGTCGGTGGCCGCCGATCCGTCCGAAAGCCGGGTCATCGCCTTCCTCACCGACGAATTGACCACCGACCCCTGGATGGCGCTCGCCTTCGAGGGCGCCCGCGAAAAGGCGCTGGAGCTGGGCGTCATCGTCACGCTCGGCATTTTCCGCGAAGGCGAGGATCCGAACGAGGACGTATTCTCGCTATGCCAGCGGCAGCCGCTCATGGGCTATATCTTCGGCACCATCCTGACCCGCAAGATTGACCCGCCGGAGGCGCTGTTCAAGCTGCCGTCGGTGCTGGTCAATTGCTACGACCAGAACCGGCGCCTGCCCTCGATCCTGCCGGGCGACGTCGCCGGCGGCCGGACGGCGACCGAGCGGCTGATCCAGGCCGGCCGTCGCCGGATCGGCCTGATCAACGGCCAGGAAGGCCTCGACAATCCGCGCGACCGGCTGCGCGGCTACAAGCAGGCGTTGGCGAGCAACGACTTCACCTTCGATCCCGAGCTGGTGCGCCACGGCAACTGGGAACCGTCGTCGGGCTATTCGGAAACGCATGTGCTGATGGACCTGCCCAATCCGCCCGATGCCATCTTCTGCGCCAACGACCTGATGGCGTTGGGCTGCATCGAGGCGCTCAAGGAGCGCGGCAAGTCCGTCCCCGGGGACGTGTCGGTGATCGGCTTCGACAATCGCGACATCGCCCAGTTCATCCGGCCGCCGCTGACGACGCTGCATCTTCCCCTGTTCCAGATGGGGGCGATGGCAGTGGAAATGATCCACGACATCGCCGGCGGCCTCAAGAGCAGCCATGACCAGTTGAAGGTGGAATGCACGATCGTCGAGCGGGACTCGGTCTAGCCGCGGCGGCCGCCGCCGGCTTGACAGATCAGGCATGCGACTAACATTTTAGAATGCCCCGAACGAAGGATGCACCCCTGTCCGAGACCCCGACTCCACGGCCCGCATTGCCAGCGCTGGATGAATTTTCCGGCACGCTCGCCCAGAAGGTCTACCTGTCGTTCAAGCAGGCGATCCTGGGGCTGACCTTCCGGCCGGGCGAAATCATGCAGAAGCAGGAGATCTGCGCCGAGCTCGGCGTATCCCGCTCGCCGGTGTCCGAAGCCGTGGCGCGGCTGGCGGCTGAGGGCCTGGTCAATGTGATGCCGCAGGCCGGCACCTTCGTCGCCCGGCTGTCGATGGACGAGATCCGCGAGGGCGCGTTCCTGCGCGAGGCGCTGGAGCTTGCGGCGGTCGAGATCGTCGCGGCCACGATCAGCGAGGAGCAACTGGTCCTGCTCCGCCGCAACCTGCGGATCCAGGAAGCGCTGATGCAGGACGGCGACAATGCCGGCTTCTACCAGATGGACGCCAAGATGCATGAGCTGATCCTGTCGTTCACCACCTACAAACGGCTTGCGACGATGGCCGAAACCGCCTGGGTGCATGTCAACCGCGCCCGGCAGCTCATCCTGCCGGCGCCCGGCCGCATCGAGGCGACGCTCGAGGAACACAAGGCGATCGTCTCGGCACTCGAGGCGCACGACCCCGAGGCTGCGCGCACGGCGACGCGGCATCATCTGCGCCAGCTCATCACGTTTCTCGAGCCGCTGGTCGAGACTCATCCGGACTGGTTCGACACCAAAGGCTGATGGCGGAGAAGCCGCGTCCCAGCTCTGAAAGGCCCGCCATGCCCGATCTTCCCAATCGCCCGCGCTATGCCGCCCGGCTCAACGCCTTCAAGACCGGCCTGCCGGGCAAGCCGACGGCCGCGGACCTGATCGCCCGCGCCGCCGGGGTCGAGGGGCTCGACGCCGCAGACCTCAATTATCCGGACCATTTCGCGGATCATTCGCCGGATGAGCTCTCCGCGATCCTCTCCTCCCACGGCATGGCGCTCAACGGACTGGCGATGCGCTATTACACCGATCCCGGCTTCCGGCTCGGCGCCTTCACCCATCCCGATGCGAAGGTCCGCCAGGCGGCGGTCGATATCACCAAAAGCGGCCTCGACGCGCTGGCCCGGATGGGCGGCAGGCTGATGACGCTGTGGATGGGCCAGGACGGCGTCGACTATTCCTTCCAGGGCGACTATGCGCGGATGTGGGACGACACCATCGCCGCGATCCAGGCGGTGGCCGACCACAATCCCGATCTCGACATCGCCATCGAGTACAAGCCGAACGAACCCCGCGCCTTCGCCCTCATGCCCGATATCGGCACGACGCTGCTGGCGATCCGCGAAGCCGGACGGCCCAATCTCGGCGTGACGCTGGATTTCGCCCATGTGCTCTATGCCGACGAGATCCCGGCCCAGTCGGCGCGGCTGATCGGCCGCCACGCGAAACTCATGGGCGTACATCTCAACGACGGCTACGGCAAGCGCGACGACGGCCTGATGGTGGGCTCCGTGCATCCGGTGCAGACGGTGGAGCTGTTCGTCGAGCTCGACCGCATGGGCTATGACGGTGTCATCTATTTCGACACCTTCCCCGATCATGGCGGGCTCGACCCTCGCGCCGAGGCGCGCGCCAACATCCAGATGGCCGAGCGGCTGCGTGCCGTGGCCGCCAGCCTCTCGGGTCACAAGGGGCTCGCCGAGGCCATTGCCCGCCAGGACGCCACCGCCTCCCTCGGCATTGTCGCCGACGCGCTCTACAGGGCGGGCCGGTGAGCGTTTTCGTCTGCGGCTCGCTGCATTACGACGTCATCGTCAACGCCCCGCATTTGCCGCGGCTCGACGAAACGGTGGCGGGCTCCGCGGTGAGCTACGTGACCGGCGGAAAGGGCGGCAACCAGGCCGTCGCCGCGGCGCGGATGGGGGCATCCACGGCCTTCGCCGGCAGGGTGGGCGGCGACGCGTCCGGAGAGGTGCTGCTGCAGGGCCTGATCGAGGCTGGCGTCGATGTGAGCCAGGTGCAGCGCGACCCTGGCGCGTCGGGAATGAGCGTCGCCATCGTCGAGCCTTCGGGCGGCTACGGCGCGGTGATCGTCTCGGCCGCGAACCTCGAGATCGATCCGTCCCGGATCGAGATCCCGTCAGGCGCGACCACGGTTCTGCTGCAAAACGAAGTGCCCGAAGCGGTCAACCTCGCCGTCGCGCTCAAGGGCCGCAACGCCGGCGCATGTGTGTTTCTGAACGCGGCCCCCGCCCGGGCGATGGGCCCGGATCTGATGGACGCGGTCGACATCCTGGTGGTCAACCGGGTGGAGGCGGCGGACCTGCTGGCGCAGCCGGAGGCCGCCCTCGATCCGCTTGCGGCCGCGAAGGCCTTGAGCCGTCTCGGCCCGCATGCGGTCATCGTCACGCTCGGAGGCGACGGTCTGGTGCTCTACGAATCCGGCGTGGTGACCCACCATCCCGGCCACGCGGTCGGGGTCGTCTCGACCCATGGCGCGGGCGACGCGTTTCTGGGCGCGCTGGCAGCCGCCAGCGCCTCGGGCAAGGCGCTCACGGCGGCCGCCCGCTTCGGCCAGGCGGCGGCCGCGCTGCATGTCGCCTCCACAGTCGACCAGCGCCGGGTGATCACGCGCAAAGCCGTCGAAACGCTGATCGCCGAGGCGGCAAGCCGGTAGGATCGGGCCGCCGCGCCGCCCCCCGTACGCCACGACCCGCCGCCGACGCCCTACGGGGACAAGCGATGCGCATCGGTCTCCTGCACGACCCTCAGTGTGCGACCGGTGCGTCCGCGCGCATCAGCCCCTCGGATTTGAGCTCCGCCCAGAGCGCGGCGGGGATCTTCGCCGTGGCCGCCTTGAGATTGGCTTCGACTTCGGCGACCCCCTGGCCGCCGGGAATGACCGAGACCACCGCGGGATGCCCGAGTGGAAACTGGAACGCCGCATCCACCATCCGCACCTTGTGCCGATCGCACACGGCCTCGATGCGGGCGACCCGGTCGAGGATGTCCTGCGGCGCCGGATCGTAATTGTAGAAGGCTCCGGGCTTGGGGCCGGTGGCGAGGATCCCGGAATTGTAGGGGCCACCGATGATGATGCCGATGCCGCGCTCGGCCGCCAGCGGCAGGAAGCTCTCGAGCGCCTCCTGCTCGAGCAGCGTGTAGCGGCCGGCCAGCAGGAACAGGTCGAAATCTCCCCGCTCGGCCATCCACTGACAGGGCTGCCATTCATTGACGCCGGCACCGAAGGCGGCGATCACGCCCTGCTCGCGCAGTTCCACCAGAGCCCGGTAACCGCCGTTCATCAGCTCGTCGAGCTTCGCGTCCAGCGCCTGCTGGCTGCCGTGGTTGAAGATGTCGAGATCATGGGCGAACAGGATGTCGATGCGGTCGACGCCGAGCCGCTCGAGCGAGGCTTCGAGCGACCGCATCACCCCGTCATAGCTGTAGTCGTAGACCTCCTTGCGCGCCGGCACGTCGAAGAACTTGCCGATGCAGTCGCGCTCCTCGCCCGCCTCGCAGCGCCTGAGCAACCGCCCGATCTTGGTCGACAGCACATAGTCGCCGCGGGGCTTTCCCCGCAGGAACCGGTTCATCCGCGTCTCCGCCAGACCCAGGCCGTAAAGCGGGGCAGTGTCGAAATAGCGCACGCCGAGATCCCAGGCGCGGGAGAGCACCGCATCGGCCTCCTCCTCGCCAATCGCCCTGTAGAGATTGCCCAGCGGCGCCGTGCCGAAGCCGAGTTCGGTGAAGGTCAGCCCGCCATGTCCGAGCCTGTCCCAATGTCGTGTCTTCAATTGCATCCGCACCTCCCTGCCTGCTAACATGCTAGTATAATTGTGGATCGGCTGCATAGTCCCGCGTGCGGACTTCGGCGCAAGGGGGGTATTTTGGACAATTTCAGACAGGTGTTCGGGCCGGGCAAGCCGGTGATCGGCATGGTGCATCTGGGCGCGCTGCCGGGCTCGCCGCTCCATGATGGCGAGGCGGGACTCGACGGGCTGTTGGCCGCCGCCCGCGCCGACCTCACGGCGCTTCAAGCGGCCGGATTCGACGCGGTCATGTTCGGAAACGAGAACGACCGGCCTTACGAATTCGCTGTCGACACCGCCTCGACCGCCACCATGGCCTATGTGATCGGCCAGCTCCGCGGCGAGATCACGGTACCGTTCGGCGTCAATGTGCTGTGGGACCCGATGAGCACGATCGCACTTGCGGCGGCGACCGGCGCCCGCTTCGTGCGCGAGATCTTCACCGGAACCTATGCCAGCGACATGGGGCCGTGGACGCCGGATGCGGGCAAGGCGATGCGCTACCGCGATCGCCTCGGCCGGCGCGACCTGGCGATGCTCTACAATGTCTCGGCCGAATTCGCCGACAGCCTCGACCGGCGGCCGCTCGCCGACCGGGCGCGCAGCGCCGTGTTCTCCTCGATCCCCGATGCGGTGCTTGTCTCCGGCCAGATCACTGGCGAGGCGGCGGCGCTGTCCGATCTCGAGGCGGTCAAGAAGGTGCTGCCCAACACCCCTGTGCTCGCCAACACCGGCGTCAAGCACGCGACCATCGCCGATGTGCTTGCAGTTGCCGACGGCTGCATCATCGGCTCGGCGCTCAAGATCGACGGCGACACCTGGAAGGCGATCGACCCCCACCGCGCCCAGGACCTGATGGACCGGGCGCGCGCGGCGCGGGGCGGCGCATGATGCGGCAAAGATTGCGGCAGGACCTGATCGACCTGATGATGACGCCGGGCCTTTCGGGCCACGAGGAACGGGTGGCGAAGCTGATCCGAAGCCGGCTTTCCGATGCGGGCATCTCGAGCCGAGTGGACCGCATGGGCAATGTCATCGCCAGCTTCGAGGGCGACGCGTCCTCCCCTTCTGTGATGATCTTCACCCACATGGACCAGTTGGGCTTCTTCGTGCGCAGGATCGAGGCGGACGGGCTGATCCGGGTCGAGCGGATGGGCGGCGTTTCCGAACGCGCGATGGCGGCGCAGGCGGTGACGCTGTGCGTGGGCGAAGGCCGCGACGTGCCGGGCATCATCTTGAACAAGGCGCATCACGCCACCCCGCCCGACGAGAAGTACAAGGTGCTGACCGCGCCCGACATCAGGATCGACACCGGCCATGGCTCGAAACAGGCGGTGGAAGCGGCAGGAGTCCGGATCGGCACCCCGGTGGTCTACCTGCCCCGGGTCATCGAGCTCGCCGGCGACAGGATCGCCGGAACCTCGGTCGACGACCGCGCCGGCTGCGCTTCCCTTCTGGAGATCGCCCGCGGCCTCGCCACGCGCGACGGCAATGGACCGTCCGTGCATGTGGTGTTCAGCGTGCAGGAGGAATTCAACCTGCGCGGCGCGCTCGTGGCGGCCCAGGCGCTCAAGCCCGACATCGCCATCCAGATCGACCTGATGCTCGCCACTGACACGCCGGACATGGAAGACAGGGGCGAGATGCGGCTCGGCGGCGGGCCCGGCATCAGCCTCTATTCGTTCCATGGCCGCGGCACGCTCAACGGCGTGATCCCCCATCCGGCGATGGTCGAGCTGTTCGAGCAGACCTCCGAAAGCCTGGCGATGCCGTTGCAGCGCTCGGCCCAGGTGGGCGTTCTGACCGACCTCTCCCATGTCCAGCTTGTGGGCGAAGGCGTGGCCTCGATCGACATCGGATTTCCGATGCGCCATTCGCACTCGACCGTCGAATGCTGCGATCTGGGCGATCTCGAGGCGATTACCAGGCTGGCGCTGGCGGCGATCGGCCGCATCGGCCCGGACTTCAAGCTGACGCGGGAGACCTGAGATGGGCTACACGCTGGGCGTCGACATCGGCACCTTCGAATCCAAGGGCGTGCTGGTCGAGGATGGCGGACGCATCGTCGCGCAGGCGTCCCGCGCGCATGAGATGATCGTCCCCCGCGCCGGCTGGGCCGAGCACCGGGCCGAGGAGAACTGGTGGGGCGACTTCGTCTTCATCACCCGCAGGCTGATCGCCGACAGCGGCATCGACCCTTCGAAGATCCGCGCGGTGGCCACATCGGCGATCGGACCCTGCATGCTGCCGGTCGACGCGGACGGCGCGCCGCTCATCAACGGCGTGCTCTACGGCGTCGACACGCGCGCGGCCCGCGAGATCGAGGATCTCAACGCCGAAATCGGCGCGGACACGATCCTCGCCCGCTGCGGCAATGCGCTGACCTCGCAGTCGGTCGGCCCGAAGATCCTCTGGTTCAGGCGTAACCACCCGGACCTCTGGGTGCGCACCGCGCGGATCCTGACGTCCACCAGCTACATCACTTCCAGGCTCACCGGGGAGTATGTGATCGACCACTATACGGCCGCGAATTTCTCGCCGCTCTACGACATGGCGCGGCAGGACTGGTGCTTTGATCTCAGCGACATCTGCCCGCCGGAGATGCTGCCCAAGCTGATGTGGTCGACCGACATCGCGGGCCACGTCACCGAAGCGGCGGCGCGCGAGACCGGACTTGCCGCGGGCACGCCGGTCACCTGCGGCACCATCGATGCGGCGGCGGAAGCCGTCAGCGTCGGCGTCCGGGGACCGGGCGACATGATGATGATGTATGGCTCGACCATCTTCATCATCCTGCTGTCAGACAAGCCCCTGTCGGACCCGCGGCTCTGGCATGCGCCCTGGCTGTTTCAGGGCCAGCACGCGGCGATGGCGGGCCTTGCCACCTCCGGCACCCTGACCCACTGGTTCCGTGACCGCTTTGCCCGCGAGCTCGACCGGGACGGCGCCTTCGGCGTTCTGGCCCGGGAGGCGGAAGCCTCGCCGCCCGGCGCCAGGGGGCTGATCTGCCTGCCCTATTTTTCCGGCGAGCGCACCCCGATCCATGATTCCAGCGCCAAGGGAACCTTCTTCGGCCTCGATCTCACCCATGACCGGGGCGACATGTACCGCGCCGTGCTCGAGGGCATCGCCTCCGCCACGCGCCACATCGCCGACACCTATGCGGATGCCGGGCAAACGCCGGCCCGCGTGCTTGCGGTGGGCGGCGGCACCAAGAACCGGCCCTGGCTGCAGGCGACATCCGACCTCACCGGCCTCGACCAGATCGTCTGTTCGGTCACCACCGGCGCCTCCTATGGCGACGCCTTTCTCGCGGCGCTCGCCGTCGGCCAGGTCAAACCGGACGACATCGAGAGCTGGAACCCGGCGGGCGAGACCATCGCGGCCCAGGAGCACGCGGCCTATGCGCGGCAGTACCCCTTGTTTCTCCAGCTCTATGAGCGGACCAGGGACATCATGGCAGCCTTGGGACATGACACATGAGCCAGTTTGAGCAGGCCCTGCATGAAATCGGTTCGGTGCTGGAACGCATGCGCGACGACGACATCGAACGCGTCACGGAGATGATCGCCTCCGCGAACACCATTGTCGCCTATGGCTGCGGACGCGAAAGCCTGCAGATCCAGGGCTTCGTCATGCGGCTCTATCATCTGGGGCTCAGGGCTTCGATGCAGGACGCGATGACCACGCCGCCGCTCGGGTCCGGCGACCTGTTCCTCTGCTCGGCCGGCCCGGGCGAGCTCTCAACTGTTAGCGCGCTGATGCGGGTCGCGCGCGCGGCGGGCGCCCGGATCCTGTTCCTGACCGCCGAACCCGAATGCGCCGCCGCGCGCCTTGCCGATCTGGTCCTGAACGTTCCGGCGCAGACCATGGCGCGGGACGTGGGCGGGAGCTCCACCCTGCCGATGGGATCGGTCTATGAAGGCGCGCTGTTCGTGCTGTTCGAGATCCTGGTGCTGCGGCTCAGGGATCGCCTGGGCGAAACCAGCGAGACCATGCGGGCGCGGCACACCAACATGGAATAGACCTCGCAGAGGGAGCTGCGCACGAAGAAAGCGCGCTTCGCCGCCTCCGTCCGTGGCTCATTTCACCGCGCCGGCGGCCATGCCCTTGATGATGTAGCGCTCGAGTACGATGCCGATGGCGATCAGCGGCAGGATCGCCGCGAAGGACAGCGCCGCCATCGACCACCAGCTGATCCCCTGGCTGCCGGTCTGGCTCGCCACCATCACCGGCAGCGTGTTGGCGTGGGTCGAGGTCAGCAGCGCGGCGAAAAAATACTCGTTCCAGGTCAGCACCAGCGACAGGATGAAGGCCGCCACCATGCCGGGCAGCGCGATCGGCAGCACGATGGTGGCGAACGCCCCCCAGATCGACAGCCCGTCGACGAGGGCTGCCTCCTCGAGCTCCTTTGGGATGCCCGCGAACTGGTCGCGCATGATCCAGATGACGATCGGCAGGACCGTCAATGTATAGAGCAGGATCAGGCCGATCCGCGTGTCGAGCAGCGCCAGCGACTTGTAGAGCACCAGGAAGGGCAGAGCCAGAACCACCGGCGGCAGGATCAACTGGCTCAGGAAGAAGAACGAGATGTCGGAATTGCGCATGAAGCCGAAGCGATAGGAAAAGCGCGACAGGCCGTAGGCCGCGAGCGAACCCAGGAACACCGCCAGCCCCGAAGAGCAGAGCGCGGTGATGACCGAATTGTAGAAGCGCTTGAGGAATTCTTCGCGCACGGTGGATTCGGCCCAGATCGTGTCTGGCGACAGGCCGAGCGATCTCCAGCCCAAGGATTTCGGCTGGTAGTCCCAGTACGGGATCAGGTTTCCCTTCATCACGTCCGGTGCCATCTTGAACGAGGTGGTGATGGTCCAGTAGATCGGAAACAGGCAGATGATCGCCCAGAGGATCAGCACGCCGTAGATCGCCACGCGGCCCGAGAACCATTTCGCCTTGACGGCGAGATCGTCGGGACTGTCGTGAAAGATCTGCTGGCTCATTCTCCCGCCTCCCCGGTCAGTAGCGCGGCCGCGCCCAGCGGTCGGTGAGTTTCATGACGATCGTGATCGCGATCACGATCAGCACCAGGTAGACCATCGCCAGAAGTGTGCCGTAGCCGACATTCGAGCGGTCGCGGTATTCGCGGAAGATGAAGCTGGTGACGCTGTCGGTCGCGCCCCCCGGCCCGCCCGCGGTGACGTTGATGATGATGTCGGCGAGCTTCAGCTTGAAGATGATGCGGATCAGGATCACCGTGATCGACACCGGCAGCATCAGCGGGAATGTCACTTCCCAGAAGCCGCGCCAGGCCTTTGCGCCATCCACCTTGGCGGCTTCCTGGATGTCCTTCGGGATCGCCTGCAGCCCGGCGAGGATCATGATCATCATGAACGGGATATAGGTCCAGGCGTCCATCACCATGATCGTCAGCCGCGCCATTTCCGGCGTTCCGAAGAACGAGGGGTTCTCCCAGCCGAGTTCGCGGGCGAGCCGCGCGAGCGGGCCGAAGCGCGCCTCCATCATCGACTTGCCGATCATCCAGCTCACGGCCACCGGCGACAGCATCAGCGGCATCAGGAAAGCGACGCGGAAGAACTTGCGCGCCCGGATCTGCGAGTTGAGCAGCAGCGCCAGCCCGAAGGCGATGGCGTATTCGACGATGATGGCCAGCGTGTAGCGCACCATGTTGGCGAGCGCGTTCCAGTAGAAGCCGTCGGTCCACATCTGGCGAAGATTGTCGAGGCCGTTGAAGGCCCGTCCCGTCGGCGAGGACAGGTTCCAGTCCGAAAACGCGATCACCAGCCCGAACAGCAGCGGGAAGACCACCATGGAGACGACGAACAGCGCCGCCGGCAGCACGAACAGCACCCGCTTGCCCCGTTCGCCACGGATCAGCACCTGGCCCCAGCAGAGGCAGATCGCCCAGAGCACATAGGCGTAGAGCGTCGGCCGCCAGGTGGAAAAGCCGAAATCGGCGTGGCCGGTTTCCTGCAGCGTCTGCGCGAGCGCCACCAGCCCCAGCACCAGCGCCGAGCCCCACATCAGCGCCCTCCCGAACGCCATCCTGCGTTGGGTGATATTGTCATTGGTGACAACGTGGAGGAAATCGCCCTGCTCGGCCACTGCGCATGTCCCGGATTGCATGAAGACGCCGGCGGTATGACCGCCGGCGTCAGGATCGGACCCTCGGGCTACATGCCGAGCGAGGCCTTGTAGAGCGCGATCTGGCTCTCGCGGCCGATCTGGTCGGTGATCTTCTCCCAGGCTGCGGCAATCGCGTCGGCGGTTTCCTGGGCCGAGCCGTACTGGCCGGCAAAGCCCTTGGCCAGTTCGTCCTCGGCCACCGAGTAGTACTGGAAGATTCCGGGGATGCGCGGCTCGATGGCGGCGTTGGGGTGGTTGTAGCTGTCGAGGTTCGAGCCGAGATAATCCTCGATGAAGGCCCGGTCATAGCCCGCCGCTTCCCACTCCTCGTAGTTGAAGTGGCTGTTGCGGTAGGGCTGGAAGCCGGACGGATAGGCCGAGGTCCACAGCGACAGGTCCTTGCCGCCGAGATGCGCCGCCGCCGACCAGGCCGCCTTGCGCTTCTTCTCGTCGCCCGAGACCCGGTTGGTGACATAGATGCCCCAGCCGATATAGGCCATGTTCGGCGCCTCGTTCATCTCCTCTTCCCAGGCTCCGCTGCGCCAGTTGTAGCGCCGGTCGGAGGCCGGGTTGATGCCGAAGCCGACCACGTCGCCCACCACCGACGTGTCGGAGGTGCGCGCCGAGGATCCCACGTCGCCCCACCACATCAGCATCGAGCCGGTGCCGGCCAGGAACTGGCTGAAGGCCGTGGTGCCCGGGTCGGCGTTGATCTGGTCGGCCGGATAGGCGCCGGGCGTGGCGATCAGGTCCATCACGTCCTGGAACGCCTGCACCCAACCCGGATTGTTGACCAGCGGCTTCATGGTGTCCGGCTCGAACAGCCAGGCGGCCTCGTCGGGATGCTTGACATAGGCGGTGGCGCGGTTGGCGACGAAGTAGAAGCCGAAGCCGCCCCAGCCCTTGAGCGGGTCGAGATAGCCGTGGGCCGGCAGCCCGGTCAGCGGGTCTGTCTTGCCGGCGAGTTCCTTGGTGACGGCGTTGATCTGCTGCCAGGTCTTGGGCACTTCGGCGCCGCCGATGCCCTCGGGGCCGAAATAATCGGTCCGGTAGGCGAAGGTGTGGCAGTCGCCGTCGATGGTCACGCGGTAGGCCTTGCCGTCCCAGGTGCCGACCGGCGCCTTGAGGTAGTCCACCAGATCGTCGGCCTCGATCTGCTCGGCCACCCAGGCCGGCATCTCGTCGAGCAGGCCGCGGCCGGCGGTGTCGCCCTCGAACGGAGCGCCCATCTCGAGAATGTCGAAGTCCACCGTGCCGGTGGCGATCGACTGCTGCAGGCGCGCATTGTAGTCCGCCTGCGCCAGATCGATCCAGTTGATCTTCGCGCCGGTATAGGCTTCCCACGGCTTGAGGAAGCCGCGGAACAGGAAATTGTGCAGGTTCTGGTTGTTGAGCCCCATGAAGGTGAGCTCCACGCCGGCGAACTCGCCCTCGGCCACATTGGCCTTGGTGGCGGCAAGGCACATCTCGCCGACCTTCTGCCAGTCGGCATCGGTGGGCGATCCGGCGCCCACGCCCGGAATCTTCAGGATTTCGGCGCGCACATTGTCCTGTGCGGCGGCACTCTTCATGCCAAGCCCGCCCATGGCGGCCAGGCCGCCCACGGCGGCGGCTCCCTGCAGCAGCCTGCGGCGGCTCATCGCCACCCGGACTGCATGTTCAAACAGATCAACTTTCATGAAACACCCTCCCAAGCGTTACACGCTCCTCGCGCGGTCCGGTCCAGGGAGGCGGCGGGACCAGGATTTGGTCGTTGAACGCCTTGTCTTCCCAACGGCCGGGTCCGGACACACCGGACAGAGGCAAAACATTTCAGCCTTCCGCGGAGCTGTCAAGCATCTAACATGCTAGTATGACTAGATGATAGACAGCGGCAAGGACCTGCGTTACCACTTGGCGGGACCGGAGCAGCGCAAACCACGGGGACGGCATGGCGGACGTCAGGATCGAGAAGCTCTACAAGGCTTACGGAACGGTGGAAGTGATCCACGGGGTGGATGTCGACATTCCGGACGGGCAGTTCGTGGTCCTCGTCGGCCCCTCCGGCTGCGGCAAGTCGACCCTGTTGCGCATGATTGCCGGGCTCGAGGGCGTGACGGCGGGCAGGATCATCATCGGCGATCGGGTGGTCAACAATCTGCCGCCCGCCGAGCGGAACATCGCCATGGTGTTCCAGAATTACGCGCTCTATCCGCACAAGACCGTGGCAGCCAACATGGGATTTGCGCTCAAGATGCAGCGCATGCCCAAGGCCGAGATCGACCGGAAAGTCGCCACTGCCGCGGAGATCCTCGGCCTTCAGCCCTATCTGGCGCGCTACCCGCGCGAGCTTTCGGGCGGCCAGCGCCAGCGCGTCGCCATGGGCCGCGCCATCGTGCGCGAGCCGCAGGTGTTCCTGTTCGACGAGCCCCTGTCCAATCTCGACGCCAAGCTCCGGGTTCAGATGCGCACCGAGATCCGCGAACTGCATCAGCGGCTGTCGACCACGACGGTGTACGTCACCCATGACCAGATCGAGGCCATGACCATGGCCGACCAGATCGTGGTCATGCGCGACGGCCATATTTCCCAGCAGGGCGCACCGCTGGAGCTCTACGACCGGCCGGCCAATGTGTTCGTGGCGGGCTTCATCGGCTCGCCCTCCATGAACCTGGTCGAGGGCGTCGTCACGCGCGGGGACGGCGCGGCCAGCGTCCTCGCCAACGGCGTGTCGCTCGCCGCCCCGGACCTGCCGGGGCTCGACGAGGGCCGCAGCGTGATCTACGGCATCCGCCCCGAGCACCTGCTGATCGACGACAGCGGCTTCGAGGCGACGGTGGCCGTCGTCGAGCCGACCGGGCCTGAAATCCATCTGGTGCTGCGCGCGGCCGGACGCGAGCTCATCGCCGTGCTGCGCGAGCGCCAGATGATCCGTCCGGGCGACATGATCCGGCTCAGGCCCCAGCCGGAGATGGCGCATCTGTTCGACGCGGGGACGGGTCTGCGGATCGGGTGACGGCGGGAGGCGCCCTGCCCGCCCCCAGGATCGGCGGGAGCCCGGCGCGGCCCGAAGGAAGTGCCCGGCGTGACAAAGGGACGCCGGATCGGGGCAATGAGACACGACGGGCCGCGCGCGGCGGCCGGACCTGCAACGGGAGGACACTATGCTCAAGGGACTGGATCCACGCCTGAACGCCGAGGTGCTCTATGCGCTTCGCGCCATGGGGCACGGCGACATGCTGATCATCGCCGACACCAACTTTCCCTCCGATTCCATCGCCCGCCAGACGGTGCTGGGCGATTTGCTGCGGATGGACAACCTGACCGCCGGCGAGGCCGCCGAAGCGGTGCTGTCGGTGTTGCCGCTCGACAGTTTCGTCGACGATTTCGCCGGGCGGATGGAGATCGTCGGCAGTCCCGGCGAAGTCCCGCCGGTGCAGATGGAGGTGCAGCGCGCCATCGATGCCGCGGAAGGCAAGCCGCGGCCGATGGTCGGCATCGAGCGCTTCGCCTTCTATGACATTGCCAAGCAGGCCTATGCGGTGATCCAGACCGGCGAGCGGCGGTTCTACGGCTGCTTCATGTTCCGCAAGGGCGTGATCGGCCCCGACGCCTGAATGTCACGGCCAGATGAGAAGGAGGCCTGCATGTCCAAAGTCGTGATCCTCGGCGTGTTCGTCGCCGACACCGCCTACCGCGCCGCCCGGCCGCCGCGCATGGGCGAAACCATCCTGGGCGAGAGCTTCGCGCTGGGACCCGGCGGCAAGGGCTCGAACCAGGCGGTGGCGGCGGCGAAGGCAGGGGCTGAGACCCATTTCATAACCAGGCTGGGGCGCGACACCTTCGCCGAGATGGCGCTCAGGACCTGGGCGGAGGCCGGGGTCACGCCGGCCGTCACCCAGCATGACGATGGCTACACCGGCGCCGCCTACATCTTCGTCGAGGCCGGCACCGGCAACAACGCGATCATCGTCTGCCCCGGCGTGGCAGGCCAGATCTCGCCCGCAGACATAGATGCCCGCGCCGACCTGATCGGCTCGGCATCGGTGTTCGTGACCCAGCTCGAGCAGCCGATGGATGCCGCGCAGCGCGCGCTCGAGATCGCCAGGGAGGGCGGCGCAATCACGATCCTCAACCCCGCGCCGGCGGCGGACCTGCCAGACGGCATGCTGGCGCTGTGCGACTACGTGACGCCCAATGAATCCGAGGCCGAAGCCCTTACCGGGCTTGCTGTGACCACGCTCGAGGAGGCGGCCCGCGCCGCGGAGAAGCTGATCGAGATGGGCGCGTCCGCCGCGGTTATCACGCTCGGGGAGAAAGGTGCGCTCTACCATGATGGCAGGACGAGCACGCACGTGCCCGCCTTTGACGCCGGACCGGTGATGGAGACCACCGGGGCGGGCGACGCCTTCAACGGCGGCTTTGCCGCAGCCCTTGCCCGCGGCCTCGATCCGCAATCCGCCGTCAGGTACGGCTGCGCCACGGCGGGGATCTCCGTCACCCGCGCCGGCACCGCTCCGTCCATGCCCTCCGCGGCCGAGATCGACGCCTTGCTCGCCGGAAGCTGAAACGGCCCGTGTCTCTCCCCCGGCTGCGCAAAGCGCCGCTCGAAGACCGGGTCACAGAAACATAGGCGACGCGTGGGCTAGAGGTCTCTCAGGTAGGTGTTCTCGCTCCGGCACTGATCATAGAGACCCGGCTCGATATCTGCCGTCAGAAACGCCTCGGACAGGCCCGCCGTCGCCAGCGCCGATCCGTCCGGAGCCGTTAGGATGGACCGGCCGGCATAGGTGAAGGCGCCGTCACGGCCGATATTGTTGACATAGGCGATGAAGATCTGGTTCTCGAAGGCCCGCACCGGGACCATCTTCTCGGCGATGAATGTGCCTGACGCCCCTTGCGGCGTGGCGGTCGGTACCAGGATCATCTCGGCGCCGGCCAGCGCAAGGCGCCGCACGTTTTCCGGAAACTCGACATCGTAGCAGATCAGCATGCCGACCGTCATGCCGCGATGGCGAAACAGGCAGGTCGCAGGCGGTGCGGGCGTGAACAGGCGGCGCTCATAATCGCCATAGAGATGGGACTTGCGGTAGACCGAAGGCCTGTCCGCCCCATTGGTGTGGACGGCGGAATTGTAGATCGTCCCGCCCGCCGTCTCGACAAATCCGGCGACGATGGCGACGCCGGTCTGGCGGGCAATCTCGCCCAGCCGGAGGACGATCGGCCCGTCGGCGGGTTCGGCCAGATCGAGCAGGGCCGCGCCCCCGCCATAGCTGGTCACGCCAAGTTCGGGCGTCACCAGCAGCGTCGCGCCCGCGTCCGCGGCCTGACGCGCGGCCATCTCGATACGGGCGAGATTGGCCGCCGTGTCGGGGCCGGCGGTCTGCATCTGCAAGGCGGAAATCCGGATCATGAGAGGCTCCTCGGAGGACTATACTGCAAATTTGGCCCTGCCCCGCAAACCCGGCGCTTCGCCAGGGCCCGCGGGTTCCCGCCGCCGGACCGCCTCATCCCCTCGCGGCGAGAAGGATCTGCGTGAGCGCCGCCTCGTCGAGCGGCACCGGGTTTCCGCCCGCGCAGGGATCGGCCACGCCCATGCGCGCCACCGTGTCGATGTCGATATCGCGCACCCCCATGCCGGCAAGCGTGCCCGGGATGGCGAGCATCTCGCGCAACTCGTAGATCCATTCGATCAGACCCGCCGCGGACGGGTTCGGCAGGTCGAGAAAACGCGCGAGGAAATTGAGCTTGTCGGTGATCGCGGGGGCGTTGAACTCGACGACATAAGGCATCAGCACGGCATTGAGCAGGCCGTGATGGGCGTCATGGAGCGCGCCGAGGGGATGGGCGAGCGCGTGAATGGCGCCCAACCCTTTCTGCAGCGCCAGGCACCCCATCCCGGACGCAATCAGCATCTGCCCCCGGGCCTCGAGATTGCCCCCGTCCCGCGTGGCGACGGGCAGCCACTGCTTGATGAGCCGCACGGCATTGAGGGCCACGCCTTCCGCCATCGGATGAAAGGACGGCGCGCAATAGGCCTCGAGCGCATGGGACAGCGCGTCCATGCCGGTGGCGGCGGTGATGGCGGCGGGCAGACCGGTGGTGAGCTCGGGATCCATCACCACCACGTCCGGCATCATTCTCGGATGAAAGACGATCACCTTGCGCTTCTCGGCTTCGTTGGTGATCACCGAGGAGCGGCCGAGCTCAGACCCGGTTCCGGCGGTCGTGGGAATGGCGATCACGGGCACCGGGCGGGACGTGTCGGCCCGCTTCCAGTTGTCGCCGATATCCTCCAGGTCCCACATCGGGATGGTCTGGCGCGCCATCAGCGCGATGGCCTTGGCCGCATCGAGCGCGCTGCCGCCGCCGACGGCGACAACCAGATCGTGCCCGCCCGCATGGAACATCGAGACGCCGTCGGCGACATTGGTTCCCGTCGGGTTCGGCTTGACGCCGTGGAACAGGGCCGCCTCCAGCCCTCCGCTGCGCAGCACCTCCATGGACCGATGCACCGGCGGAAGATCCTTGAGGCCGGAGTCGGTCACCACCAGCGGCCGGCTGGAGCCGAGGTCGCGGACGATGTCATGAAGCTCCGCGATCCGGCCATTGCCGAAGCGCACCGCGGTAGGAAAGCTCCAGTTGCTGGATACGGCTTTGGTCGTGAACATGAGGAGTGCCTTGTTGCGAGACTTCAGGAGACGGGTTGGGCGGCATTCTGCCTTTTCAGCGCGCGGCGGCGCATGAACTCGGCCAGCCCCACCAGCAGCAGCGCCGGAATGAAATTCAGGGTCGCGAGCGCCGGATAGATCGGCGAGGAGCCGACGGCGATGCCGCTGTAGACGAAGATCGGCAGCGTCCGGGCGGTGCCCGAAAGCGAGTACGAGACATAGAAATTGCCCCAGGACAGCAGGAAGGCGAAGATGGCGGCGGAGAATATGCCCGGCCACAGCAGCGGGAAGGTGATCTCGCGGAACACCTCCCACCGGCTGGCGCCGGCGTCGCGCGCCGCATCCTCGAGCGTCTCGTCGAATCCGTAGACCTGCACGGCGACGATCACCAGCGCGAAAGGCGTGATGTAGACGACATGGCCGATGATCACGGTCGCCAGCCCGGTCGAGAAATCCAGCCAGTTGCCCAGAACCGAAAACCACAGCAGCATGACGACGCCGAGCAGCAGTTGCGGGAAAAGCAGCGGCGCGAAGGTCACGACGCGGAACAGGTTCTGGAAGCGGAACCGGTAGCGGATCCAGGCGATCGCGCCGGCCGTTCCGAGCACCGTGGCGAGGATCGTCGAGACGGCGGCCACCGTCGCGGAATTGATGACGGCGGGGAAGAAGTCCGGCTTGCGGATCAGCTCGCCGTACCATTGCAGCGAGAACCCGTCGATCGGGAACGTCAGCACGCGGCTCGAGGTGAACGAGAAGGCGACCAGCGTCACGATCGGCGCGTAGAAGAACAGGAGGAGCAGGACGACGCTGCCGACGAGCGCGGTGTCGACAACGGCGTTCCTGAAGTGTTGCGACATCATGCCAGCTCCCTTCTGGCCGCAGGCGTGCGGCGGAACACGAAGGCTGCCGCCAGCGCCAGAGTCAGGGCGCCGATGACGATCAGCACGATCGTCAGGGCTGCTCCGAGCGGCCAGTTGACCCGCGTCTCGAAACTCTGCCGGATCAATTCCGAGGCCAGCGGCGAGGTGCCGCCGCCCAGCACCTTGGGCTCCAGGAAAGCGCCGAGGCTGAGCACGAAGACAAGCACGGCGCCGGAATAGAGGCCCGGCCGCGACAGCGGCAGCGTCACCTCGAAAAAGGTGCGGATCCGCGACGCGCCGGCGTCATAGGAGGCCAGGACGAGATCCCGGTCGATCCGCGCCAGCGAGAGATAGATCGTGAACATCGGATAGACGGCGAGATTGTAGACCATGCCGATCATGGTTCCCGTCGGCGTGAACAGGATGTCCATCGCCTCCGGCCCCAGCCCCAGATAGGACAGCAGCCAGTTGGCCACGCCCTGCCGGTCGAGCACCAGGATCCAACCGAAGGTCTTGAGCACCGCATCGGTGAGGAAGGCGAAGATGATCAGGATCTGGATCTGCGCGCTGTAGGTCTTCAAACGGGTGGTCAGCGCATAGGCCGTCGGGAAGGCGATCAGGATGGAGATCACCACGCAGATCAGCGCCATCCCCACGGTGCGCAGCATGATCGTCCAGTAGTGCGGCTTGGAGAAGATCTCGGTCCAGATCGTCAGGTCCCAGGTCCATTGCAGCCGGTAATATTGCGTGGTCTGGAAGGTCAGAAGCGCGGTCATCGCCAGGGGAACAAGAAAGAAGACCAGCATGACGATCGCCAGCGGCGCCACGGCCGCCACCAGCACCGGATCGTTCCATGTCTTGGACTGGCTCTTCATGCTCACTCCGACAACAGGAAGGCGCGCATGGGCTCGAAGCCGATGCGGACCTCTTCGCCGACCTGCGCCGGAAGTTCGAACGACCCGGGCAGGTCCATGACGACGGGAGCGTCGAGACCCGCCACCCGGACGCGGTACTGGGTCGACGATCCCTTGATGAAATACTCCTCGACCACCCCGGTCAGCATCCACTGGCCCGGACCGGGTTCGCCCGCGAGGAACCCGATGGACTCCGGCCGGATCAGCAACGCCTTGTTGCCCTCGCCGAGGAACTCCGAGACATTGCCGGACTCCATGACGACCGGCTGGCCCGCCACGAGCGGGGATCCCACCGTCAATCCGCCCTCGAGCGTGCCGGAGACATCGACGGGGAGGAAGTTCGTCTCGCCGATGAAGCCTGCCACAAACATGTTGGCCGGGCGGTAATAGATATCCGTGGGGGTGCCTATCTGCACCATGCGGCCGGCGCGCATCACGCAGATCTTGTCGGCCAGCATCATCGCCTCCTCCAGATCATGGGTCACCAGCACGAAACTGGTGCCGAGTTCGCGGTGGAGCTTCTTGAGCTCGGCCTGCAGCGATTTCTTCAGTTTCGCATCGAGCGCACTCATCGGCTCGTCGAGCAGAAGCACGCCCGGGTGCGACACGAGCGCCCGCGCCAGCGCGACGCGCTGCTGTTCGCCGCCGGACAACTGGGCCGGAAAGCGATCGAGATAATCGGGGTTGAGATGCATCAGCTCGAGCATGGCGACGACCCGCCGGTCGATTTCGGCCCTGTCGAACTTCTGCAGTTTCAGGGGAAAGCCGATGTTCTGGGCAACGGTCTTGTGCGGGAACAGCGCCAGTTTCTGGAACACCATGCGGGTCGGCCGGCTTGCCGCCGGAACGCCGCGCATGTCCTTGCCCTCGATTTCGAGGCGTCCTTCGGTGATGTCCTCGAAGCCGGCGAGGATCTTCAGAAGCGTTGTCTTGCCGCAGCCGGACGGGCCGACCAGGGCGACGAATTCGCCGGCGCCCACTTCCAGCGAGACGCCGTGAAGCGCGCGGACCCTGCCGTAATCCTTGACGATGTGAGACGCGTCGATGATCGGGGTTGCCAATGCCAGCTTTCCTCGCCGTAAAGTCCATTCAACAGGGGCTCCGCCCGCTCGAAAGCGGGCGGCTTGCTTTGCGGTGTCGCCGATCAGCGGGCGGCGAGTTCTTCCTGCCAGATGGCCAGCATATCATCGATGTTCGGCGCGACCGTGTGGAACTGGCTGTTTTCCCAGGCCGTCCACATGTAGTCCATCTGCAGCGCCTTCTTCTCTTCCTCGGAGAACAGCGCTTCGGCCTTGCTGTTGGGAACCAGGTTGCAGGTGGCCTCGGTGATCGCCAGTTGCTTGGCGACTTCCGGCGAGACGATGTATTTGAGGAAGTCGGCCGCGATGGCGGAATTCCTGCCGTTGTCGATGAGGCCCGTCGCCTCCATCCAGATGATGCCCTGCTTGAGGCCATCCTTCGGCTCGGGCACGATCGACTGGATGTAGTCGTGTCCCTTCAGCCGCAGCGACGAGGTGCAATAGGTGCCGCCGCCGATCAACGCCCGGAACGAGCCGTCGAGCAGGCCCTTCTGGGCGATGGCGAGGTCGCCGACGATGGCGCGCGTGTTCTTGAAGGCCGCGCGAAGCACCTTGCGGACTTCGCCAAGGGCGGCCTCGTCGAGTTCTTCATAGGGGTTGACGCCGGCGTAAAGGGCAAGCGGCATGATCGGCCAGTCACCCCAGTCGAGCAGGCAGATCTTGTCCTTGTAGGCGCTGTCGAAGACCGGCGCATAGCTCGACCAGGCTTCCAGCGTGTCGAACTTGGTGTTGACGGTCGGGCCGACCCAGCCCCAGCGCGTCGGCAGGCCGGTGGCCTTGCCCTCGAACTGCAGCGGCCCGAAGGGCGCGGCGAACTGGGGATAGAAATCGGCATATTGCTCGGCGAAATCGGCGTCGTCGAGGAAGCGGCAGAATCCGGCGGGACCCATGCGCTGGATCCACGGGCTGTCGGAGGAGACGAGATCGAAATCGCGCGAGGCGCCGGCGGCGAGCTTGGCGAAGCCGCCGGCCGAGTCGGTGATCAGGTCGATGGCAATGGTCGCATCGTTGGCCGCCTGGAACGGATCAAGAATCGACGGCGCGTTGTAGCCTTCCCAGCACATGTAGTTCAGGCTTTCGGCCGCCTGGGCGCCGCGCGGCATCCCCAGGAAGGCGGCGCCTGCGGCGGCAAGTCCCATGCCGCCCATGCCCTTGAGAACCGACCGGCGGTTCATATCGTTTGCTAGCTTGTTCATCTCTGCTGTTCCCTTTTTCATGTCCGTTCCTTTCTGTCGTCCAACACAAAGTCCCAAAGGTATCAGACCACCCCCAGGTAGCGCCTGATTTCCCATTCACTCACATGCCGCTGATACTCGGCATATTCGAACTGCCGGGCGCCGACGAACCACTCGACGAAATCGGCCCCGAAGATGTCGCGGGCGACATCGCTGCGGTCGAGCCGCGCGGCGGCCTCGCCGAGATCGCGCGGAAAGGCGGTTTCGGCGGAGGGCCTGGAGGCATAGAAATTCTCGTCGCTGCCGGCTGGCGGCTCGATCTCGTTGCGGATGCCGTAAAGCCCCGCGCCCAGGCACAGCGCCAGCGCCAGATAGGGGTTGGTGTCGGCCGAGGGCACGCGGAATTCCACCCGGGTGGCCTCGGGCACGTCGTTGATGACGCGAATGGCCGCCGTCCGGTTCTGAACGCCCCAATTGGCCGATGTCGGGGCCCAGGCGCCGGGCACCAGCCTCTTGTAGGCATTGACGGTGGAGGAGCAGAGCGCCAGCAGCTCGGGCATCAGCCTGAGCAGGCCGCCGATGAAATGACGCCCCGTCCGGCTCAACCCGTCGGGTGCGTCGGGGCTGGCGAAGACCGGATTGCCGCCACTGTCGCGCAGCGACACATGGAGATGTCCCGATTGCCCCGACAGCGATGGCGACAGCTTGGACATGAAGCTCGCCGTCAGGTCGTGGCGCGAGAAATAGGCCTTTGCGAAATTCTTGAACAGCATCGCGTCGTCGGCGGACTTGATGCCCTTGGCGTAGGTCAGCGGCGCCTCGAAGCAGCCCGGGCCCAGCTCGGTATGGATCGCGTCGAGCCCTATGCCCATGGTCTTCATGGTGGCATCCAGCCCTTCCAGCAGCGCCCCATGCAGGGCGGAGGTCTGCAGCGAATAGGTGCGGTTGCCGGGCGCGAAATGCGTGAGGTCCCGGTAGGACTTGGCGCGCAGGCTTTCGGGCGTCTCGTCGAAGATGAAGAACTCGAACTCGAACGCGGAGAGGACGTCGAAACCCATTTCCGCGGCCTCGGCCATCAGCCGCAGGCAGACATTGCGCGGCGACCGTTTGCCGAACTCGCCGGAAAAATCCGCGAGGCAGATGGCGCTGTCCTCGGCAAACGGATATTTGCGCACGGTGTCGGCGAACAGCGTGGCGGGTCGGTCGACGAAGGCGCCGTCCCTGTAGGCCTTTTCCGCAACGTCCCAGAAATACAGGACCTCGCAGAACGGATAGCCGGCCTCGCCAAGTTTGACAGCCTTGTCCGCGGAGACCAGCTTGTCCCGGAACTCGCCTTCCGGGTCGACCATGCCGATATGAACCGATCCGGCATTGATCTTCTGAAGTGCAGTCTGCAGATTGATCGGCATTTGTCTTGCGCCTGGCCTGGTTTCTCATTGCGACGTCTGTCGAGGTTAGGGCCGGTTCCGGTGCAAGAAAATAGCCCGATGGGGATAGACGGGCCGGTGCGGCCATGCTCCGTTCGGCGCAGGATGAGGATAGGCATGTCCGTGGACAAGGCGTTTTCAGCGTGGAACGAGGCGATTGCGAAGGCGATCGGCGCGGTCGGCACCGCTGAATTCGCCCACAGGCTCGAAGCCGCACTCGGCAGCATCGTCGATTTCGATATCCTGATGGTGTTCGCCTATTCCGGATCGGAGAAGCCAGTCTGCCTCTACCACAATATCGATTCCAGGCGTGCCCGGACTGTGGTGGATGCCTATGTGTCAGGGCCCTACATCCTGGATCCGTTCTACAACACGGCGACCGATCCGCAGGCCACGGGCGTTAAGCGGCTGCGCGACATGGCGCCCGACCAGTTCCACAAGTCGGAATATTTCCGGCGCCATTACAAGCTGACGGGGATCCGCGACGAGGTCGGCATTATCTGCAGGCCCGACGGCTGGACCGGCGTCGTCATCAGCTTTACCCGGCCGGTGGCTGCCCCGGCCTTCGGGCGTCAGGACATCGCGGCGATCCGCGCTTCCCAGCCGGTGATCCAGACGCTGGCCGACCGCCACTGGCGGCGGAACGCCGCCATCGCAACACCGGCGGGATGGGATGCGGAGGTGGCGCGCGATCCGATCGGCGAGCCCCTCACCCGCATGACCGACGGCATCCTGACGCCGCGCGAAATCGAGATCACCTCGCTCGTCCTTCAGGGCCACTCCAGCGGCTCGATTGCGCGGCATCTCGCCATCGCGCCCGGTACCGTGAAAAATCACCGGAAGAACATTTATCACAAGCTCGATGTCTCCAGCCAGTCGGAGCTGTTCGCGATGTTCATCCAGCAACTGTCCGGACAATGAGCGGGGCCGGCTGCTAAGCCCTGCGGTTTCGGGATCTGCGCAATCGCTGGAAAGGCTCGTAAAAAAGTCTGCGCCGCTCCCTTTGGGCGGCGCAGACCGGTGTCCGTCTTCAGTCCGGGGCCAGGAAATGGCCCGAAGGGGGTCCCGGGCCGTTGGTCCTAGTCGGCGGAGCCCGCGCCTTCCGGCAAGGCCCATGCGATGACATGGTCGCCCACCGGGGTTTCCATGAAATGGTGGCCGCCCGGCGCCAGCACGATGAACTGCCGGCCCTCCACCTCGAAGGTGATCGGCGTCGTCTGGCCGCCCGCGGGCAGCGTGTCGGTCCACAGCACTTCGCCGGTCTCGATGTCGATGGCGCGAATGAGGCCGTCCGTCGCCGCGGCGATGAACACCAGGCCGCCGGCCGTGACGATGGGGCCGCCATTGTTCGGCGTGCCGATAGTGACGGGCAGGTTCGACGGAATGCCGAAGGGGCCGTTGTTCAGCGCCTGGCCGATCGGCTCGTCCCAGAGCGTCTTGCCCGTGGCGAGGTCGATGGCGCGGATGCCGCCATAGGGCGGCTGCTTGCACAACAGGCCGGTGAAGGCGAGGCGCCAGCCTGCATTGACCGAGATGCCGTAAGGCGCGCCGAGCTGCGGCCCCTGTTCGCCTCCCCCGCCGGAAGGGGAATTGATCGCCGTCGCCTCGACCTCGTCCCGCGGTATCAGCCGGTTGAAGTTGGGCATGTCGTTGTAGTTGGCGATCAGGATGCCGCGTTCCGTGTCGACCGCCATCGAGCCCCAATCCTGCCCGCCATTGTAGCCTGGGTACTGGATCCAGCGTCCGTCGGTCGTCGGCGGCGTGTACATGCCATCATAATTGGCCCGCCGGAACTGGATGCGGCACCAAAGCTGGTCCAACGGCGACATGCCCCACATGTCCTTTTCCGTGAGCGGATCGAAGGCGAGCGTGTGGTAGGTGGAGAAGGGCTGCACCTTCGACAGGTAGTCCTGCTCCACGCCCATGTTGGTGGGAACTTCGCGTTCTTCCACCGGGAAGAGCGATTCCCCGGTCGCGCGGTTGAGCACATAGATGTCGCCCTGCTTGGACGAGACGATGATCGCCGGCACCGTGCCGCCCTCGGTGGGGAAATCCACGATCGCGGGCTGGGAGCCGAGATCGTAATCCCAGACATCGTTGTAGACGGTCTGGAAATGCCACACATCCTCGCCGGTGGTCACGTCGACGGCGACGATCGAGGTGGCGTACTCGTTTTCGAGCTCTGACCGGTTGGATCCGTAATAGTCGACGGAAGAGTTGCCGAGGGGCAGGTAGATGTAACCGAGTTCCTCGTCGGCCGCCGGAATCGTCCACATGTTGGGCGTGCCGCGGGTATAGGTCTCGCCCTCGGCGGGCGCCCCGCGATTGCCCGGATTGCCGAGATCCCAGGCCCAGGCCAGCTCGCCGGTCTCGGCGTCGTAGCCGCGCACCACGCCCGAAGGCGCGTCCTCGCCCTGCCCGTCCTTGACCTGCGCGCCGACGACGGCGACGCCGCGAACGATGATGGGTGGCGACGTGACGGCATACCAGCCGGGCACGGTTTCGCCGATGCCTTCCTCGAGATTGACCTGACCTTCCACGCCGAAGCCCGGGCAAAGTTCGCCGATCCGCGCATCCACCGCGATCAGCCGCGCATCCAGCGTGCCCCACAGCACGCGGGTGGCGCAGAGCTCGTCCGCTTCCGCATCAGGCACCTCGAAATAGGCAGCGCCCCGGCAGGTTGCGCCATAGGGAATGGCGTCGGTGGGCACTTTCGGGTCATAGCGCCATTCCTCCTTGCCCGTCGCGGCGTTGATCGCCACCATGATGCCCATGGCCGTGCAGTGATAGAGGTTGCTGCCGACCTTGAGCGGCGTGTTCTCGGGCGAGTACTTGTCCTCGGCGTCGCCTTGCGGCAGGTCGCCGCTGCGGAAGGTCCACACGCGTTCGAGCTGGCCGACATTGTCGCGCGTGATCTGTGCCAGCGGCGAATTGCGGGTTCCGTGGATCGTGCCGCCATAGGACGGCCAGTCATCGCCCGTTGCGCGCACCGGCAGGGGCTGGCGCGTGGCGGCGGGGGCGGGGGCGGCGGCAGCCTGGTCGGGCTGGGCAGGCGTGACGAGAGCCCCGGCGGCCGCGGGCTCCGTCCCCGCCGTGCCGGGCTGGTCAACGCCGGCCTCATCCGGAGCGGCGCCGGCTT
>NZ_JRJG01000025.1 GCF_000759435.1 Hoeflea sp. BAL378
GCCCGGCATGATCGCCCGGGAGAAGGGCGTGATCGTCCACATCACCTCCATCCAGAGCCGCCTGCCGCTGCCCGACTCGACCACGGCCTATGCCGCCGCCAAGGCCGCGCTGTCGACCTATTCCAAGAGCCTGTCCAAGGAACTCGCGCCCAAGGGCGTCCGCGTCTTGCGCGTCTCGCCCGGCTGGGTGGAGACGGAGGCGTCGGTGGCGCTGGCCGAGCGCCTGGCCGCGCAGGCGGGCACCGACTACGAGGGCGGGAAGCGCATCATCATGGCCGGGCTCGGCGGCATTCCGCTCGGCCGTCCGGCGCGGCCGAGGGAGATCGCCGATCTCGTGGCCTTCGTGGCGTCCCCCCGCGCCGGCTCTATCACCGGAACAGAGCTGACCGTCGACGGCGGAACCGTGCCAACGGCCTAGCCTCCCCCGAGCCGGCTCCTCCCGGGGCAAGGCTCTGCACCAGGGCCTGCGTCCCGGGAGATTTCCTGGCCCCGGCCCTGGCGGCAGGCTCTGCCGATCCCGCCCGTGCCGCGGGGGTCGCGCGAGCCGTCCGGCGGGCGGAGGCCCGCTGTCAGTCGCCCCAGCTCACGAATTTCAGGGTGGAATTGCCGTTCATCCGGTAGTCGATGACCTTGCATCCGGTCTTGCTGCGCACGGGGGCTGCGCCCTTGAGCACCAGCGTGTGCCAGCCCTCGTGGCGGCCGGTGACCTGGTAGGGCGCGGGCGGACAGCCCTTCTTGAAGACATAGGCCGTGCCGCGGATGACGGCCTCCGCGTCGTAGGGATCCCAGGGCTCGCTTTGGAACAGCAATGTGCCCGGACGCACCGCCCCCGAAATGGAGGCCTTCGGTTCGGTGTAGACGATCGTCCCCCGCTCCGGCCGGATGGTGACATCGGATCCGTTGTGATCGAAGAGCTGGCGCATTTTCAGATGGAAGGGCATGTCGGCCTCGTCGTCGACGCTTGCGACTGGCACCGGCTCGACCGCGGCTTGTTCGCCAAAGGACTGCGGAACCACCTCGAAATCGATCCACGGCGCCGCATCGGCAAAGATCCGGACCCCGTCGGGGGTGCAGACCTTCCAGAGGTTGTAGGCCCCCTTGTGGAATCTCTGGACGGGAAAACAGAACCCCGGCCCCGTGACTTCGATGTCCGGCATCTCGCCCGCTTCGCGCGGATGGAAGACGAATGTGAAGCCGTCGTCGCCCGCATGGCCGGTCAGGTTGATCCAGGCGCCGTTCAGGGAGGCCATCAGATAGATGTTCTGCCCGGTCATCCCGTAGCAACCGGTGACGCCATTGCCGAGCCGAGCGGGAAAGCTCTTGACGATCAGCTCCTTCACCCCGTCGGCGTTGATGTCCTGCTGCGCGACGTCGTAGACGATATGCGTGTCCATGGAGGCGACGCACCCGGCGACGGTGTCCTTCTCGAAGGCGGCAATCTGCCCGATCGCCCTGTCCACCTCCGCCTTCGGCCAATCCTCGGCAAGCGCCGGGGCGCATAAGCCGGTAAAGGCTGCGAGCGCAATCGTCACGGTTCTTCGAAGCTGCATGCCGAACTCCCCAAGCCAGATCATCTGCCTGAGGTTGTAGCGGCGAGACTTTGACACCGCGTTGTGCCGGGCCGGCAAACTTGAGGGATCGGCTTAACGCCCCGATCACCATGCAAGGAGACGACGCGGGACCCGCGCCGGCCTGCGCACACGAAAAAGCCGGGGATCCCTCCCCGGCTTCTTCGATTTCAGGCTGTAATGGTCAGGTCTTACTGATCCTCGTCCGGCAGGTCGTTTGCCGGCGAAGCATCGTCCGCGCCGCCGGTGTCGTCAGGGGCTTCGCCCGCCTCGGACCCGGCCTCGACCACCGCGTCGGCGGCGGCTTCGAGGTCTTCCTCGGGCTCCGGCTCGCTGATGCGGTCGACCGAGACCACGCGCTCGTCCTTGGCGGTCGAGAAGATGGTCACGCCCTTGGTGGCGCGGCTGGCCATGCGGATGCCGTGCACCGGCACGCGGATCACCTGGCCGCGGTCGGAGACCATCATGATCTGGTCGCCGTCCTCCACCGGGAAGGCGGCCACGAGCGGGCCGATCTCGCCGGTCTTCGAGGTGTCGGTGGCGCGGATGCCCTTGCCGCCGCGGCCCGAGATGCGGAACTCGTAGCTCGAGGAGCGCTTGCCGAAGCCCTTCTCGGAGACGGTGAGGATGTGCTGCTCGCGCGCTTTCAGCTCGGCATAGCGCTCGTCGGTGAGATCGCCCGGTTCGCCGGCGTCCTCGCCGACCAGGCCCACATCCTCGACCTCGGCCTCGTCGCCGCTCGCCGCCCGGCGTTCGGCCACCGCGCGCTTGAGATAGGCGGCGCGTTCGGACGCATCGGCGTCGACATGGTGGACGATGGTCATCGAGATGATCGAGTCCCCCTCGGCGAGCGAGATGCCGCGCACGCCGACCGAATTGCGGCCGGCGAAGACGCGCACGTCATCGACGGCGAAGCGGATGCACTGGCCGAGCGCCGTGGTCAGCAGCACGTCGTTGAGTTCATTGCAGGTCTCGACATTGAGGATCTCGTCGCCCTCGGTCTCGAGCTTCATGGCGATCTTGCCGTTGCGGTTGACCTGGACGAAATCGCTGAGCTTGTTGCGCCGCACGGTGCCGCGCGTGGTGGCGAACATCACGTCGAGCTCGGCCCAGCTCGTCTCGTCCTCGGGCAAGGGCATGATCGAGGTGATGCGCTCGCCCTTTTCGAGCGGCAGCATGTTGATCAGCGCCTTGCCGCGCGAGGTCGGCGTGCCGATCGGCAGGCGCCAGACCTTTTCCTTGTAGACGATGCCGCGCGAGGAGAAGAACAAGACCGGCGTATGCGTGTTGACCACGAACAGCCGCGTGACGAAATCCTCCTCCTTGGTCGACATGCCGGAGCGGCCCTTGCCGCCGCGGCGCTGCGCCCGGTAGGTGGCGAGCGGCACGCGCTTGATGTAGCCCGAGTGGCTGACGGTGACGACCATGTCTTCGCGGGCGATCAGGTCCTCGTCGTCCATGTCCGGGCCGCCCTCGGCGATCTCGGTGCGGCGCGGGATGCCGAATTCGTCGCGCACGGCGATGAGCTCGTCCTTGACGATCTGCTGCACGCGCACGCGCGAGCCGAGGATTTCGAGATAATCCTTGATCTCGTCGCCGATCTTGCCGAGTTCGTCGCCGATCTCGTCGCGGCCGAGCGCGGTGAGGCGGGCGAGACGCAGCTCGAGAATGGCGCGCGCCTGCTCTTCCGACAGATTGTAGGTGCCGTCCTCGTTGATGCGGTGGCGCGGATCGTCGATCAGCCGGATCAGGCTTTCGACATCCATCGCCGGCCAGCGCCGCGTCATCAACTGTTCGCGCGCGGTCGCCGGATCGGGCGCGTTGCGGATCAGTGCGATCACCTCGTCGATATTGGCGACGGCGATGGCGAGGCCGACCAGCACATGGGCGCGTTCGCGCGCCTTGCGCAGCAGATACTTGGTGCGCCGCGTGATCACGTCCTCGCGGAACGACACGAAGGCCTTGAGCATGTCGATGAGCGTCATCAGCTCCGGCTTGCCGCCGTTCAATGCCACCATGTTGACCCCGAACGAGGACTGCAGCGGCGTGTAGCGGTAGAGCTGGTTGATAATGACGTCGGCGACGGCGTCGCGCTTGAGTTCGATGACGACGCGGTAGCCCTGGCGGTCGGATTCGTCGCGCAGGTCGGAAATGCCCTCGATGCGCTTGTCGCGCACGAGTTCCGCCATCTTCTCGATCATCGTCGCCTTGTTCACCTGGTAGGGAACCTCGGTGATGATGATCGCCTCGCGGTCGCCCCGCATTGGCTCGACATGCACGCGGCCGCGCATGATCACCGAGCCGCGGCCGGTCTCAAACGCCTGGCGGATGCCGGCCTGGCCGAGGATGATGCCCGAGGTCGGGAAATCCGGCCCGGGGATGATGCTCATCAGCTCGATCAGGTCGATCGCCGGATTGTCCATGATGGCGACGCAGCCATTGACCACTTCCACCAGGTTGTGCGGCGGAATGTTGGTGGCCATGCCGACGGCGATGCCGCCGGCGCCGTTGACCAAAAGGTTCGGGAAGCGCGCCGGGATGACCTTGGGCTCGCTGCCCGAGGAATCATAGGTGTCCTGGAAATCGACCGTGTCCTTGTCGATGTCCTCGAGCATCTCGTGGGCGAGCTTGGCGAGCCGGGATTCGGTGTAGCGCATCGCGGCCGGCGGATCGCCGTCGATCGAGCCGAAATTGCCCTGGCCGTCGACCAGCATGGCGCTCATCGACCAGTGCTGCGCCATGCGCACCATGGCGTCGTAGATCGACTGGTCGCCGTGCGGGTGGTACTTACCCATCACGTCGCCGACGATGCGCGACGATTTCACATATTTGCGGTTCCAGTGGTAACCGCCCTCATGCATGGCGTAGAGGATGCGGCGATGCACGGGCTTGAGCCCGTCGCGCACGTCCGGCAGCGCGCGGCTGACGATCACGCTCATGGCGTAGTCGAGATAGGAGCGCTGCATTTCCTCGATGATCGACACCGGTTCGATGCCGGGCGTCAGCGGTCCGGATGGTTTGTTCTGGTCTGTCAAAGCGGTCCACGACTATTGGATGGAATCATTTGTGCGTTATAGCGGAAAGCATCCGCCGTCGCCAATTTTCGCCGCCCGATTCGGCCTTTGCCGCGACTTTCTCCACGATTGCGGAGCGGATCGGGGGTTCCGCTCGGGGCTCGGCTGTCGTAGGCAGGAGAAATGGGCCAGTTTCCGGGCTCGCGGGGGCAATTCGCCATGAGCATCGATCTGATCGTCAACGCCTTCGTCACCATCATCGTCATGTTCGACCCGCCGGGGCTGGCGGCGATCTTCCTGGGGCTGACCACAGGAATGACCCGCAGCCAGCGCATGCAGGTGGCGCTGCGCGGCACGGTGACGGCGGCGGCCATTCTCGCGGTCTTCGCCATCGCCGGCGCGAGCCTCTTGGGCCTGCTCGGCATCTCGCTCGGCGCCTTCCGCATCGCCGGCGGCGTGCTCCTGTTCTGGATCGCCTTCGAGATGATCTTCGAGAAGCGCCACGAGCGGCAGGAAAAGAGCGCCGAACGGGCGATCACCAAGGACCACATCTCCAACGTCTCGGTGTTTCCGCTGGCGATCCCGCTGATCGCCGGGCCGGGCGCGATCTCGGCGGTGATCCTGCTCGCCGGCTCCTTCTATGCTCCGGTCGAACGTGCGGGCCTCATCGGCGTCATCATCGTCGCATCCGTGGTGCTGTTCGCCTTCCTGGTGATCGCCGACCGCATCGACCGGTTCCTGGGCGACACCGGCCGCACCATCCTCACCCGCCTCTTGGGCGTGATCCTGGCAGCGCTGTCGGTGCAGTTCGTGGTCGACGGCATCAAGCAGGCCTTCGTCACGGTCTGAGGGAGGCACGCATGGAGCCCGACGCGTCGCACAGCTTCGAGGCGGAGCTCTGGCTCTATCCCGGCGAGAAGGCCGCCTGGCATTTCCTCACCGTGCCGGCCGACATCTCCCGCAGGATCCGCTTCTTCGCGGGCAGCACCAACGGCTTCGGCTCGGTGCGGGTGCGCGCCCGGATCGGCGAAACCCGATGGGAGACGTCGCTGTTCCCCGACAAGGCGTCAGGCTGCTACTTCCTGCCGCTCAAGGCGGATGTGCGCAGGGCCGAAGGCATCACCACCGGCGACCGGGTCCGCGTCGAGCTTGTGACGGGCTGAGCGGCGCGGGTGGTCAGACCGCCGCCGGATGGCCATCCCGGAGTTGCAAGAGGTCCCACAGATTGCCGTAGAGATCGCGGAACACCGCCACGGTGCCGTAGTCATGGGTGGCGGGCTCGCGGACGAAGGCGACGCCCTCGGCGGTCAACCGGTTGTAATCGCGCCAGAAATCATCGGTATTGAGGAACAGGAAGACGCGGCCGCCGGTCTGGTCGCCGATGAACGGCTCCTGCTCCGGCTTTGACGCGCGGGCCAGAACCAGCGAGGCGCCCTGCCCGCCTTTCGGCCGCACGACGACCCAGCGCTTGTCCTGCTCGGGCTGGTAGGTGTCTTCGAGAAGGTCGAAGCCGAGCACGCCGCAATAGAAGGCGATGGCCTCGTCATAGTCGCGCACGACAAGGGCGATGTGGGTGATGGAGTGTCGCATGACCGGGCTCCGCGACCCCGCGGGGCCGGCAAAGGGTGGACGGGGCGGCGGCGTCAGCGCGCCCCGAGGATGCGCTGCCAGATGGTCCCGCCGAAATATCTCCCGCCCAGCCAGAAATAGGCGATGATCAGCGCGAAGGCGGCCAGCGCCGGCAGCCCGTCGAGTTCGAAACCGCTGTCCGTGGTCCCGCCCGTCACCGATCCGACCAGATAGCCGAAGACCAGGAACGCGGTGAAGAAGTCGAAGACGGCGGCGAGGATGATCCGCCAGCGGGCGACCGGCCGCGTGTCCGACCGGGAGTGATCTTCATTCATGTCGGTTTCCCCCTGTCAGGGCCCGGACGCGCATCAGTCGCCGGGCGCAGCCTGCGGATTGTCGGCGAACCATTGGACGATCGAGGGCATCATCTCCTCGAACCCGCCGGGCAGGAACACATTGAGGAGCCCCACCGGCGCGTCCGAACGGTTTACGAAATCATGCGTGACGCCGGCGGGAATGCGCAGGAAGCCGCCCTTGGAGAGCGACCGCCAGGTCTCGCCGACGAGAAAAGAGGCCGTGCCCGCGAGCACGTAGAAGATTTCCTCATTGGCCGCGTGGCTGTGCGCGCCGGGCCCCGTGCAGTGCGGCTCCAGCCACCATTCCGAGACCGCGTAGCGGTCGCCGCTTTCGCCATGGTCGGCCTTGAACACCGCCCGCATGCGGCCGAGATCGTAGGCGCGCCCCTCGCCGGGGCCAAGTTCCAGAACGTCGGAACAGGATGCCATGACCAGTCTCCCTCAGTCCCGGCGAACCCCGACGACCGGGGCAACCGCCCTCCTTCGCCCGAGGCGAGAGCCAAGCGCCGGCAGGCTCAGAACGGAATGTCGTCGTCGAGATCGCGCGACGAGCCACCGCCGCCGCCAAATCCGCCGCTCGAACCGCCACGGTCGCCGCCCGAGGAGCCGCCGCCGTAATCGCCGCCGCGACCGCCGCCCGACGAGCCGCCGCCGAAATCACCGCCACCGCCGCCGCCTTCGCCGCGGCCGTCGAGCATGGTCAGGTTGCCGTTGAAGCCCTGCAGCACGACTTCGGTCGAATATTTGTCCTGGCCCGACTGGTCGGTCCATTTGCGGGTCTGCAACTGGCCTTCGAGATAGACCTTCGAGCCCTTCTTGAGATAGTTCTCGGCGATCTTGCACAGGCCTTCGTTGAAGATGACGACGCGGTGCCATTCGGTCTTTTCGCGCCGTTCGCCGGTGTTCTTGTCGCGCCAGCTCTCCGATGTCGCCACCGACAGGTTGGCGATCGGCCGGCCGTCCTGGGTGCGCCGGATTTCCGGATCCGCGCCCAGATTGCCGATGAGAATGACCTTGTTGACGCTGCCCGCCATGATGTTTCACCTTCCATACCAATTCAGGCGGCACTTCGCCGCCCCGATAGATCCACCTACACCTTACAGGATCGTCCCATGCGCCGCTGCCCGGACGGGGACAATCCACAAGCCTTTTTTGTTCTTTATTTGTTCTAGAGACTGTGTCAGTTTCTGTCAAGAGATTCGGCTCCCGCCACAGCTACAGCCTACGGGGTGGCTCGACATTGTGTGTGCGGTGCTTATGTATGGGGCTGGCCTGTCTCCGGAACCATCGCCATGCTGTGGTGTTGGTGGGAGAGAGGCTGTTTGCGTGATGCGGTCGGATGCCTTAACCGGACGGTCGGACCAGCAGGGCTTTTGAAGAGATGAGCGGTCGTGCGGGTTCGTGAGAACGCCGCGGACGCTCCATGGCAAATCGGCGGCGTTATGACGGAACTGAAATCGATCACCATTCGCGGTGCCCGCGAGCACAATCTCAAGAATGTCGATCTCGACCTTCCCCGCAACAGCCTGATCGTCATGACCGGGCTGTCGGGCTCGGGTAAGTCGTCGCTCGCCTTCGACACGATCTATGCCGAGGGCCAGCGCCGCTATGTCGAGAGCCTGTCGGCCTATGCGCGGCAGTTCCTGGAGATGATGCAGAAGCCCGATGTCGACCAGATCGACGGACTCTCGCCCGCGATCTCGATCGAGCAGAAGACCACCAGCCGCAACCCGCGCTCCACGGTGGGCACGGTGACCGAGATCTACGACTACATGCGGCTCCTGTTCGCCCGCGTCGGCGTGCCCTATTCGCCCGCCACCGGCCTGCCGATCGAGAGCCAGACGATCAGCCAGATGGTCGACCGGGTGCTGGCGCTCGAGGAAGGCACGCGGCTCTACGTGCTGGCGCCGGTGGTGCGCGGCCGCAAGGGCGAGTACCGCAAGGAACTGGCCGATTTCATGAAGAAGGGCTTCCAGCGGGTCAAGATCGACGGCAGCTACTACGAGATCGCCGACGCGCCGACGCTCGACAAGAAGTACAAGCACGATATCGACATCGTCGTCGACCGCATCGTCGTCCGCCCGGACATTTCCGCCCGCCTGGCCGACAGCCTGGAGACCTGCCTGAGGCTGGCCGACGGGCTGGCGATCGCCGAATTCGCCGACAAGCCGCTGCCCGAGGCTGAGACCTCGGCCGGGGGCTCGGCCAACAAGTCCCTGAACGAGACCCACGAGCGGCTGCTGTTTTCGGAGAAATTCGCCTGCCCGGTGTCGGGCTTCACCATTTCCGAGATCGAGCCGCGGCTGTTTTCCTTCAACAATCCGCACGGCGCCTGCCCCGCCTGCGACGGGCTCGGCACCCAGAAGACCATCGACGAGGCGCTGGTGATCCCCGAGCCGCACCTGACGCTGCGCGGCGGCGCCGTGGCGCCCTGGGCCAAGTCGAGCTCGCCCTATTACACGCAAACGCTGGAGGCGCTGGGCAAGCATTACGGCTTCAAGCTGTCCGACCGCTGGGCAGACCTGCCGGAGAAGGCGCATGCGGCGATCCTGCGCGGCACCGAGGAGAAGATCGCCTTCAAATATGACGACGGGCTGCGCTCCTACACCACCGCGAAGACCTTCGAGGGCATCATCCCCAATCTCGAGCGGCGCTGGAAGGAAACCGACAGCGCCTGGGCGCGCGAGGAGATCGAGCGCTACATGTCCAACGCCCCCTGCCCGGCCTGCGACGGCTACCGGCTCAAGCCCGAGGCGCGCGCGGTCAAGATCGGCGGCCGCCACATCGGCGAGGTCACGGAACTGTCGATCCGCGTCGCCGGCGACTGGTTCGAGCAGCTTCCCGCCGGGCTCAACGAGCAGCAGAACCAGATCGCCGTGCGCATCCTCAAGGAAATCCGCGACCGGCTGAAATTCCTGAACGATGTCGGGCTCGATTATCTCACCTTGAGCCGCAATTCCGGCTCGCTGTCGGGCGGCGAAAGCCAGCGCATCCGGCTCGCCTCGCAGATCGGCTCCGGCCTCACCGGCGTGCTCTACGTGCTCGACGAGCCCTCGATCGGCCTGCACCAGCGCGACAATGCGCGGCTGCTCGATACGCTCAAGCATTTGCGCGACATCGGCAACACCGTAATCGTGGTCGAGCACGACGAGGACGCCATCCGCACCGCCGATTATGTGGTCGACATCGGCCCGCATGCCGGCATCCATGGTGGCGAGATCATCGCCCAGGGCTCGCCCGCCGACATCATGGCCAATCCGCGCTCGATCACCGGCAAGTACCTGTCGGGCGAGCTCGAGGTGGCGGTGCCGACCGAGCGGCGAAAGCCCAAGAAAAAGAAGGAACTGCGCGTGGTTGGCGCCCGCGGCAACAATCTCAAGAACGTCTCCGCCTCGATCCCGCTCGGCCTGTTCACGGCGGTTACCGGCGTGTCGGGCGGCGGCAAGTCGACCTTCCTGATCGAGACGCTCTACAAGGCGGCGGCGCGGCGCGTGATGGGCGCGCGCGAGAACCCGGCCGATCATGACCGCATCGACGGCTTCGAGCACATCGACAAGGTGATCGACATCGACCAGTCGCCGATCGGCCGCACGCCGCGCTCCAACCCCGCCACCTATACCGGCGCCTTCACGCCGATCCGCGACTGGTTCGCCGGCCTGCCCGAGGCCAAGGCGCGCGGCTACCAGCCCGGCCGCTTCTCCTTCAACGTCAAGGGCGGCCGCTGCGAGGCCTGCCAGGGCGACGGCGTGATCAAGATCGAGATGCACTTCCTGCCCGATGTCTACGTCACCTGCGACGTCTGCCACGGCAAGCGCTACAACCGCGAGACGCTGGACGTGACCTTCAAGGGCAAGTCGATCGCCGACGTGCTCGACATGACGGTGGAGGAAGGCGTGGGCTTCTTCGCCGCGGTGCCCGCCGTGCGCGACAAGCTGCAGTCGCTCGAGGGCGTCGGGCTCGGCTATATCAAGGTCGGCCAGCAGGCCACCACTTTGTCGGGCGGCGAGGCGCAGCGCGTCAAGCTCGCCAAGGAACTGTCCAAGCGCTCGACCGGCCGCACGCTCTACATCCTCGACGAGCCGACCACCGGCCTGCATTTCCACGATGTCGCCAAGTTGCTGGAAGTGCTGCACGAACTGGTCGACCAGGGCAATTCGGTGGTCGTCATCGAGCACAATCTCGAGGTCATCAAGACCGCCGACTGGGTCATCGACCTCGGCCCCGAAGGCGGCGACGGCGGCGGCGAGATCGTCGCCGAGGGCACGCCCGAGGACATAGTCAAGGTGGAGCGCAGCTACACCGGCCAGTTCCTCAAGGAACTGCTGGAGCGGCGGCCGGGAAAGCGGGTGGAAGCGGCGGAGTGAGGGAAACCTCACCTCAGGGTGTGATGCGTCTCTAGCGAGATCTGTTTGCGGGACCTACCGGAGCGCCGGCCCGAGATGCGGATTGCCATGGGGCATCCCCCCTCCCCGCGTCTCGTCATGCTCGGGCCTGTCCCGAGCATCTGTTGGCCCCTCGGTTCTCCCGCTGGACCGGCTGTTCCGGGGCGGGTGCCTGTAGATCCTCGCCACAGGGGCGAGGATGACGGAGATCGGGGTATGATCGACAAAAAATGCCGTTCTCGTGACGGTCTATCTGCCTGACAAGGAGAGGTGGGATGAGCAGTTCACAGTCAGACGCAAGGACTGAGCAAGTGATCCGGCTCGTTGAAGAAGGCGGTTATATCGCCAAGGTTCCCGTCACGCTGATCTACGAAACCGACGATCCGACGAATTTGGGTCCCTATCTCTCGGCGGAAGACGTATTCAAGCTCGACGAGGTGCGCAGCGCGCTCAAGCGCCGCGACATCCCGGCCGCAGCCCGCCACGGAGAGATTTTCGAATTGACCAAGGTGGCGTGAGTAGCGGCGAAAGCTTCGTTGGAGGCCATGGAGGCACAGGAATTCCGAGCGCAGCCGCTTCGTCTGCGGACTGTCGGAGCTGCGCCGGGCAATCGGAGCGAGATCGGCACTTCCCCAGCGGTACGTCATGCTCGGGCCTGTCCCGAGCATCTGCCGCTCTCACATCTAGAGCGGTTTCACGGCTTCCCGGGGCGGGCGTCTGTAGATCCTCGCCACAAGGGCGAGGATGACGTCGGCGGGTTTGGAGAGGCCGTGGCGGCCATCGTTTGACAGTGCGCTGGGGGCGACTGTGCTTGAAAGTGTGCAACTCAGATGGCGCCCCGTTTTCTCCGGAACCGCAACCGCGCTTGGCGGTTACGTCTTCATGATCGCACGATTGACGCTTCTTCTCGCCCTCCTGCTGCCGCTTCCGGCCCTGGCCCAAACGCAGGACAATCTCGCGGCGTTGGCTGAGCGCAGCCTGGCGCTCGTCAACGCGGCGCGGCAGGCCGAGGGGCTGGAGAGCCTCGAGTTCGAGGACGAGCTTTCCGCGGCCGCGCTGGCGCATGCGCGCGACATGCTCGCGCGGGATTACTTTGCCCACACGTCGCCCGGAGGCGGCACCGTGCTCGACCGCTATCTCAAGGCCGGCGGCGACGATGGCCGGGTCGTGCGGGAGAACCTGTCGAAATGCGACGGATGCCGCGACCGGCCGGACGTCGCGGCGATCGAGGCGATGCACGAGGGCTGGATGAACAGTCCCGGCCACCGCGCCAATATCCTGGCCGAGGGCCTCGCCGGATTCGGCTTCGCCGTGGTGCAGGACAACGAAGGCACCCGCTACGGCGTCCAGACCTTCGCCGGTCCCGGCGCGCCGCGCGGCAAGACGCCGGATGGTTCGGTGACGGCGATCGGTCCGGAACAGCAGACGCGGGTCGCCGCCGGGATCATCAACGGCCTGCGCGCCGACGCCGGTCCGGTCGAGGCCGATTCGCGTCTGCGCCGCCATGTCGAGGCGAAGCTCGCCGCTGCCGGCGCCGGCGCGAAGCTCTCGGGTCTCGGCCTGCTTAGGGACCTGCCGGCGGATCTTCCCTTCCTTAGCTACCAGGTGCTGTCGGGACAATGCGGCGGCTGCGGGTCCGAGCCCACGGATGCCGACGTGCATTTCTTCCTCGAGAGCTGGAGCGGCAGCCCCCGCTCGCGGAAGATCCTGAGGGACAAGTCGCTGACCAGCATCGGCTTCGTCATCGTCGCCGACGGCGAAGGCCGCAAGACCGCGGCGCTGCTGCTGGCGGGGGAATAGCGGCGATCGCCCCGCTGCTGTCAGGAATCGGGTTGCCATCGGGTACAGTTCGGTGAAATCGTCGGCGCGGGACTCACCGGACCGGGTTTGACCAGGTCCGGGCGGCGCCGAAGCCACGACGACCGGCGTGATCCCTGCCCTCAGGCGTCAGCCGAGAGGGTGCCCGAATGCGAGGAGACAGCAGAATGACCACATCCGCACCCATCCGCGCCGGCATCGGCGGCTGGACCTTCGACCCCTGGGACGAGAGCTTCTATCCGCCGAAACTGCCCAAGACCAGGCAGTTGCAGCATGCGAGCCGCGCGTTGCGGGCGATCGAGGTCAACGGCACCTATTATTCGAGCCAGAAGCCCGCGACCTTCGCCAAATGGGCGGCCGACGTGCCCGAGGATTTTATCTTCTCGCTCAAGGCCAGCCGCTACTGCACCAACCGCAAGGTGCTGGCCGAGGCCGGTCCGTCGATCGACAAATTCGTGACCCAGGGCATCACCGAACTCGGGCCGCATCTGGGCCCGATCCTGTGGCAGTTCATGGCCACCAAGAAATTCGAGCCGGAGGATTTCGAGGCCTTCCTCGCGCTGCTGCCCAAGAGCCAGGACGGGATCGCCCTGCGCCATGTGGTCGAGCCGCGGCACGCCTCGTTCCAGGTTCCGGAATTCATCGACCTGCTGGCCAGATACGGGGTCGCGGCGGTGCTGGCCGACCACGCGGACTATCCGATGTTCGCCGACGCCACCGCGGATTTCATCTATGCCCGGCTGCAAAAGGGCGACGACGAGGTGCCGACCTGCTATCCGCCGGACGAGATCGAGCGCTGGGCCGGGCGGTTCAAGACCTATGCGGGCGGCGGGGTGCCGGACGACCTGCCGCTGGTGGCGCCAAAGCGCAAGGCGGCTAAGAAAAAGCGCGACGTCTTCGCCTTCTTCATCACCGGCGGCAAGGTCAACGCGCCGCGCGGCGCGCAGGAACTGCAGCAGCAGGTGTGAGCCCATCTGGCCAGCACCGGCGGGCGGAGCGCCCAGGGTGGCCCCGGGCGGATCTCACTCCGCGGAGAGCCGGGCCGCGGCCATCACCCGGCCGAGATCATGGGGATGGTCGAGCGCGGCCTGCGCCCGGTCGAGCGCCCGCGCCGACTGGATGCGCAGCGGATCCGTCCATGCCGCGGGCAGGCAGCAGGCGATCGCCGAGAGCGCATGCTGGAGATGCACCGCGACCTCGACGAACCCGGCCCCGTCGCGCCCGGTCTGTTCGAAGGCCGCCATCAGCACCAGTTCGGGGTCCATGATCGGCACCAGCACCCGCGGATGCTGCACCGAGGTGCCGGTCCGGTCGCTTGCGGCGGCGGCATCCGAGAACACCTGCACCAGCGCGTCGAGAATGTCGTTGGCGGTCCCCGGATCGTTGATGCCGGGCGAAAGGGCGCGCTCGCCGATTTCCGACAGCGTCCTGAGCGCGAGAACCGGATCCTCGCTGCGGTGGCGGCTTTGGCCGATGCGGATGGCGGCGCTGACCGCCTTCGTCGCCGCGTCGTCCACCGCGTCGGGCGGCGCGCCGTAGATCCAGGCGATCTCCCTGCCCTTGCCCACCAGATCGCCCAGCCGCACCGCCACATGCACCGTCCCGTTGATCCTGTCGGCGAGCTCGCCCAGGGCCTCGACATCGATGAACTGGACCGTGCCGGTGAAGCGCGACAGCACCGCCAGCGCGCCCTCCGGCGGCCGGGCGCTGAGGAACACCGGCGTGCCGCCATGGCCGGGATGGGTCAGGTGCCGGGTCAGCATGTCGGTGGCGCGGGTCGACACCTTCTCGATGGTCGAGGCCACGGTGCTGATCCGGGCCACGTGGTCGATCCAGTAGATCAGCGTCGCCACCACCACCGTGAACACGCACACCGTGGCGAAGAACAGAAGGATCCGTCCGCTCGCCTGGATAAAGCCGACATTGAGGCCGATGAGGCCGACCACGGAAAAGGTGAAGGCGCCGATGAAGGTGGAGATCGCCTGCTTGGAGGTCGAATCCGCCACCACGATGGTGAAGGCGCGCGGCGTGCTGGCCGAGATCGCCGCGACATAGGCCGACAGCATCACCGAGGCGGCGAAGGTCGCGACCGTGAGCATGGCGGTGGCCATGATGGTCAGCAGGCCGTCGATGGTCTCCTTCTCGATGTCGAAGGAAAAGGGCTGGCCGATCATCTGGTCGATGGTGGTCGCCGTCGCCACCACCAGCACGGCGATCACGCCGAACGTCGCCGGCCGTAACCACAGCCGTTCGGCCAGATAGTCCTTGAGGGTGTTGTAGTAGAATCTCACCGTCGTCGCTCCAGTTGCCTTGCCGCGCCCGCGGAATGATCCGGCGGCTCGCGCCGGGCCGGCGTCGAGCCTGACACGGCGGACCGGTTTTTCTACGCCGTTTGATATCCATCAAAGCGGCGCCGCTTCATAGCCATCAGTATCACCCCGACAGTTCTATAACAGTCATGGGAGATCGAAATGGCAATGTTTGATGGAAAGACTGCACTGGTGACCGGATCGGGCGCAGGCATCGGCCGCGCCACGGCCCTCAAATTCGCCGCCGAGGGCGCCAATGTCGTGGTGTCCGACATCCATGTGCACGCCGGCGAGGAAACGGTTTCGATGATCCACAAGGCCGGCGGCAAGGCCATGTTCCAGCGCGCCGATGTCTCCAACCCCGAAGACGTGGCGGCGCTGGTGGCCGGCGCGGTCGACCAGTACGGACGGCTTGACTGCGCCGTCAACAATGCGGGCATCGAGGGCACCATCGCCGCCTTCACCGACCAGCCGGAATCCAACTACGACGCGATCATGCGCATCAACGCCAAGGGCACCTTCCTGTGCCTGCAGGCCGAGATCCGGCACATGGTGAAGTCCGGCGGCGGCACGATCGTCAATCTTGCCTCGATTGCCGGCCTGATCGGCTTTCCGGGCCTGTCGCCCTATGTCGCCTCCAAGCACGCCGTCATCGGCATGACCAAGAATGCCGCGCTCGAATACGGCAAGGCCGGCGTGCGGGTGAATGCCGTCTGCCCCGGCGGCATCGACACGCGGATGCTCGATTCGCTCGCCGACCAGGCCACCTCCGGCGCCCAGTCGAGCCGCGAGATGATGGACCCGCTGCATCCACTCGGGCGCATCGGCACGCCCGAGGAAGTGGCCAATTTGATTGTCTGGCTCTCCTCGCCCGAGGCCTCGTTCATGCTTGGCGCGATCGTGCCGGTCGATGGCGGATACGTCGCCCAATAGGATCGGCGCCTTGCGCCGATGATGGGGCGCGCGGGATCATGTCGCGGTTCCGCGCGCCGCACAGCCCGCCGGGATCCCGGTTTTTCAGCGCCATCCGCCGATCCGTTGACCATCGTCAATGGCAGCGCGCCGGGGTTCTGGCATTCTTTCCACGTCCCTGAATTGCAGAGTGAAAAGGAGACTGCCATGGCAGAGTCGAAGGAAAAACTCCCCGCCTTCCGGCCATCCGGAATGTTCGATGACTTTCGCAAGGAAATGGATGCGATGATGCAGCGTTTCTTCGGAGACGACGCATCGGCGGCCGCCAAGACCGGCTTCCCCTCGCTGATGACCGCCGGCGCGGTGCGCCCGGCCATCGACATCACCGAAAACGACGCCGCGATCACGCTCACCGCCGAACTCCCCGGCATGGCCGAGGAGGAAGTCGACCTGACGATCACCGACGGCATGCTGACGCTGAAGGGCGAGAAGACCGTCTCGCATGAGGCCAAGGACGACGACAGCGTGGTGGTCGAGCGCAGCTATGGCGCCTTCCACCGCTCCTTCCCGATTCCGGACCGTGTCGACCAGGCCGCCATCAAGGCGACCTTCGACAAGGGCGTCCTCAAGGTGACCATGCCCAAGAAGCCCGGACAGGAAACCGGCGAGCGCAAGATCAAGATCGGCGCTTGATTACGGGATCCCGCAAGGCGCGTGCGCCGGTTTGCGGGTCAAGGCCGGCCGGAGACAGCAGCCCTGTCGCTCCGGCCGGTTTTCTATTTGGACCGAGGGCGCGGCCCGCTCCTATGCCGTCCGCCGCTGCCTGGGCAGGAAGATGGTCAGAAGCCCCAGGAACGGCAGGTAGGAACAGACATTGTAGACATATTCGATGCCCTTGATGTCGGCGATCTGCCCCAGCACCGCCGCGGCGATGCCGCCCATGCCGAAGGCGAAGCCGAAGAACAGGCCGGCGATCAGCCCGACACGGCCGGGCACCATCTCCTGGGCGAAGACGACGATGGCCGGGAACGCCGAGGCCAGCACCATGCCGATGATGACGGTCAGCACCGAGGTCCAGAACAGGTCGGCATAGGGCAGCATCAGGGTGAAGGGCAGCACGCCCAGGATCGACACCCAGATCACCGACTTGGTGCCGATGCGGTCGCCGATCGGCCCGCCGGCGATCGTGCCCACGGCAGCGGCGCCCAGGAACAGGAACAGCAGCAACTGCGCGTCCTGCACCGTAACGTCAAACCGATGGATGACGTAAAAGGTGTAATAGCTTGTAAAGCTTGCCATATAGATGTTCTTGGTGAACACCAGCAGCGCCAGCACGCCAAGCGTGAAGATCACCCGCCGGCGGCTGTGAGCAAGCAGGGTCGACACGGAGGGACGGCCGGCGGCGGCGCGGCGGTAATTGCCGTACCAGCGGCTGACCCAGGTCAGGATCACCATGCCGCACAAGGCAGCGAGGCAGAACCAGGCGACGCTCGACTGCCCGCCGGGCACCACGATGAAGGCCGCGAGCAACGGGCCGGCGGCGGTGCCGAAATTGCCGCCGAGCTGGAAGATCGACTGCGCCGTGCCGTGCTTGCCGCCCGAGGCGAGCCGGGCGATGCGCGAGGATTCGGGATGGAACACGGCGGAGCCGAGCCCGACCAGCGAGGCGGCGGCAAGCAGCAGCCAGTAATGGCCGGCCACCGCCAGCAGCATCAGGCCGGCAAAGGTGAATCCCATGCCCACGGGCAGCGCGTAGCCCACCGGACGCTTGTCGGTATAGGCGCCGATCACCGGCTGCAGCAGCGAGGCGGTGAACTGGAAGGTAAAGGTCAAGAGCCCGATCTGGCCGAAGGTGAGCGCGTAATTGGCCTTCAGCATCGGATAGATGGCCGAGAGCATGGACTGCATCGTGTCGTTGAGGAAATGGCACAGGCTGAGCGCGAGCACGATGGACATGGCGGCCGGCGTCGCCGCGGC
>NZ_JRJG01000026.1 GCF_000759435.1 Hoeflea sp. BAL378
CGGCGCTGTGTCCTGCCTGTGAGCGGATCAGTTGAACGCGCAGCCGGGCTTGGCGCCCAGCTTCTTGAAGATGATGGCGGCCGGGCAGAAGCCGGTGAACGAGGACTGGATCAGGTTCAGACCGACAAAGACGGTCAGGAGGAACCAGTAGGGCGAGACATAGATGCCCAGCGCCACCGACAAGAGAACCATGAATCCCGCGAATGCCAGAATGATGCGATCAAGCGCCATGTTAGATTTCCTTCGTGTTCGATCGGGCCAAGCCCTGCGCCGCTGGGCATCCAGCGGCCTCATGGCGCAGATATAGCAATTTCAAAATCTATATTCAATATGTTTTATATAAATGAATCTGCATTGACGCCGGCCACGGCGCGAAGGACGGCGCGCCCGGTCACCCGCCGATGCGGCTCCTTGTGTCGGGCTTGCGCCGGATGTGCAGGGTCTTGGTGACCCGCGCTACGGTCTGCGCATCGTCATTGACGATGTCGACGGAGAAGGTCTTGAGGTATCTCGCGTCCTCGGCCGCGGTGTTGGTGCGGATGTCGTCGAGGGCCTGGGCGTCGAGCCGGAATTCGGCTCGCACGGTGCCGCGTCCGGGACGCAGGAAATCGATCGTCGCGGACCTGTCCCAGACCGTGTAGCTCAGGTCGAGATTGCGCATCACCATCATCATCCAGAACGGATCGGTCATGGCGAACAGCGAACCGCCGAAATGGCAGCCGACATAGTTCCTGTTGTAGAAGCGCTCGCGCAGCTCGACATCGACGGCGCGGAAATCATCGCTGATGCGGCGGATCCGGATGCCGGCGAACAGCAGCGGCGGCCACAGGTTCATGCCGCGGCGGAGGGCATTGGCTTGCATCGCCTGCTCTAGCGGGTTGGGACGGGCACGTCGCCGCGATAATCGTAGAAGCCGCGGCCGGACTTGCGGCCGAGCCAGCCGGCCTCGACATATTTGACCAGCAGCGGACAGGGCCGGTACTTGGAATCGGCGAGGCCGTCGTGGAGCACCTGCATGATCGACAGGCAGGTGTCGAGGCCGATGAAATCGGCCAGTTGCAGCGGCCCCATCGGATGGTTGGCGCCAAGCTTCATGGCGGTGTCGATCGCCTCGACGGTGCCGACGCCTTCGTAGAGCGTGTAGATCGCCTCGTTGATCATCGGCAGCAGGATGCGGTTGACGATGAAGGCGGGGAAATCCTCGGTCACGGTGATGGTCTTGTCGAGCGAGTCGACGAAGCCGCGCGCCGCCTGGAAGGTCTCGTCCTCGGTGGCGATGCCGCGCACCAGCTCGACGAGCTTCATCACCGGCACGGGATTCATGAAATGGATGCCGATGAAGCGTTCCGGCCTGTCGGTGGCCGACGCCAGGCGGGTGATCGACAGCGACGAGGTGTTGGTGGCGAGGATCGCCTCGGGATTGAGCAGCGGGCAGAGCTGCTGGTAGATCTTGCGCTTGACCGTCTCGTCCTCGGTGGCGGCCTCGATGACCAGATCCATCGTCGCCAGGCCGCTCATCGCTGGAACGAACCTGATGCGGGCCAGCGCCGCCTCGCGCTCGGCCTCGGTGGTCTTGCCCGACGCCACCTGCCGGGCGAGATTGCCGCTGATGGTGGCGAGCATGGTCTGAAGCGTGTCCGCCGAGGTGTCATGAACATAGACATCGTAGCCCGCCATGGCGCAGACATGCGCGATCCCGCCGCCCATCTGTCCCGCGCCGATAATGCCGACACTCTTGATCTGGTTGCCCATTTGTCCCGCCTGACTGATTTTAGGATGCTGCCGGATGCTTCTGAGCGAGCCTGCCCGAGCCCTGAACCTAAATGGCCGGGATGGAGACGTCCAGCCCGGCCAATGGTCTCAATGCGATTATTGACTTCTCAGAGCGCCTTTTCAAGCTCGGGAAGGGCCTCGAACAGGTCGGCGACCAGGCCGTAATCGGCGACCTGGAAGATCGGCGCTTCCTCATCCTTGTTGATGGCGACGATGACCTTGGAGTCCTTCATGCCGGCCAGGTGCTGGATGGCGCCGGAGATGCCGCAGGCGATGTAGAGATCGGGCGCGACCACCTTGCCGGTCTGTCCGACCTGCCAGTCGTTGGGCGCGTAGCCCGCGTCGACGGCGGCGCGCGAGGCGCCGACGGCGGCGCCCAGCTTGTCGGCCACCGGCAGGATGACGCTGAGGAACTTCTCGGACGAGCCGAGCGCGCGGCCGCCGGAGATGATGATCTTCGCGGAAGTCAGTTCCGGGCGGTCGCTGGTGGCGATCGCGTCCTTGACGAAGGACGACAGGCCCGGATCGCCGGCCGAGGACACGGTTTCGACCGAGGCCGATCCGCCTTCGCCGGCCGCCTGGAAGGAGGCGGTGCGCACGGTGATGACGCGCTTGGCGTCGGTCGAGCGCACGGTCTGCAGCGCGTTGCCGGCATAGATCGGCCGCTTGAACGTGTCGGCGGCGATGACCTCGATGATGTCCGAGATCTGCATGACGTCGAGAAGGGCCGCGACCCGCGGCATGACGTTCTTGCCGCTCGTGGTGGCGGGCGCCATCAGCGTGTCGTAGCCGTCGGCCAGCGAGACCGCCAGGGCCGCCAGCGGTTCGGCCAGCCGGTTGGCGTATTCGTCGCCTTCGGCCAGGAGGACCTTGGAGACGCCGTCAAGCTTGGCCGCCGCCTCGGCGGCCGGCTTGGCGTTCTTGCCGGCGACGAGGACATGGATGTCGCCGCCGATCTGGGTGGCGGCGCTGACGGCCTTGGCGGTCTGGTCGGACAGCGAGGCGTGGTCGTGTTCGGCTATGATGAGAATGGCCATGAATATATCTCCCTGTACCGCGCTTACAGCACGCCTGCTTCGTTCTTGAGCTTGTCGACGAGTTCGGCCACGGAGCCGACCTTGACGCCGGCCTTGCGGCCGCCCGGCTCCTCGGTCTTGATGACCTCGAGGCGCGGCGCGATGTCGACGCCGTAATCGGCGGCGGTTTTCTTGTCGAGCGGCTTCTTCTTGGCCTTCATGATGTTGGGCAGCGAAGCGTAGCGCGGCTCGTTGAGGCGCAGGTCGGTGGTGACGATGGCCGGAAGCTTGACCGAGATGGTCTGCAGGCCGCCGTCGACTTCGCGGGTCACGTCGGCCGAGCCGTCGCCGATCTCGACCTTGGAGGCGAAGGTGGCCTGGCCCCAGCCGAGCAGAGCCGACAGCATCTGGCCGGTCTGGTTGGCGTCGTCGTCGATCGCCTGCTTGCCGAGGATCACCATGTCCGGATTTTCCTCGCCGACGATGGCCTTGAGGATCTTGGCGACCGCCAGCGGCTCGATCACGCCGTCGGCCTCGACCAGGATCGCCCGGTCGGCGCCCATGGCGAGCGCCGTGCGCAGCGTCTCTTCCGACTTGGCGGCGCCGATCGACACCGCGATCACTTCGGTCGCCTTGCCGGACTCGCGGAGGCGCAGGGCTTCCTCGACGGCGATTTCGTCAAACGGATTCATCGACATCTTCACATTGGCGAGATCGACGCCGCTGCCATCTGGTTTGACCCGGATCTTGACGTTGTAGTCAACAACCCGCTTGACCGGCACGAGAATTTTCATCGGTTTGCCTTCCTCACTTAGCTTGGCCTACTGTCTCCGGCCCTGTCCTGCACACCCTGGAACGCCCGGGAAGCAGGTCGTTGATCCGGACTTTGCCTGCGACGCCGCCTGCCGGATAGCCGATTGGCGACATGGATACGCGATTTTTCTCCAAATTCAATCGCTGCGGCGCAGGAGATTCTGCAACGCGGCATAAAAGACGTTGACGCTCACGTCAATTCGACAGTGCCCGCCACCCGGGCCGGCGCTAACGACCCCATTTGGGCGGCGGGGCGCGCGCGGGGGCTTTGGACGGTTCGGGGTGCGGGGTTTTGTGGACCACCGCCTTCGGCGTGTCGATGGTCCGGTCAAACAGCGGAACGCCCGACCGGCGCAGGACCAGCACCAGAAGCGCGCCGGCAAGGATGCCGCCGATATGGGCGCCCCAGGACACTTCGCCGTCAAGGTCCGTGATCACCATGAAGAACTGGAACACGACCCAGAACAGCAGCGGGATGAAGGCGGGCAGGGGCAGCGGGATGCGGCCGAGCACCAGCACCCAGACCCGGACCCGCGGATGCAGCATGAGATAGGCGGCGACGACGCCCGCGACCGCCCCGGACGCGCCGATCAGCGGTCCCTCCGAATCGGGCAGGAGCAGCCCGTGCATGAAGGCCCCGGCCGCGGCGCAGAGGATATAGAAGATCAGAAACCGGATATGTCCCATGGCGTCTTCGACATTGTCGCCGAAAACCCACAGAAACAGCATGTTCGAGCCCAGATGAATCAGGTTTCCATGCAGGAAGCTGTAGGTGACATAGGTCGCATCTTCGGGCACGAGGATCAGCGAAGCGGGCAGTTCGGCAATGTCGTTGACCACCGAGGGGATGAATCCCAAGCCCAGGAATGCGGCGTTGGTGAACTCGCTGTCATCCCCGGCAAGGCCGGTCACCAGCCAGACAATCACATTGATGGCGATCAGCGACCAGGTCACCCATTGCAGCTTGATGTGCTTGAGATCATTGGCATCATGCAGCGGAATGAACATTGCGGATTTCCCCCTGGCCACAGCGGCTGCGGGCCGCAGGCCGGCAAGCTAGCGGTTTTTTCCCGGAACCCAAAGCACATCGGCGCGGCCGCGGTCATTGACCCAGCGGGCGGCGACGAAAAAGAAATCCGACAGCCTGTTGATGAAGCGGATCGCGGCCGGACTGACCGTCTCGCCGTCGCGATCGGCGAGCTCGACGATCAGCCGTTCGGCGCGGCGCGCGACCGTGCGGGCCAGATGCAGATAGGCGGCCGCATCGGAGCCGCCCGGCAGGACGAAGGAGTTGAGCGGCTCCAGATCGGCGTTGAGCGTGTCGATGTCGGTCTCGATGCGGGTCACCTGGGCGTCGACGATCCGCAAGGGTTCATAGGCCGGGGGCTCGCCGGTGTCGGGCGTGGCGAGATCGGCGCCGAGATCGAAACAGTCGTTCTGGATGCGCATCAGCATGGCGTCGAGCGCGGGCAGGGAGGCTGTGTGCAGCCGCGCCAGGCCGATGACCGCATTGGCCTCGTCGACCGTGCCGTAGGCCTCGATCCGCAGGTCGTATTTCGGACGCCGCTTGCCCGAGACCAGGCCGGTGGTGCCGTCATCCCCGGTCCGGGTGTAGATCTTGTTGAGCTTGACCATTGGGCATGCCTTCCGATTGAGATTTCAAGCCGCCGCGCCGAGGGATCGCGACCGGCGCGACACAGGTCAGCGGCCGCCGCCGGTGAGCCACAGGGTGGCGACGATCAGCACCACGGCGACGAATTGCAGGATCACGCGGGCCTGCATCAGCTTGTTGGAGAGATTGCCGGAGCCGCCGCGCGCCATGTTGACCAGGCCGCGCACCAGCACGACCGCCACGGACAGCATGACGAGGATGGACAGGACATAGGTGACAGACGACATCAAGCGGTTTCCTTGTGGATCATGGGGTGGAACATAGGCGGTTTTGCCGGCATGTCCATTCTGTCGGGCGGGCTGCGCAAAGGGTCAGGTCTGCCGGGCCAGCCAGGGGTAGAAAAGCCGGGCGGGCAGCAGCCTGCGGGCGATGACGCCCAGCTTCGCCTCCCTTGTGACCGGGTAGTGGTAGCGCGGGCGAGGAGAGGTCAGGGCGTGGCGCAGGACCTTGTGCACGGCGTCGGGACCGAGCTTGCCGCTGGTGGAGGATTCCTGCTTCTCCAGGCGGCGCAACTGGTCCTGGTAGTCGCTGCGGTGGACCGAGGCGTCAATGTCGATGCTGCGATGGAACTGTTCGAGCGCATTGGCCCGGAAGCGGCTGGCGATGGCCCCCGGCTCGATCAGGCTGACATGGATGCCGGAGCCCTGAAGCTCCATCGCCAAAGTCACCGAATAGCCTTCCAGCGCGTGCTTGGACGCATTGTAGGCGCCGCGAAACCGCATGGGGACCAGGCCCAGGATCGACGAGCACTGCACGATGCGGCCGTGGCCCTGCTCCCGCATCACCGGGATGACCCTGCGGGTGAGATCGTGATAGCCGAAGAAATTGGTCTCGAACTGGGCCCGCAGCGCCTCGACCGGGAGGTCCTCGAGGGCGCCGACCTGACCGTAGCCGCCATTGTTGAAGAGCGCGTCACAGCGCCCCGACGTGGCGGTCATGGCGCGTTCGAAGAACTCGGCGATGCTGGCCGGTTCGGCGTAATCAAGGCGATAGGCCTCGAGTCCGGCGGCCCGGAGGTCGTCGATATCGGCCTGGCTGCGCGCCGAGGCGATGACCTGCCAGCCCTCCGCCTTGAGCGCCCGGGCGCAATGGGCGCCGATCCCGCTGGAACAGCCGGTGATCAGGATCGTTCTTGCTTTGTCAGAATCGGTCATTGTGCGGTCTGCCCCTGTTCCCGAGAGGCTTCAGATCCCATAATCAGTCAGGACTGACAATGCCGGACCGGCCAATGAACGGCCATTACAGGAGTGATCATTGAAACGTTTCCGCACGGTCGTCATGGACGCAGTGACGCATTTCAACAATGATGACGGCTGGGCGATGGCCAGCCATGTGGCCCTGTCGGTGCTGATGGCATTGTTCCCGTTCATGATCTTCGGCACCGCGCTGGCGAGCTTCCTGGGCGCCGAGGCCTATGCCGAGACGGCCTCGCACCTGATTTTCGACACATGGCCCGAGACCATCGCCGCCCCGATCTCGCGCGAGGTGATCGAGGTTCTCACGGTGGAGCGCGGCGGGCTTTTGACGATCTCGGTGCTTGCGGCGGCGTTTTTCTCCGCCAACGGCGTGGAGGCGCTCAGGGTTTCGCTCAACCGTGCCTACCGGGTGACGGAGACCCGGGCCTGGTATGTGACCCGGGCGCAGAGCCTGGGCTTTGTCGTCGTCGCGGTGATGGTCATCATCTCGATCAGCTTCCTCCTGGTGCTGGCGCCGCTGGCGCTCAAACTGGCGCGGCAGTTCGCGCCCTGGATGGGCACATTGATCGCGGCGGTCGACAACTGGCGCATCCTTGTCGCGGCGACCGTCCTGATCATCGGCCTGGTGTTCTCCCATCTCTGGCTGCCCGACGGCAAGCGCCGGCTGATCGACGTGCTGCCGGGCATAGGCGTCACGGTGATCGCCTGGATTACGGGGGCCATGATGTTCGCGCGCTACCTGCAGGAATTCGCGACCTACGTCTCCACCTATGCCGGCCTCGCCTCGATCATGATCGCGCTGGTGTTTCTCTACATCGTCGCGGCCATCTTCATCCTCGGCGCCGAGATCAACGCGGCGATCCTCAAGGCGCGCGACCGTGCCAGAAGGGCGCAGGAAAGCGCGGCCGCGAAGGTTAACGATTAAGCCAGATTGGCGATCAGCCTTCCGGCCCGCGTTTACCATGCTAATTTGCGTCAGGTGCGCAGGCGCGGCTGAAAGGGAGATTGGCTCATGTTCGCCGGATTGTCTTCAGACATGATGATGTATTTCGTGGCGCTGTCGGTGGCGGCGTCGTTCTTCGTCGGCAACGCCATGGATTCGGTGCTCGGGGCGCTCGGGTTTGGCCCCTTGGGCAACATGATCGTGCTCCTGGCCGGCTTCTTCCTCGGCCTCAATGCGGTCGATCTCATTCCCTTCGGGCGTGTTCCCTCGGCGATGATTATCCCGGCCGCGATCGCCGTGTCCTTCGCGATCCTGCTGCTGCTTGCCGTCTTCAAGCGGATGGTCCGGCCGACCTAGGCTTGCGGCTCCGGCTCCAGTCCGGCCATCCGGATGATGTCGGCCGGCGTGGCGCCCTTCTCCCTCAGCGAGGCGATCGAGGTCGCGCCGTCGCTCTTGGAGAGCTTGCGTCCGTCTTTGTCCAGCACCAGCCCATGGTGGCGGTACCGCGGCGCCGGCAGTCCGAGAAGCTGCTGAATCAGCCGGTGCACCGACGTCGCGGCGAAGAGATCTTGCCCACGAATGACGTCGGTGATGCCCTGGATCGCGTCGTCGACGGTGACCGCCAGGTGATAGCTCGTGGGAACGTCGCGCCGGGCCAGAACGACATCACCCCAGGCGGCGGGATCGGCGGCGATGAGCCCGGTCTCTCCCCGAGGCCCGGCGCCGGCCTCCTCCCAGGACAGCGGCGCGCCGAGGCCCGCGAGCGCCGCCCTCATATCGAGCCGCCAGGCATGCGGTTCGCCGTCCTCGATACGCCGGCGGCGCTGCGCGGATGAAAGGGTGCGGTCGCTGCCCGGGTAATGCGGCGCGCCGTCTGGATCGCGCGGCCAGGGCCGGCCCGCGGCTTCGGCGTCGCGGACCCGCTCGGCGGCTTCGGCGCGGCTCAGGAAGGCCGGGTAGACCAGTTCCAGCCTGGTGAGGTCGGCGAGCGCCGCCTCGTAGTCGGCGAAATGCTCCGACTGGCGGCGCACCGGGGCGGACCATTCGAGGCCGAGCCAGGCGAGATCTTCAAAAATCGCCGCCTCGAATTCGGGGCGCGCCCGTGTCAGGTCGATATCCTCGATGCGCAGCAGGAACGCGCCGCCATGGTCGCGGGCGAAGCGCGCGTTGAGAAGCGCCGACCGCGCATGGCCGACATGGAGCAGGCCGTTCGGGCTCGGCGCGAAGCGGACGGTCGGCGGTCGGGGGGCATTGTTTGCGGTGGCTTTGGCGTCCTGCATGGTGTTTCATGTCATTTTTTCCCTGCCGCGTCACCGGTCCCGTCACGGGGCCGGGCGGCGGGCCGGGGCGAGGGGAGCGAGGAGCATGCGCCGGATCGACAGCGCCGACGATATCGCCGAAGGCCTTGCGGCGCTCACGGACTGCGACGCGCGCCTGGCCCGGGTGATTCCGCTCGCCGGACCCGTGCCGTTGCGGCGCAAGCCACCCGGATATGCCCCCCTGACTGAAATCATCCTGTCGCAGATGGTGTCGAAGGCCAGCGCCAATGCGCTGTGGCGGAAGCTGGAACTGGCGGCGGGAGAGATCAGCCCTGCGGCGGTTGCCGCCCTGTCGCCCGAAGCCCTGCGGGCGGCGGGCCTGTCGCGCGCCAAGGCCGAGACGTTGCAGCGCGTTGGCGCGGCCGTGCTGTCCGGCGCGCTCGATCTCGACCATCTCTGCGCGCTCGAGGGACCGGTGGCGATCGGCGCGCTGACGGCGATCAAGGGCGTGGGGCCCTGGACGGCGGAAGTCTACCTGTTGTTCTGCGCCGGACACCCGGACATCTTTCCCGCCGGCGACGTGGCGCTGCAGAGCGCCGCCGCGCATGCGCTCGGCCTTGACGGCCGGCCGCAGTCCCGGCGCCTGGCGGAGCTGGCGCTGCAATGGAGCCCGTGGCGCGGCGTGGCGGCGCGGCTGCTGTGGGCCTATTACGCCGAAGTCATGCGGCGCGACACAATGCCGCTGAGCGCCTGAATTGCGCCGTTCCGGGTCCAATTCAACATTTGAAATGCAGGTGCTTCACAATCCTGTCACGACGGGCCTAATATGGTCCCTGCAGATGCCGAATCGCTATCGCTCAGGAGAGCCTCTTGACGATTTATGTATCCCCGCAGTCCTTGCCAGCGCTCGTCTTGAATGCTGACTACAGGCCATTGAGTTACTATCCGCTGTCGCTGTGGTCGTGGCAGGATGCCGTCAAGGCTGTCTTCCTCGACCGGGTGCAGATCGTGGCCGAATATGATCACGCGGTGTCGTCGCCGACATTTTCGATGCGGCTGCCGAGCGTGGTGTGCCTGAAGACCTACATCAAGCCCTCGCGCTTCCCGGCCTTTACCCGCTTCAACGTGTTCCTGCGCGACCGGTTCGAATGCCAGTATTGCGGCTCGCCGCATGAACTGACCTTCGACCATGTCGTCCCGCGCCGGTGCGGCGGGGAAACGACCTGGGAGAACGTGGTCGCCGCCTGCTCCCCCTGCAACCTCAAGAAGGGCGGAATGATGCCCAAGCAGGCAGGCATGTTCCCGCAGCAGAAGCCCTACCGGCCGAGCGTGCAGGACCTGCACAACAACGGGCGGATGTTCCCGCCCAATTTCCTGCACGAGAGCTGGATGGACTATCTCTACTGGGACGTCGAGCTGCAGCCGTAACGGCGTGCGGCGCCCCGGCGACTGCAGGGACACCGTCGTCCAAATCACTCACGCGGCAGGCATCAGCCTTTCGTCATCGCGGCGCGGAACGCCACCAGCGCAAGGGCGGCGCTGACCAGCACGTTCCAGCCGGCGAAGGACAATCCCAGCATCCGGAAGGCTGCCTCGTCGCAGGATGGCGGCTTCTTCGAGCTCAGATCGCCCAGCAGGGATCCCGCGTCGGTGGTCACGGCGTTGGCCGAGGTCGCGCAGGAGGTCGGACCCTGCCACCAGTGCCATTCGACGCCGGAATGATAGATGGCGATGCCGAGGCCATAGAGCATCAGCAGGCCGCCGACGCCCAGCAGGGCGCGCACCGCCCAGGACGGACCGCCCGCGACCGAGATCAGCGCGGCCAGCAGCATCAGCGGGGCGCCGATGTAATAGGGGATGCGCTGGGACAGGCACAGCGCGCAGGGAATGTAGCCGCCGATGTGCTCGAAACCCAGAGCCATGCCGACGACCGCCGCCATGGCGATGGCCAGGAACAGCGCCGCCACCGTTCTCGACACGAGCGCCGCGGGAAGGGAGAGATCAGACTTGAACATGATCAGAACACATATTTGATTGCATAGAAACCGCCGATCAGAAGCACCATGAACAGGGTGAAAAGAAGGCCGAGATACTTCTCGATGAATGTCCGGATCGGCTCGCCGAACCTGGACAGGAGCCAGGTGACCAGGAAGAACCGGAAGGAGCGCCCGACCACGCTCACAACCGCGAAGACCAGGAGATTGAGACCGGTGGCGCCCGAAAAGATCGTCAGCACCTTGTAGGGAAACGGCGTGATCGCGGCGAACAGGACCCCCCATCCGCCCCAGGTGTTGTACCACTCCGAGATCTTCTCGAATTTCTCGGCAGCGCCATAGGCCTCCAGCAGCCAGACCCCGATGCTCTCGTAGAGGAACATGCCGATGGCGTAGCCGACGAAGGCGCCCAGGACCGATGCGACCGTGCAGATCAGGGCAATGCGGAACCAGCTCTGCGGCTTGGCCAGCGTCATCGGAATGAGCAGCACGTCGGGCGGGATCGGGAAGAACGAGCTTTCCGCGAAAGACACCGCGAACAGCCCCTTTTCGGCATGCCGTGTGGCGGCCAGCGACATGGTCCAGTCATACAGTCTGCGCAGCATGGAGAGCCTTCTTCTCGGACATCGGCAATGGCTGCCTCTTAATTGGAAAGCGGGGCCGGGTAAACAGCGTCCGGCCCGCGCGGCGCGATATTGATCCATGGCGGCGGAATTCGGCAAAAAGCGTTTGACCGGAACAAATCGCCGACTATAGTCCCGCCGTCCAAGCCGGTCATCCCGGCGCGGCGCCCCTTTGGCGGAATTGGTAGACGCGCCGCACTCAAAATGCGGTTCCGAAAGGAGTTCCGGTTCGAGTCCGGAAGGGGGCACCAGCCTTTCCCGGGCCCTGCCACCAGCCATCCCCACCAACCGCCGCCGGACGAACACTGCCTGGTCCCCCGGGCGACACCGCCTGACCCGGTGCAAAGGCGACGCCGGCGCTGTTTCGGGGGTGCCCGCAGGCTCAGCCTTTCCGCCGCGCAGCCTCGATCCTTTGCCTGTAGCCCTCGGCGTCGCCATAGTCGGCGAAGTCCGCATAGCGGCGGTGGGTCGCCGCCAGCCGCTGCGCATGCTTGATCGGGCACCAGTGGGCTTCGGTCCGCGAGGCGATCTCGCTGGCATAGGCGAGCAGGCCGTTTCCATAGGAACAATAGACGCAGTTGAGCTTTTCCAGGCTATTGAGATAGTGCAGCCGCTGGCGGTCGAACACGATGTGATCGCCGCGCCTGACCTTGTCGATGCCGTAGACCGGAAAGCAGACGGCCTGATAGAGGCTCACCAACAGATCCAGGAACAGCAGCGGGAAGATCACGCCATAGATCAGCGGCGCCGTCAGCATGGTCATCAGCGGCGCATGGCGGACATATTTGACCAGGTTGACGCGAAACTCGGCCTGGCGGCGGGCGACCTCTGCGTCGAAGACGGCGCGGCCGTTCTCGATCCGGTAGGTCAGATCCGCCCGGCGGTTTTCAAGTTCGGTCTCCAGTTCCGCCTCAAGCGCGCGAATGCGCTCGGTGAGGCTCTTGATCATGTCCGACATGCGGTCTCCTCTTCTCTTCGGGCGTCCGGGACCCCGCGATGCAGGCCCGGACGCATGTCTCTGTGCGCGACCGGGTCCGGCCGGAAAGCGGGATGCGGGGCGCAGCCCCGGATCCCGCGGATGGGTGAAGCCAAGATCCGCGGTCCCGCCGCTTCAGGTCTGGTGAATGTAATGGCCCGGCGCCGGTTCGAGCGGCTTGTAACCGCTTGCCGGCGCACCCATCGGCGGCGGCCCGCCCTTGCCCGAGCTTTGCCGCGACAGAAAGTCGATCCACTCCGGCCACCACGACCCCTGCCGCGGCTCCACCTCAGCCAGCCAACTGTCGGGATCGACATACAGCGCGTCCGCCGGCCGATGGCCGATGCGGTAGTGACGGCGCGGGTGCCCCGGTTCGGAAAGGATGCCGCCATTGTGGCCGCCGCTGGTCAGCACGAAAGTCAGATCGCCGTCGGTGAATAGCCGGGTCTTGTAGACCGATTTCCACGGCGCGATATGATCGGTCTCGGTTCCGACCACGAACATCGGCGCGGAGATGTCCTTGAGCGCGATCACCCGACCCTCGACGGCGAAGCGCCCGGCGGTCAGCCGGTTCTCGAGAAACAGGCCGCGCAGATATTCCGAATGCATGCGCGCCGGCATGCGCGTGGTGTCGGTGTTCCAGACGCCGATATCGGTGGGAAGGTCCTCCCGGCCGAGGAAATAGCGCTGCACCGCGCGGGTGTAGATCAGGTCCTCGGCGCGGATGGAGGCGAAGGCGCGCGCCATTTGCGGCCGGTCGAGATAGCCCTGATCCCACATCATGTCCTCGAGAAACGCGACCTGGCTCTCGTCGAGGAACAGAAGCAGCTCGCCGGCTTCCGAGAAATCCACCTGGGCGGCCATCAGCGTGATGCTGGCGAGCCGGTCGTCATGGTCGCGCGCCATGGCGGCCGCGGCGATGGCGAGCATGGTGCCGCCCAGGCAATAGCCGTTGGCGTGGATCTTCCGCCCCGGCACGATGGCGCCGATCGCATCCAGCGCCGCCATCACCCCGCGCTTGCGGTAGTCCTCGAGCGACAGTTCGCGCTGGTCGGCGGTGGGGTTGCACCAGGAAATCGCGAACACGGTGAACCCCTGTCCGACCAGGTAGTTGATCAGCGAATTGTGCGGCGAGAGATCGAGGATGTAGTATTTCATGATCCAGGCCGGCACGATCAGCACCGGCTCGGACCGCACCTCCCCGGTTTGCGGCGTGTATTGCAGCAGCTCGAAAATGTCGTTGCGATAGACGACGCTGCCCGGGGTGCAGGCCAGGTCCTTGCCCGGCTTGTAGCCATCCGGCGGCGGCGTGTGCACCTGGCTCAGCGTGTGCAGCATGTCCTCGGCGGCATGGACCGCGCCTTCGACCAGATTGCGGCCGCCGGTCGCGGATGTCCGGGCGATGATCTCCGGGTTGAGCCACGGAAAATTCGAGGGCGAGACGGTGTCGAGCATCTGGCGCACCAGGAACCGGGTGCGGTCGGAATCCTGCCGGCGCAGGCCGCGGACCTCGTCGGTCGCATGATCCCACCAGTCCTGGGCGGCCAGAAATCCCTGCTGCCACAGGCTGAAGGGCGCCTGTCGCCATCCGGCATCGGTGAAGCGGTGGTCGTAGTCCTTGGGCGCAAAGGGCGCCGCCGGCGATCCGCCGGCCATGGACTTGGCGCTGAAATCCATCAGCTTGAGGAGGTTGTCACGGCCGTGCTCGGCCAGCTCCAACTGCCGGCCGGGCGCGCGGGAGAGATGCAGCGCCCAGTCGGTCCAGGTTTCGGCCAGGCCGAAGGGCGACACGCCGCCGGTCGCCCGCGCGAAGGCGCCGCGCAGGATCCGGTCAATGTCGGCATAGGGTCGCTTTTGCGGCGCTGTCCGGACCGGAAGCGAGCGGGTCTCCGGCGGCGTCGTCTCGACCGCCTTCAATCGGGTGGATTTTCTGGGCATGCGTTCGGGTCCTCGGATCTGAAGCCATATTCACCCTTCGAAGCCAGCATAGGCTCATCCGGCCGGTTCGCCTTGATGAATGTCAAACCGGGTCGTGGCTTGTCCGGCCGGGACAGGGGCCGGCGGCAAAAACGGCTCGGCTCTTCAATCCGGCCCTGCCGCCTGATAGGAGATGGTCCGGCGCCTGGTCCGCTTCGCTCATCGGAGCGGCGCGGGAGAGCCAGGGCGCCCGTGCAAGGATCGTCACTCATGCTGCTGCCAGCCGGACAGACACTCGAAGACATCACCTCACGGTTTGAATGGGATGTCCCCGAGATCTTCAACATCGGCCAGGCCGTCTCGGACGCCTGGGCGGCAAGCGAGCCGGACCGGATCTGCCTGGAGCATTTCCAGCCAGAGGGCTACCACGATCGATTGACCTATGGGGAACTGGCGCGGCGGTCGAATGCCTTTGCCCGGGGACTTGCGTCGCTCGGCGTGGCGCGTGGCGACCGGGTTGCGCTGATGCTGCCGCAGGGATTCGAGACCGCCATCGCCCATGTCGCCATCTACAAGCTGGGCGCCATCGCGGTGCCGCTGGCGCTGTTGTTCGGCGTTGAAGCGGTCGAGCACAGGCTGGCCGCATCGGGCGCGAAGGTGCTGGTGACCACCTCGGACGGTCGCGACAAGGTGGCTGCGATCGCGCCCCGGCTGGGCGAACTTCGCGCCGTCGTCGTCACGGGCGAGGACGCGGGCGACGCTTCCGGCGACGGGGTTGAGGCGGTCGGCTTCGCCGCCCTGGAGAACGGCCATTCCGATGCGCCCGTGGGGGTAGAGACCCGGGCCGAGGATCCGGCGATGATGATCTTCACCTCGGGCACCACCGGACCGCCGAAGGGCGCGCTGCACGGCCACCGCGTGCTGATCGGCCATGTTCCCGGGGTGCAGACCCACCATGAATTCATGCCGCAGCCCGGCGACAAGCTCTGGACCCCGGCGGACTGGGCCTGGGCCGGCGGCCTTCTGAATGTGCTGCTGCCCGGATTGCTGCTCGGCGTGCCGGTGGTCTCGTCGCGGGCGCAGAAATTCGATCCGGAACTGGCCTACCGGATCATGGCGGAGATGAAGGTCCGCAACGCCTTCATTCCGCCGACCGCGCTCAGGATCATGCGCACGGTGGCCGACCCGCTGTCGCGCCACCGGCTCGACCTGCGCACGGTCGGATCCGGCGGCGAGGCGCTCGGCCGGGAAACCTATGACTGGGCGAAGAAGGTGCTGGGCCTGACCATCAACGAATTCTACGGCCAGACCGAATGCAACCTGGTGCTGTCGTCCAGCGCCCGACTGGGCGTGAGCCGCGGCGGCGCCATCGGCAAGCCCGTCGCCGGCCACCAGGTCGCCGTCATCGACGATCGGGGACAGGTCGTGGCCAACGGAACCTCCGGCCAGATCGCCGTCCGGCGCCCGGACCCGGTGATGTTCCTGGGCTACTGGCAGAACGAGGAGGCGACCAGGGCCAAGTTCATCGGAGACTGGATGCTGACCGGCGACCAGGGGGTCGTCGACAGCGACGGATATTTCTCGTTCTTCGGCCGCGACGACGATGTCATCACCTCGTCCGGCTACCGGATCGGCCCAGGCGAGATCGAGGATTGCCTGACCGGCCATCCCGCCGTGGCGCTGGCCGCCGTGGTGGGCAAGCCGGACAGGATGCGGACCGAGATCGTCAAGGCCTATATCGTGGCGGCGCCCGGCTTCGAGGCGGGCGCCGATCTGGCGGCGGCGGTGCGCGACTGGGTCAAGACGCGGCTGTCGGCGCATGAATATCCGCGCGAGATCGAGTTCGTCGACAGCCTGCCCCTGACCACCACCGGCAAGGTGATCAGGCGGGTCCTGAGGGACCGGGCCATCCTGGAAGCCAGGGAGGGCGAGCGGCCGGACTAGCCGGGCCGATCAGCGGCGGGCCATGCCGCGGATCTTTTCGCGCAGCAGACGGGCGATGTTTCGGGTGTTGCGGTAGATGTGGAGCTGGGTCGCCACCTGCCGGACGTCGCGGTCGTGCCTGGAGTGGAGGCCGATGACCATCGTGCCCATGGCTTCCCGCTCCGTCCACATGCGGCTCATCACCGGATGATCCGGCACCGCGCAGGAATCCGTGCGCCGTATGTTGAGGTCGTCGAGATGCCACTCGGTCAGCCGGTCGACCAGCAGCTTGCCAGGGGAGTAATGCGCGTAGGTCTCGTTGTAGGCGGTCTTCCAGGTCCAGGCCTCGCCCGAGGAGACGAACACGATCATCGAGGCGATCGGTTCGCCGTCGAGCGCCAGCGCATGAATGCGCACGCTGTCGATTTCGGCCAGCCCGTTGATCGCCTCGCGGGCAAAGGCCGCGCGGTAGCGGTCGGCGACCATCGCCGACTTGCGGCGGCCCTTCCAGCCCGAATCCTCGAGCGTGAGGAATTCCTCGAGATGGTAGCGGATTTCGTCGGGCTGGCGGGCCACCATGTAGGTGAGTTCGCCATGCTCGGACAGCCGCCGCCATTGCCGGCGCATTTCCCGGCGGTGATGCCGCGACATCGACTTGGCCAGATACTCATCGCCGTCCAGCGGGCTTTCGAGAAAAGGCCGCTCGAGCTCGTCGGTGACGACCACCGAGAGGTTGCGGCCCGCGGCCACGGCGCGCATCAGCCCGGCCACCGGCCCGTTCAGGCGCATGTCGGGCAAAACCAGGATGCCGGGCAGTCCGGAGTCCGGCCGGCCCAGCGCCTCGAGCATGTTGTCGAGCGTTTCGGCGGCATCCTCCCGGTCGAGCAAAGGCGTGCCCAGCGGGCCGAACGGATTGGCCCAGGCGCGGATGATGGAGGCACCCACGGAGAAGCCGGGCTTTTCGACCGAGAAGGGCAACAGCAGCCGCATGCGGGAATGGGTTTCGGTCTCGTCGCGCATGAGCATGAGGCGGATGACCCGGTCCTCGAGCCGCGGCATGGCCGGCGCCAGGAAGCGGCCTGAGAAGAAGATGTTCGGCTCCAGGGCCCGGTTGGTCAGGAAGTCGAGCTCGTCCTGCAGCTCATAGCCGGCGCGCGCCGGATAGATTGCCAGATGCCGTCCGGGGCGGCCGACCTCGACATCGTGCTCGGGCAGCGGGCGGGCGGTCTCGACGTCGGCGAACTCGCCGATCATCGTGTTGGCCTGGCTCGCCACTTCTTCATGGATGATGGGGCTCGATGCCATGGTCAGCGCGCCTCCGGTCCGGGATGTCCGTGGCCCGCGGGAATCCGGGAGGCGATGAACATGACGATGCCGAGCCTTTGCCGCACGATGAGGTGAAGCAGGCCGGCCTCGATCACCATGGCCGAGGCCGTGGCGGTGGCGGCCCCGAGCAGTCCCCAGGCGGGGATCAGGGTGACGTTCATGGCCAGATTGGCCGCCAGCGCCGTTGCGTAGATGCCCGCGCAGATCTTGTGTTCGCCCGCCATGGTGAGCAGCACCTCGCCGGGACCGACCATGGCCTTGGCGATGATGCCCGCGAACAGCACGACCATGATCATCTGGCCTTCCTGAAAGGCGGGGCCGAACAGCGATAGCAGGAACGGTCCCGCCAGGATCACCAGGCCGCCCACCAGCAAGGACGGCCAGAAGGTCCACTGCACCGTCTGCCGGGCGAAGGCCGCCAGCGCGGGTATGTCGGCGCCCGAGACAAGGCTCGAAAACCGCTGTGCCGCGGCGGCCTTGACCGCGAAATAGACAAAATGAACCAGCGCCATGGTCTTGGCGGCGGCGAAATACACCGCCACCTTGTCGGGCGGCAGGTAGAGCCCGACGATGATGACGTCGGAATTGGTGAGCATGAAATAGAAGCCCTCGATCAGGAAGATCGGGAAGGCGACCACCAGCCAGGTCCTGAAATGGATCTCGACCCGGCGCGCCGGAAACCGGTGCCGGAGCTTGCCGGTGACAATGACGAACTGAACGATCGTCGTCAGGTAGGCGGCCGCGAGCGCGGCGAGAATGGCTGTGTTGGCGTCGGCCACGCGGCCGAGGCCAATGGCGCCGGCGACAAAGGCAAGAATGAGCAGCGGGCGGACGATGTAGGTCGGGCTGAGCGCGTGAACCGGCCAGCCATTGGCGCGCGCGGTGCCGTCGAGCACGTCGCCGAGGGCGATCATCGGCAGCACGAAGGCGCCGACGAACAGGGGATGGACATAATGGGATTCGATCCTGTCGCCGAGCAGATAGAGCGCGGCAATGCCGGTGGCGGCGATCAGCGTGGCCGACACCATCGCGAATATCCGCGCCGTCGCGGCCAGGCCCATGATCGCTTCGTCGGCGCCCGCGGTCCGGTATTGCGGCAGAAAGCGGATCACGGCGGTGTGGAATCCGAGGCAGGAGAGATTGCCCAGGATAATGGCGATGACCCAGACGAAGACGAAGATTCCGTATTCGAACTCGCCCATCAGCCGCGCCAGCAGGATCTGCGAGACAAAGGCGATCGCTGCGCTGACGACGCGGATGGCAAACGCGATGATGGCCATGCGGCTGGCCGCGCTGGTTTCGTCCGTCGCGACCAGAAGCAGGGTCAGACGCTCGACCGCCGGCGCCAGCCGCGCGGCATAGCGCGGAGGCAGTATCTTGCCCGCTGTGTCGATCAACGTCATTTTCAGGCTTCATCCCGTTGTTGCCCCGGCACTCTGTCACGACGACGTTAAGAAACGGTTTGAGCGGCAACTTCAGGGGCTTGTATCTTCCTGGCGCGGGACATTTCTGCCGTCCATGCAGGGCTCACACGCGGTGGCGCGGCGTGGAAGCGACGATGCCGGTCAGGAGAAGGGCGGAAAACACGGTGTCAGTGTCGGGCGAAGCCCCGCGGAGGCGGGACCCCGGTCAGGCGCGGCCCGGGCTGAGCATGGAGGCTTCCGGCACCGCCCACTGCTCCGCGGTCCCCTGCCGTGGGCGGCAGGAGACGGCTCACGCCGATCCAGACAAGAGCGCCTTGCCCTAGAAGGCGCCGTGGCAGTGCTTGTATTTCTTGCCGGAGCCGCACGGGCAGGGTTCGTTGCGGCCGACCTTGCCCCAGGTCGATTCGTCCTGCGGATCCCGGTCTTCCGGCGCCACGACGCCGGCCGCCAACTGGGCCTGGGACGGAGCGAACTCGTCCTCGCCGGTGGTGGCGTCGATGTGATGGCCTTCCATCTCTTCGGGCAGTTCGGGTTCCGGCGTGGCGGCGGCTTCGCGGACGATCTCGACGCGCATAAGCTGTGCCATGACGGCCTGGCGCAGGTTCGCGAGCAGGGCCTGAAACAGTTCGAAGGCTTCCGACTTGTACTCCTGGAGCGGATCGCGCTGCGCATAGCCGCGGAACCCGACGACCGAGCGCAGATGGTCGAGATTGACGAGATGCTCCCGCCAGAGATGGTCAAGTGTCTGGAGAACAACCGATTTCTCGACATAGGCCATGATCTCGGGGCCGAACCGCTCGGCCCGCTCCTTGGCCAGCTTGTCGCTGGCCTCGATGATGCGGCTGCGAATGTCGTCCTCGGCGATGCCCTCTTCCGCTGCCCATTGCTCGATCGGCAGATCGAGGTTGAGATAGGCCTGCACGCCCTTCTTCAGCTCCGCGACATTCCATTGCTCGGCATAGGCTCGCTCCGGAATGTGCAGATTGACCAGGCCGTCGATGACTTCGCGGCGCATGTCCTCGATGGTCTCGGCAATCGATTCCGAGTCCATCAGTTCCTTGCGCTGCTCGAACACCACCTTGCGCTGGTCGTTCATCACGTCGTCGAACTTCAAGAGGTTCTTGCGGATGTCGAAGTTGCGGGCCTCGACCTTCTTCTGCGCCCGTTCGAGCGCCTTGTTGATCCAGGGATGGATGATCGGCTCGCCGTCCTTCAGACCAAGGGTCTTGAGCATGCTGTCCATGCGCTCGGAGCCGAAGATGCGCATCAGGTCATCCTGCAGCGACAGGAAGAACTTGGAGCGGCCGGGGTCGCCCTGGCGACCGGAACGGCCGCGGAGCTGGTTGTCGATGCGGCGGCTTTCGTGCCGCTCCGTGGCCAGCACATACAGGCCGCCGGCGGCCAGCGCCTTGTCCTTGAGCGCCTTGATCTCGGCGCGGATGATCTTTTCCTTCTCGTCGCGCTCGGGACCTTCCGGCATCTCGCCCAGCTCCTGGGCGACGCGCATGTCGGCATTGCCGCCGAGCTGGATGTCGGTGCCGCGGCCGGCCATGTTGGTGGCGATGGTGATGGCGCCGGGGACGCCGGCCTGGGAGACGATATAGGCTTCCTGCTCGTGGTAGCGGGCGTTGAGGACGTTGAATTCGGTCACGCCTTCCTTGCGCAGCAGGTCCGCAAGCAGTTCCGACTTCTCGATCGATGTCGTGCCCACCAGCACCGGCTGCTGCTTCTCGCGCGACGCCTTGATGTCGGTGATGATCGCCTGGTATTTCTCCTCGACGGTGCGGTAGACCTCGTCGTCCTCGTCGATACGGGCGATCGGCACGTTGGTGGGCACTTCCACCACTTCGAGCCCGTAGATGTCGCCGAACTCCTCGGCCTCGGTCGAGGCCGTGCCGGTCATGCCGGCAAGCTTGGAATACATGCGGAAATAGTTCTGGAAGGTGATCGAGGCGAGCGTCTGGTTCTCCGGCTGGATCTTGACGCCTTCCTTGGCCTCGAGCGCCTGGTGCTGGCCTTCCGAATAGCGCCGGCCCGGCATCATGCGGCCGGTGAATTCGTCGATGATGACGATCTCGTCGTTGCGGACGATGTAGTCCTTGTCGCGGGTGAACAGGCGGTGGGCCTTGAGCGCGTTGTTGATGTGGTGAACCACCGCGACGTTCTCGACGTCGTAGAGGGATTCGCCCTTGAGCATGCCGGCATCCGCCAGCATGGCCTCGAGCTTCTCGGTGCCGGTCTCGGTGAAGGTGGCGGAGCGCTGCTTCTCGTCGATCTCGTAATCGTCGGGCTCGAGCTTCTGGATCAGCGCGTCGATGCTGGTGTAGAGGTCCGAGCGGTCGTCGAGCGGGCCGGAGATGATCAGCGGCGTGCGCGCCTCGTCGACCAGGATCGAGTCGACCTCGTCGACGATGGCGTAGTTGTGGCCGCGCTGGACCATCTGGGCACGGTCATATTTCATGTTGTCGCGGAGATAATCGAAGCCGAGTTCGTTGTTGGTGGCATAGGTGATGTCGCAGGCATAGGCCTCGCGGCGCTCATTGTCGTCCATGCCGTGCACCACCACGCCCGTGGTCAGGCCCAGGAAGCGATAGATCCGGGCCATCCATTCGGCGTCGCGCCGGGCGAGGTAATCGTTGACGGTGACGACATGGACGCCCTTTCCGGCAAGCGCGTTGAGATAGACCGCCAGCGTCGCCACCAGCGTCTTGCCTTCGCCGGTCTTCATTTCCGCGATGGCGTTTTCGTTGAGGATCATGCCGCCGATGAGCTGGACGTCGAAGGGCCTGAGGCCGATGGCGCGGCGCGCCGCCTCCCGCACGGTGGCGAAGGCCGGAACCAGCAGGTCGTCGAGCACGGCGCCAGCGGCAAGCTGATCACGGAATTGTGTGGTCCGGGCCGCCAGTTCGGCATCGCCGAGCGCCTGGAGTTCGGGCTCAAGGGCATTGATCGCGGCGACTTTTGGCTGATAGGCCCGGATGCGGCGATCATTTGAGGAACCAAACAATTTGCGGGCGATTGCGCCGAACTTGACCATTAGTATGGTCCTTTCTTGGGCTGCGCTTGAGGCAGGGCTGAAAACCGGCGCTGGCCTGCGACCGGCAAAACGATTGAAAAACGCCGTCCCGAAGGCCCTCATCCGGTGAAAGCCGTCTGGACGGACGGTTGGCTGACAGATAAGAGGGGGTTCGAACGATGTCAACGGCGGCGAAAGGCCGTCTTACGGCGGCCCAATTCATCATGCACATGGTCGGCCGCCCGGAATAAGCTTCACATTGAAAGGTCTCCCCATGCGTCTATCGCAGCTTGCAGCCACGCTTCTCATCAGTTCAATCGCCTTCGCGCCGGTTCAAGGCTTCGCCGCCGACGAAGCCGATCCGGTCGTGGCCACGGTCGCCGGCGTCGAGATCCTCGCGTCCGAGCTGGCCCTGGCGGAAGGCGATCTCGATCCCCAGTTCGCCAGCCTTCCCGAAGAACAGCGCCGGGTCGCAGCGCTCGCCGCCGTCATCGACATCAAGACGCTGGCGCGCAAGGCCGAAGCCGAGAAGCTCGACGAGACCGACGAATTCAAGAAACTGATGGCCTTCCAGCGCGACCGGGCCCTGCACAACGCCATCTTCAAGTCCGCCGTGGTCGATCCGGTGTCGGAAGCCGACATCAAGGCGCGCTATGACAAGGAAATCGCCGCCACGCCGCCGGAAGAAGAAATCAGCGCCCGCCACATCCTTCTCAAGACCGAGGAAGAAGCCAAGGCGGTGATCACCGAACTCGATGCGGGCAAGGATTTCGCCGAGCTGGCCAAGGAAAAGTCCACCGGCCCGAGCGCCGAGCAGGGCGGAGACCTCGGATATTTCAGCAAGGGCCAGATGGTGCCCGAATTCGAAGCCGCGGCCTTCGCGCTCAAGCCGGGCGAATATGCCAAGGAGCCGGTCCAGACGCAGTTCGGCTGGCACGTGATCAAGCTTGAGGACCGGCGCGAAACCACGCCCCCGGCATTCGAGGACGTCGCCGACCAGGTCCGCCAGGTGGTGATGCGCGAACGCTATGCGGATCTGCTCAAGACAGCGCGTGAAGAGACCAAGATCGAGGTTCTCGATCCGGCCCTGAAGACGGCCTACGAGGCTCTCAAGCCGCAGCAGTAACCACCCGTCCGCCCGTATCCCGTCCAGAGGATTGCCTGATGTCCACCGCCATTTCTCCGCTTGCGCCGAAGTCCTACGCCGAGCTTGCGCCGATTGCCGGCGTGCGCATCGAGACGGCGGCGGCCGGGATCAAGTACAAGGACCGGACGGATGTCATGCTGATGGTGTTTGATCAGCCTGCGGCGGTGGCCGGGGTGTTCACCACGTCGAAATGCCCGTCCGCACCGGTAGATTTCTGCCGGGCAAACCTCGGTGGTGGCCGGGCGCGGGCGCTGGTGGTCAACTCGGGCAACGCCAATGCCTTTACCGGGCAGAAGGGCCGCGCCGCCACGGACCTGACCGCGAAGTCGGCCGCCGCGGCGGTCGGATGCTCCGAGACCGAGGTGTTCCTGGCCTCCACCGGCGTCATCGGCGAACCGCTGGACGCCGGCAAGTTCGCCACGGTTCTGGACCGGATGGCGGCTTCGGCGAGCGGCGACCGGTGGATCGATGCGGCGCGCGCGATCATGACCACCGACACCTATCCGAAGGTCGCCACAAGGACGGCGCTGATCGACGGGGTGTCGGTGACGCTCAACGGCATGGCCAAGGGCGCAGGCATGATCGCGCCCGACATGGCGACGATGCTGTCCTTCATCGTCACCGACGCCGATATCGAACCGTCCGCCCTGCAGGCGATGCTCAGCCGCCATGTCGGCGCGACCTTCAACGCGGTTACGGTCGACAGCGACACCTCGACGTCAGACACGCTGCTGGTGTTCGCCACGGGCGCTGCCGCCGATCGCGGCGCCGGCAAGGTTTCCGAAGCCGGCGATCCCCGCGGGCGGGCGTTCTCGAAGGCCCTGTCCAGCCTGATGGAGGATCTGGCGATCCAGATCGTCCGGGACGGCGAGGGCGCGCGCAAACAGGTCGAGATCACGGTCACCGGCGCCGCCTCGGCGAAGGCCGCTGGCCGCATCGCCCGCTCGATCGCCAATTCGCCGCTGGTCAAGACCGCCATTGCCGGTGAGGACGCCAATTGGGGCCGCATCGTCATGGCTGTGGGCAAGGCCGGCGAAAAGGCCGAGCGCGACAGGCTCGCCATCTGGTTCGGCGACGTGCGCGTGGCGGTCGATGGCGAACGCGATCCCGCCTACAGCGAAGCCGCCGCCTCTAAGGTGATGAAACAGGATGAAATCGCCATCAGAGTCGATCTCGGGATTGGCCGTGGCAAAGCCCGGGTCTTCACCTGCGACCTGACCAAGGCCTATGTTGAGATCAATGGTGACTACCGCAGCTAAGCGGTCGAAGTCACCGTCGAATAAGGGCTTGCCGTGCCAAACCTTGCCATTGTCAGAAGGCTTGAAGCCGTTGGATTCCGTGCCTGGCCCGCGGCCTCGATCCAGTATGACGGCAGTTGGCAGATCCGCCTGACCGCCGGCCATCCGTCCAAGCGTCTCAATTCGGTCAATCCGCTCGATCCCTCGGATCACGACGACATCGAGATCCGGGTCGAACGGGCCGCCCGCCGCTTCGATTCCTATGACCGGCCGCTCGTGTTCCGGCAGACGCCGCTGGCGCCGCCGCCGCTGGAAGCCCATCTCGACGCGCTTGGCTGGCTGCGGTTTGAGGAGACCATCGTGATGACCGGCAAGATCGACCGCCTCGATATCGATGGCGGCATGGATCATCTGCCGCTCAAGGATGTCGGCCGCTATGTCGACGCCTCCATTGCCGTGCATGGCCGGGACCAGTCGCTCAAGCCCGGCCTGACGGAAGTGTTGAGCGCGATCCGGCCGCCGAGCGGCCTGTTCGTTCTCGAAGAGGAGGAGACCGGCCCGCTGTCGACCGCTCTGTGCGTGCACGACAACGACCTGGCCGGATTGTTCGAACTCGCCACAAGGCAGGACATGCGGCGCACCGGATATGGCCGGGAAGTGGTGCGGGCCGCATTGCGCTGGGCGCGGCATCGTGGCGCCCAGACCGCCTGGCTGCAGGTGGAGAGCGGCAACACCGCGGCCGTCGCACTGTACAAGGGGCTGGGATTCGGCGAGGTCTACCGCTACGCCTATCGCCAGCAACCGGGATAGAACCCAATGAGCGAAAAGAGAATCATGCTGGTGGCCGCCTGCGCGCTCGTCGACGCCGACGGGCGGGTGCTGCTCACGCAACGGCCGGAGGGGAAGAAGCTCGCCGGCCTGTGGGAATTTCCGGGCGGCAAGGTTGAGCCGGGGGAGTCGCCCGAAGCGGCGTTGATCCGCGAGTTGATCGAGGAGATCGGGGTGACGACAAAGGAGGCCTGCCTGGCGCCGCTCACCTTCGCCAGTTACAGCTATGACGATTTTCACCTGCTGATGCCGCTTTTCGTCTGCCGCCGGTTCGAGGGAACCGCGCGCGGCCTCGAGGGGCAGGCGCTGAAATGGGTCCGGCCGCGCGACATGCGCGACTATCCGATGCCGCCCGCGGATGAACCGCTGATCCCCTACCTGATCGATCTGTTGTGATTTTTCCGGCCGCGAGCGGCCGCCAGCCGCGCCATTGATTAAAAGTTTATCGATGGCGTTAGCGTTAATGAAACTTCAATTCCCTTCCCGCAAGATCAGGATCAGCGACTGATCCGGGTGGATTGTCTGTGGGGGTTTCATGGCCGATGGCGATTTCTGGATGACGGTGATGGACAGGGACGGAGCGGAGACTCCGCCCCGGAGATACGGCGCCGTTCGCGTGGCGCTGCTGTTCGGGACCGCCGCCGTTGCGGTCGCGGCCATTCTGACGCCGATCCTGGCTGACCGGTCACCCTCGGCACGGGTGGCGTGGTCGCCCGACCAGTACGACAGCATCACCACCGGCTCGATCCCGAACCGATCGGGACACACGATCTACACGGTCCGCAAGTCGATCCTGCAGGACAGTCCCGGCGCGCTCTGCATCATTCAAAGCAATGGCATGAAAACCGGAGACTGCTGACCCGGACCTGCCGCTCCTCACCCAGCCAGAATCGGATCCAAGTCATGAAATCACTCTTTCGCCGGTTCCTGGGCGACAGGCGCGGCGCGACCGCCATCGAGTACGGTCTCATTGCGTCGATGATATCGATCGCGCTGATCGGTGGCGCTGCGTCGGTCGGCAACGCCGTCAATTCCACCATGGATGGCGCGGCACAGCATCTCAAGAACAGCCAGTAGGCTCGTCCGCCTAGCGCGGCAGCTTGCGTTCCGGCGTCCGCAGCGCATCGGCGAGCCGCGCCTTGGCGGATCCCGGCTTGAGCGGCTTCTGCTGGCTCTCATGCGGCGCCCAGCCGGAGAGATGGATGATTGAAAAGCTGGCGCGGATCCGCCCGTCCGGGTCGGAGAAGCGTTCGGCGTAGATCTGTGCGGCCCTGAGGAAGAGCGACCGGCTCACCGGCTTGCGGCTTCGGTCGGCCAGGACCGAGGTCATGCCCATTGCCCGCAGATCCCTGAGAAGCCCGAACATGTCGGCGTAGCGGACGACGATGTCATCGATGTCGGTGACGGGCAGGGCGAAACCCGCGCGCTGGAGCAGGGCGCCGTAATCGCGGATATCGGCGAAGGGATGGACGCGGGCATTGGCGCCGCCGGTCAATTCGCTTTCCGCGGCCAGCAGGCTCTCGCGCAGTTCGCCCAGGGTGCCAGCGCCGGGCGTGGCCGCCAGCATCAGGCCGTCGGGCCTGAGCGCGCGACGCATCTGCACCAGAACGCCCGGCGTGTCGTTGGTGACATGCAGCGCCAGCGGCGAGACGATCAGATCGGCGCTTGCCGGCGCCAGCGGCACATGGTCCGGATCGGCGAGAGTGACCGAACCGGCGTCGGCGCCCGGCAGGGCGCAGAGATCGACATAGCGGAACTCGCCGGTCTTACCCGTCGCCGACATCATCCCGGCGGCCAGGGCCAGGCCGCCCTGCACCTGGACCGGATGCTCGAAGCGGCGCTCGACCACGGAGAGGCGATCGGCCATGTCCTCGGCCACCCTGCGCAGCAGGAAGTCCGCGCCTGGCTCCAGTCCGGCGAGCGCGCGCAATCTGCGCTGGCGCAGGAGGGTGTGGTCAAAGAGACGGTCCATGATCCGATCCGCTGGATGAACTCCGGCTCGCTTGTTGGATGGAATGGCGGTAAAGTCAACCAATGGACCTATCCCGAGCAAGTCACAGCGGCGACGGGCGCCCGAGCCGCGGACTCGGGACCGAGAGGCATCGGCTCACGGCCGCGCTTCATCGCGGCGCCGTGCAGCTGATGCACCTGGTCTATCCGCCGGTCTGCGCCGGATGCGGGATCATGACCGGCCAGGCGGCCGCGCTGTGCCCCGGTTGCTGGGAGACGGTGCGCTTCATCGAGCGGCCCTATTGCGAAATCACCGGTCTGCCGTTCAGTCACGACCGCGGCGAGGGACTGGTCTCTCCGGAAGCCATCGCGAACCCGCCGCTCTACCACAGGGCGCGGGCGGCGGTCTTTCACGACGGTGTCGCCCGCAAGCTCGTCCATGGGCTGAAATATTCCGACCGGGCCGATCTGGCGGCGATGATGGCAGCCTGGATGGTCCGCGCCGGGCGCGACGTCATCGACGACAGCGACGTGATCGTGGCGGTACCGTTGCACCGGCACAGGCTGTTTACGCGGCGCTACAACCAGTCGGCGGAACTTGCGCGCGCGCTTGCCGTCAGGACCGGGAAGCCGTTTCTGGCCGGAGCGTTGCGCAGGGTGCGGGCCACCCGGCAGCAGGTGGGGCTGGGATTGCGGGCAAGGCAGGACAATGTGCGTGGCGCGTTCGCCCTGCCGCCGGCCCAGGCGCAACGAATGCTGGGGCTCAAGGTCCTGCTGGTCGATGACGTGTTCACGACCGGCTCGACCGTGGAGGCGGCGACACGGGCGCTGTTGCGCGGCGGCGCCCGGCAAGTCGACGTGCTGACCTTTGCCAGGGTTGCAAGCCCGGGCGAGGAAACCCTATATGCCTGAAGACCCCGCGATGGCGGCTGAACAGTTGGAGGCCTGAATGGCAGATGTAACTCTCTACACCCGACAATTCTGCGGATTCTGCACGGCAGCCAAACGGCTGCTTGACGACAAGGGTGTGAGCTATACCGAGCATGACGCGTCCTTTTCGCCGGAGTTGAAGCAGGAAATGATCGCAAAGGCGAATGGCCGCACGACGTTTCCGCAGATCTTCATCGATGGCGTTCACGTCGGCGGTTGCGACGATCTGCATGCGCTGGAGCGGTCCGGCAAGCTTGACACGATGCTGGCGGGAGCCTGAGCCATGAACGAATTTGTCGCCGCCGCCGTGCAGATGCGCTCGGGCGTTTCACCGGAGACCAATATCGCGGAGATGAAGGACCTGGTCCGGCAGGCCGCGTCTCGCGGCGCCCGCTATGTTCAGACGCCGGAGATGACCGGCGCCATCCAGAAGGACCGGGCGGGGCTCAAGCGGATCCTCAGGCCCGAGGCCGACGATCCGGTGCTCGGCGCCGCCTCGGCGCTGGCGGCCGAACTGGGTATCTGGCTGCATATCGGATCGACGGCGATCGATGCGGGGGGCGGGATGACCGCGAACCGCGCCGTTGTCTTCGGACCCGACGGCGGCGCCGTGGGGCGCTACGACAAGATCCACATGTTCGACGTCGATCTCGACAATGGCGAGAGCTGGCGTGAAAGCGCGGTGTACCGGCCGGGCGAGATTGCCCAGACCGTCGATCTCGACGGCGTGAGGCTGGGTCTCGGGATCTGCTACGACATCCGCTTCCCGCATCTGTTCCGCGACCTGGCGCTGGCGGGCGCCGACATCCTGACCGCGCCGGCGGCCTTTACCCGGCAGACCGGGGAGGCGCACTGGCATGTGCTGCAGCGCGCCCGGGCGATCGAGAACGGCGCCTTCGTGATTTCGGCGGCGCAGGGCGGCGTGCACGAGGACGGGCGCGAGACCTACGGCCATTCGATGATCGTCGACCCCTGGGGCCGGGTGATCGCCGAGGCCGAGGGCAACGAGCCGGGCATCATTGTCGCCACCCTGGCGCTTGACGACGTCAAGGCCGCGCGCGCCAAGATCCCGAACCTCAAGAATGCCCGCAGCTACCGGATCGAAGGCGGCCCGGACTCGGCCAGGGGAGCGCAAGTGGCGTGATCCGGTTTTCTTTGCAGTGCGACAAGGACCATGGCTTTGAAGGCTGGTTCGCCTCAAGCGCGGACTTTGACGGGCAAAGCGAACGGGGCCTGGTCGAGTGCCCGGTCTGCGGGTCGCGCAAGGTCGGCAAGGCGCTGATGGCGCCGGCGGTGGCTGTCTCGCGGGAAACCCCGGCGCGGCCGCTGGCGATGGATCCGCAGAAGCGCGAGATGATGCGCAAGCTCCGCGACCTGGTGAAGGCGGTCAAGCAGAATTCCGAGGATGTCGGCGACCGCTTCGCCGACGAGGCGCGCAGGATCCACCATGGCGAAGCCGAAGCCCGCGGCATCATCGGGCAGGCCTCGACCGAAGATGCCCGCTCGCTGATCGAGGAAGGCATCGAGATCGCCCCCCTGCCGGAATTCCCCGAGGATCTGAGCTGACGTGGACGCGCCGGTGTTCCATCTTGCCATGTACAATTTCGGTCTGCATGTGGCGGACTACGATGCGCCCGAGGTGCATGGCTTCCTCAGGCGTGAACCGCTGAACTTTGCTGCCGCGCAGAAGGCCGCCGGCTTTGTCGGGCGATCGGGGTATCGCGGCGAACCCGGACCCAGGAGCTGGGGCCCTCAGATATTTCCGCGCTTTCTCAAGGGCAGCGGACGGGACTCGGGCCCGTCATCCTTGTCCTTGTGGGAGAATATCGAGAGCCTGATGGCCTTTGCCTATGCCGGGGTGCACGCCGAAGCTTTGAAAAATGCCCGCAACTGGAACACCAAGAACACCTGGCCGCCGCTGGTCCTGTGGTGGGTAGAGGCCGGCCGCCGCCCGGACTGGGAGCAGGGGGCGAGGAAGCTCGAATGGCTGCACGACCATGGCGCGGGACCGGAGGCGTTCACCTTCAAGCAGCCCTTTGGGGCGGATGGCGAGCCGCTCATCATTGACCGGGCGCGGGTGAAGACCCTTGCCGAGGCCAATTCGCCGGGACAGCGCGATCTGCTCGCGCAACTCGAACATATGCCTGTCTGAGGGTGGGGCCTACCCGGCCTTGGGGCGCTCGGCGAGCAGCATGTAGTTGACGTCCATGTCGCGCGACAGGTTCCACTGGTCCTGCAGGGGATTGTAGAACACGCCGGTGCGGTCAATGATGGTCATTCCGGACCCCGCCAGCGGGCTTTCGATTTCTTCCGGCCGCACCAGTTTTTCGTATTGATGGGTGCCGCGCGGCAACCAGCGCAGCACATATTCTGCGCCGATGATGGCCAGCGCCATCGCCTTCATGGTCCGGTTGATGGTGGCGACGAACATCAGGCCGCCGGGTTTGACCATGTCGGCGCAGGAGGTCAGGAACAGGTCGACATCGGAGACATGCTCGACCACTTCCATGTTCAGCACCACGTCGAATTTCTCGCCGCGGGCGGCCAGTTCCTCCGACGTGATCGCCTCGTAGCTGACAGTGACGCCGCTCTGCCGGGCGTGAATGGTGGCGACTTCGATGTTGGTGCGCGATGCATCGGCGCCGAGCACGTCCGCGCCCATGCGCGCCATCGGCTCGCAGAGCAGTCCGCCGCCGCAGCCGATGTCGAGAATGCGCAGGCCCGCCAGGGGCTTGTCGCTCCTGGGGTCACGGCCGAAATGGCTTGCGACATGGTCGCGAATATAGGTCAGGCGGACGGGATTGAATTTGTGCAGCGGGCGGAACTTGCCGGTCGGATCCCACCATTCAGCCGCCATCGCAGAAAAACGTTCGACTTCACCCTGGTCAATCGTCGTCCGTGTGGTCTGGCTCATCGGTCTCTCCGGCGTTGGGTGTGTGCCTCTTCAACTCGGGCGTCGGGCCGGGCTTGTCAAGTGGCGCGAACGTCGCATGATCCATGCTGTTGCAGGCCGCGGCAAATATGGCTATGAGACCGCCACCTTCCGCTCCGGAACCTGGGGCGGTTTTTCTTGCCCGGAAACGGGTCAGCCAGCGGAATAATTCAATATGGCCCGCATCGTGATGAAGTTTGGCGGCACCTCGGTTGCCGACCTGGACCGGATCCATAATGTCGCCCGGCATGTCAAACGTGAAGTTGACGCCGGACACCAGGTGGCCGTCGTGGTCTCGGCCATGGCCGGCAAGACCAACGAGCTTGTGGGCTGGGTGCAGGCCATGCCCAAGGTGGCCGGCGCCAAGGCCTCGTTCTACGACGCCCGCGAATATGACGCGATCGTTGCCTCCGGCGAACAGGTGACCAGCGGCCTGCTGGCGATCGCGCTTCAATCGATGGGGATCGACGCCCGCTCGTGGCAGGGCTGGCAGATTCCGGTCAAGACCGACAATGCCCACGGCGCCGCGCGCATTCTCGAGATCGACGGCACCGAACTGATCCGCCGTTTCGAAATGGGCCAGGTCGCCGTCGTGGCGGGCTTCCAGGGGATCGGGCCGGATCACCGGCTGGCGACGCTGGGCCGCGGCGGATCGGACACCAGCGCGGTGGCGATCGCTGCCGCCGTCAAGGCCGACCGCTGCGACATCTATACCGATGTCGACGGTGTCTACACGACCGATCCGCGCATGGTGCCCAAGGCGCGGCGGATGAAAAAGATCGCGTTCGAGGAAATGCTGGAGATGGCGTCGCTCGGCGCCAAGGTGCTGCAGGTCCGCTCGGTCGAGCTAGCCATGGTGCACAAGGTCAGGACCTTCGTGCGCTCCAGTTTTGACGATCCGGACGCGCCCGAAATGAGCGATCTGATCAATCCGCCCGGAACTCTTATTTGCGACGAGGAAGAAATCGTGGAACAGGAAGTCGTGACCGGCATTGCCTATGCCAAGGACGAAGCGCAGATCTCCCTGAGGCGGCTTGCCGACCGGCCCGGCGTTTCGGCGGCGATCTTCGGACCGCTTGCGGACGCCCATATCAATGTCGACATGATCGTCCAGAACATCTCCGAGGACGGATCGCGCACCGACATGACCTTCACCGTGCCGTCGAGCGACGCGGAGAAGGCGCTTGCGGTGCTGGCGGGCGAGAAGCAGACGATCGGCTATGACGTGGTCCAGAGCGAATCAGGTCTCGCCAAGGTCTCCGTCATCGGCATCGGCATGCGCAGCCATGCCGGCGTCGCCGCCACCGCTTTCAAGGCGCTTGCGGAAAAATCTATTAACATCAAGGCGATAACGACTTCCGAGATCAAGATCTCGATCCTGATCGACGGCGCCTATGCCGAACTTGCAGTTCGGACTTTGCATTCGGTCTACGGTCTCGATAAGACTTAGCCCGACGGGATAAAATCAAAACGGCAAACGCCGATATCGAACTGCCGGGAGTTGTCCCCGGGGAACCGGCCGGGAGCAATTCCGGACCGGCCACACGAATTGGGAGAATGAAGCGCGATGAGAGACCTTTCAGCAGGTCCGCGCGTCCTTCTCAGGCGGCTGCGCGAATTGATGGCGGAGCCCCTTGAGCCGCAGGAGCGCCTTGACCGCATTGTCCGCCAGATCGCGGCCAATATGGTGGCCGAAGTGTGCTCGTTCTACGTGCTGCGCGCCGATGGCGCCTTGGAACTGTTCGCCACCGAAGGCCTGAACAAGGACGCCGTCCACCTGGCCCAGCTCAAGATGGGCCAGGGCCTGGTCGGCACGATCGCGGCGAGCGCCCGCTCGCTCAATCTCTCCGACGCCCAGTCGCATCCGGCCTTCACCTATCTGCCGGAGACCGGCGAGGAGATCTACAGCTCGTTCCTGGGGGTTCCGATCCTCAGGGCCGGCCGCTCGCTCGGGGTGCTGGTGGTGCAGAACAAGGCGCACCGCAAGTATCGCGAGGACGAGGTCGAGGCGCTCGAGACGACGTCGATGGTTCTCGCCGAGATGATCGCCACGGGCGAGCTCAAGCAGATCACAAGGCCGGGGCTGGAACTCGACCTGAGCCGGCCGGTGACGATCAAGGGCGACGCCTATGGCGACGGCATCGGGCTCGGCCACGTCATCCTGCACGAGCCGCGGATCGTGGTCACCGAGCTTCTCAACGACGACAGCGAGTCGGAACTCAAGCGCCTGGAAGAGGCGCTCGGATCCTTGCGCGTGTCGATCGACGACATGCTGTCGCGCCGCGACGTCTCGATGGAGGGCGAGCACCGGGCGGTGCTCGAGGCCTACAGGATGTTCGCCCATGACCGTGGCTGGGTGAGGAAGCTCGAGGAAGCCATCCGCAACGGGCTCACCTGCGAGGCGGCGGTGGAGAAGGTGCAGAGCGACACCCGCGCCCGCATGATCCACATGACCGATCCGTATCTGCGCGAGCGGCTGCATGATTTCGACGATCTCGCCAACCGCCTGCTCCGGCAGTTGACCGGCTTCGTGCCCGGCGGCTCCGGCCTGCCGCAGGATGCGATCATCGTGGCGCGCGCCATGGGCGCGGCCGAGCTCCTCGACTATCCGCGCGAGGCGATCCGCGGACTGGTGCTCGAAGACGGCGCCGTCACCAGCCATGTGGTGATCGTCGCCCGCGCCATGGGCATCCCGGTCGTCGGCCAGGTGATCGGCATCGCCTCGCTCGCGGAAAACCGGGATCCGATCATCGTCGATGGCGAGGATGGCTTCGTCCATCTGCGCCCGATCTCGGAAATCCAGAGCGCCTACGAGGACAAGGTCAGGTTTCGCGCCAAGCGGCAGGAACAGTTCCGGGCGCTGCGCAAGGTCAAGCCGCGCACCCGCGACGGCCAGGACATCACGCTCCAGATGAATGCGGGACTGCTGGTGGACCTGCCGCAGCTCAAGGAATCGGGCGCCAGCGGCATCGGCCTGTTCCGGACGGAACTGCAGTTCATGATCGCCTCGACCATGCCCAAGGTCGACGAGCAGCAGGCCCTTTACCGCAGCGTCCTGAGGGAGGCGGCCGGACGGCCGGTGACCTTCCGGACGCTCGACATCGGCGGCGACAAGGTCGTGCCCTATTTCCGCTCGGCGGAAGAGGAGAACCCGGCGATCGGCTGGCGCGCCATCCGGCTGTCGCTCGATCGCCCCGGCCTGCTGCGCACCCAGCTCAGGGCGCTGCTGAAGGCCGCCGCCGGCACCGAACTCAAGCTGATGCTGCCGATGGTCACCGAGGTCAACGAGCTGCGCCTGGCGCGCGAACTGCTCGACAAGGAAGTGCGCCACCTGTCGCGCTTCGGCCATCAACTGCCGCGCAGCCTGAAGTTCGGGGCGATGCTGGAGGTGCCGAGCCTGTTGTGGCAGCTCGACGAGCTGATGGAGGAGGTGGACTTCGTGTCCGTCGGCTCCAACGATCTATTCCAGTTCGTGATGGCGGTCGACCGGGGCAATTCCCGCGTCGCCGACCGGTTCGACCCGATGGGCCGCCCGTTCCTCAGGGTGTTGCGCCAGATCGTGGTGGCGGCCAACAAGGCGGGCACCTCGCTCACCCTGTGCGGCGAGATCGCAGGCAAGCCTTTGTCGGCGATGGCGCTGCTGGGCCTGGGGTTCCGCAACATCTCGATGTCGCCGTCCTCCATCGGACCGGTCAAGTCGATGCTGCTGTCGCTCGACCTCGCCAAGCTGGAGGAGGGGCTGCTGCCCGCCGTCGCCGACACCCAGAGCGAAAAGACAGTGCGCGAGTTCCTGATGGACTTTGCAGACGCCAACGGCGTGAGCCTTTAGGACCAGACCATGGCACAATTGCCGGCCCAGAAAATCCGTGAACTCGAGCGTCGCTTCGACGAGGTCGAGGCGCGCATGTCCGCGGGCCCCGACGCGGAAACCTATGTGAAGCTGGCGTCCGAATATTCCGAGCTGCAGCCGCTGGTGGGCGAGATCCGCGAACTCCACAAGGCCCAGGCGGAGCGCGCCGATCTCGAGGCGATGCTCGCCGACCGGACGACAGACCGGGAGATGCGCGAGCTCGTGGATGCGGACCTGAAGAAGGTCAGGGAGAAGATAGAAGATCTCGAACACCAGATCGAGATCATGCTGCTGCCCAAGGACGCCGCCGACGAGCGCAGCGCCATCGTCGAGATCCGGGCCGGCACCGGCGGCTCGGAAGCGGCCCTGTTTGCCGGAGACCTGTTCCGCATGTATGAACGCTATGCCGCGGCGCAGGGCTGGAAGGTGGAGGTCTTGTCGGCGAGCGAGGGCGAAGCCGGCGGCTTCAAGGAAATCATCGCCACGGTGACCGGCAAGGGCGTGTTCGCCCGGCTGAAGTTCGAGTCCGGCGTGCACCGCGTGCAACGGGTTCCCGAAACCGAATCGGGCGGGCGCATCCACACCTCAGCCGCGACGGTGGCGGTGTTGCCGGAAGCCCAGGACATCGATATCGACATCAAGCCCGAGGATATCAGGATCGACACCATGCGGGCGTCGGGCGCCGGCGGCCAGCATGTCAACACGACCGACTCGGCCGTCCGCATCACCCATTTGCCGACCGGACTGGTGGTGACGTCCTCGGAGAAATCGCAGCACCAGAACCGCGCCAAGGCGATGCAGGTGCTGCGCTCGCGCCTGTTCGACATGGAGCGGCAGAAGCTCGACAGCGAACGCTCCGCCGACCGCAAGAGCCAGGTCGGCTCGGGCGACCGCTCGGAGCGGATCCGCACCTACAATTTCCCGCAGGGACGTGTCACCGACCACCGGATAAATCTGACGCTCTACAAGCTGGACCGGATGATGATCGGCGAAATCGACGAGATCGTCGACGCGCTGATCTCCGATCACCAGGCGGGTCAGCTTGCCACCCTTGGCGGTCATGACCAAGCCTGACCTGGCTGCCGCCGGGACAATCGGCGAAGCCTGGCTTGCCCTGCGCGCGGCGTTCCGCGCCGCCGATCTTGACACCGCCGATCTGGATGCACGCCTGTTGGCCGCCGGGATGATGGGGGTTGAGCCGCACGAGTTGGCAACGGGTGGCGATGCCCCCCTGAACCCGACGCTCCGGCAGCGGCTGGAGCAGGCGGCCCGGGACAGACTCAGCGGCATGCCGGTCCACCGCATTCTCGGCGCGCGGGAGTTCTACGGACTGACGCTCGCGCTCACGCCGGCAACGCTCGAGCCGCGGCCCGACACCGAGACGCTGATCGACGCGGTGCTTCCCTTCGTCCGCTCGACGGTGGCGGCGAAGGGGGCCTGCAGCATCGCGGATCTCGGCATCGGAACCGGGGCCATCGGCCTGGCCCTGCTTGCGGAATGCCCGCAGGCCCGCTGTCTCGGCGTTGACGTGTCGGCGGACGCGGTCGCTGCCGCGCTTCAGAACGCCCGCTCGCTCGGCCTGTCGGCGCGGTACGAAGCGGTGACCGGCGACTGGCTCACCGGCATCAAGGCGCGGTTCGACCTGATCGTCTCCAATCCGCCCTATATTCCGACCGCCGACCTGGCGTCGCTTGCGCGGGAGGTCGTCGAGCATGACCCGATGCTGGCGCTGGACGGAGGCCCCGACGGGCTGGCGGCGTATCGGGCGATCGCTGCTCAGGCGGCCGGGCGGCTCGAGGCAGGCGGATTGCTGGCGGTCGAAATCGGAATCCGCCAGAAGGACCCGGTCACGGCGCTATTTGCCGCATGCGGCTTCGAATTGGCGGGGGTTCGCGCGGATCTGGGCGGTGTCGACAGGGTGCTGTTGTTCAAAAGCCAGGGCGGTCCGCAGGCGATCGGCGGCGACTTTTAATGGGGCCGACAAGAAAAGGCTTGGAATTGCAGACAAACATGGCTAGTTTCCGGTTCAGCGCCGGATAGCAAGTCTTGAAACAGATTCGATCCGACGGCTCGGTTCCGGGAACCCGCCAGTTTGGCGGCACAGGACAGCCTCTGGCGCGGGTATCTGCATTTGAACCCATAACGGTGACGGGATCGGTGGACGGTCCTTTGTCGCGGCGCAACCTGCGAGCCGTTTTTCGGCCAAAGCGCCCAACAGTTTTTTTCAGGAACATAACCAGGTGACTATCGAATGAGGCCAGGACAGCAAAACAAGCGCGGTCGCGGACGCGGCGGAAACAATCCCAATAACGGTGGCGGCGGCAATCGCAAGGGCCAGAATCCGTTATCGCGTACCTATGACAGCTCCGGTCCCGATGTAAAAATTCGTGGAACTGCCCAGCATGTGGCGGAAAAATACATGAATCTTGCGCGTGACGCGCAGAGTTCCGGTGACCGGGTCATGGCCGAGAACTATCTGCAGCACGCCGAACACTACAACCGGATCATCCTGACGGCGCAGGCGCAGATGCAGGAACGGTTCCAGCAGGGGCGCGACTCGCAGGATCAGGACGACGACGACCGCGATTCCGATGATGACAACGACGGCGTGTCCTACGACCAGCGCAGCGACCGCAACGACCAGCGCAGCGACCGCAACGACCAGCGCGGAGATCGCAACGACCAGCGCGGCGACCGGAACGAGCCGCGCGGCGAGCGCACCGACCAGCAGGCCCGCCCCGAGCGGCAGCCGCAGCAGGACCGGCCGGAGCGCCAGGATCGCAGCGACAGGAACGAACGCCCGGAGCGTGCCGAGCGGAGCGAGCGCCGCGAGCGCCCGCCGCGTCCGGAACCCCAGCCCAAGCCCGCCTTTGATGCCGATGCGCCGCAGCCGGAGATCATCGGCGTGCCGGCGGAAGTGGCGATCAACCAGGACACAACGGAAACCGATGCCGCGCGTCCGGCTCCGCGCCGTCGCGGACGGCCGAAGCGGGTGCGCAGCGAAGATGCGGCTGACACGGGTTCGGCCGGCGATACGGCTGCCTCGGCCGAACCGGTAACGGCCGACTGATCGCAGTCCGCAGTGTCCGAGATCCAGGCCCCGGTTGTTCGCAGCCGGGGTCTTTTTATTCGGCCGGGAGGTCTTTTTCACGGGTTTGTGAATACCCATATCTACTTCATCAATCAGGCTTGCCGGAACCGGGAGCCTGTCCGGACCCACTGTCCCGCGCCAAGAAGGGCGAGACATGAAAAGGAGCAGACCATGAATATCGAGAAATACTCGGAACGCGTTCGCGGCTTCATCCAATCCGCGCAAACCTATGCGCTGGCCGAAAATCATCAGCAGTTCATGCCCGAGCACCTGCTCAAGGTGCTGATGGATGACGACCAGGGAATGGCATCGTCGCTGATCGAACGCGCCGGCGGACGGCCCGCTGATGTGCGGCTTGCCAACCAGGCGGCTCTGGCGAAACTGCCGAAAGTCAGCGGCGGCAACGGCCAGCTCTATCTGTCGCAGCCCGTCGCCAAGGTCTTCCAGACCGCCGAGGATGCCGCCAAGAAGGCCGGCGACAGCTTTGTCACGGTCGAAAGGCTCCTGCTCGCGCTTGTCATAGAATCCTCGGCGGCGACCTCGAAGATCCTGACCAATGCCGGATTGACGGCGCAGAGCCTCAACACGGTCATCAACGACATCCGCAAGGGCCGGACGGCCGACAGCGCCGGCGCCGAACAGGGCTTCGACGCGCTCAAGAAATACGCCCGCGACCTCACCGCCGCGGCCCGCGAAGGCAAGCTCGACCCGGTGATCGGCCGCGACGACGAGATCCGCCGCACCATCCAGGTGCTGTCGCGCCGGACCAAGAACAATCCCGTACTGATCGGCGAGCCGGGCGTCGGCAAGACGGCCATCGCCGAGGGCCTGGCGCTCCGGATCGTCAATGGCGACGTGCCGGAATCGCTCAAAGACAAGCAGCTTATGGCGCTGGACATGGGCGCGCTGATCGCCGGCGCGAAATATCGCGGCGAGTTCGAGGAGCGGCTCAAGGCGGTGCTCACGGAAATCCAGGCCAATGCCGGCGGCATCATCCTGTTCATCGACGAGATGCACACGCTGGTCGGCGCCGGCAAGGCCGATGGCGCCATGGACGCCTCCAACCTGCTCAAGCCTGCGCTGGCGCGCGGCGAACTGCACTGCGTCGGCGCGACCACGCTCGACGAGTACCGCAAGCATGTGGAAAAGGACGCGGCGCTCGCGCGGCGGTTCCAGCCGGTGATGGTGGAAGAACCCACCGTCGAGGACACGGTCTCGATCCTGCGCGGGCTCAAGGAAAAATACGAGCAGCACCACAAGGTGCGGATCAGCGATTCCGCGCTGGTGTCGGCCGCAGTTCTCTCCAACCGCTACATCACCGACCGGTTCCTGCCCGACAAGGCGATCGACCTGGTCGACGAATCGGCGGCGCGGCTGAGGATGCAGGTCGATTCCAAGCCCGAGGAACTCGACGAGCTCGACCGCCGCATCATGCAGCTCAAGATCGAGCGGGAAGCGCTGAAGAAGGAAACCGACCAGGCGTCGAAGGACCGGCTTGAGCGGCTCGAGCGCGAACTGTCCGACATCGAGGAAAAGTCCGGCGCGCTGACCGCAAGGTGGCAGTCGGAGAAGCAGAAGCTGGGTCTGGCCGCCGACATCAAGCAGAAGCTGGAAACGGCCCGCAACGACCTGGCGATCGCCCAGCGCAACGGCGAATACCAGCGCGCAGGCGAGCTTGCCTATTCGGAGATCCCCGCCCTCGAGCGCCAGCTCAAGGAGGCCGAAGCTCATGGCGACTCAGACTCCGCCGGCATGGTCGAGGAAACAGTGACGCCCGATCACATCGCCCACATCGTCTCGCGCTGGACCGGGATTCCGGTCGACAGGATGCTGGAAGGGGAACGCGACAAGCTCCTCCGCATGGAAGACGAGATCGGCAAGCGCGTGGTCGGCCAGGGCGAAGCGGTCCAGGCCGTGTCGAAGGCGGTGCGCCGCGCCCGCGCGGGTCTGCAGGACCCGAACCGGCCGATGGGCTCGTTCATCTTCCTGGGACCCACCGGCGTGGGCAAGACCGAGCTCACCAAGGCGCTGGCCGAATTCCTGTTCGATGACGAAACCGCGCTGATCCGCATGGACATGTCCGAATACATGGAGAAGCACTCGGTTTCCCGGCTGATCGGGGCGCCTCCGGGCTATGTCGGCTATGACGAAGGCGGCGCGCTTACCGAGGCCGTGCGGCGCAGGCCCTACCAGGTGATCCTGTTCGACGAGATCGAGAAGGCGCACCCGGATGTCTTCAACGTGCTCTTGCAGGTGCTCGACGACGGGCGGCTTACGGACGGGCAGGGGCGGACGGTCGACTTCCGCAACACCCTGATCGTCATGACCTCCAATCTGGGATCGGAATATCTGGCCGGCCTCAGCGACGACCAGGATGCAGATGCCGTCCGCGACGACGTGATGGGCGTCGTCCGCTCCGCCTTCCGGCCGGAGTTCCTCAACCGGATCGACGAGATCATCCTGTTCCACCGGCTGCGCCGGACCGAAATGGGCGCGATCGTCGACATCCAGCTCTCTCGGCTGGGCAAGCTGCTGGCGGACCGCAAGATCGAGGTCGAGCTGGACGACGAAGCCAGGGCCTGGCTTGCCGACAAGGGCTACGATCCCGCCTATGGCGCGCGTCCGCTCAAGCGGGTGGTGCAGAAATACGTGCAGGATCCGCTCGCCGAGAAGATCCTGCTCGGCGAGGTCGGAGAGGGCGCCCATGTCACGGTGAGCGCCGGGTCCGACAGGCTGGTCTTCGTCGTTGCCGCAGAGCAATCGGCGGCGGACGAGACCAGAGGCGAGGCCGCGTAACGCCGGTCGACGATCACGGCCAGTGACCACAAGGAAGGCGGGTCCTCGGGGCCCGCCTTTTCTCTTGGTTCGCGCTCCAGGCACAGCGCCAGCGCCTCAGGCGCGGCCAGACCGGGGCGACCCGGTCCCGGATCCCGAAACTCAGCGGCTCGCCAGTTCCTTGTTGGCGACTTCGATGCCCAGAAGCGCATTGATGCGATCGCGCTCGCGGGCGAACATCGCATAGGCCTCGTCCTTCAGGGACTTGCCGTCGGGCAGGCGGATGCGCATCGGATCGACCTTGTTGCCGTTGACGATCAGCTCGTAATGCAGGTGCGGCCCGGTCGAAAGGCCGGTCGACCCCACCGTGCCGATGACCTGGCCCTGGCGGATCTTGGCGCCGGGGACGACGCCCTTGGCGATGGTGTTCTGGTGCGAATAGCTCGATTCATAGCCGTTGGCGTGGCGGATGATGGTCTGCCGGCCATAGCCGCCCTTGTCCCAGCTCGCCTTTTCGACCACGCCATTGCCGGCGGCGATGATCGGCGTGCCGCGCGGGGCCGACCAGTCGACGCCGGTGTGCATGCGCGAATATTTCAGGATCGGATGGCGGCGCATGCCGAAGCCGGAGCGGAACTTGCCGTTCGGCACCGGGTTGCGCAGCAGGAACTGCCGGGCGCTGCGGCCTTCCTCGTCGTAATAGTCGATGGAATTGTCTTCGGGATGCTGGAACCGGTAGAGCCGTATCGTGTTGCCGCCGAATTTCGCATTGACGAAGAGAAGCTCCGAATCCTCGCTCGCCGCCCCCGTCTCGTCGGCCACCGAGAAGAACGCCTCGAGCGTGTCGGTCGGCCGCAGCGGCGACTGGAAATCGACATTGCTGGCGAGCATCTTGATGATCTGCTCCACCATGTCGGTCGACATGCCGTAGGTCAGCCCCGCCCGGTAGATGCCGTCATAGATATTGGGCAGGTCGCGCGCGGTCGCAACCGGGGTCGCGGTCTCGTCGAAGGCGGACCTGATCGCCGGCGTCGGCGGGGGCTCGTTGCCGAGCACGAAGCCGTTGCGATCCGACAGCGCCACGGTGATCACGTGGCTGGCGTTGTGGTACACGCTCATGCGGATGATGCGCGCGCGCTCGCCGGTCTGCTCGACGCCGATGCGGATCACCGAATTGTCCTGGACCTTGTCGGTGTTGACCTGCCGCGACAGAACCGCGAGCGCCGCCTCATACTGCTCCGCGCCGTAGCCCGCGCCATCGAGAATGTCGGACAGGGGCGCAGGCTTCCTGACCGGCACGATGTCGTCGACGAATTCAACGCGCGCCTCGCCGATCGGCGAGGAGGAGGCGACCGAGACGTTCTCCGCGATCACGCGCGCATTCAGGCTGGCGCTGAAATCGAGATCGATGCGATTGGACACGAAGCGCCGCGGGTCGACATAGTTGAGCGAGGCGAGCTGGACCGACCCGTCGGTCAGCACGGAGCCGTTGATCCGGACCGTTTCCTCGGCCTCGTCCAGCGTCATCGAGGCGGCGAACGGCCGCCCCGGCGCCTCGAGCGGAAAGTCGAAGGAGCGCAGGCTGATTTCCGAATCGACGTCGGCGCCGTAGATCACGCCGGTCCTGACGCTCGATGCGGCCTCGGCCTCGCCGGCCGAGAAGATCTTGAGCGGGTCGAAGCGCGGATAGGATTTGGAGGCTGCCGCGGGATGGCTGGCGGCCAGCGCGATCTTGACATGGGCGAAGGGCTGCCGCCGGACCACGTCGTGGTCGCCGTCGCGGACCATGGTCGAGACTTCCATGATGGCGCGGTCGACCGGCTTGGCGGTAACGACCGACTGGATCAGCCGCGACCCCTTCTCCACCGAACCCGATCCGCCGGCGGTCAGGTCCGCCGCCGCCAGGGCCTCGGCCGGGATCGCCAGTTGCTCGCGTCCCTCCAGCGCACCGAACAGGGCCACGCCCATCAGCAGGCTCGAGGTGATGCCGGTCATGAAGGTTCCGGAAAGCCAGCGCAGCGAGATCTCGCGTTTATCCGGCGGCTTGCGACCGCCGGCCAGCAGCGGCGGTTGATCGCCCATCTGCCGTGCAAGAAACTCGTCGTTTGGCATTGTTCCTCCGGTGTTGCGCGGCGGCGCCCTCCTGGCGCGCCGCAGCCTGCTGAAGATGTGCCCCGCAGCCGGGCCTGAGTCAAACGGGAAGGCGCGCCAGGGCCGAATCATCGCCTGGCTTGCGGCCACCGGCGCCCCGAGCCGGCGCCCTTCCTCCTTCTAGCGGAAATTCCGGCGGCGATAAGGCAGAATCCGACCCGAACCCCACTTAATATATACAGGCCCGGTTTTGCCCCGGCCCTGTGGACGGCCAAACGGAGAAATATCCGAAAAATGTCAGTTTTGCGAAAATGGCTGTTGACTCTGTGGGTGGGT
>NZ_JRJG01000027.1 GCF_000759435.1 Hoeflea sp. BAL378
GCGGAATGCCGCCCGAATCACTGGCCTCGATACCGTAGCGGCCGAGTTCGGTGACGACCCTGCGGGCGAGATTGCGGTCGGGCGTCACCAGCGCCGCGGTCGGCTCTTCCAGGCCGGGCCGCGGCTCGAGCGCGCGGCGCATGGCTGCGGCGAGCGCCAGCGCTTCCTCGCGCTCGTTGGCGGCTTCGATGAGACTGACATGTTCCAGTCCCCGGCTCGCGACCGGGACATCGGGCAGGAAGCCGGGCTCGCCCCAGGCCTCGGTCGTGGCCGCCGGCAGCAGCGCCGCCGAGACGATGGCGCGTCGGGCGGTGAGGGCGGGGGCGATCCGGCCGATCTCCGGGATCTCGCCGATGCGCTCGGCGTCAAGGCCCGAGGTTTCGAGGAGCCGCAGCAGGCCGTATTGCGGATGGCTGCGGATCGTCACGTCGACCTGGATGCGGCCATCGGCCGAGGTGAGGTTGGTCGCGGCTCGTGCCAGGGCCTGCCAATGGGACGGCCGCATGGCGTGATCGAGGCCGGGCAGGACCACGGCGCCCTGGTCGAGCCGCGCGACAGTGGCGATCAGCCGGGCGGTGGACGGCCGCGTGCCGGTGGAGCCGGCGACGATGACCGGGCGGCCGGGGGGTGCCGTTGCGAGGCCTCGCGTGAACACATCGATCATCGCGTTGTGGTGCAGGGCCGGGCTCGAGCGGGCGATCTCCTCGAGCAGCGAAGGCCAGAACTCACGCGCGATCTTGAGAAACTCGCCGGTCAACTGCCACCAGTGCTGCAGATCCTCCGCGACGACGCTGTCGAGGCCGGCGAAATCGCCCTCCTCGATTTCCACCGCCTGGATCAGTTCGAACAGAGCGCGGCCGAGCCAGATCGCATCGGCCGGATTGGCCGGCGCCACCAGCGGCAGGCCCCCGAGATGATCCCGCACCGCCTGCGGCAGCGCCTGTTTCCAGGCCAGCACCAGATCGGCCAGCCGCAGCGTGGCGGCGACCTGCGGAATCGGCGGGTTGAGCGCCAGCGTCTCGGGATCGGCGGCGTCGAAGAAGCCGGCATCGTCGTCGGTCTCGCCCAGCGCGCGGATCGAGGGCAGGATCGCCGATCCCTTGCCGATCAGGTCGGTGATTTCCGAGCGCAGCGCGCGTGCCGCACGGCGGGTGGGCACGAACACGGTGGCGCCGGCGAGCGACAGGGGGTTTTCGGGCTGGTAGCAGAGGCCGGTGACCAGGCTGCCGGAAAGGATCGCTTCGGCGAGCATCCGCAGGAAGGCCGCGCCGGGGGGGATCGTGACAATCCTGGGCGCGGACCCGCTCACGGCGCCGGTCCGCTTGTGCCGAGATAGGCGGCGATCGCGGCTTCCGCCTCGCCGATCGCCTCGGGCGTGCCGACCGTGAGCCAATGGCCGCGCATCGGCGCGGCGAACAGGCGTCCGGCGGCCTGGGCCTCGTCAAAGCAGCGGTTGAGGGAGAATTTCGGCTCCGTGATGCCGTCAAAGATCCTGGGATGCAGGATGATCGCGCCGGCATAGATGACGGGTTCGCCCGTCCCCCTGTAGCGGTGCAGCCGGCCGTCGCGATCGATGGTGAAATCGCCGGCGCCGGTATGGCCGGTGGCCTGCTGGAGCCCGGCGGTCAGCAGCAGGATGTCCATTGATTCGGAATCGAAACGATCGGCCATCATCGCGAGATTGTCGCGCCCGGCATCCGGATCCTCGATCCAGAACGTGTCGGCGTTGAGGATCAGGAACGGATCCGGACCGAGAATCGGCAAGGCCTTGGCGACGCCGCCGCCCGAATCGAGCAATTGCGAGGTTTCATCGGAAATCAGGATCTCCGGACCGGGCCGGGCCTGGAGCCACTCGGTCAGCATCGGCGCCAGGTAATGCACATTGACGACGATGCGGGGGACACCGAGCCGGTCGAGCGCTTCGAGCCCGTAGGCGATCAACGGCTTGCCCGCCACCTCGACCAGCGGCTTGGGCATTGTGTCGGTGATCGGGCGCATGCGGGTGCCAAGCCCCGCGGCAAGGATCATGGCGGATGGGATCTCAATCGGCACGGCGGTTCCGGTCTATGATTCGGGTTCGCCGATACCAGCCTGTGTGAACCAGAAGCGCAAGGGTTGCAGCACCGGATGGGCAAGAGAAGCCGAGATATAGGCTTCCATCCGCGGCAGATGGCGCAGATAGCCGGGTTTTCCGTCTCGCTGTTTGAGGCGGACGAAGATGCCGAGGATCTTCGCCGCCCGCTGCGCCGCCATGATCGCATAGGCCTCGCGGAACCTCTTCTCATCGAAATCCGGAGTGCCGGCGAGGCGGGCGGCCACATAGCGATCGAGCAGCAGGTCGGCAAGATCCTGGGGCACGGTCACGCGCGCGTCCTGGCACAGCGAGGCCACGTCATAGGCCGACGGGCCGATCATCGCGTCCTGGAAATCGATGATGCCGAGCCGGTCGAAGCCGGACCTGTCGTCCCGCCAGATCAGGTTGGGCGAATGGTAGTCGCGCAGCACGAGCGTCTGTTCGGCGCTGTCGAGGCGGGCGAACAGGCCGCGCCAGAGATCGAGAAAGGCCTGGCGCTCGTCGTCGGAGACCGCGCCGCCGCGCTTCCAGGGCAGGTACCAGTCGGTCAGGAGCTCCACTTCGATCTGCATCGCCCTGGCATCGTAAGCCGGAACCTGGTGCGTGCGCCCGTCGATCGGAAGCGCGTGGGGCGGCTGCCGGAAATGCAGATCGGCGAGCACGTCGATGGCCAGGCCATAACGCTCCGGATCGGGCCGGCCCTCGGCATCGAGGATACCGGCTGAACCGAGGTTTTCAACGAGCAGGAAGCCCTGGTCGAGATCCTGTGCCAGGATTTCCGGCGCGGCCAGGTCCTGGGCGCGAAGCCAGGTGGCGATGGCGACGAAGGGCACCACGTCCTCGGCCAAATGGGCAATCTGCGAATAGGGCAGGCCATCCCTGATCGGTGGACCATCGGGCCGGCGCGGCGCATTCATCAGGATGACCGGATTGCCCTCGGTCGGATGGATCATCTCGTAGGTTCTCGACGAGGCGTCGCCCTGCAAATGGCGGCGGGCAGCAGTGCCAAGACCCGCGTCCTCGAGAAATTTGCGGGCGGCGCGGGAGCGCGCAAGCCGCGTGCCGAAATCGGCGGGCGCGGACAGGGTGAGCGTGCGGATGTCGCCGGTACCGTCGAAACGCATCAGGATCTTGTCCTGCGGCAGGCGCTCGAGCGCCTTTTCCGGCCATTCGACCAGGGCCGCGCCTTCGGCCAGCGCATCGTCGAGGCCGAGTTCGTCCAGTTCGTCGGGCGATCCGATGCGGTAGAGATCGAGATGGGCGACGGGCAGGCGCAGCCGATAGGTCTGCACCAGGGTGAAGGTCGGGCTTGGCGCCTCGAGCTCCGGATCGTCGGCGATGGCGCGAATCAGGGCGCGGGCGAAGGTGGATTTGCCGGCGCCGAGATCGCCCGAAAGGCACAGGCAGTCGCCCGGCTTCAGCGCCAGCGCCACGTCTTCGGCGAACCGCACCGTGGCCGCAAGGTCGGTCAGTTCGAGGCGCACGGGGGCAGCAGCCATGAACGTGCTACTCGGCCGCGTTGCGGGCAAGCGGACGGTCGGCCGGAAAGCGGCAGACAATGGTCGCCCCGCCGCCTTCGGCGCTTTCGATGGAGACGGTGCCGTTGTGCAGCCCGACAAAGCTCTGGACGATCGACAGGCCCAGACCGGCGCCGCGGCGGCGGCCGGATTGGCCGTTGGTCTCGAAGCGGGCGAAGACGTCCTTGCGGGCGTTCTCGGGAATTCCGGGACCGGAATCGGACACCGAGAAGACGATCGCATTCTCTTCCCGGGTGCAGGCTAGGCGCACGACCGAGCCTTCGGGGGCGAAATTCGCGGCATTCATCAACAGCTTGAACAGGATCTGCTTGAGCCGCTGGTAGTCCCCGGTCATTTCCTCGGGCGCACCGGCGGTGCTGATCTCCAGCGAAAGCCCGCTTTCCTTGAGCCGGTCGGAAATCTGTTCGCCGGCCTCGGCGAAAAGCGCCTTGATATTCACGGTTTCCGGCTCCAGCCGCATGATGCCGGCATCGACGGTGGCGAGATCGAGAATGTCGTTGACGATGGTCAGAAGCACCGAGGACGAGGTCGAGATATGATCGAGGTACTCCGACTGGCGCTCGTTGAGCGTGCCGAAATCCGGGGTCCTGAGCAGTTCGGTGAAGCCGATGATGTTGGTGAGCGGCGAGCGCAATTCATAGGACACATGCTGGACGAATTCGTTCTTGAGCGCATCGGCCTTGCGCAACGCCTCGTTCTTCTCGGTCAGCATGCGCTCGGCGCCAACGCTGTCGGTGACATTGACGAAGGCGATCATCGTCTGGCCGTTGGGCAGCGGCACGATGGCGTAATCGAGAATGAGGCCGGTGGTCAGTTCGATTCGGCCTTCGCGGGTGCGGCGCTCGTCCTCGAAGCCGGTGATGGCGCCGGCGAAGAGCTTCCAGCCGTCGGCCTCGCGATGGGACGGCTCGCAGGCTTCGGCAATCAGCCTGATATGCGTGCCGGGCTTGACCTGCTGCTCGTTCAAGCCCCAGAGCGCCCGGAACGAGGGGTTGGACAGCCGGATCTTGCCGTCGGGGCCGAACACCGCCACGCCCTCGGCGAGATTGTCGATGGTCTCGCCCTGGGCCTGCAGAAGCGTGTTGTAGCGGGTTTCGAGATCGACCTTCTCGGTCAGGTTCTCGAACACCCAGGTGACGCCGCCCTGGGGGTGGGCGTTGGCGAAGACATTGAGCGTCTGGCCGTCGGGCAGGTGCCAGAGATGCGGCGTGGTTTCCACCGAGCGGTAGGCGGAGAGGATCTGCTCCTTCCATTCGCGCCAGGAATGCGGCTCGGGCAGCTTGCCCTCGGCGCGCAGGCGTTCGAGAAACTCGCCATTGTCGGGCCGGCGGGCGAGAAACGGCGTATCGAGCTCCCACAGCCGCTGGAAGGCCTGGTTGTGGAACTGCAGCCGCTGGTCGCGGTCGAAGATCGCCACCGGCGTCGCCAGATGGTCGAGGGTCTCGGCGTGGCTCTGGATCGTGCGCCGCAACTCCTCGCGCAGGTCCTCCTCGATCGAGACATCGAGCGCCAGGCCGGCATTGCCGGAGGGCGTCTTGACGTCGGCGACTTCGAGGAAACGGCGATGGCCGTGAATAACGGTGGACACCTTGTCGAGAAACGGCCGTTCCGGCGTCACCTCGGCGCGAACCCGCTCGCGCGCTGCGGTTCCGAGCAGCTCGAGGCCGCGGGTCAGCACGGCCTGCCGGTCCTCGCCCTCGACAGCGCGGGTATAGGCATTGTTGACCCAGAGAAGCTTGCCCTCCGGCCCGCGCAGCCACACCGGCATGTCGATCACGTCGAGCAGGGTCTGGAACGTGTCGAGCGAGGCCAGCAGCCGGTTGCGCTCGGTCTTCAGCTCGGCGAGTTCGGCGCGGACATTGGAGAGGGTGACGAAGCGGACGAAGGCGCGGCCGCCCGAGACCCGGCCCTGCGCCTCGATGACATGGCCGCGGACGGTCTCGACGATCAGGTCGAAGCGTTCGGCCTGGGCCCTGAGCCTGTCGATGGCCTCATCGATCGCGGCCGCGGACCGCGGCTCCAGCCAGCGGCCGAAAGCCAGGAACTCGCCCGGCTTCTGCGGCGCTCCGGTCTCGGCGGCAAGATTTCCGAGCATTTCGGCGGGCAGGCCAACGCCGTCCCACACCACGATCTGCCGGTCCTTGTCGACGATCAGGGCCTGGTGCCGGGAGAGCTTGGCATTGACGTCGGCCAGCGCCGTCTTCAGCCCGGCGTTCTCGACATCGATCTTGGCGCGCTCGCGGATCATCCAGATGGCCGAGATCATGGCCGCCGAGATGGCGCCGATGACCATGGCGAAATTGACCACTTCGAGGGAGGAGACGGACAGGCCTTCGGGGGCCTGGGCCAGCGCCGCGCCGGCGGGGGCCATGCAGCCGGAGAGCAAAGCGGTCCCGGCGAGGACTTTGCGCCGGAAGGCGGAACGGTCGGGGGTCGCGGCACGCCTGATGCCGATGACCCAGCCCCGCCCGTGTGAATCTCTGTTCACCGGCATGTCTTCGTCCCCTCGCAGTCTGTCTGACTAGACATCGCCAATCCGTTCCTCGCGCCGCCACAACGCAAAACGAATCAATGAGGAAAAACATACCTGCTTCGCGAATCACGGTGAAGGGGAAGATGCGCAAAAAGAAACCGCACCCTTGTTGTCAAGGATGCGGCTTCAATATGTTGTGGGTATCTGTCCGGAAATTAGTACCGGTAGTGTTCCGGCTTGAACGGACCCTCGACGGTCACGCCGATATAGTCGGCCTGCTCGGTCTGAAGCTGGGTCAGTTTGGCGCCGATCTTGTCGAGATGCAGCCGGGCGACCTTTTCATCGAGGTGCTTGGGCAGCACATAGACCTGGTTCTTGTACTCGTCGCCCTTGGTCCAGAGCTCGATCTGGGCCAGCACCTGGTTGGTGAAGGAGGCCGACATGACGAAGCTCGGGTGGCCGGTGGCGTTGCCGAGATTGAGCAGGCGGCCCTGGCTCAGCAGGATCATGCGGTTGCCCGAGGGCATCTCGATCATGTCCACCTGGTCCTTGATGTTGGTCCATTTGTGGTTCCGGAGGGCCGCGACCTGGATCTCGTTGTCGAAGTGGCCGATATTGCCGACGATCGCCATGTCCTTCATCTCGCGCATGTGCTCGAGGCGGATCACGTCGCGGTTGCCGGTGGTGGTGATGAAGATGTCGGCGGTCTTGACCACATCCTCAAGCAGCACCACCTCGAAGCCGTCCATGGCGGCCTGCAGCGCGCAGATCGGGTCGATTTCGGTGACTTTGACGCGGGCGCCGGCGCCGCGCAGCGACGCCGCCGAGCCCTTGCCGACATCGCCGTAGCCGCAGACGACGGCGACCTTGCCGGCCATCATCGTGTCGGTGGCGCGGCGGATGCCGTCGACAAGCGATTCCTTGCAGCCATACTTGTTGTCGAACTTCGACTTGGTGACGGAATCGTTGACGTTGATGGCCGGGAAGGGCAGCAGGCCCTTCTTCTGCAGTTCATACAGACGGTGGACGCCGGTGGTCGTCTCCTCGGAGACGCCGACGATCTGGTCGCGCAGCTTGGTGAACCAGCCGGGCGAGGCTTCCATGCGCTTCTTGATCTGCAGCTTGATGACGGCTTCCTCGTCGGACGCGGGAACCGGGATGATGTCCTCGCCGGCCTCGGCGCGGGCGCCGAGCAGCACGTAGAGCGTGGCGTCGCCGCCATCGTCGAGGATCAGGTTCGGTCCGTCGGCAAACTGGAAGGACTTGTCGAGATAGTCCCAGTGCTCCTCGAGGCTCTGGCCCTTGACGGCGAACACCGGAACGCCGCTCCGGGCGATGGCTGCGGCGGCATGATCCTGGGTGGAGAAGATGTTGCACGACGCCCAGCGCACGTTGGCGCCGAGCGCCGTGAGCGTTTCGATCAGCACCGCGGTCTGGATGGTCATGTGCAGCGAGCCGACGATCCGCGCGCCCTTGAGCGGCTTCTGCGCACCGAATTCCTCGCGCAGCGCCATCAGGCCGGGCATTTCGGTTTCGGCGATATCAAGCTCCTTGCGGCCGTAATCGGCCAGCTCGATATTGGCGACGACGTAGTCATGGGTGTCAGTCATAGGTTTTTCCCAAACGGTTTGAGATCCAGACAGGACAGGCTGGATTGCATGGCCGCTGCCATAGCAGGAAACCGGTCCACTGGCAACATGATATAAAGATGTCTTTATGTGGGAATATTCAGGCTTCTTCGCCGAAACGGCCTGCGATCAGCGCCTCGAGCGCGTCCAGCAGCTCGTCCGCCTGGCGGCCTTCGGCTTCGACCAGGATCGAGCATCCGGGGCTGGCGGCCAGCATCATCAATCCCATGATCGAGGTTCCGCCGACGGTGGAGCCTTCCCGCGTCACCCGCACCGTGGCGTCGTAGCCCTCGACGGTCTGGACGAACCGCGCCGACGCCCGGGCGTGCAGGCCGCGCTTGTTGACGATCTCGAAGCACCGAGATTTGGTGGAGGCGGCAACCATCATTTGCCGGTCAGCAGGCGGCTTGCGACATTGATGTATTTGCGTCCCGCATCCTGGGCGTCGGCGAGCGCCTTCTGCATGTCATTGGCGCCGCGGACTCCCGCGAGCTTGATCAGCATCGGCAGGTTGACCCCGGCGATGACCTCGATGCGCCCCGAATCCATCACCGAGATCGACAGGTTGGACGGGGTGCCGCCGAACATGTCGGTGAGGATGATCACGCCATGGCCGCTTTCGACGCGCGATACCGCTCCGACGATATCCAGCCTGCGCTGGTCCATGTCATCCTCGGGGCCGATACAGACTGTTTCAAGTGCGGTTTGCGGTCCGACCACATGCTCGAGCGCATGCTGGAACTCCTCCGCGAGCTTGCCATGGGTGACAAGCACCAATCCGATCATATTGCCTCCAGCAGCATATCGCTCAGCCGGTATGTCACCAGGCCATGCCTCTTGTTTCGCAGCTGCGAACTGTTTGAATTTTCATCTTGGACAGAAGCAGGCGAAGTTCAAGCCAAAAAACGTCACATTTGTAGCAAATCTGCCCGCCGCGCGGTTCATCGCGCCAAAAACAGCCCCGGGCGGCTCGCCATGATGCAGGAAAGCGGATCGGCTGCGCCAAGGTGCCACAGACGCAGGAGTGGCAGCGAGACCGCGTTGCACGAGAAGGTTTCAGAGTCGGGGGGAAGGCGGGTGGCGGCGGAGGGCTCGGCCAGGGCCACCACGAGATCCATGACCGCGCATTCGACCCGCGGCAGGGACACGATGCCGGTGCCGCGCAGCTCGAGCAGGCCGCGGATCGGTTCGGGGCAGGAGGCAAGGCAGCGGCCGCCCCGGACTGCAAGCTGGGTCCGGTCGTCGGCGACCAGCGCCGCGTTCCAGCCGCGGGCCTGCGCCGCCGCGAGACAGGCAAAGGCGGTGCGGCTCTTTCCGGCTCCGGACTCGCCGACAAACAACAGGCCGGCGGAGCCGACCACGATCGCGGTCGCGTGAGCGGTCTGGCCGGCTGCGACTTCCCCCTCCGTCATGGGCGCTCGGCCGGAAGCTCGATGGTGAAGCGCGCGCCGGCCCATTGGCCCTCTTCCTTGCCCGGAATGTTCTCCGCGGTCAGGTGCCCGCCATGGGCCTCGATGATCTGGCGGCTGATGGACAGGCCCAGGCCGGAATTCTGGCCGAAGTCCTCGCCGTCGGGACGGTCGGTGTAGAACCGCTCGAACACGCGGTCGATGACTTCGGCGCGGATGCCGGGGCCGTTGTCCTCGATCACGACCTGGACCGTGCCGCGGCGGCGGGCGAGCCTTATGGTAATGCGGCCGTCAGTCTCGGGCACGAAGGACCGGGCGTTCTCGATCAGGTTGGTGACGACCTGCCCGAGTCTCAAATCGTGGCCGAGCACCGTGAAGGCCGAAGCCGAGGTGTTGCGGCCGTCGACCTTCAGCTCGATCGCGACCACCTTGCCGCCGGCGCGGATCTGCCGGGCAAGATCGACCAGATCGGTGAGCAGCTTCTTCATGTCGACGGCGACGCCGTCCTGGCGGGCGAGTTCGGCGTCGAGCCGCGACGCGTCGGAGATGTCGCTGATCAGCCGGTCCATGCGGCGGACGTCGTGCTGGATGACGTCCATCAGCCGCTTGCGGGACTGCTCGTTGCGGGCCAGCGGCAGGGTCTCGACCGCGCTGCGCAGCGAGGTGAGCGGGTTCTTGAGCTCGTGGCTGACATCGGCGGCGAAGCTTTCGATGGCGGCGATCCGGTCATACAGCGCGTTGGTCATGTCGCGCAGGGCGACCGACAGATTGCCGATTTCGTCCTGCCGGTCCGAGAAATCCGGGATCTCTTCGCGCGCCCGCACGCCGCGCCGCACCCGCACGGCGGCCGCCGACAGGCGCCGGAGCGGCGTGGCGATGGTGCTGGCCAGAAGCAGCGACAGCACGATGGTGACCATCGCGGCGACGCCGAACACCCGGAAGATCGCCATCCGCTCGGCATGGACGATCTTGTCGATGTCGCCGGCCTGGGTCGACAGCAGCAGCACCCCCAGAACCGCCCGGAAGCGCTGCACCGGGACCGCCACCGACACGATCAGCTCGCCCTTGTCCGTCACCCGGACGACGGCGCCGCGGCCGCCGGTCAGCGCGTTCATCACCTCGGGATAGATCGATCCGTCCGCCCCCGGCGGCTCGCGGTAGAGCGGCAGATCCCGGCGCTGGAAAAACCGGTTGAACCAGGTGCCCATGGTTTCGGTGAGGCTGGTGGGGCCGGCATCGGCCGGCGGCAGGTCATAGCGCAGCACCTGTCCGCTTGAGTAGAGATAGCGGGAATCGAGGATCAGGCTGGCGTCGCCGTCATAGATGCGCGCGCGCGTCCGGGTGGGCGAGATCAGCCGCCGCAGCACCGGGGCCACGCGCTCCGGATTGATCGGGAAATCCAGGTTCTCGTTGGAATTGGTCGGCGAAATGCTCTGGCCGGCCTGCAGCTCGAGCAGTTTCTCGGGATCGATGGTGATCGAGTTGGTGTCGACCGAGGCCGAAGCCGCGACCGCGCCGGCGATGATCTCGCCCTGGGTCAGCAGGCTTTCCACCCGGGCGTCGATCAGGCCCTCGCGGAACTGGTTGAGATAGAGGATCCCTGAGACCAGAACGATCAGCGCCGCCAGGTTGAGAAACAGGATGCGCCGCGTCAGGCTCGAAAAGATCAGGTTGCCGAACATCCGGCGCACCAGGGTCACCGGATGGATCCAGCCTTTCGACCGGCGCGGTTCGGGAACACCCTCGTCCTCGCCAGCCGCCATGTCCTCGGTTTCAGCCGTCATGCCGCCGTCGCCACATCACACATCCGGCACGAGCAGCAAGGGTCATGCCGATTCCCTGAAGCGGTAGCCCACGCCGTAGAGCGTTTCGATCATGTCGAAATCGTCGTCGGCCATCTTGAACTTCTTGCGCAGCCGCTTGATGTGGCTGTCGATGGTCCGGTCGTCCACATAGACCTGTTCGTCATAGGCGGCATCCATCAGCGCGTCGCGGCTCTTGACCACGCCCGGCCGCTGCGCCAGCGACTGCAGGATGAGGAATTCGGTCACGGTCAGGGTCACCGGCTCGTTCTTCCAGGTGCAGGTGTGGCGCTCCTGGTCCATGACCAGGTTGCCGCGCTCGAGCGACTTGGTCGGCGCCGTCGCCGCACGGCCGGGCGTGGCCGAGGCCTCGCGGTTGGCGGCGCGGCGCAGCACCGCCTTGACCCGCTCGACCAGAAGCCGCTGCGAGAACGGCTTGGTGATGAAATCGTCGGCGCCCATCTTCAGGCCGAACAGTTCATCGATCTCCTCATCCTTGGATGTGAGGAAGATCACCGGAATATCGGACTTCTGGCGCAGGCGGCGCAAAAGCTCCATCCCGTCCATGCGGGGCATCTTGATGTCGAAAATGGCTAGCTGCGGAGGACGCGCCAGCAATCCGTCCAGGGCGGAGGCGCCATCGGTGTAGGTTTCAACACGATACCCTTCCGTTTCGAGCGCAATCGAAACCGAGGTAAGGATGTTGCGGTCGTCGTCGACGAGCGCGATTGTCTGCATGTCTGTCGTCTCCATCATGGTCAAGCACGCCTCTCTGGAAGTGCCCCCGCTTTTCCGGGTCAGCCGCGTCGTCGCGCCATCGCCGGGTCCCGCCCGCCACGTCCATGAGGATAAAGTGAGAACAAAATGTGGCACAGATCCCGTGCGCTGTCATTCTCTGATTGGACCGGGCGGCCCGGCGGCAATCCGCACTTGAACCGATTAAAACCGGGGCTTGATTTTTTAAATCGATTAATACTTTGATTTCATTAAATATTCAACGAATTACTTGTTGTTTTTTGGAAACCTCGACCCTATGGTCCGGCCAAATCTGACCCCCTCTTGCGCCATAGTGAAAAGGAATCCGAAATGAGTAAGGATTTGGGAGTGCGTAATCCTTCGTCTGACATCGGTCTGAACGGCCTGACCACCACTGGCCTGGTGCGGTACAACAGTTGCGAGGCCGAACTGGTCGAACTCGCCGTGGCGCGGGGCGAGGCTTCGCTGACGGCGCATGGCGCGCTCAGGGCGCTGACCGGACAGCACACGGGCCGCTCCGCCAAGGACAAGTTCATCGTCCGCGACGCCTCCACTGACAGCCAGATCTGGTGGGACAACAACAACCCGATGTCGCCGGAGGCCTTCGATGTGCTCCATGCCGACATGCTGGCCCATGCCAATGACCAGGATCTGTTCGTTCAGGACCTCGTCGGCGGCGCCGACCACAAATACGCGCTCAACGCCCGGATCATCACAGCCTATGCCTGGCACGCGCTGTTCATCCGCAACATGCTGATCCGCCGCGACCGCGCCGTGCTCGAGGGCTTCACCCCGCAACTGACGATCATCAACCTGCCCTCCTTCCGCGCCGATCCGACGCGTCACGGCTGCCGTTCGGAGACGGTGATCGCGGTCAATCTGGACAAGGGTCTGGTGCTGATCGGCGGCACGTCCTATGCCGGCGAAATCAAGAAGTCGGTGTTCACCGTGCTCAACTACCTGCTGCCCAAGGAAGGCGTGATGCCGATGCACTGCTCGGCCAATGTCGGCCACAAGGACGACACGGCGATCTTCTTCGGCCTGTCGGGAACCGGCAAGACCACGCTCTCGGCCGATCCCAAGCGGACGCTGATCGGCGACGACGAACATGGCTGGGGCACGAGCGGCGTGTTCAATTTCGAAGGCGGCTGCTACGCCAAGACCATCCGGCTGTCGCGCGAGGCGGAGCCGGAAATCTTCGAGACCACGCAGCGCTTCGGCACGGTCCTGGAAAATGTCGTGCTCGACGAGAACCGCATCCCCGATTTCGATGACGGCTCGCTCACCGAAAACACCCGCTGCGCCTATCCGCTGCACTATATCCCCAACGCCAGCAGCACCGGCCTCGCCGGCCATCCGAAAAGCATCATCATGCTGACGGCCGACGCCTTCGGCGTGATGCCGCCGATCGCCAAGCTGACGCCGGAACAGGCGATGTACCACTTCCTGTCGGGCTACACCGCCAAGGTCGCCGGCACCGAGAAGGGCGTCACCGAACCCGAAGCCACGTTCTCGACCTGCTTCGGCGCGCCGTTCATGCCGCGGCACCCCTCGGAATATGGCGACCTGCTGCGCAGGCTGATCAACGACCACCAGGTCAGTTGCTGGCTGGTCAACACCGGCTGGACCGGCGGCGCCTATGGCGCCGGCCGGCGCATGCCGATCAAGGTGACCCGGGCGCTGCTGTCGGCTGCGCTCGATGGAACGCTGGAAAATGTCGATTTCCGCACGGACGCCAATTTCGGCTTCGCGGTGCCGGTGGCGGTGGAGGGCATCGACGGCTCGATCCTCGATCCGCGCTCGACCTGGACGGACCAGCAGGCCTATGACGCATCGGCCAGCCGCCTGGTCAGGATGTTCATCGAGAACTTCGCCAAGTTCGAGCCCCATGTCGATGAGTCGGTGCTGGATGCGGCGCCCGGGCTCAAGGCCACGGCGGCGTAGTCAGCCGCCTCGCCGCGGCAAAGTTCGACCGGCCCCGTTGACCCGACGGGGCCGGTCGCGCATTTTCTGCCGGTCAAGGTCCGCAGCAGGAGATCGGCGCATGGCCCAGGCCGCTGAGACAGTCGCGCTTTCGCTCGACCGCAAGAGCGATGCGGAGATGCTGGCCGCCGCGCGGGCTTTTTTCGAGCTGATGCAGTCGCGCCGGACGGTGAGGGATTTTTCGCCCGATCCGGTCGACCCGGAAATCATCCGGCTGGCGATCCGCACCGCCGGCACGGCGCCGTCGGGCGCCAACCAGCAGCCCTGGAGCTTTGTCGCCATCGGCGATCCCGAGGCCAAGCGCGCCATCAGGCTGGCCGCCGAGGAGGAAGAGCGCGCCTTCTACAATGGCCGCGCCGGCGAGGAATGGCTGGGGGCGCTCGCGCATCTGGGCACCGACTGGGAGAAGCCGTTCCTGGAAACGGCGCCCTGGCTGATCGCCATCTTCGCCCAGCGCTGGGGCACCGATGCCGAGGGCCGCAGGATCAAGCACTATTATGTGCCCGAATCGGTCTCCATCGCCATCGGCCTGATGATCGCGTCGCTGCATGCGGCCGGGCTTGCAACGCTCACCCACACGCCTTCGCCGATGGGGTTCCTCAACGAGATCTGCGGCCGGCCGGACAATGAAAAGCCGCTGGTGCTCCTGGTCGCCGGCCACCCCGCCAAGGGCGCGACGGTTCCGGCGATCGGCCGCAAGGCCGAGGACGAGATCCTGTTCTGGAAGACCGCGCCATGAGCTCGATGCCCTTGCATGCCGCGCGGGGCATCGTGATTGCCGCCTGGGAACTCAGCGAAAGCTTCATCCGCGCCTCCGGCCCCGGCGGGCAGAATGTCAACAAGGTCGCTACGGCGGTGCAGTTGCGGTTCGACATCCGCAATTCGCCGTCGCTGCCCGAGCGGGTGAAGACCAACGCGCTCCGCCTCGGCGGCAGCCGCGTGTCCAAGGACGGCGTCCTCATCATCGAGGCCAACCGCTTCCGCACCCAGGAACGCAACCGCGCCGACGCGCGCGAGCGGCTCATCGAGCTGATCGACCAGGCGTCCGAGCCGCCACCGCCGCCACGGCGCAAGACCAAGCCGACGCGCGGATCGGTGGAGCGCCGGCTGGCGGCCAAGTCGGGCCGCGCCACCATCAAGAAAGCCCGCGGCAAGGTCACCGACGACTAGCGCGCAAAGGTATGTATTGGCAGACCGCAGCGCGGCGTGCTTTAGTCAGCATGAATTCACACCGGGAGACAGAGGCTCATGGGCATTTTCGATTTCATCAAATCGGCGGGAAAGAAACTCGGCATCGGCGGCGACGAGGACGCGCCTGAGGCCGATGCGGTCAAGAAGGAGCTCGATTCCTTCAAGCTCGGCACCGACAAGGTCGACGTGAAGGTCGAGGGCGACAAGGTGGTCCTGTCCGGCGTCGTCGAGGATCAGTCGATCTTCGAGAAGGCCATCATCGCGGTCGGCAATACGCTCGGCATCTCCAAGGTGGAGGCGGCCGACCTGAAGGTGGTCCTGCCCGACTCCGGCCTGTCGCTCGGCACCGCCGACATGACCGAACTGGTCAAGGCCTCCACCCCCGCCAAGGCGCCGCGCTTCCACACGGTGAAGAAGGGCGACAATCTCTGGAAGATCGCCGAGGCCGCCTATGGCAAGGGCAAGGGACCGAAACACACGGTGATCTTCGAGGCCAACCGTCCGATGCTGTCGCATCCCGACAAGATCTATCCGGGCCAGGTGCTGCGGATTCCCGATCTCGAAACCGCCTGAACCGACGGCCGACCCGGAAGGCAACCGATGCTCGTCCTGCCCAAAGGGCTTCGCCACATCCCCGGCCATCTCGACCGGGCCGGGCAGGAGCAACTGGTGAACGAGATCCGGACGGTGGTCGGCCAGGCGCCGCTCTACCGTCCTGAGATGCCGCGCACCGGCAAGCCGCTGAGCGTGCGGATGACCAATTGCGGCGACCTCGGCTGGGTCGCCGACAAGGCCGGATACCGCTACCAGGACCGGCATCCGGTCACGGGCGCGCCGTGGCCGCCGATTCCGGACATGCTCCTGCAGCTCTGGCGGGAGCTGAGCGGAGATTCACGGCCGCCGCAGGCCTGCCTGGTCAATTTCTACGACGACAAGGCCCGCATGGGCCTGCACCAGGACCGGGACGAGCAGGATTTCTCCGCGCCGGTTCTGTCGGTGTCCCTGGGCGACGCCTGCCTGTTCCGCGTCGGCGGAACCGAACGCAGCCAGCCGACGCGCTCATTCCGGCTGGAAAGCGGCGACGTCGTCGTGCTCGGCGGCGAAAGCCGGCTGGTGTTCCACGGCGTCGACCGGATCTACCCGACCACCTCGACGCTGCTCCGGGATGGCGGCCGCATCAACCTGACGCTGAGGCGGGTCAGCGGCTAGGCTTCCGGCGCATCCCGGCAATGTCCCTCACAATTTCCGCAGCGCCACCTGTTCGATGAGGTGATTCGGGCCCTTGCGCAGGATCAGATCGGCGCGCGGCCGCGTCGGCAGGATGTTCTGCCTGAGGTTCTTGAGGTTGATGTTCTGCCACAGGCTCTCGGCGATGGCGCGGGCGGCGTCCTCGTTGATGGCGGCATAGCGGTGGAAGAAGGAGTCGGGGTTGCGGAAGGCGGTCTGCCTGAGATTCATGAAGCGGTCGACATACCATTTGTGGATGTCGGACTCCTCGGCGTCGATATAGATCGAAAAATCGAAGAAATCGGACACGAAGGGGATGATCCTGCCGCCCTCGGGCAGGTCCCGCACCTGCAGGACGTTGATTCCCTCGAAGATGAGGATGTCGGGCCGGTCGATATAGGTGTATTCGCCCGGCAACACGTCATAGGTCAGGTGCGAATAGCAGGGCGCGCGGACATTGTGCTGGCCGGCCTTGATCTCGGAGAGAAACCTGAGCACCGCGCCGACATCGTAGCTTTCGGGAAATCCCTTGCGATCCATCAGGTTTTCGCGCCGCAGCACCTCGTTGGGATAGAGAAAGCCGTCGGTGGTCACCAGATCCACCTTCGGGCTCGAGGGCCAGCGCGCCAGAAGCTCGGTCAGCACCCGGGCGGTGGTGGACTTGCCCACCGCCACCGACCCGGCGATGCCGATGATGAACGGCGTCTTGGTCACGTCGGCGAGGCTCAGGAATCGCTTGCGCTGTTCGAACAGCAATTGCGAGGATTCGACATGGGCCGACAGCAGCCGCGACAGCGACAGATAGATCCTGCGGATCTCGTCGAGATCGATCGGATCGTTGAGGGACCGAAGCCGGCGAACCTCGTCCTCGGTCAGGGTCAGCGGCGTGTCGGCACGAAACTCCGCCCATTTCTCGGCTGTAAAGAACCGGTAGGGCGAAAACTCGTCCGCGGTAAAATGATCGAGCTTTCGCGGCTGGATATCGGTCTGGTCCATTTCTACTCCGACTTGCGCCCGGCTTTCTCGGCAAGGCCCGATTGCGCGGTCCGGCCTTCCAATTCCTGCATCACCTCGCCAAGAGGCACATCGGCGATCTTCAGCACCACCATGAGATGGTAGAGAAGATCGGCGGTTTCACCGACCAGTTCGCTGCGGCCCTGCGAGGTCGCAGCGATCACGGTCTCGACGGCTTCCTCGCCGAGCTTCTTGGCGGCCTTCGGCATGCCGGCGGCGACGAGCTTGGCGGTCCAGGAGCTTGCCGGATCGGCCGACGCGCGCTCGGCGACAATCCGCTCGAGATCGGCGAGTGTGAAGCTGGTCATTGCGTCGGCGTCTCCTCAAATCCTGCCGCGATGGCCCGGTCAGACCATGCGCATGGCGAGCCCGGCATCGGCCATGTGCTGTTTGGCCTGGTGGATCGTATAGGTTCCGAAATGGAAAATCGAGGCCGCGAGCACGGCGGTGGCGTGGCCGTCGCGAATGCCCTCGACCAGGTGATCGAGCGTGCCGACCCCGCCCGAGGCGATCACCGGCACTCGCACCGCATCGGCCAGCGCCCGGGTGAGCGGAATGTCGTAGCCGGACTTGGTGCCGTCACGGTCCATCGAGGTGAGCAGGATCTCGCCGGCGCCGAGATCGACGACCTTGCGGGCGAAGCCGATGGCCTCGATGCCGGTGGGTGTGCGGCCGCCATGGGTGAAGATCTCCCAGCGGTCCTGTTCTCCGGGGGATGAGACCTTCTTGGCGTCGATCGCCACCACGATGCACTGGTTGCCGAACTTGTCGGCGGCTTCGGCGACGAAATCGGGATTGCTGACCGCCGCGGTGTTGATCGACACCTTGTCGGCGCCGGCCAGCAGCAGCTTGCGGATGTCGGACACGGCGCGGACCCCGCCGCCGACTGTCAGGGGCATGAAGCAGTGCTCGGCCGTCCGCGCCACCACATCGTAGATGGTCTCGCGGTTGTCCGAGGAGGCGGTGATGTCGAGAAAGCACAATTCGTCGGCGCCGGCCGCATCATAGGCCTTGGCCGCCTCGACCGGATCGCCGGCATCGATCAGATCAACGAAATTGACGCCCTTGACCACGCGGCCATCCTTCACGTCGAGGCACGGAATGACACGGGATTTCAGCATCGGACGGCCGCCTTTCCGGTTTGCGCGTCCTCGCGGCAAAGCTGCTGCGGGTCGCGCAAGCTGTCCTTCACATCCAGGCAGGGGATGACGCGGGATTTGAGGGTCATGAGCGGTCCGGGTCCTCGAATGTCGCGGGTTCGACCGCAAGCGTGCCGTTGAGAATGCCGAGCGCCTCGGCCGGATCGATGCGCCCGTCATAGAGCGCCCGGCCGGAGATCGCGCCTTCGAGGCGCGCGGCGTCGGGCATCTTCATGCGGACGATGTCGGCGATCGAGGCCAGGCCGCCCGAGGCGATCACCGGGATCGACACCGCGTCCGCCAGTTCGATGGTCGATTCCCAGTTGATGCCGGTGAGGACGCCGTCGCGGTCGATGTCGGTGTAGATGAGGGCTGCGACGCCCGCGCCCTCGAAGCGCTGCGCCAGCTCGATGACGCCGAGTTCCGAGGCCTCGGCCCAGCCTTCCACCGCCACCTTGCCGCCCTTGGCGTCGATGCCGACGGCGACGCGGCCCGGAAACAGCCTGCAAGCCTGCTTGACCAGATCGGGGTCGCGCACCGCGACGGTGCCGAGGATCACCCGGGCCAGGCCCTTGTCCAGCCAGGCCTCTATATGGGCGAGGGTGCGGATGCCGCCGCCGAGCTGCACCGGGTTCTTCGTCGCCGCAAGAATCGCCTCGACCGCGGCGCCATTGACCGACTGGCCCTCGAAGGCGCCGTTGAGATCGACCACATGCAGCCACTCGAAGCCCTGCTCCTCGAAGGTACGGGCCTGGGCCGCCGGATCCTCGTTGTAGACGGTGGCCGAGTCCATTTCGCCGAGCTTGAGCCGGACGCACTGGCCATCTTTCAAGTCGATCGCGGGAAACAGGATCATGTCAGGGCTTCCATCTGAGGAAATTTGCGATCAGGGCCAGACCCAGGGTCTGGCTCTTCTCCGGGTGGAACTGGGTGCCCGCCCGGTTTTCATGGGCGACGGCGGCTGTCACCGTCCCGCCGTAATCGGTCGTGGCGAGCACATCGGCCGGATTGTTCGCCGCCAAATGATAGGAGTGGACGAAATAGGCGTGCAGGCCGTCAGGTCCCGTCGGAATGCCGTCGAACAGCGGATGCTCGCGCGTGAGGTCGAGCGTGTTCCAGCCGATCTGCGGAATCTTCAAAGCCGGATTCGACGGCTTGATTTCGACCACGTCGCCGGAGATCCAGTCAAAGCCCGGCGTCACGGTCTTTTCCAGGCCGCGGGTCGACATCAGTTGCATGCCGACGCAGATGCCCAGGAACGGCCGCGATCGGGTCTCGACGGCGTGGCGCAGCGCCGCGTCCATGCCGTCGATGGCGTCAAGCCCGGCGCGGCAATCGGCATAGGCGCCGACGCCCGGCAGGACGACGCGGTCGGCGGCCGCGACATGATCGGCCTCGGCGCTGAGCCTGATGTCGGCGGAGACGCCCGCTTCGCGCGCGGCGCGCTCGAAGGCCTTGAGGGCCGAGCGGAGATTGCCCGAACCGTAATCGACGATGACGACCTGCATCGGGCTCATGTCCTTTCGACCGGCACGAGGCCGATGGAGCCCGCGTGCCCCCCGCCTGCGCGACCCGGCATCAGCGGCGTCCGGCCGGACCGGACCGTCTCCGGCGCGGGTGAGGCCTCCGGACTTGAAGCCCGCGCGGCGTGAATTTCAAAAGCGGTGTCGGCATCCTCGGTCTCCACCACATCGACAAGCCGCCAGCCGCGGCGCTCCAGCGCTGCGGCGCGCCAGGTCCGGCCTTCGAGCGCGACAATCAACTGCAGCGCGAGGCCGATCGTCAGACCGGCCGCCGTCAGATCGAGGCTTCCGGCGAGCAGGCCTGCGGCCACCGTCACCAGCGCCGCCGCCAGGGCCTCGAGCCAGAGCCGGTTGAACAGCAGCCAGATCACCGGCGCGATGAAGGCAAGCCACGCGAACCGGTCGGCGATCACCACCGACCGTTCATCCGGCGTGCGCGCCCCGGGGCTGGCCAATACGAGATAGGAAGTCATGACGGTTCACTCCGTTCGGCCGGACATCCGCGCCGGGTCAGGCCAGCGATCCCTTGGTCGAGGGGATCCGGTCCTTCTGCCGGGGATCGACTTCACAGGCCGTGCGCAGCACCCGGGCCACCGCCTTGAAGCAGGTCTCGGCAATGTGATGGCTGTTGGCGCCATAGAGATTGGCGACATGCAGGGTGATGCCGCCATGCTGGGCCAGCGCCTGGAAGAATTCGCGGACCAGCTCGGTGTCGAAGGAGCCGATCTTGGGCGCGGTGAAGGCCACGTCCCAGACCAGAAACGGGCGCCCGGAGATGTCGATCGCCGCGCGCGTCAGGGTCTCGTCCATGGCGAGATCGAGCGAGGCATATCTGTTTATGCCCTTGCGGTCGCCCAGCGCCTTTGCCAGCGCCTGGCCGATGGCGATTCCGGTGTCCTCGACGGTGTGGTGGTCGTCGATGTGCAGGTCGCCCTTGGCCTTGATGTCGAGATCGATCAGCGAATGCCGGCAGAGCTGCTCGAGCATGTGGTCGAAGAAGCCGATGCCGGTCGAAATCGACCCGGTGCCGGTGCCGTCGACGGACAGCGACACGGAAATGTCGGTTTCATTGGTCTTGCGGGCGACGGAGGCTGCGCGCGCGGGCTGGGTCTTGGGCATCGGACGTCTCCCGGCAAGGCATGGGGCAGGGCTTAGGCGGGCTCATTACCAGTCCGCACGACAAATATCCAGACGGCTTTGCTGCAATGCGGGCGCGAGACGGCGCCGCCCGGTTTGCAATCGCCTGCGGCAGGCTTACATAGAGCGAAGATCGATACAGTGCGGCTGCCGCCGCTTGAAGGAAAGGATGCCCCATGGGCGAGCACAATCCCTACGGCACGATGCATGCGACCACCATCATCACCGTGCGCAAAGGCAATCAGGTGATCATGGCGGGCGACGGGCAGGTCAGCCTGGGCCAGACCGTGATGAAAGGCAATGCGCGCAAGGTCCGGCGGATCGGCAAGGACGACGCCGTGATCGCCGGTTTCGCCGGCGCCACCGCCGATGCCTTCACGCTTCTCGAACGGCTCGAAGCCAAGCTCGAGCAGTATCAGGGCCAATTGACCCGCGCCGCCGTCGAGCTCGCCAAGGACTGGCGCACCGACCGCTATCTCAGGCGGCTCGAGGCGATGATGCTGGTGGCCGACAAGTCCGTGACACTGGCGGTGACGGGCACCGGCGACGTGCTCGAGCCCGAACACGGCACGATGGCGATCGGGTCTGGCGGCAATTATGCCTACGCCGCGGCACGCGCTCTGATGGATTCCGACAAGTCGGCCGAGGTAATCGCCCGCCGGGCCCTGGAAATCGCCAGCGACATCTGCGTCTACACCAATTCCAACATCGTGATCGAAAAACTTGAGCTCGATTGACACCGCGCGGATCGGGGCGGATGGGCTGCGGCCCGTCCGGTCCCGCCGCCTGGCGAGGCGCCTTCGAGTGTTTCACGTGAATCGTCGCACGCCTGCAGCCTGCCGCTTCCGATCCTGCGGCTCATTGCCAATACCCCTCCGACCGAAGGCATATCCGCATGATTGACGAAGCGACGCTCGATCGCGCGGTTGCCCGGGGCATTCTCCAGCCCGCGCAACGCGACGCGCTGCTGGACCTGGTCCGCACCGGCGACCGGTCCGGTTCCTCCTCGGACCTCGCCCCGACGCTTTCGGTCGATGACCAGATGAGGCTGGTCGGCGGCGGCAACGACATTTTCGTCACCGTCGGCATCGTGCTTCTGTTTTCCGGCGCGCTGTTTGCGCTGCGCGCGGTGTTCCCGACCGACAGCGTTGCGATCGCGCCGATCCTGGCGCTGGCGAGCTGGATCGTGGCCGAGATCGTCACACGGCAGAAGCGGATGCGGCTGTCGAGCACCCTGCTGGCGCTGACTTTCAGCGCCGCGATCCTGTCCCTGCTCATCGATTTCATCCTGGCGCGGTTCGAACTGCCGACAACGCTCAACGCCTTCTCGCTGCTCGCGCTCAGGTCGGACGCCTGGCCGATCGGGCTGATCCTCGGCGGCGGCATGATCGCCGCGGCGAGCCTGTATTTCCTGCGCTTCAAGGTCCCGGTGCTGGCCGCCGTGGCGGCGATCGCCGCGACGGGCCTGGCGTTTCTCGGCGCGGTGGTGGTCTATCATGACCGGATGGTCAGCGGCGCGGTCGCCGCTCCCGCGGCCGATCAGCTTGCCGAGGTGCTTTCCAACGCCCTGGCGGTGCCGCTGGTGTGCGGCCTGATCATCTTCGCGATTGCCGTCGCGCTCGACCTGCGCGACCGCGAGCGCCAGACGGTGTGGTCGGACTGTGCCTTCTGGCTGCACGTGGTCTCGGCGCCGCTGCTGGTGCATCCGCTGTTCATCCTGGCCACCGGCCAGGAGGTGCTGTCGGGCCAGATCGAGCCGGGCATGACCGCCGGAGTGCTGCTGGGGCTGATGATGGCGATGTTCGTGCTGGTGGCGCTGGCCATCGACCGGCGTTCGCTGCTGGCGCCGACGCTCGCCTATTTCGGGTCGGTCGGAATCTACTACCTGGTCAACGGGGCCGCCAACACCACCGGAATCCCGCCTTTCGCCCTGATCCTGATCGCCGTCGGCGCCATGGTGATCCTGTTCGGCGCGGGCTGGCAGCGCATCCGCCGCTTGATTATCCGGCCGATTCTACCCACATCGTGGCTGAACAGGCTTCCCCCCATAAAGGCATGATCCTCCCATGAGCAATTTCTCCCCCCGCGAAACCGTCTCCGAACTCGACCGGTTCATCATTGGCCAGAGCGACGCCAAGCGCGCTGTCGCGATCGCGCTAAGGAACCGTTGGCGCCGGCAGCAGCTCGAGGGCCTGCTGCGCGAGGAGGTGATGCCCAAGAACATCCTGATGATCGGGCCCACCGGCGTCGGCAAGACCGAAATCTCGCGCCGTCTGGCGCGGCTCGCCGGCGCGCCCTTCGTCAAGGTCGAGGCCACCAAGTTCACCGAGGTCGGCTATGTCGGCCGCGATGTCGAGCAGATCATCCGCGATCTGGTCGAGGTCGGCATCACGCTGGTGCGCGACCGCAAGCGCGGCGAGGTGGAGGCCAAGGCCCGGCTCAATGCCGAGGAACGCGTGCTTGACGCGCTGGTGGGCAACACCGCCTCGCCGGGGACGCGGGATTCCTTCCGCAAGAAGCTGCGCGACGGGCAGCTCGACGACAAGGACATCGAGATCGAGGTGGCCGACACGTCCTCGGGCATGCCGCAGTTCGAGCTGCCCGGCATGCCGGGCGCCAATGTCGGCGTGCTCAACATCGGCGAGCTGTTCGGCAAGGCGATGGGCGGGCGCACCCGCAAGATCCGGACGACGGTGCGCGAATCCTACGATTCGCTGATCAACGACGAATCCGACAAGCTGCTCGACATGGAGCAGATCCACCAGGAAGCGCTGAAGTCGGCGCAGGATGACGGCATCGTCTTCATCGACGAGATCGACAAGATCGCCTCGCGCGAAGGCGGCATGGGTGCGGGCGTGTCTCGCGAGGGCGTGCAGCGCGATCTGCTGCCGCTGGTCGAAGGCACCACGGTCGCCACCAAATACGGGCCGGTGAAGACCGATCACATTTTGTTTATCGCCTCGGGCGCCTTCCACGTCTCCAAGCCCTCGGACCTGCTTCCCGAACTGCAGGGCCGGCTGCCGATCCGGGTGGAGCTGCGGGCGCTGGGCAAGGACGATTTCCGCCGGATCCTCACGGAAACCGAAGCCAGCCTGATCAAGCAATACGTGGCTTTGATGGCCACCGAGAACCTGACGCTGGCATTCACCGAGGACGCCATCGACGCGCTTGCTGAAGTGGCGGTGCACCTCAATTCGACCATCGAGAACATCGGCGCGCGACGCCTGCAGACGGTGATGGAGCGGGTTCTCGACGAGATTTCTTTCAACGCGCCGGACCAGCCGGGCTCGACAATCACGATTGATTCAGACTATGTCCGGGAACACGTCGGCGACCTTGCCCAGAATACCGACCTGTCGCGTTTCATCCTTTGAGCCGTCTGCCCCGCGTGCGAGGCTAGTAAGGCGGCAGGCGGGGTGGCGAAGGGTCCGCGTCGCGTTGTGCCCCTTGGAGAAGAACATGATCGTCCCCAGCAGCAAGCTCAAAGCCGTGACCGCGATCCTGGTCGCGTTCACCCTGAGCTTGGCGCAGGCGCCGCAGTCCTTTTCCGCCGAGCTGGTGTCGCCGGGAAACCGCAATGTCCGCCAGCCCGAGATCCCGGGTGCCTCGAAGCGGCGCACAGAGGCGACCAAATCCACCTTCGACGCCAAATACGAGAGAATCCGCGATCTGATCGCCGAGGACGCCAAGCTTCAGCAGAAAATCCGCAAGGTGTCGGCGCTCTACAAGATCGACCCGATCCATATCGTCGGCGCGCTCGTGGGCGAACACACCTACAATGTCGATGCCTATGACCAGTTGCAGACCTATTACGTCAAGGCGATCTCCTATGCGGGCGAACGGTTCCGGTTCGAGCACAAGGGCGAGTCCGTCGTCGATTTCGTCCAGCGACCCGAATTTGCAGGCTGCGACGAGAACGCCGATTCGGCGGAGCTCTGGACCTGCCGCGAGGAGGTCTGGGAAAAGACGTTCCGGGGCAGGAAGGTGGGGGACAAGTCCTATCCGGATGACCGCTTCGGGGCGGTGTTCTTCCAGCCCTTCTATGCCGGCCAGACTTTCGGCCTGGGCCAGCTCAACCCGTTGACGGCGCTTACCCATACCGATCGGGTCAACAAGGTGTCGCGGCTGAGGAAACTGAGCGCCGGCAATGCGGCGGAAGTCTACAAGGCGATCATGGACCCGGATTCGACGCTTGCCTACATGGCGGCGTCGATCGCCGAATCGATCGACAATTACCGCACCATCGCCGGGTTCGACATTTCCAAGAATCCCGGCCTGACCGCGACGCTCTACAATGTCGGCAATTCCGCCCGCCGGGCCGCGGCGCTGGCGGAGGAAAACCGCAAGCGGAAGAGCAGCGGACTGAAGCCGAAGGGGCCGACCGAGAACTATTACGGCTGGCTGGTCAACGCGCACGAAGAAGAGCTGCGCCGCATCATCGCCCCCTGACCCTCTCTCCCGTCGCCACAAGCCGGCAACACTCGCCAAGAACCCAAAATCACCCTGCGCAGCACTACGGCGACAGCTTGCGACCCCTGCGACGGGCCATCGCGGCTTTCCCGCCCGGCTCTGACGGTGCCGACGACTCGTCGATCAGCCGGCCGATCGCCTCGAGTGCAGCAGCGTCAAGGCGGCCGATGGCGGAGGCCAGCCTGTTGGCGATCTCGGTCGCCTTGGGCGTGAGGCCCGAGGTGTCGATGGTCACCTTGGGCCGGGATAGGCCGCCGAGCGTCTGCAGTTCCTCGGCCTCGTCCCAGATGATGTTGAAATAGCCGATCACGCGCTGGATGAACTCCCAGCTCGGCTCCGATCGGTTGCCGTGTTCGAGCGCGGAGAGATAGGCGGGCGAAACGCCAAGGGCGGCC
>NZ_JRJG01000028.1 GCF_000759435.1 Hoeflea sp. BAL378
GGGCCCCAGCGTTTCGGCGGCCGCCATGATCGACCGGATGTCGGCCATCGGCGCGCCGGAGAGCCAGGCGAGCTCGTGCACGTTTGGCGTGGCGATGTCGGCGATCGGGATCAGCTTCGAGCCGATCGCCTGGGCGACCGGTTCGGGCACGTAGAGCGCGCCGGTGTCGCCGATCACCGGGTCGCACATGTAGACGGCCTTCGGATTGGCCTCGCGCACCGCGCCGACGAGCCGGGCGATGTCGGCGGCCTGGCCGGCGTCGCCGAGATAGCCGCTGAGCACGGCGCCGACTTCGCCGATCCAGGGCGCGGAGCACAGATCATCGATCAGCGCGCTGAAATCCCCGCTCGGCGGCACGATCCGCGTCGCCCGCGAGTGGCCCGGATGCCATGGCAGGATGACCGTGGGAACCGCCCAGACCGGGAAGCCCAGGGTTTCGAGCGCGAACACCGCCGCCCGGTTGCCAACGGAACCGCGCACCACATGGCTGGAGATCACGATAACCGAGGGCCGGATATCGGGATTGCGGGAAGTCTCAGCCGTCATCGCCAGACCTGCCCGAGCAGCCAGACCACCAGCGCGCAGAAGGCGACAAGCGCCAGGCCGCGCGCGATCCGCGTGCCCCACACCTCGATCCTGTCGGAGGTGTCGGCGTCGCGCGCCGCAAAATGATCGCGCACGCTGGTGGTGGCGGATTTCATCGCGGGCGTCGCCGACAGGCCGCCCTCCTCGCCGATGCGGTCGAGCGTGCGTTTTGCCTGGCGAACGGTTTCGTCGTCTTTCATGATCCGGGCTCCCGGCCCCTTTGAGTTCCTGCGCATCATAGCATCCCGATGCTCCGGGCACAGCACCTATCGGCCCGCTGGAGCAATCAGACCCCGGCCGCGACCAGGAACATGCCCGCCCCGGTCCGGCTCCGGCGCGGCCGTGCCCGCGTCATCGCGCAAGGCCGTGATACTCGGGATTGGGCCGCATGTCAGTGGCCGACGCCATGCGGTTGGTCATGTTGAAGAAGGCGGCGACCGCGGCGATGTCCCAGATGTCGCGGTCGCTGAAGCCGTGGTCGCGCAGTCGCTGCCGGTCGGCCTCGACGATCCGCGCCGGGTCCTCGGTCACCAGCACGGCGAAATCGAGCATCGCGCGCTGGGCCGGCTCGAGCTCCGCCGCCCGGTAGTTCATCACCATCTGCTCGCCGAGCTCGGGGCTGCCCGACAGGTAACGGACCGCGGCGCCGTGGGCGGTCAGGCAGTAGTAGCAGTGGTTGACGGACGACACCGCCACCGCGATCAGTTCGCGGTCGAGCTTGCTCAGATTGGATGCGCCGAGCATCAGGTCGTTGTAGAAGGCGACGAAGGCTTCGAGCTTTTCGGTGTTGAACGCATAGGCCTTGAGCACGTTCGGCACCATGCCCAGTTTTTCCTCGCACTTGGCGAAATAGGCGGTCATGGCCGGGCTCAATGTGGTTTCCGTCTCACATGACAGGGCTGTGACGGCTTCATCTGGTTTTTTCACGTTTTTTCCTCCGCGGGTGAGCTTTTCCAGGAAATCAGGTCGCATTGCCTGACACTTCTGCTAGGTTTCGGCCAAAGATCAAGCCTTGGAGGGACTGGGATGACGGTCGGGAACACACGCGGGTCGGAAACGCTGCTTGCGGAGGCTGCGTCCATCGCCGAAAGGGGCAAAAAGCCGCATGTCGATCCGGACGTGCTGTTCTCCCGCGCCAGCGTCGACGATCTCAGGCATTTCCCGGCCAGCACGCTGGCCAGCTACGCCGTGCTTGCCGAGACCGAGCTTCGCGCCTGGGACGGCACGACCGCCCGGGTGAGCCTGGTCGATGTCGACAAGGCCACGACCGACGGCCGCGATGTCACCGTCCTGTCGATCACCACGCTGAACAAGCCGTTCCTCTATGATTCGGTCATGGGCGAAGTCACCTCGGAGGTGCGCGACATCCTGATGGCGCTGCACCCGATCCTGGTCGTCTCGGGCGACGCGCCGGCGGTGCTGTTCTCGCATGGCGACGGCAGCGAGCCCAAGCAGCGGGTCAGCCACATCCAGATCCACATGCCGCGGCTCGGCGAGGAAGCCTCCGCGAAGCTCGCCGAGCGGGTGCGCTATGTGCTCGACCAGATCCGCGCGGCGGTGGGCGACTGGAAAGCCATGCTGGCGATGATCGACCACAGCGCCGCCGATCTGGTGGCGCTCGACGTCGACAAGAGCGTCGAGCCGGCCCGGCAGGAGGCGCTCGCCTTCATCGCCTGGCTGAGAGACAACAATTTCACCTTTCTCGGCATGCGCGAATATGTCTATTCCGGCGACGGCGAGACCGCGCAGTTGAGCCGGGCCTCGTCGGAAGGACTCGGCATCCTCTCCGATCCCGACGTGCTGGTGCTGCGGCTCGGCAAGGACCAGGTCACCACCACGCCCGAGATCCTGCAATTCCTGCAGGGGCCGGATTTTCTGATCGTCACCAAGGCCAATGCCCGCTCGGTGGTCCATCGCCGCGCCTATATGGACTATATCGGCATCAAGCGGTTCAACAGGAAGGGCAAAGTGATCGGCGAGCTGCGCGTGGTCGGGCTTTTCACCTCCACCGCCTATACCGGCTCGGTCACCCGCATCCCCCTGCTCCGCTCCAAGGTGCAGGCGGTCGTCTCCGAATTCGGCTACGACCCCGAAAGCCATTCCGGCAAATTGCTGCTCAACACGCTCGAGGCCTATCCGCGGGACGACCTGTTCCAGATCGACACCCAGATGCTGGCGCGGTTCTGCTACCAGATCAACGAACTGTCCGACCGGCCCCGGGTCCGGGTGCTGCCGCGGATCGATCATTTCGACCGCTTCGTCTCGCTGATCGTCTATGTGCCGCGCGACCAGTATGATTCGGTCGCCCGCGAACGCATCGGCGCCTATTTCAAGACCGTCTACAACGGTCGTGTGTCGGCTTACTATCCCGCCTTTCCGGAAGGCGGCGTGGCACGCGTGCATTTCATCATCGGCCGCTCCGAGGGCAAGACGCCGCAGGTCTCGCAGGAGCAGCTCGAACGCGACGTCCGCTCCATCGTCACCCGCTGGGAGGACCAGTTCCGCGCACTCGGCGGGGCCAACGCCGCGCGGATGGGCGTGAGCCCGTCCTACAAAGAGAGGTTCCGGCCCGAGGAGGCGCTGGCCGATATCGGCGACATCCTGGCCTGCAAGGCGCCCGGCGCGATCCGGATCGCCTTCTACCGCGGCGACAACACCGCCGAGGACCATCTGGCGCTGAAGATCTTCCATGCCGGCGAACCGGTGTCGCTGTCGCGCCGGGTGCCGCTTCTCGAGAATCTCGGCTTCCAGGTGATCAGCGAGCAGACCCACGAGATCTTTCTCGACGAAAAGGCCGGATCCTCGAGCACCGTCTTCGTGCACGACATGGAAATCGCCCACGAGGACGGCCGCCTGATCGACCTGGCGTCCGACGGCGCGCGGCTCGAGGAGGCGTTCCTGTCGGTCTGGCGCGGCCACACCGACAATGACAGCTACAACCGGTTGGTGACCAATGCCGGCCTTTCGGTGCGCGAGGCGACCGTGCTTAGGGCCTATGCGCGCTATCTGCGGCAGGCGGGCATCGCCTATTCCCAGGAATACATCGCCCACAGCCTCAACCGTCATGCCGGCATTTCCGCCAAATTGTTCGAACTGTTCCGGATCCGGTTCGATATTCGGCTTGAGGCCGGCGCCCGCGAGAAGCAGAGCGCCCGGCTGATGGAGGAGATCGAGACCGCGCTCACCGAGGTGCCGAGCCTCGACGACGACAAGATCCTGCGGCGCTATGTCAACGCCATCGCGGCGTCGCTGAGGACCAATTATTTCCAGACCGGCGCCGACGGCGCGCCGCGCCCGGCGATGGCCTTCAAGCTCGATCCGAAGAAGCTCGAGGGATTGCCGGAGCCCCGCCCCTTCCGCGAGATCTTCGTCTATGGCTCGGAAGTCGAGGGCGTGCATCTGCGCTTCGGCCCCGTCGCCCGCGGCGGCCTGCGCTGGTCGGACCGGGCGCAGGACTACCGCACCGAGGTGCTGGGACTGGTCAAGGCGCAGCAGGTCAAGAACGCGGTGATCGTGCCGGTCGGCGCCAAGGGCGGCTTCTATCCCAAGAAGCTGCCGGTCGAGGGCGGCCGCGACGCGGTGTTCGAGGCCGGCCGCGAGGCCTACAAGCTGTTCATCCGCACCCTGCTGTCGGTGACCGACAACATCGTCAATGACGCGATCGTGCCGCCGGCCGACACCATCCGCCATGACGCCGACGACCCCTATTTCGTGGTCGCCGCAGACAAGGGCACCGCAACCTTCTCCGACACCGCCAATGCGCTGAGCCAGGAGCAGGATTTCTGGCTCGACGACGCCTTCGCCTCCGGCGGCTCCGCCGGCTATGACCACAAGAAGATGGGCATCACCGCGCGCGGCGCCTGGGAGGCGGTCAAGCGGCATTTCCGCGAAATGGACATCGACATCCAGACCACGCCGTTCACCGTCGCCGGCGTCGGCGACATGTCGGGCGACGTCTTCGGCAACGGCATGCTGTTGTCCCGGAAGATCCGGCTGGTCGCGGCCTTCGACCACCGCGACATCTTCATCGATCCCGATCCCGATTGCGAGACAGGGTTTGCCGAACGCAGCCGGCTGTTCGACCTCAGCCGCTCGAGCTGGCAGGACTACGACCGGTCCAAGCTGTCCGCGGGCGGCATGATCATTCCGCGCACGCTCAAATCGGTCGACCTGACGCCGGAGGCGGCGGCGGCAATCGGGCTCGGCCATCTCAGGGTTGCGCCCCAGGACATCATGAGCGCGATCCTGACGATGGAGACGGACCTGCTGTGGTTTGGCGGCATCGGCACCTACATCAAGGACATGGGCGAGAACGACGCCGATGTCGGCGACCGCGCCAATGACGCGATCCGGGTTCTCGCCCGGCACGTGCGCGCCAGGGTGATCGGCGAGGGCGCCAATCTCGGCGTCACCCAGAAGGGCCGCATCGCCTATGCGCTGAGGGGCGGGCGGCTGAACTCCGACGCCATCGACAATTCCGCCGGGGTCAACTCCTCCGACGTCGAGGTCAACATCAAGATCGCGCTGGCCAACGCCATGCGCGAGAACCGCCTGACCCGGCCCAAGCGCAACATCCTGCTCGCCTCGATGACCGACGAGGTGGCGGAACTGGTGCTGCGCAACAACTACCTGCAGACGCTGGCGATCTCCCTCGCCGAGGCGGAAGGCATCTCCGGCGTGGGCGAGCTCAACCGGGTGATGGGCAATCTCGAGGCGAGGGGCCTACTCAACCGCAAAGTCGAGTATCTGCCCGACGATGCGGCCGTCGCCGAGCGCATCGCCGGCGACCACGCACTCACGCGCCCCGAGATCGGTGTGCTGCTGTCCTATGCCAAGCTTGTGCTGTTCGACGAGATCGTCGCCAGCTCGCTGCCCGACGAGCCCTATTTCGACCAGACGCTGCGCTCCTATTTCCCGAAGAAGATGCAGAAGCCGCATGCCTCCGACATCGCCAGCCATCGGCTGCGCCGCGAGATCATCGCGACCATTCTCGGCAACGACGCGATCAACCGCGGCGGCCCGGCCTTTGTCATCGGGCTCGGGGACAAGTCCGGCGCGACGGCGGCCGAGATCGTCAAGGCCTTCGTCCTGGCCCGCGACGGTCTGTCGCTGACGGCGCTCTATGCCCGGGTCGATGCCCTCGACACCAGGGTTCCCGGCGCCGTCCAGAACCGGCTCTATGCCCAGATCGGCCAGACGCTGAAGGAAGTCACAAGCTGGGCGCTCAAGACCGGCGCCGCGCAGGGCGAGCTCGCCGAGGCCGTCAAATCGATGCAGGCGGGCATCGCCCGGCTGCGCGGCAAGCTGCCCGAGGCGATGCCGGAATTCATGCGGCACGAGGCTGACTCGATCCGGGCGGATCTGATGGCGGAGGCGGTGCCGGAAGATCTCGCTGCCGAGATCGCCGGGCTGGGCGGCCTGGCGCTGGCGCCGGACATCTGCCATGTCGCCGCCACCTCGAACACCGATCTGGCGCGGGCGACGGAGGCCTTCTTCGCCGTCACCGACGCCTTCCGCGTCGGCCGGATCGTCGCCGCGGTGGACCGGATCCAGGCCTCCGACCATTTCGAGGGTCTGGCGGTGGCGCGCGGCCTCGACGAGATCTTCGAGGCCCGGCGGATCATCGCCGCAACCGCGCTCGACGCCAATCCCAAGGCCGCGGACCCCGCCGGCGACTGGCTCGACGCCAACAAGGGCCGCATCGCCCATGTCCGCAGCCAGATCCTGACGCTCACCGACAGCGGCGAATTGTCGGTCGCCAAGCTCACCGTCGCCGCCGGGATGCTGAGCGACCTTGCCCGATCCCTGCGCGCGTGACAGGATCGGCATCATCAGGCCTGACGGGGGGATGGATCGAATGTCCGATGCAATCGGGTTGCCGCCGGTGACTGTCGTCCGCCGCCGGGGCGTATTTGGCTGGATGATGTTCGACTGGGCGGCGCAGCCTTTCTTCACCGTCGTCACCACCTTCATCTTCGGCCCCTATTTCATCTCGCGCATGGCGAGCGACCCGGCCACCGGCCAGGCCGCCTGGGGCTACGGCATCGCCGCCGGCGGCTTCATCATCGCCATCCTGTCGCCGGTGCTGGGCTCGATCGCCGACCAGACCGGGCCGCGCAAGCCCTGGATCGCGACCTTCGCGCTGATCAAGATCCTGGCGCTGTGCGGATTGTGGTTCGCGGCCCCCGGCTCCAACCTCGTGGCCGTCGTCGCCCTGTTCACGCTCGCCTCGGTGGCGGCCGAATTCTCGATCGTCTTCAATGATTCGATGCTGCTGCGGCTCGTGCCCAAGGCGCAGATCGGCCGGGTGTCCAACCTCGCCTGGGGGCTCGGCTATCTTGGCGGCATGATCGTGCTGATCTTCATCATCGCCTGCCTCGCGGCCTCCCCCGAGACCGGCAAGACCCTCATCGGCATCGACCCGCTGTTCGGGCTCGATCCGCTTCAGGGCGAGGACGCCCGCGCCTCGGGGCCGATCTCGGCGCTGTGGTACGCCGTCTTCATCCTGCCCATGTTCTTCTTCACGCCCGACGCGGGCGGCCGCCGCGCCATGGGGGTCGCTATCCGCGACGGCCTGATCGAGCTGAAATCGACGCTCGGCGAGGTGCGCCAGCGCGCCGGCATCTTCCGCTTCCTGGTCGCCCGGATGATCTACCAGGACGGCGTCAACGCGCTGCTGGCGCTGGGCGGCGGCTTCGCGGCGGCCATGTTCGGCTGGTCGATCACCGAGATCGGCGTCTACGGCATCCTGCTCAATGTCGTGGCGATCTTCTCCTGCCTCTATGCCAGCCGGCTCGACACGCGGCTCGGCTCGAAATCGGTGGTGCTGATCTCGATCCTGCTGTTGCTGATCGCCACCATCGGCATCGTCTCGACCGGTCCCGGATTTACCTTCTTCGGCGGCCTGATGCTGGGCGACGCGGATTCGGGCGGCCTGTTCGGCACCGCCGCGGAAAAGGCCTATATCGCCTTCGGGCTCCTGATCGGCATCGCCTTCGGGCCGGTCCAGGCCTCCTCGCGCGCCTATATGGCGCGCAGCGTCACCGAGGACGAGGCGGGGCGCTATTTCGGCATCTATGCGCTGGCCGGCCGCGCCACCAGCTTCCTGGCGCCCTTCATGGTCGCCACGGTGACCGCGCTCTCCGGGTCCCCCCGGCTCGGCATGGCCACCATCATCGTCTTCTTCGCCGCGGGCCTGGCGATCCTCTGGAGCACGCCCTATCCGGCCGACCAGCCGTCGGGCAAGCCGGCCGCCGTCTGATCAACCGGTCGGAAGCATTTCCCCGTACTTGGGGTATGGACCGAACATACCTCGGGTACGGATGGACAATTCCCGAAAACTCCGTCCGCCGCCGGCCGCTCAGTGGCGGAAATGGCGCATGCCGGTGAACACCATGGCGATCCCGGCCGCATCGGCCGCGTCGATCACGTCCTGGTCGCGCATCGATCCGCCCGGCTGGATGACCGCGGTCGCCCCGGCCTCGATCGCCGACAGCAAACCGTCGGCGAAGGGGAAGAAAGCATCCGACGCCACCACGCTGCCCTTGGTGAGCGGCGCTTCGAGCCCGAGCGCTTCCGCCGCGTCGACCGCCTTGCGTGCGGCGATCCGGGCCGAATCGACCCGGCTCATCTGCCCGGCGCCGATGCCGACCGTGGCACCGTCCAGCGCATAGACGATGGCATTGGACTTGACGTGCTTGGCGACGCGGAAGGCGAATTCGAGATCGGCGAGCTCGCGCGCATCCGGCACCCGTCTGGTCACCACCTTGAAATCGGCCGGAAGCACGCGGCCATTGTCGCGGCTTTGCACCAGCAGCCCGCCGGCGACGGTCTTGACGGTGATGCCGGGCTGCAGCGGATCGGCGAGGCCGCCGGTGGTCATCAGCCGCAGGTTCTTCTTGGTCGACAGGATCTCGCGCGCCTCGTCGCTGGCCTCCGGCGCGATGATCACCTCGGTGAACAGCTTGACGATCTCGGCGGCCGTTTCCGCATCGAGCGCGCGGTTGAAGGCGATGATGCCGCCGAAGGCCGAGGTCTGGTCACAGACGAGCGCCCGCCGGTAGGCGTCGACAAGGCTTCCGCCCACGGCGACGCCGCAGGGATTGGCGTGCTTGATGATGGCGCAGGCCGCCGTGTCGGGATCGAATTCGCTGACGAGTTCGAAGGCCGCGTCGGTGTCGTTGATGTTGTTGTAGGAGAGCTGCTTGCCCTGCAGCAGCCTGGCGCTGGCCACGCCGGGACGACGGTCGCCGGTGGCGTAAAAGGCCGCCGTCTGGTGCGGATTCTCGCCATAGCGCATCACGTCGATGAGCCGGCCGCCGAACGCCCGGTGGCGCGGCGCCGCCAGATCGATCTCGCCGGCGAACCAGCCCGAGACCGCGGCATCGTAGGCGGCGGTGCGGGCAAAGGCCAGCGCCGCCAGCTCGCGCCGCAGGCCGAGGGGTACCGAGCCGTCATGGCTTTCGAGCGCGGCCAGCACGCGGGAATAATCTTCCGGATCCGTGACGATCGTCACATAGGCATGGTTCTTGGCCGCGGCGCGGATCATCGCCGGCCCGCCGATGTCGATATTCTCGACGCTGGTCGCGTAGTCGGCGCCGGAGGCCACGGTCTCCTCGAAAGGATAGAGATTGACCACGGCGAGATCGATCTCGGCGATGGCGTGCGCCTGCATCGCCGCCCGGTGCTCCTCATCGTCGCGGATGGCGAGCAATCCGCCATGCACGCCCGGATGCAGGGTCTTGACCCTTCCATCCATGATTTCGGGAAACGACGTCAGGTCGGAGACGTCCCGGACCGCGAGGCCCGCCTGTTCGAGCGCGGTGCGCGTGCCGCCGGTCGAGACCAGCTCGACGCCGGCCGCGGCAAGCCCGCGGGCGAACGCGACCAGCCCGGATTTGTCCGACACCGAAAGCAGGGCGCGGCGGACCCGCACCAGCTCCGGCACGGGATGGTTCTTGGAAACTACAGCCATGGAGATCCCCTCATACTTGCCGCATCAGCCAGGCGGCGCCGGCATGGGGTTAGCACAGCAGGCCGGTCTGTAAAACACGCAAATCGGCGCAGGCGCGGCGCTTGTCCGGTCGTGCGGGATCCCCGCCGGATCGGCTGCGGCAAGGGCGGATCAGGCTTCCGCGCGCGGCAGGGTGGTGCGGATCAGCTTCCAGTCGACCCGCGGGGTTTCCCCGACGGTGAACTCGAGCACGATCTGCTTGCTGGTGCGCGCCCCGGCGAGATCGGCGAAATGGACATCCTCCTCGATCCGCGGCGTCAGGTCGCGCGCGAGAAACACCCAGGATTCGCCGTCGCCGGCTGTCATGTGCACCGCGCCGTCCTCGTCCTGCGAGACGGCGATCTTCGGATGCACGTGGAACCTGGCCACGCCGACCGTCCGGTTGTCGGGCGCGGGCGCGGTCTCGTCGAGCCGGAGCACCTCGTCGCGGCCCTGCACCTCGTGCCCGGAGGCGAGCAGGCGGATCCTGCGCCGGTGCAGGAGCTTGAGGCTGCTGACATAGCCGTCATGGGTGGCGACGAAGCCGAGCTGCCTTGCCTCCTGGTCGAGTGATTCGACCGTGACCCGCCGCACGCCGCCGGTGACGATCGGCCCGAGGAAGGCGGAATGCGAGATCTTCAGCGAGGAACTGTCGTCGAGCGTCAGGGTGCTGTGCGCCGCGGTCAGCCGGGCGAACTCCGCATGCCGCGGATGATAGGTCACCGGCGCGCCGGCGTTGACGATGAAACGGTTGGCGCCCGAGGACAGCTCGAAGGACAGGCATCCCGCATGCGCCGTCGTCGACATCCGGTCCTTCGGCGGCGGTCCGGTGTCGGCGATCAGCACAGTGTTCGCCGCCGTCAGCCGCTGATAGCGCGAATGCGGCATCTCGCGATAGGCCGTCCCCGAGGTCTCGTCATAGCGCAGCACGCCGAGCATGCGGTCCGCCGACATCGCCGACGCGCCGTTGAACAAAGCGAGCTCGCCATTGGAATGGCGGAAGAACCGGAGCGCCGAGAACATCCGGTCCATCCCCGCGGCCATCTTGGCCGGCGGTTTCTGGCCGAGATTGACATAGGTCTGCCGGAGCGGCAGCAGGTCGGTCAAAAGGTCGATCAACACCATCGGGTTGCGCGAGGTGTGCCCGCCGTCGGGCAGGATCTGCAGATCGAATTCGGCGTCGAGATGCCGCGAGGCGGAGCGGACCGTGCCGGCGCTGGCGGGAAGGCACAGGCTCGCCATCGCCAGCGCGATCCGGGCCCGGAAGCGGACCGCATCGGCGGGCATCGCCGCGGTCACATGCCTGAGATAGCGCGTCTGCAGCGCGATGCTCTTGAGGAACCGCCGGTAGAAGCCGTGATCGGCGCCGCGTAGCACGATCGGCGAATGGGAGAACCAGGCAATCAGCCGGCTGGCGAGAACCTCGGGCTGAAAACCCAGGCCGTTGAGATGCCGGCCCTCGACCGTGATCCAGTCGTCCACCAGCGCGCGCGCATTGGCGCAGGCCAGATCGTGGTCCGCCGCCCGCATGTGCCTGAGCCAGCCGAAGGCATGCAGGCTGCGGGCGAAGGCGCGGTTGGGCGCTTCCACCTGGAAGGGACTGCCGCCGCCGGTATCGACCATGGTGCCGCCCATGGCGAAGCGTCCGGAATAGATCTCCTCGGCGATATGGGAATCGGCGATGCGCAGATCAATCGGCGCCACGACCAGCCGGTCGGGCGTCCCGCCTGCAAACCGCATGGCGTTGATTCGTCCCAGGGCCATGCGGCGGGCAAACCGCCGCCACATCTCCGCCCCGTACAAATACGCCGAGCGTTGCGAATCAACCACCGAAAATGCCAAACGGGAAATCCTGAAAACGGGTCCCGGCCCTCCACCGGACCGGAATCGTAACACAGTGGATATTTTGTTCAACTGCCTCATGCTGGACGAAGGGGCGCAATGAAGCGCGCCGCGGACCGCCAATATCCGACAGTAATCTTTCCCGGGTTTGGTGGGTGTTGGTTGCCGAAGACGGCGCTTTGCTTGCTGCGGCGCCGCGTGCCTGCCCGATGCTTCACCGCCGGGTCAGCACCACGGCGTAAAATCCGTCGAGACCTGCCAGCCGCGGATCTTCATGGGCGAGCATCGCCGGATGGGTGCGGACCTCGCCCTTCTCGGTGATGGCCGATTCGAGGCCGGGCCAGCGCGAGGCGTCGACCGGCCGGATCTTCCAGTCGGGATGATCGGCAAGGAAGCCCGCGACCATCTCCTCGCCCTCTTCCGGATCGAGCGAGCAATTGGAAAACACCAGCTCGCCGCCCCCCCGCACCAGGCCCGCCGCATGGTCGAGCAGGTCGCGCTGCACCCGCGCCAGCCGCGTGATGTCCTCGGGCGTCTTGGTGTAGGGAATGTCGGGATGCCGGCGAACGGTGCCGGTCGACGAGCAGGGCGCGTCGAGGAGCACGCCGTCGAACCCGTCCGGCGCCACGAGGTCCTGCGCCCGGGTCAGGCGGGTCTCCACCTCGAGGCCGAGGCGCTCGAGATTGCCGCAGAGCCGTTCGAGCCTGTTGGCGGACTGGTCGCACGCCGTCACGCGCGCGCCGGCGAGCGCCAACTGCGCGGTCTTGCCGCCGGGCGCGGCGCAGAGATCGGCGATCTCGAGACCCTCGAGCCGCGAGAACAGTTGCGCCGGCAGGCTGGCGGCTGCGTCCTGCACCCACCAAGCGCCGTCGTCAAAGCCTTCCAGGCCCGACACCGGGCCGTCGGGCCGCCCGATGCGGACAGAGCCGGTCGGCAGCACCACGCCGCCCAGCTTTTCGGCCCAGCTGGCAGGGTCCGCCTTGACCGTCAGGTCGAGCGCCGGCGGCTCCGAGAGAAGCTTGAGGATCGCCGCGGCGTCGGCGGCATAGGATGTGCTGAGCCGGCTTTCGAACCAGTCCGGAAAATCCGGCGTACTCGCGGCGATCCGGGGCAGGAGCTCGTCCTTCTCCCGCGCCAGCCGCCGCAGCAGCGCATTGACGAGGCCGGAAAAGCGCCGGTTTCTGGGGTCCGAATCCGCCTGGCTGACCGCGAGGTCCACCGCGGCGCGATCGGGAACGTCGAGATAGAGGATCTGCGCCGCTGCCACCCGCAGCACCTGCCTGAGCGCGCGCGCCCCGTCGGGCAGCGGCGTCTCGACCAGCGAGTCGATCGTCGCGTCGATCACCCTGAGATGCCGGAGCGCCGACAGGAGGATCGCCCGCACCAGCAGCCGGTCCTGGTCGCCAAGAGCGGTGAAAGCCGGGTTGCCGCCTGCCGGATCGAGAAGCCCGTCGAGCGAGGCCCGGCTTTCGGTCACCGCCGACAGCAGCCGCGCGGCGGCCTGGCGGGCGGCGAGGCCGGGCTTGGCATCATTTTGATCCGGGCGGGACTGGCTCTTGCCTGGCCGCCGGCGGGCTCCGGCGGACCGCACGCCGGTCAAGACCACGGTCCCTTCCGGACCGCGCCGTCACGGCCCCAGGGTCCCGGCGAATCGGCAGCGGCCGGCGCCGGCGCGAATTCCGCCACCATCGCCTCGAGCGCCGCGATGCGGTTCTCGGTGGCCGGGTGGGTGGAGAACAGGCTGTCCATGCGCTGGCCGTTGAGCGGGTTGATGATGAACATGTGGGCGGTGGCGGGGTTGCGTTCGGCGTCCTCGTTGACGATGCGGCCGGCGCGGCCGGCGATCTTCCTCAAAGCCGAGGCGAGCCACAGCGGATTGCCGCAAATCTCCGCGCCGCGCCGGTCGGCGGCATATTCGCGGGTGCGGCTGATGGTCATCTGCACGATCATCGCCGCCAGCGGCGCGACGATCACCGCCACCAGCACGCCGATGATGCCGAGCGGATTGTTGTTGTTGCGGTTGCCGCCGAAGAAGAAGGCGAAATTGCCGAGCATCGAGATCGCGCCGGCCAGCGTCGCGGTGATCGTCATGGTCAGCGTGTCGCGGTTCTGCACATGCGCCAGCTCATGCGCCATCACCGCGGCGACCTCCTCATCGGTGAGCGTCTCGAGCAGGCCGGTGGAAGCCGCCACGGCGGCGTTTTCCGGATTGCGGCCGGTGGCGAAGGCATTGGGCTGGGCGTTGCGGATCACATAGACCTTGGGCATCGGCAGGCCGGCATTCTGCGCCAGATCGGCGACGATCCGGTAGAATTCCGGTGCGGTGCGCTCATCCACCTCGACCGCATGGTGCATCCTGAGCACCATCTTGTCGGAGTTCCAGTAGGAAAACAGGTTCATCGCGGCGGCGACAAGGAACGCGATCATCATGCCGCCGGCGCCGCCGATGAGGTAGCCGACGCCCATGAACAGGGCGGTCATCAGAGCAATCAACATAGCAGTGCGAACAAGGTTCATGCCCGTCATCCTTTCCAGCGACCAATTGCCCGGGGTCCGGGGATTTGGTTTTTGTTGCTTGTGGCGTTAAAGATGGGAGGCTTCAAGCTATTCTTCAATGCGAAGGCCAATCTGGCGGACCAGCTCATGACCACGAATTCTCCTCCTTCCGCTGAGCCAGGCTCAGTCGACACCGCCGGAACCACCGCCGAGCGGGTGCTGAGCCCCGCAGCCAAACGCGCCCTGGCCGAGGCCGAGGCGCGGCGGCAGGCGCGGGAGCAGCAGCGTCAAGCCGCCGAGAAGGAAATCGGCGGCCGCGGCGGCGCCGATCCGGCCCGCTTCGGCGACTGGGAAATCAACGGCCGCGCCATCGACTTTTAAGACCCGGCGACGGTTGATCCGGCAAGGATAAAGGAATATATTCCTCTATCATGCGAATCACCCTTCCCCGCCTGTCCGCGTTTGCCCTTGCCCACATGCTGGTGCTGGTTTCGGTCCACGCGGCGGGGGCAAGTCAGGACGAGTGGCGCAGCGTCGCCGGCCCGGTGTCCGCCCGCATTGTCAGGATCATCGACGGCGACACGCTGCTGGTCGACGCCCATCCCTGGCCGGGGCACGCCGTGCGGGTCTCGGTAAGGCTGCGCGGCATCGACACGCCGGAACACCGGTCGTCATGCGCGCAGGAACGGATGGCGGCGAACCTGGCCCGCGTCGAGCTCGAGCGGCTTGTCTCGGGATTCTCCACCGTCGACCTGATCAACGTCTCCGGCGGCAAGTATTACGGCCGAGTGCTGGCCGATCTCAGGGCCGGCACGCGCGACATCGCCGCGGCCATGCTGGAAAGCGGACTGGCGCGGCCCTACGCGGGCGGCAGGCGGGTGAAGGCAGTCTGCGCCAACGAGTGAACGGAATCAAAAAGGCCACCCGCGAGGGGTGGCCTTCGTGAATTCCAGCGCCGGTTGGACGCCTGCCCGATCGCTTCGAGAAGGACCGGGACTTGCCAGTATCACCGGCTCTTCAGAGGCTGCTCCGAAGTCCGGCAATCCGAATCGTACGAACCGGCTTTTGGGAATCACTCGACATCGGATCACCTCCTTTCAATGGTTGAAGACAGCCCAGTCTGTATCGGGCTTTGAGCGATTGCAAGATTTAAATCAGCTTCGGATTCCGGGCCGCTTTTGCGCTGGTGCGGACCGATCCTGCCCCCACCCTCTGCCCCGGCCCCGAAAGCCTGTACCATCCATCGTTCATGAAAAAGCCCGCCGGAGTGATCGGCGGGCTTCCTCGGTCTTGAGAGTGGGGGTCCTTTGCCGGGTCTAGCGGTCACTTGGGGCCACCGCTGACATCCGGCGGGCTATCAGCCCTTCTTGTTCTGCCGGTTGGCGATCAGGTCGTCCACCACGCTCGGATCGGCCAGCGTCGAGGTGTCGCCCAGCGCGCTGAATTCATCCTCGGCGATCTTGCGGAGGATCCGGCGCATGATCTTGCCCGAGCGGGTCTTGGGCAGGCCCGGCGAGAACTGGATCTTGTCCGGCGAGGCGATCGGGCCGATCTCGTGGCGGACATGGTTGACCAGCGCCCTGCGCAGCTCGTCGCTTCCTTCCTGGCCTTCCATCAGCGTGATGTAGCAGTAGATGCCCTGGCCCTTGAGGTCATGCGGATAGCCGACCACGGCGGCCTCCGAGACCGCGTCATGCGACACCAGAGCGCTTTCGACCTCGGCCGTTCCCATCCGGTGGCCCGAGACGTTGATGACGTCGTCGACGCGGCCCGTGATCCAGTAATAGCCGTCTTCGTCGCGGCGGCAGCCGTCGCCGGTGAAGTACTTGCCCTTGTAGGTGGAGAAATAGGTCTGGATGAAGCGCTCGTGGTCTCCATAGACCGTGCGCATCTGCCCCGGCCAGGAATCAACGATGCACAGATTGCCTTCCGCGGTGCCCTCGAGCACGTCGCCGTCATTGTCGACCAGTTGCGGCTGCACGCCGAAGAACGGCCGCGTCGCCGAACCGGGCTTGAGCGGCGTCGCGCCCGGCAGCGGGGTGATCAGGATGCCGCCGGTTTCGGTCTGCCACCAGGTGTCGACGATCGGGCAGCGCTTCTCGCCCACGACATTGTAGTACCAGATCCAGGCTTCCGGATTGATCGGCTCGCCCACCGATCCTAGGACTCTCAAGGACTTGCGCGACGACCTTGTCACGTGGTCGTCGCCCGCTCCCATCAGCGCGCGGATCGCCGTCGGCGCCGTGTAGAAGATGTTGACCTGATGCTTGTCGACCACCTCCCAGAACCGTCCCGGCGTGGGATAGTTCGGCACGCCCTCGAACATCAGCGTGGTGGCGCCGTTGGCGAGCGGGCCGTAGACGATGTAGGAATGACCGGTGACCCAGCCGACATCGGCGGTGCACCAGTAGATGTCCCCGGGGTGATAGTCGAAGACATATTCATGTGTCATCGAGGCATAGACCAGGTAGCCGCCGGTGGTGTGCAGCACGCCCTTGGGCTTTCCGGTCGAGCCCGATGTATAGAGGATGAACAGCGGGTCCTCGGCCTTCATCTTGGCCGGCGGGCAGTGCGGCTTGGCCGCCGCGATCGCCTCGTGGTACCAGATGTCGCGCGCGTCGTACCATCCGATCTTGCCGGCGGTGCGCCGGACCACCAGCACGTTCTTGACGATGACGCCCGACCGCTGGGCGATCTCGACGGCGAGGTCGACATTGTGCTTGAGCGGGATCTTCTTGCCGCCGCGCAGGCCCTCGTCGGCGGTGATCACGAAGGTCGATTCGCAGTCGGAGATCCGGCCGGCCAGCGCGTCGGGGGAAAATCCGCCGAAGACGATCGAGTGGATCGCGCCGATGCGGGTGCAGGCCAGCATCGCATAGGCCGCTTCCGGGATCATCGGCATGTAGATCGTGACCCGGTCGCCCTTCTTCACGCCATTGGACTTCATCACATTGGCGAGGCGGCAGACCTGGTCGTAAAGCTCTTTGTAGGTGATCTTCCGGTCATCATAGGGGTTGTCGCCCTCCCAGATGATGGCCACCTGGTCGCCGCGCTTCTCAAGGTGACGGTCGATGCAATTGTAGGAAACATTGGTGAGGCCGTCCTCGAACCACTTGATCGAGACCTTGCCGTCGAAGCTTGTGTTCTTGACCTTGGTGTAGGGCTTGAACCAGTCGATCCGCTTGCCGTGCTTGTCCCAGAATTTGTCCGGATCCTTGATGCTCTGCTTGTACCATTTCTGGTAGGTCTCATCATCGATTAGCGCCCGGGATTTCGCGTCCTTCAGGACCTTGTAGGTTTTATGCGGCATTTGACTCCTCCTCACTAACGGGCATGCGCGTGCTGCCATCCTAAGCCCAACCCGGCTTCCATGGCGACCATTAATAGCAGCGCCGAGTGTTGCGGCAATTAGACATTGGGCCGGTTCCGCGAAACCACATTGCGACAATTGCAATTGGCCGGGCTTGCGGTTATAACGACGCCGATTTCCCGGAAATGGTGGTTTCATCCACGGCCCGCGCCCCCGGAGCGGACGGACAGGAGGATTGTATTCATGGCACAGCAGCTTCTCATGCCAAAGGCGACCGCCGTCTGGCTCGTCGACAACACCGCGTTGAGCTTCGATCAGATCGCCCAGTTCTGCAAGCTTCACCCGCTCGAGGTCAAGGCGATCGCCGACGGCGAGGCTTCGCAGGGCATCAAGGGCCTCGACCCGATCGGCACCGGACAGTTGTCGCGCGAAGAGATTACCGCGGCCGAAGCCAACCCCGAGCACCGGCTGAAGCTTTCCGATCCGAAGGTCCACGTGCCCGAAAGCAAGCGCAAGGGACCGCGCTACACACCGGTGTCCAAGCGCCAGGACCGCCCCAACGCGATCCTGTGGCTGGTGCGCAACCACCCTGAACTCAAGGATGCGCAGATCTCGCGCCTGGTCGGCACCACCAAGTCGACCATCGAGCAGATCCGCGGCCGCACCCACTGGAACGCGGCGAATCTCACGCCGATGGATCCGGTGACGCTGGGCCTGTGCACCCAGATCGATCTCGATTTCGAAGTGGAACGCGCCTCCAAGAACCGCGGCGCCGTCCCCGAAGCCGACCACGGCAGCGTGCTGGTCTCCGCCCGCGAGACCGAATCGGCCGATCGGCGCGACGAGGACAGCGGCGAGAAGGAAATCGACGCCGATGCCGTCTTCGCCAAGCTGAGTTCGATGAAGCGCATGGAACCGGAAGACGACGACGACAACTGAGCGTTTCCGAAGCCTCCAATTGCAAAGGCCCGGCATTGCCGGGCCTTTTGCGTTGGGGGGGGGCGATGAAAGCCCGTGCGCTATTCCTTGACCGGAACCGTGTAGTTGAGCGGCATGCGGCCGCCATCGGCATAGATCGTCTGTCCGGTGACATAGCTCGCATCCGACGACAGCAGGAACGCCGCCACCGAGGCGATCTCCGAGGGCTCGCCTAGCCGGCCGAGCGGCGTGCGCGACAGGATCCGCGTCTTGACCTCCGGATTGTCGGCCACCGAGGCCAGCATGTCGGTCATGATCGAGCCGGGGCCGATCGCGTTGACCCTGATGCCGTGCGGCGCCAGCGCCAGCGCCATCACCTTGGTCATCTGGCTCACCCCGCCCTTGGAGACGGAATAGGGAACCTGGTTGGCGATCGCGAACGTGTCGTTGATCGAGGACATGTTGACGATCGAGCCGGGCTCCTCGCCCTTGCCGATCTGCTGCACCATGTGCCGCGCCACGGCCTGGCCGCACAGGAACACGCTCTTGAGGTTGACCCCCAGCACGCGGTCGAAATCGGCCTCTTCGAGATCGAGGAAATCGGCGGCATGAACGATGCCGGCATTGTTGACGAGCGCATTGATCGAGCCGAAGGCGTCGACCGTCTTGGCCACGAGATTGTGGACGTCGAGCCGCTCGGAGACGTCGGTGGCGGTGAACAGCACCTCGCCCACGCCCGAAAGATCCTCCACCGCCGCAGCACCCGCGGCCTCGTCAATATCGGCGATCATCACCCGGGCGCCCTCGGCGGCGAGCCGGCGCACGATCGCCAGCCCGATTCCCTTGGCGCCGCCGGTCACGATGGCTGTGCGTCCATCCAGTCTCATGCGTCTTTCCTTCCACTCCGACCCGCGCCGTTTCAGGAGGCGCGGGGCTCATTCCAGTTCTGTGTCATCCTACACCAGGCCGGCGGCGAACCGAATGCAGATCCGCCCGCCCCGACCCCCGTGGGCAGCGCGACAGTGGCCCGGCGGGCCGGGAAGGTCAATCGGCCTTCCTGGCGATCCCGTGCTTTGTCATCACCGCGGCGATTTCGTCGAGAATGCCCGGATCGTCGATGGTCGCCGGCATCTTCCACTCCTGGCCGTCGGCGATCTTCTGCATGGTCGCGCGCAGGATCTTGCCCGACCGCGTCTTGGGCAGGCGCTTGACCACCATCACCGTCTTGAACGCCGCCACCGGGCCGATCTGGTCGCGCACCAGCCTGACGACTTCCTTCTCGATCTCCTCGTCGCTCTTCTCGACGCCGGAATTGATGACGATGAAGCCCGCCGGGATCTGGCCCTTCATGCTGTCGGCGATGCCGATGACGGCGCATTCGGCGACATCGGGATGGCTGGAGACGGCCTCTTCCATGCCGCCGGTCGACAGCCGGTGGCCCGCCACATTGATGATGTCGTCGGTGCGCGCCATGATGAACAGGTAGCCGTCCCCGTCGACATAGCCGGCATCGGCGGTTTTGTAGAAACCCGGGAATTCCGCCAGATAGGCATTGTGGAAACGCTCGTCGGCGTTCCACAGCGTGGGCAGGCAGCCCGGCGGCAGCGGCAGCTTGACCACGACATTGCCGAGCGTCCCCGCCGGCACCGGATGACCGGCATCGTCGATCACCTGCACGTCGTAGCCCGGCATCGGCACCGCGGGAGAGCCGTATTTGACCGGCAGCAGGCCCAGGCCCATCGGATTGCCGGCGATCGTCCATCCGGTCTCGGTCTGCCACCAGTGATCGATGACCGGAACGCCGAGCACCCGCTCGGCCCACTGGATCGTGTCCGGATCGGCCCGCTCGCCGGCCAGGAACAGCGCCCGGAAGCCGGACAGGTCATAGTTACTGATCAGGCTGCCCTGCGGATCTTCCTTGCGGATGGCGCGGAACGCCGTCGGCGCGGTGAACAGCGCCGCGACATTGTGTTCGGCGATCACCCGCCAGAACGTGCCCGCATCGGGTGTCCCCACCGGCTTGCCTTCGAACACGATGGTGGTGTTGCCATGCAGCAGCGGCGCGTAGACGATGTAGGAGTGTCCCACCACCCAGCCGATGTCGGAGGCCGCCCAGAAGACTTCGCCAGGCTTGAGCCCGTACATCGCATGCATGGACCATTCGAGCGCCACCATGTGGCCGCCATTGTCGCGCACCACGCCCTTGGGCTGGCCGGTGGTGCCGGACGTGTAGAGGACATAGAGCGGATCGGTGGCCGCGACCGGCGTGCAGGCGACCTTGCGGCCCCTGTTGGCGCTCATCAGCTCCGCATAGTCGAAATCCCGGCCCTCGATCAGTTCGCAGCGATGCTGGTCCCGTTGCAGGACGATCGTGGCGTCGGGCTTGTGGTGCGAATGGGCGATGGCTGCATCGAGCAGCGGCTTGTAGGCGACGATCCGCCCCGGCTCGATGCCGCAGGAGGCGGTGACGACGAGCTTGGCCTTGCTGTCGTCGATGCGGGTGGCGAGCTCGGAGGCCGCGAAGCCGCCGAAGACCACCGAATGCACGGCGCCGAGCCGGGCGCAGGCGAGCATGGCGACGATCGCCTCGGGCACCATCGGCATGTAGAGAACGACCCGGTCGCCCTTGCCGATCCCCTTGTCGGCCAGCGCCCCGGCGAAGGCCTCGACCTCGGCCAGCATCTCCGAATAGCTGAGGCTGCGCTTGGTTCCGGTGATCGGGCTGTCATAGATGAGGGCCGCCTGGTCGCCGCGGCCGGACGCCACGTGCCGGTCCAGGCAGTTGTGGCAGGGGTTGGTGACCCCGCCGACAAACCACCGGCCATAGGCGCCCTGATCCGGATCGAAGGCCTTTTCGGGCGCTTCGAACCAGTCGATCGCCCTGGCCTGATCCATCCAGAACCCGTCCGGATCCTCCTGCCAGCTCCTGTAGACCTCGGCATAGCTGCTCGGCATGATCATGTCCTCCTCAAAGCCCCGCACGGCCGCGCCGGCGATCAAACGTCCAGGCCGCGATTTCCCGAATGGGCGGCACCCTAAGCCCGTGCCCTCCGCTTGGGAAACTAGACCTTTGACTAGTGGGGCGATTTGTCCCGCCGGCCCGGATCCGCTCCCTGGGAGCCGCCTTCGCGTATTTATAGCCTGTGGCCGGGAATTTCGAAACAGACCCGCGGCCCAAGGTCCGGCCGGACCGCGCGGTCCGGTGTCACAGCGGCGGGCGCGCGCCGAAAATCGCCGATCCGACCCGCACCTCGGTGGCGCCGAAGCCGATCGCGGTGGAAAAATCATCCGACATGCCCATCGACAGGGTCTCGATGCCGTTGGCCCTGGCGATCTTGGCGAGCAGGGCGAAATGCGGCCCCGGATTCTCGTCGACCGGCGGGATGCACATGAGCCCGGCGATGGAGAGGCCGAGTTCGCCGCGGCACAAGGCCAGGAATCCGTCGGCCTGGTCCGGCTCGATGCCGGCCTTCTGCGGTTCCGAACCGGTGTTGACCTGCACGTAAAGCCGCGGGGTCTTGCCCTGCTTCTCCATTTCCCGGGCGATCTCCCTGGCGATCTTCTCCCGGTCGACGGTCTGGATCACGTCGAACAGCGCCACCGCTTCGGCGGTCTTGTTGGATTGCAGCGGGCCGATCAGATGCAGCTCGATGCCCGGCGTTTCGGCCTTGAGGCCCGGCCATTTGGACTGGGCCTCCTGGACGCGGTTTTCGCCGAACAGCCTCTGCCCGGCCTCGATCACCGGCCTGATCTCCTCGGCCGATTTCGTCTTGGAGACCGCGACCAGCCGAACCGAATCCGGCTTTCTATCGGCTTCCACCGCTGCGGCGGCGATAGCCGCACGCACGTTTTCAAGGTTTTCCCGGACGTCCAAGCCTTGCTTCCTTCTCTCGCCTTGAGGTTCTGCGCCCGGTGTTACCCCAGCCGGAGCCGCTTGCCAATCCGCAGGCGGCGGTGGGACGGGACCGCATCCCGGCCCGCCGCGTCCTGTCCCGGCGCCGGAACTTCCGCTTCGATGCCGCTCAATGGTTGACGCTTGGCGGGTTTCATGGTGAAGGTCGCGGCGAAATCTGGCGGTTTTCTGGTGAAGCTCATGGCTATGGAACGATACAATCCCAAACAGGCGGAAACCCGCTGGCAGCGTATCTGGGAAGAGCGGCGAATCTACGAGACGGACACCAATAGTCCGGATCCGAAATATTACGTGCTCGAGATGTTCCCCTATCCGTCCGGGCGCATTCACATGGGCCATGTCCGCAACTACGCCCTGGGCGACGTCGTGGCGCGCTACAAGCGCGCCCGCGGCTTCAACGTGCTGCATCCGATGGGCTGGGACGCCTTCGGCATGCCGGCCGAGAACGCCGCCATGCAGAACAAGGTGCATCCGCGCGACTGGACCTATGCCAATATCGACGCCATGCGCAAGCAGCTCAAGTCCATGGGCCTGTCGCTCGACTGGAGCCGCGAATTCGCCACCTGCGATGTCGAATACTACACGCAGCAGCAGGCCCTGTTCCTGGATTTCCTCGAAGCCGGGCTGATCTTCCGCCGCAACTCCAAGGTCAACTGGGATCCGGTCGACATGACCGTGCTTGCCAACGAGCAGGTGATCGACGGCCGCGGCTGGCGCTCGGGCGCCCTGGTCGAGCAGCGCGACCTGACCCAGTGGTTCTTCCGCATTTCCGATTTCGCCGAGGAACTGGACGAAGCGCTCGACGGACTTGACGGCTGGCCTGAAAAGGTCCGGACGATGCAGCGCAACTGGATCGGCAAGTCGCGCGGGATCGAGATCGATTTTCCGCTTGTGGCGCCCCTGAGCGACATCGATACCGTCACCTGCTTCTCCACCCGGCCGGACACGATGCATGGCGCCAGCTTCATCGCGATCTCGCCGGATCACCCGCTGTCGCTCGCGCTGGAGCCCGGCCATGCCGAGCTTGCCGCCTTCAACGCGGATTGCCGCCGCATCGGCACCTCCGAGGAAGCGCTGGAGAAGGCGGAAAAGCGCGGCTTCGACACCGGCCTGAAGGTGAGCCATCCCACCGAGGACCGCGAACTGCCGGTCTGGGTGGGCAATTTCGTGCTGATGGGCTACGGCACCGGCGCGGTGTTCGGCTGTCCGGCGCATGATCAGCGCGATCTCGACTTTGCCCGCAAATACGGCCTGCCGGTGCGCAACGCCTTCTTCATGGTGGGCGATGACAGCCCGATCGTGGCCGAGGCTCTGGTTCCGGCGAAATCGGAAAAAGTGTCCTATGTCGACCATTTCGCCGGCCTGACCGAGGCGACCGGCCAGGAGGCGATCGACCGGACCATAAGCTGGTTCGAAGACCGCAATCTCGGCAAGGCCATCACCCGCTACCGCCTGCGCGACTGGGGCCTGTCGCGCCAGCGCTATTGGGGGGCGCCGATTCCGGTGATCCATTGCGACGACTGCGGCGTCGTGCCGGTGCCGGTCGCCGACCTGCCGGTCAGGCTTCCCGACGACGTGACGCTCGACAAGCCGGGCAACCCGCTCGACCATCATCCGACCTGGAGCCATGTCGCCTGCCCCCGATGCGGCAAGGACGCGCGGCGCGAAACCGACACCATGGACACCTTCGTCGATTCGTCGTGGTATTTCGCCCGTTTCACCGCGCCCCGTCACGACAGGCCCACCGATCCGGCCGTCGCCAGCGCCTGGCTGCCGGTGGACCAGTATATCGGCGGCATCGAGCACGCGATCCTGCACCTGCTCTATTCGCGCTTCTTCACCCGCGCCATGCGCCAGACCGGGCATGTCGATCTCAAGGAGCCGTTCCGCGGCCTGTTCACGCAAGGCATGGTGGTTCACGAGACCTACCGCGCCGACAGGGACGGCAAGGGCGAATGGATCCCGCCCGCCGATGTGGTGGTCGAGGAAGCCGACGGCGTGCGCACGGCACGCCACGCCAAGACCGGCGAATCGCTCGTCATCGGCTCGATCGAGAAGATGTCGAAATCGAAGAAGAACGTGGTCGATCCCGACGACATCATCGACAGCTACGGCGCCGACACCGCGCGCTTCTTCATGCTGTCGGATTCGCCGCCCGATCGCGACGTGATCTGGACCGAGGCGGGCGTCGAAGGCGCCCACCGATTCGTCCAGCGCATCTGGCGCGTGCTGGGCGAGGCCTCGGCCGAACTCAAGGCGGTGACCCCGGCCGCCGGCGGCAGCGGCGTCGCGCTCGCGGTCTCGCGCAGCGCGCACAAGACCGTCAAGGCCGTGGGCGAGGACATCGAGAGGCTCGCCTTCAACAAGGCCGTGGCGCGGCTCTACGAACTGCTCAACACCCTTGCCGCGCCGCTGGCCGATGTGGCGGCGGGCAAGGCCGACCCGGAGCTCAAGGCCGCCTGCAGGCAGGCTGCCGACATGGTGGTGCTGCTGATCGCGCCGATGATGCCGCATCTGGCGGAAGAATGCTGGAAAATGCTCGGCAATGACGGCATGGTGGCGACCACGGGCTGGCCGGACTATGATCCGGGCCTGGTAACGGATGAACAGGTGACCATGCCGGTGCAGATCAATGGCAAGAAGCGCGGCGATTTGACAATTGACCGCAATGCCGATCAAGCTGCCGTCGAGGCGGCGGTTCTGGCGCTCGATGTCGTACGGGCCGCAACCGGAGGCAATCCGCCGCGCAAACTCATTATCGTACCCCAGAGGATCGTCAATGTTGTCATCTGAAGCTGCCGGACCGGGCTGGAAAATCAAGGCGCTCGCCTGCGCCCTGGGATTGGCGCTGCTGGCGGGATGCCAGGTGAAGCCGCTTTACGGCTCGCTCGACGGCGAGACACAGTCGATTTCCGTGTCCCATGCCGACAGTCGCGTCGAGCAGACCGTGCGCAATGAGCTGGTGCTGGGATTTGGCGGCGAGCAGACCAACACCGCCTACCAGCTCGATCTGTCGGTCTCCTCCGGCGTCACCGGGCTTCTTCCCGGCGGGATCGACAACGAATTCTCCGCCGCCCGCGCCACGGTGACGGCCTCCTATGTGCTCAAGTCGACCTCCACCGGCGAGATCGTCAAGTCAGGCTCCCGCTTCGCCGACGCCCAGCTTGACCTTCCCTCGCAGCAATTCGCCCAGGTCAGAGCCAAGCTGGACGCGGAAGACCGGGCCGCGCGCGCCGTGGCGGCGCTCGTCCGGGCTGATGTCGCCGCAGCCCTTGGCCGCTGAGGCGCCGCGCCGGATGGCGTGTTTATGGTGTTGGATCAACCGGTTAGGAAATTCATCGTGCTGACCGGCACGGCACACCTGTTCTTGCGGCGGCACCCATGGCCCAGATAAAGACCCATGAATTCTCCGCTTTTGTTCGCCGCGAGGGGACGCCGTACCGGATCGTGCTGGTCTATGGCCCGGACCGCGGCCTAGTGTCCGAGCGCGCTGCGCAGGTGGCCGCCAAGACCGGGGTCGATCTCAAGGACGATTTCGCCGTTCTCAGGCTCGAAGCCTCCGACCTCTCCGGCGATCCCGGCCGGCTGGCCGATGAATTCGGCGCCATCAGCCTGTTTGGCGGAGACCGGCTGGTCTGGGTGCGCAATGCGGGGAACGAGCGCGGCCTGATCGAGGGGATCACCGCCATCGCCGACACCGATCCCGGCTCCTCCCACCTCATCATCGAGGCCGGCGATCTCAAGAAGGGCAGCGGCCTGCGCAAGATCGTCGAAAACAGCAAGACGGCGCTGGCGATCCCCTGCTATGCCGACGATGCGCGCGGCATCCAGGCGCTGATCGACGAGGAACTGGGCACTGCGGGGCTCGCCATCCAGGCCGACGCCCGCCAGCGCCTGTCGCAGCTCCTGGGCGGCGACCGCCTGGCGAGCCGCAACGAGTTGCGCAAGCTGGCGCTCTATTGCCACGGCACCGGCAGGATCACCGACGAAGATGTAATCGAGGCGATGGGCGATGTGGCCGCCCTTTCGGTGGATGACGCGGTGGATGCGGTCTTTTCCGGCGACGCCGCCGCGCTCGAGGCAGCCCTGGAGCGGATCCTGGCCTCCAAGACCTCGGTCTTCCTGGTGTTGCGCGGCTGCATCGTGCTGTTCGAGCAGCTCGACGCCATGCGCTCGCTGGTGGAAAACCACAACCGCCAGCCGGCCCAGGCCATCACCGAGAAGGGGCGCGGCATTCATTTCAAGCGCAAGCCGATCGTCGAGCGGGCGCTGCGCCACTGGCGGCTGGAGGCCATCAACCGCGAGATGCGCCGGCTGTCGGACGCGGTGCTGGAAACCCGCCGGCGGCCGCAACTGGAGGCGGCCATTGCCCGCCAGGCGCTGCTGCGCGCCTGCCTGCTCAGCCGCTGAACCGATATCCGATTGATTCTGTTAGTTCTTTTCGCCCAGCAGACGGCAAAGCTCGTCAAGCTGCTCGAGCGACTTGTAATCGATGCGCATCTGCCCGCCATAGCCCTTGTGGGCGAGCTGGACCTTGAGGCCGAGATAATCCGACAGGCTCTTTTCCAGCGCGACCGTATCGGCATCCTTGGCGCCTGTGGTGCCGGCTGACTTGGTTTCGAGGCCCTCCGGCCTGTTGGCCTGGTCGGCGTCCTTCTGAGCCAGTTTCTCGGCGTCCCGCACCGACAATCCGCCCTGGGCGATCTGCTTGGCGAGCGCAACCGGATCGGAGGTCGAGACGATGGCCCGCGCGTGACCGGCCGATAGAACGCCTTCGGCAAGCATAGCGCGGACCTCGTCCGGCAGCTTGAGCAGCCTGAGCGAATTGGCGACATGGCTGCGGCTCTTGCCGATGACCTCGCCCAGATCATTCTGGGTGTAGCCGTACTGGGCGATGAGCTGCTCGTAACCCTGCGCCTCTTCGAGCGCATTGAGATCGGCGCGCTGCACGTTCTCGACGATGGCGATCTCGAGCGCGGTCTTGTCGTCGACGTTGCGGACGATCACCGGGATCTCGACCAGGCCGGCCATCTGCGCGGCCCGCCAGCGGCGCTCGCCGGCGATGATCTCGTAGCGGTCCGTGCCGGAGCTGCGCACCATCACCGGCTGGACGATGCCATGCTGGCGGATCGAGCGCGACAGGTCCTCGAGGTCGGCGGGATCGAACGAGCGCCGCGGATTGCGCGGATTGCGGCTGACATGCTCGATCGGCACCATCCGGTCGGCCGATATGACCGGCTTCGACTGGGTCGCCGACGGCTGGTCGATTTCGCCGATCAGGGCAGCCAAACCGCGCCCGAGGCGCTTTTTCGAAACATCTTCTGACATCGTCACTTCCACTCTCGCCTGGGCCCGGTCCGGGGTCAGGCAGCCTTTCGGTTACGTTCGCGCTGGATCACTTCCGACGCCAGTTGCAGATAGGCCTGGCTCCCGGCGCATTTGAGATCATACAGGATCGCCGGTTTGCCGTAAGACGGCGCTTCCGACACCCGGACATTGCGCGGAATCAGCGTCCGGTAGACCTTGTCGCCCAGATGCGTCCGGACATCCTCGACGACCTGCAGCGCCAGATTGTTGCGCGGGTCGTACATGGTCATGACGATGCCCTGGATATCGAGCGTCGGGTTGAGCGCATCGCGCACCTGTTCGACAGTCTCCAGGAGCTGGCTCAGGCCTTCGAGCGCAAAGAATTCGCATTGCAGCGGTACCAGGATCGAGTGCGCTGCCGCCATGGCGTTCATGGTCAGCAGGTTGAGCGAGGGCGGACAATCGATCAGCACGTAATTGTAGCGCTGCGCGTCGGGCGCCTGCAGCGCCTTGCGCAGCCGGAACACACGGTCCGGGGAACCGGCGATCTCCATTTCCACGCCGAGCAGGTCCATGGTCGAGGGAATGATGCTGAGATGCGGCACCGCCGTTTCGGTGACCGTCTCGCTAACGGTCGCGTTCTGGGTCAGGAGGTCATAGGCCGAGACGCCGCGGTCCTTGCGGTCGATGCCGAGCCCGGTGCTGGCATTGCCCTGCGGATCGATGTCGACGATCAGCACCTCTTCGCCGATCGCCGCCAGGGCGGTGGCGAGATTGATGGCGGTGGTGGTCTTGCCGACACCGCCTTTCTGATTGGCGATGGTGATGATCCGGTTCTTCGAAAGGTGCATCGGGAGGGTCCGCGGCCTAGTTGCGCTTGGAAAGTTTGCTGAGCTGCAGGATCGCCGATCCATCCCGCGCCAGACTTTGATGTTCTATCAGATCAAAGCACCAATGGTCACGCGCTGATCGCACTTCTCCCGGATAATCCAACCCTTTGTGGAACCACATCTCGAGCGCCGGATTTTCCGCCGCAAAGGGGGCGGCGTAGTCCAGGAGATCACTCAGCGAGGCCAGTGCCCGCGCCGAAATGGCGTCGATTCCGGTGAGCGCGCCGGGCATTGTCTCCATCCTGAGGGCGTGGACGCTGGCGCGCGCGCCGGTCTTGACGATCACCTGGCGCAGAAACGACGCCTTCTTGTTGTTGCTCTCGACCAGATGCACCCATCCCCCGCCCAGATCCTGGAGACAGATCGCTGTCACCAGCCCCGGAAAGCCGGCGCCGCTGCCCATGTCGATCCAGGTGAGCGGATCCGGCCGGAGGCGAAACAATTGCAGGCTATCCAGAACATGCCGGTCCCATAGCTCGGGAAGGGTCTTCGGCGAGATCAGATTGATCGACGGTTGCCATTTGCGGACAAGATCGGCATAGAGCCGCAACCTGTCCCATGTTTCACGTGAAACAAACCCGGACTCCGGGAAAAACCCGGCGGAAGGTGCTGGAGACGCCATTTCAGCCCGCGGCCCCCGCCGCCCGCGTGTCGGTGGCCTTCCGCATATGCGCCAGAATCAGGGCGACGGCCGCCGGGGTCATGCCTTCGATCCGTTCGGCATGGCCGATGGAGGGTGGCCGGACCCGGTCGAGTTTCTGCTTAAGCTCCTGGGAGAGGCCGGGCAGGTTGTCGTAGCGGAAATCATCCGGGATCAGCCGGCTCTCTTCCCGGCGGCGCTGTTCGATGTCCTGCATCTGCCTGTCCATATAGACGGCATAGACCGCGTCGACAGCCGCGGCGCCCAGCACCTTCTCCCCATGCACGGCTAGTTCTGGCCAGATCGCCAGCAGCGTCTCGAGGCTCACATCCGGATAGGACAACAACTGAAACGCCGAACGGCGAATGCCGTCCTTGTTGAGCGACAATCCATGCCGCTCAGCCTCGCTGGGCGACAGGCTCCGCGCCTTCAGGTCCTGCAAACATTTCGTCAGCGAATCGACATGAGCCAGAAACCTGGTCTGGCGCTCTTCCGCGACGCATCCCAATTCGATCGCCTTCGGCGTCAACCGCAGTTCCGCATTGTCAGCCCGCAGCGACAGCCTGTACTCGGCCCTGGAGGTGAACATCCGGTAGGGTTCGCTCACGCCTTTGCTGGTGAGGTCATCCACCATCACGCCGATATAGGAATCGGTGCGGCTGAACAGTTGCGGGGGCCTGCCCTGTATCTTCAGCGCCGCGTTCAGCCCCGCCACCAATCCCTGCGCCGCAGCCTCTTCATAGCCGGTGGTGCCGTTGATCTGGCCGGCGAGGAACAGCCCGGCGATCCGCCGTGATTCCAGGGTCTGCGCCAACTCGCGCGGGTCGACATGATCATACTCGATTGCATAGCCCGGCTGGATGATGCGCACATTTTCCAAACCGGGAATGGTGCGCAGAAATGCCTCCTGCACGTCCTCGGGCAGCGACGTCGAAATGCCGTTGGGATAGACCGTCGAATCGTCCAGCCCCTCCGGCTCCAGGAAGATCTGGTGGCCATCGCGTTCGCCGAAGCGGACGATCTTGTCCTCGATCGACGGGCAGTAGCGGGGCCCGACGCCTTCGATCTGCCCGGAATACATGGCCGAGCGATGGATATTGTCCTGAATGATCTTGTGGGTTGCGGCGGTCGTCCGGGTAATACCGCAGCGGATCTGCGGCACTTCGATCCGGTCGGTCATGAAGGAAAACGGGATCGGCGCGGCATCGGCCTCCTGCCATTCCACCTGGCTCCAGTCGATCGTCGTGCCATCCAGCCGCGCCGGGGTCCCGGTCTTCAGCCGCCCGAGCGCGAAGCCGGCCCGTTCCAGGGTCGCCGACAGGCCGAGTGCGGGCGCTTCGTTCATCCGCCCGGCGGGGATCTTGCGGTCGCCGATATGGATCAGGCCGCGGAGAAAGGTCCCGGTGGTCAGCACCACGGCCTCAGTTTCGATGACGCGGCCGTCCTTCAATACCACGCCGGTGACAGACCCGTCGGCAGTGACCAGATCATCCGCCTCGGCTTCGATAATGTCGAGGTTGGGCGTCTCTTGCAGCAGAGCCTGGATGGCAAGCCGGTAGAGTTTTCGGTCGGCCTGGGTGCGGGGTCCCCACACAGCAGGCCCCTTGCGGCGGTTGAGCATGCGAAACTGAATCCCGGAGCGATCGGCCGCCAGGCCCATCAATCCGCCCATGGCGTCGACCTCGCGCACGAGATGGCCCTTGCCAAGCCCGCCGATTGCCGGATTGCAGGACATCGTGCCGATACTGTCGAACCGGTGCGTGACCAGGGCAGTCCGGGCACCCATGCGGGCGGAAGCGGCTGCAGCTTCGCTGCCCGCATGTCCGCCACCGATCACAACAACATCATACTGCATATCAATCTCCTGGGACGTGTTTTGGGGCCGTCGTTCCGAGAGTCAAGTCAAATGTTTCACGTGAAACAACTGTGGATACGGTTTTTGGTGTCTGGCGCGGTCCATTGACATGTTTCACGTGAATCATCGGTTCGCTGCGTCAACTTTTCCAACTCAATCAGTCGGCCAAATCGGCATAGAGGCGAATCACGTGTTTCACGTGAATCACTTGCCGACACAGAATTCCGAGAATATCACGCCGAGCAGATGCTCGACATCCACCGTTCCGGTGATCTTGCCAAGCGCGTGCGATGCCGCACGCAAACGCTCGGATCTGATCTCGAGCGGCGCGTCTGCTTCCGCCAGCGCCGCATCTAATTCAGCGACGCACTCCTTTAGCAACTGGATGTGCCGCTCCCGCGTCGGCACTGCATCCTCCATGCCGGCGTCAAGGGCGTAAAGCCGCTCCGCGATTGCGGCAATCAGGGTATCAACTCCGGCGCCGGACTTGCTGGAGACGGCAATGCCTGCAGCCGGGGTGCCGGAGGTCTCCTTCAGGTCTGCCTTGGTCCACACCACCAACCTGTCACCGGACAGGCCCGGTATCTCGGCCGACGGCGGTTCAGAACCGGTCAGGCCGCGCAGTTCAAGAACCAGATTCGCGTCTCCGGCAGCCAGCAGGCTGCGGCGGATTCCCTCGAGCTCCACCGGATTATCGGAACCGCGGATGCCGGCCGTGTCCATCATCAGCACAAGGTGGCCGGCAATATCCAGCCGCACCTCGATCACGTCCCGGGTTGTGCCCGCCATGTCCGAAACGATCGCCACATCACGCTGCGCAAGGCAGTTGAGCAGCGACGACTTGCCCACATTGGGAGGACCTATGAGCGCGACCCGGAAGCCCGAGCGAATGATCTCGCCAGCACGGGCCCCGGCGAGATGCCGGCCGATCTCTTCGGCCAGAAGGCCGATATCCGGCCAGATACTGTCGGCCACCGATCCCGGAATGTCGTCTTCGTCGGAGAAATCGATATCGGCCTCGATCAGCGCCCTGGCCCTGGTCAGGCGCGTGGCCCAGCCCTCATAGAGATCCTTGAGGCGACCACCGCTCTGGCTAAGTGCTTGACGACGCTGGGATTCTGTCTCTGCGCGGATCAGATCGGCCAGGCCTTCCACCGCAGTCAGATCCATCCGGCCGTTCTCGAAGGCGCGGCGGGTGAATTCACCGGCCTCGGCCGGCCTGAAGCCGTCCAATGCGGAAAGGGCGGCCAGAACCGCTGAGACCGAAGCGCGGCTGCCATGGATCTGCAGCTCGGCCACATCCTCGCCGGTAAACGACCGCGGCGCCGGAAAGAACAGGGCCAGTCCCTGATCGAGCAGCTCTCCGGCGGAGTTGCGGATAGCGCAGAACCGGGCCATGCGAGCCGGCGGAATCGATCCTGTTACCGTTTCGAGTCCGAATCGAGTTGCGGGACCGGAGATGCGGATGACCGCAACCCCGGCCGGCGGCTGTCCGGTGGAAAGCGCATAGATCGTGTCACGCATGAACGTTCCGGTTTCGAATCGAGTCGGTCGTCCTGCAGACCGTCAGGTGTTCATCGAATCGAAGAAATCGCTGTTGGTCTTGGTCTGCTTGAGCTTGTCGATCAGGAACTCGATCGCATCGGTGGTGCCCATCGGCGCCAGGATGCGACGCAGTACGAAGATCTTCTGCAAATCCTGCTTGGGAACCAGCAGGTCCTCCTTGCGCGTGCCGGACTTGAGAATGTCCATCGACGGGAAGATGCGCTTGTCGGCGACCTTGCGGTCGAGCACGATTTCCGAATTGCCGGTGCCCTTGAACTCCTCGAAGATCACCTCGTCCATGCGCGATCCTGTGTCGATCAGCGCGGTGGCGATGATGGTGAGCGAGCCGCCTTCCTCGATATTACGCGCCGCGCCGAAGAAGCGCTTCGGCCGCTGCAGCGCATTGGCGTCGACGCCGCCGGTCAGAACCTTGCCGGACGACGGCACGACGGTGTTGTAGGCGCGGCCGAGGCGGGTGATCGAATCAAGCAGGATGACGACGTCACGCCCGTGCTCGACCAGGCGCTTGGCCTTCTCGATCACCATTTCCGCCACCTGCACGTGGCGCACGGCGGGTTCGTCGAAGGTCGAGGCCACCACTTCGCCCTTGACCGACCGCTGCATGTCCGTGACTTCCTCGGGACGCTCGTCGATCAGCAGCACGATCAGGTAGCAGTCCGGATGATTGGCGGTGATCGAATGGGCGATGTTCTGCAACAGCACGGTCTTGCCGGTGCGCGGCGGCGCCACGATCAACCCGCGCTGGCCCTTGCCGATCGGCGCAACCAGGTCGATGACGCGCGCGGAAATGTCCTTGGTGGTGGGATTATCGATCTCCATCTTGAACCGCTCGTCGGGATAGAGCGGCGTCAGATTGTCGAAATGCACCTTGTGCTTGATCTTTTCCGGATCCTCGAAATTGATCGTGTTGACCTTGAGCAGGGCGAAATAGCGCTCGCCTTCCTTGGGTCCGCGGATCGGGCCCTCGACCGTGTCGCCGGTCTTCAGCGAGAAGCGGCGGATCTGCGACGGCGAGATGTAGATATCGTCTGGACCCGGCAGGTAGTTGGCATTGGCCGAGCGCATGAAGCCGAACCCGTCCTGCAGCACCTCGACCACGCCCTCGCCGATGATCTCGACTTCCTGCGCCGCAAGCTGCTTGAGGATCGCAAACATCAGTTCCTGCTTGCGCATCACTCCGGCGTTTTCCACCTCGACTGATTCGGCAAAGGCCAACAGATCGGTAGGTGTCTTGTTCTTGAGCTCTTGAAGCTTCATTTCCTGCATGGAAAATCCAAATATTGATGATATCGACGTGGGGAAAAGCGGGCATTACGTTCCGGCTCGGGAAAGCCGGCCAGAAGAATACTGGCGCCCGCCATAAAGGACGTGGACGATAGATAGCGATTCACGTGAAACGCCGCAAGCCCCGTGATGCGGCAAATTGCAGCGTCCGCAGCCCCTTCGGGCGAATCCCGGCCGGCTTAGCTGAAGGGTTTGATGATCACCATGATGATCACGACGATCATCAACACCGTCGGCACTTCGTTGGCCATCCGCCATTGCCGCGCCGTCATTGTGTTCTCGCCCGCCGCGAACCGCCGCGCCGACCGGCTCAGGAAGACGTGAAACACCGTCAGTCCGATGACGCCGGCGATCTTGATCCACAGCCATGTGCCCTGGAAGCCGAAGCCGCTCCAGGCCAGCCAGAGACCGACCGCCCAGGACACCATCATCGCCGGCGCCATGATCACCTTGACGAGCCGCTGCTCCATCACCACGAAGGTTGCCGCGGGCTCGCCGCCCGCCTCCGCGTCGGCATGGTAGACGAACAGCCGCGGCAGGTAGAACAGCCCCACCATCCACGAAATCACCGCCACCACGTGCAGCACCTTGAGCCACTCGTAGAGCCAGGCCGGATCGAACCACCAGGCAAGCAGCGCCAGCGCCACCACCACGGCAATCGAGAGATAGGCCTTGGCGCGGGCCTTGCCGCCCTCGCGCGCGCTGGTCGCCTTCTCCGCCATCACGATCTCGTGGCGCTCCGGATGCGCTGCATCAGCCGGGTCACGTTCTCGGGATCGGCCTGCGGCGTGATGCCGTGCCCGAGGTTGAAGATCAGCGGGCCGTTGCCGAGCGTCTCGAGAACCTCGTCGACCCCCTCGTCGAGCGCCGCACCGCCGGCGACCATACGCAGCGGGTCGAGATTGCCCTGCACCGCGCCGCCCGCCTGGATCTGCCGGCCGAGCTTGGCGGGAACGGTCCAATCGAGCCCGACGCAATCGACGCCGGTCGCGGCACGGTAGTTTTCCAGAAGCGCGCCGGCGCCCTTGGCGAATCCGATCACCGGGACGCCGGGCCGCGCTTCACGGATGCGGTCGACCATGCGCTTCACCGGCGCGATCGAGAACCGGGCGAAATCCCGCTCGCTCAACACCCCAGCCCAGGAATCGAAGATCTGCACCGCATCGGCGCCGGCATCGATCTGGGCGATCAGGTAATCGGCGGAAATCTCCGCCAGCAGGTCGAGCAGCGTCCTGAACGCCTCCGGGTGCTGCATGGCGAACAGGCGCGCCGGCGCCTGGTCCGGTGTCCCGTGTCCGGCGATCATGTAGGTGGCAACCGTCCATGGCGCGCCGCAGAACCCAAGCAGGGTGGTCTCTTGGGGCAATTCCGCCCGGAGCCGCCGCACCGTCTCGTAGACCGGCGCCAGATGCGCATGCATCCGGGACGCATCGAGCGACGCGATGGCTTCGGCGGAGATCGGATCCATCAGCGGGCCGGTGCCCTCGACAAAGCGCACATTGCGGTCGAGCGCATCGGGTATCACAAGAATATCGGAAAACAGGATCGCCGCATCGAAGCCAAACCGGCGGATCGGCTGCAGCGTGACTTCGACGGCGAGATCGGGCGTGTAGCACAGGTCGAGAAAGCCGTCCGCCTTCGCCCGCGTCGCCCGGTACTCAGGCAGATACCGGCCAGCCTGCCGCATCAGCCAGACCGGTGGCGGGAACACCGTCTCCCCAGCCAGTACCTTCATCACCTTGCGATCCCCGGTTTTCGTCATCACCACTTCCTTAAAACAAATCCTTGTTTGAAAAGGATTCTGATTCTTAGACTCTGTGGTTTACGGGGATTGCGCCTTATCCACAGCCCGTCCACAGCTTGTGCATATAAACCGTGTCAAACCGGAAGGACAATCCGAATTGACATGCGGAGCGTCCGCTTTCCGAAAAACCTTTGAATTCAGGCGATTCCGTCCGTCCCCCCGGAATGAACGGATGGGCGGCCCCCCAATTATCCCCGGACCGAGCCATAGCCGCGAAAAAACTGCGAACAGGATGGCCATTGTGGAGAACCGGCCGGGTTATCCCTTGCATTCCTGCCCGGTCGCCTCTTAGCTCGTCCCTGTCCCGGTCTATCAACACCCCACGGAGAATCTTGTGGAGCAGACAAAAAACTATTTCCACCTGCACCTGATCTCCGATTCGACCGGCGAGACGCTGATGGCGGCGGGCCGCGCCGCCGCCGCGCAGTTCCAGGGCGCGCAGGCGCTCGAACATGTCTATCCGCTGATCCGCACCCGCAAGCAGCTCTTTGCCGTTCTCGACGCCATCGACGGCGCGCCGGGGATTGTGCTCTACACCATCGTCGACGCCGAACTCTCCTCCATCATCGAACTCAAGTGCCGTGACATGGGCCTGCCCAGCGTGTCGGTGCTCGAGCCGGTGATCAATGTGTTCCAGTCCTATCTGGGGGCGCCCTCCCGCCGCCGGGTCGGCGCACAGCACGCCATGGGCGAGGAGTATTTCCGCCGCATCGACGCCCTGAATTTTACGCTCGACCATGATGACGGCCAGTTGCCGGCGGATTTCGACGAAGCCGACCTGATCATCCTCGGCATCAGCCGCACCTCGAAAACCCCGACCAGCATCTACCTCGCCAATCGCGGCATCAAGACCGCCAACATCCCGATCGTCTACGGCGTGCCGCTGCCGGAAGCGCTGATCAGGGCCAAGAAGCCGCTGGTGGTCGGTCTCGTCGCCTCTGTCGAGCGTATTTCCCAAGTCCGGCAGAACCGGCTTCTGGGCGCCACCGCCGGCTACCAGAGCAATCACTACACCGACCGGTCGCTGATCAACGAGGAGCTGAAATATGCCCGGTCGCTGTGCGAGCGCCACAATTGGCCGATCATCGACGTGACCCGCCGTTCGATCGAGGAGACCGCCGCCGCCATCCTTGCCTTGCGGCCCAAGTGGCGTTAACCCCGTCCCATCCGATCCGGCAGGACACTATTCAGGAGAATTCCATGGCGTCGCGCCTCGTACTCGCATCGGCGAGCCCCTTCAGAAAAGCGCTGCTGTCCAATGCAGGCCTGTCCTTCGACGTCGAGCCGGCCAATATCGACGAGCGCGCGGTCGAGCAGACGCTGGACGGGATGGATGCCGAGGACATCGCCCTGATCCTGGCCGAGGCCAAGGCCCAGAACGTCTCCGCCCGTACGCCCGGCGCCCTGGTCATCGGATCGGACCAGACCCTGTCGCTGGACGGCGAGGTCCTGCACAAGCCCGCCGACATGGAAGAGGCGCGCAGGAGGCTGCTCGCGCTGTCCGGCCGCACCCACGCGCTCAACAGCGCCGTGGTGCTGGCGCGGGACGGCGAAACCCTCTGGCGGCATGTCTCGATCGCGCGCCTGACCATGCGAGACCTCGATCCCGGCTTCATCGGCCGGCATTTGTCCAATGTCGGCGATGCGGCGCTGTCCTCCGTCGGCGCCTATCAGCTCGAAGGCGAGGGCATCCAGCTCTTCGACCGCGTCGAGGGCGATTATTTCACCATCGTCGGGCTGCCGCTGCTGCCGCTGCTGGCCGAGCTGCGCGCGCTGGGGGCGATCGATGGCTAGTCCGGCGAACACCCCGCGCCGGGCCTTCGTCATCGGCGATCCGATCAGGCATTCGCGGTCCCCGCTGATCCACCGCCACTGGCTCGACCGCGCGGGTCTCGCCGGCGGCTACGATCCGGTCGCGGTCAGCGCCGCGGACCTGCCCGCCTTCGTGGCGTCGCTCAAGGACGGATCCTCAGGCTTCTGCGGCGGCAACGTCACCATTCCGCACAAGGAGGCGATTCTCGGCCTGGCCGACGAGGCCGACGCCACGGCGCGCGCCATCGGCGCCGCCAACACGCTGTGGCTCGAGAATGGACGGCTGATGGCGACGAACACCGATTCCCACGGCTTCTCCGCCAATCTCGATGATGTCGCCCCGGGCTGGGACCGGGGAAAGCGCGCGCTGGTGCTGGGCGCCGGCGGCGCCAGCCGCGCCATCATCCATGCGCTGCTGGCCCGCGGTTTCGGTGCGATTGCCATTGTCAACCGCACCGAAGACCGGGCCCGGGCGCTGGCCGAGCGGTTCGGCCCGCGGGTGACGGCGCATGGCATGGACGGTCTCCAGGCTCTCGTCGCAGGCGCCGATCTGTTCGTCAACACCACCTCGCTCGGAATGGGCGGCTCGGACGTGCCGCGCATAGATTTCACCGCCATGGCCGACAAGGCGCTGGTCACCGACATCGTCTATGTCCCGCTCGAAACACCGCTGCTGGCGATGGCGAAACGCCAGGGCATGCGGACGGCCGATGGTCTGGGGATGTTGCTGCACCAGGCGGTTCCGGGCTTCGAGAAATGGTTCGGAGTGAGGCCGCAGGTGACCCCGGAGCTGCGGCGACTGCTGATCGCCGACATGGAGGCCCACGCATGATCATCATCGGCCTGACCGGCTCGATCGGCATGGGAAAAACCACCACGTCCGGCATGTTCCAGGCCCTGGGAATCCCCGTCAACAGCGCCGACGATGTCGTCCATGAGCTCTATCGCGGCGAGGCGGCGCCGCTCATCGAGGCGGCGTTTCCGGGAACCGCGCCCGGGGGCGTGGTCGACCGCGCACGCCTGGCCGAGCATTTGATCGCCGTGCCCGGGGATTTTGCCCGGCTCGAGGCGATCATTCATCCGCTGGTGCGCGCCCGCGAGCAGGAATTCCTGGCCCAGGCGCGATCCCGCGGCGAACCGGTGGTGGTGCTCGACATTCCGCTGCTGTTCGAAACCGGGGCGGCGGACCGGGTCGATGTCGTGGTCGTCGTCAGTTGCGCGCCGGAGATCCAGCGCGAGCGGGTGCTGGCGCGCCCCGGAATGACGGCCGAGAAATTTGCTGCTATCCTGGCGCGGCAGACGCCTGATTCCGAAAAGCGCGCCCGCGCTGATTATGTCATCGACACCGGCAAGGGGCTGGATGCCGCCAGGCAGCAGGTCAGCGACATTGTCGCCGGCCTTGCAAACCGGCAGAAGCGGAGCTGACCAGATGCGCGAAATCGTCTTCGACACCGAAACCACCGGGCTCGACAACCAGGCCGACCGGATCATCGAAATCGGCTGCATCGAGCTCGAGAACCAGTTCCCGACCGGCCGCTCGCTGCACCTGTTCATCAATCCCGACGGCCGCAAGGTGCATCCCGACGCGCTGGCGGTTCACGGCATCACCGATGCATTCCTGGCGGACAAGCCGGTGTTTGCAAAGGTGGCGGACGACATCGCCGCGTTCTTCGACGGCGCCCGCTATGTGGCTCACAACGCCACCTTCGACATCGGCTTTCTCAACGCGGAATTCAAGCGGGTGGGACTCCCGCCGGTCGAGGCCGAGCTGGTGATCGACACCCTGGCGCTCGCCCGCCGCCGTCACCCGATGGGTCCCAACAGTCTCGATGCCCTGTGCCGGCGCTATGGCATCGACAATGCCCACCGCACCAAGCATGGCGCGCTGCTCGACGCCGAACTGCTCACCGACGTCTATATCGAGATGCTGGGCGGCCGCCAGGCGGCGCTCGGCCTGTCGGTGGTGGACACGGTCGTCGTGGCGCGCAACCCGGATGACGTCGTCGTCGAGATCGGCCAGCGGCCGAAGCCGCTGCCGCCGCGGCTGAGCGCGGCCGAACTCCAGGCGCATGCGGAGCTGATCGACCGGATCGGCGCGAACGCCCTCTGGCACCGGTCCAACTGACCGGCACAGATGTTGGGGTGACGGCGCTTTCCATACTTCGAGTATGTAACTGGTTTCCGCGTCCGGACGGTGTCCAAGGTCCACAGGACGGCAAACGAGAAGCCTGAAAACAGGAAAGCCGCCCCCGGGGCGGCTTTCCGTCATTCACGGGCGTGAAGACTTGTCTCAATTGACCTGGTTGGCGGCAACCTGCGACTTGGTCTTTTCCTCGGCCATGCGCTGCTGGAACATCTGGCCGAAATCGATCGGGTCGATCAGCAGCGGCGGGAAGCCGCCATTGCGGGTGGCGTCGGCGATGATCTGCCGGGCGAAGGGGAACAGGATGCGCGGGCACTCGATGAACAGCAGCGGCAGCATGTGCTCCTGCGGGAAGTTGGCCACCCGGAAGACGCCGCCATAGACCAGCTCGACATTGAAGACGACGGCGTCGGCGGACTTGGCTTCGGCATTCATCGTCAGAAGGACGTCGAATTCGGTCTCGCTGATCGGATTGGCGTTCACATTGACGTTGATGTTGATGTTGGGGGCCTTTTCGCGCGGTCCCAGCGACTTGGGCGCGCCGGGATTCTCGAAAGACAGATCCTTGATGTATTGCGCCAGAACGTTCAGCGTCGGCGCCTCGCCATTGCCCTTCGCGTCAGTCGTTGCCGCGGCGCCCTTGTCCGTTGTCTCTTTTGCCATGTGGCTCTTCCCTGTTTTTCATCCGCCAAGGCGGGTCGTCCGGAAAATTGATCGCGCATGGGCTAGCATTTCGCCGCACCGCTTACAACCCGTTTGCGCCGCCCCGGCCCGTCTTGCCCGGCGCGTCGTCGGGTCTGGCCAGGCTGTCGCGGTCCGGTGACCAGGGCGAGGACGGATCGGCATGACGCTCGAACTCGTCTTCGCCGAGATCGACCACGCCGTCGCCCCGGCCGCCGCCGCGCGCCCTTCCGTCCGCTCCGCCCGGCCCGCCCGGCCCGGCCGGCCCGGCCGCAAAGCCGGCCGACATCGTCTGAACCACGATCTTATCCTTGACCGTGCGCCAGACCAGGTCCCGGATGGCCGGCACGAACAGCAGGAAGCCGAGCGTGTCGGTGACGAAACCCGGCGTCAGCAGCAGCACGCCGGCGATCAGGATCATCACGCCATGAACGAGGTCCCGGCCCGGGATCCGGTTGGCGCGCATTTCCGCGTTGATGCGGTTGAACAGGCCCACTCCCTGCCACCTCAGCAGGAAGGTGCCGATGATGGCGGTGAGCAGCACCATGCCGAGCGTCGCCCAGACGCCGATCTGCCGGCCCACGACCACGAAGGCCGCGATTTCGGCCAGCGGCACGACGAGCAGCAGGAGCGGGATAAGGGAGAAACGCATGGTGTCCTGTCCGGATTCGGGCGGGCCTGTCTATACAGGCGGAATGAAATAGAATGAGGCGACCCTTTGAATGATCGGCCTTTGGGGATTATATGCATTCCTAGCAATGATGAAACCGAAAGAAGGCGGGAATGGGTTCCTTTGATTTTGTGACGTTCTTCTTTTTTGTGGCGGCGGTGATCATATTCATCCAGCTGCGGTCGGTGCTTGGAAAGCGGACAGGGAACGAACGCCCGCCGCGTGACCAGGCCGTCCGCCGTGACCAGGCAGCCGCTGCCGAGGGGATGGACGATCCGAAGGTGGTCACCCTGCCGCGTCGTGGCCGTGAAAATGCCGATCCCGACGCCTATGCCGGCATTGATGCCTATGCGGCGCCCGGCACCGATTTGAACAAGGGCCTTCGCGCCGTGGTCGCGGCCGATCCGGGTTTCGACCCCAAGGTCTTCGTGAGCGGCGCCACCACCGCCTATGAGATGATCGTCTCGGCCTTCGCCGAAGGCGACCGCAAGACCCTGAAGGGCCTGTTGTCGCGGGAAGTCTATGACGGGTTTGTCGCAGCCATCGACGAACGCGAAACACGCGGCGAAACGGTGCGCTCCAATTTCGTCGGCATTGAAAAGGCCAACATCATCCAGGCCGAAATGAAGGGCTCGGAAGCCAACATCACGCTGCGCATCGTCAGCCAGCTGATCTCGGCGACGCTCGACAAGAACGGCGAGGTCATCGAAGGCGATCTGGTCGAGGTCACCGACGTCAACGATGTCTGGACCTTTGCCCGCGACACCCGCTCGCGGGATCCGAACTGGCGCCTGATCGCGACGGAAGCCGATCAGTAATGGACGTCTCGCTCCGCCGGGAAGATTTCTCCACCCTTCCCGGCTGGGCCGATGACGCGCCGGCACAGGCTTTCACCGCCTTTCGCCGCTCGGCCGAACAGGCCATCCGCACCACGCCCTATCGCACCGGATCGCTTGGCCTCGCCCACGCCGAGCTGGCGCCGGCCTATGCCGCGGCACTGGCCGAATCCGGCTCACTATCGGATTTGCGGGCCCGCGAATTCTTCGAGGCCTGGTTCCGGCCGGTGGAAATCTGCCCGGGCAGCGGCGCGGGGCTGGTGACCGGCTACTACGAGCCCGAGATTGCCGTTCGCAGCCGGCCGGACTCCGGCTACCGGTTTCCGTTCCTGCGCAAGCCTGACAATCTGGTGCCGGTCGCCGATCCGGACAATCCGCCCGCTTCGATCCCGGCCGGCTTCGCCTTCATGCTCGATGACGGCGGCCTCGCCACCCCCTGTCCCGACCGGGCGGCGATCGAGACCGGCGCCCTTGACGGCCGGGGGCTGGAAATCGCTTGGGCCGCCTCCAGGGTGGACGTGTTTTTCGCCCATGTGCAGGGCTGCGCGCGGCTGCGCTTTGCCGACGGCAGGCTGATGCGGATCAACTACGCGGCCAAGAGCGGCCATCCGTTCACGGCCATCGGCCGGCTGCTGGTCGAGCGCGGCGAGCTCAGCGCCGCGACCGTGTCCATGGCCGCGATCCGGAACTGGCTCGCCGTCGATCCGGAACGGGCGGACAGGCTGATGCGGGAGAACCGGTCCTACATCTTCTTCAAGGAAACCGAACTGAACGATGAGAGCTCGGGTCCGGTGGGCGCCGCCGGCGTGTCCCTGGAGGCCGGGCGGTCACTGGCGGTGGACCACCGCATTCACAGCTTCGGCACGCCGGTCTTCGTGATCGCAGACGGGCTTGCGGATTTCGATGCGCCCCGGTCCTTCGCGCGGCTGATGATCGCCCAGGATACGGGCACGGCGATCACCGGTCCGGTCCGCGGCGACCTGTTCGCAGGCTCGGGACCCGCGGCCGGCGACAAGGCCGGCTCGGTCAAGGCCGCGGCCCGGTTCGTTGTCCTTGCCCCCAGGGATTCGGAAATGGCGCGGCGGGCCGGCCATGAGCGGTGACAAGCCGAGGCTCAGCCACGAGGACCGCATCATCTGGGCGCGCGTCGCCCGCACGGTCGAGGCGTTTCCGGGAAAACAGGTCGAGGAGGATGACTGGTTCGCCGTCGAGACGCCCCCGGCGCCACCGCCCGCCAAGGAATCCCAGGTCAAGCGGCCGCAGTCGATCCTGAGCCTCAATCCGCCGTCCAGGCCCGGGCCGCATCCGATCGAGAAGCCGGTCATCCGCAAGCTGGCCCGCGGCCGGTTGCCGATTGACGGCCGCATCGACCTGCACGGCCTCACCCAGAGCGAAGCCCACAATTTGCTGTTCGGCTTTCTCGCCCGCGCCCATGAACGCGGGCTCAGGCATGTGCTGGTCATCACCGGCAAGGGCGCGTCGCGCGGCAGCGAGGGCGTGCTCAAGCGTCTGGTGCCCGACTGGCTCGGCAAGCCGGAATTCCGCTTCCTGATTTCCGGCTATGAGGATGCGGCGCGCGGCCATGGTGGCGACGGCGCACTCTACATCCGGCTGCGGCGGGAAAGAGCAAAGCCGAGATGACGCC
>NZ_JRJG01000029.1 GCF_000759435.1 Hoeflea sp. BAL378
TTAATCCATCGCCGGCGGCGCGGAAAGCTCGCCGCGAGCCCCTCCCGGCCCGGACCGGCGCCTGAAGCGGCGCCGGCACGCCCGTTGCGGTCGGAGGCGGCAGACCCCATCTGAAATGAAGAGGGATTGATCACCATCAAGGATGCGGCCGGCTATCCGGCCTATGAAAAGGCGTCTTCAGTTATCTTCACCGTCAAGGAGAAATCCAATGGATGAGCACACCGGCAAGACAAAGAGAACATTCACCGAGGAAATCGAGGTCCTGGGCAGCCAGCTCGTGCAGCAGGTCAAGGATCTCTTGCAGGAAGGCAATGTCCGGCAACTGCGCCTCAAGGCGTCCGACGGCGACATCCTGTTCGAAACGCCGCTGACCTTCGGCGTGGTGGCGGGCGGCGCGGTGGCGCTTGCGGCCCCGTGGCTCGCCATCCTCGGCGCGATCGCGGCCTTCGTCACCCACGCCCGGATCGAGATCGTCCGCGAGATCGATGATGCGGCGCCGGCCGAACCCGCAAGCCCGGACCCCGTGAGCGCGGAATCAGCGCCGGCCCCCGGACCCGAAGCCGCCTCTGCGGCAAAAGCGGCGGACGGACCGGCGGCCAGCGCATAACACAGCCGGCAGGGTCCGGCCGCAACCGTCATCAAACTGAAATCCGCCGCCGCTACAGAGCGGAACTGGCGGATGGCAGGATGTCGCGTCCACGCGGCCGGCCCGCCTGGAAGGATAGTCTTGAGCGAACACCCAATTCCCATGGCGGAGCAGGCGGACGGCACGCCCAATGCCGGACCGATCGCCGCCTGCCGCACGCAGCTCAACGACGCCATCGCCAGGATCGACGCCGACAGCGCCGCCATCTTCGCCGATTGGGAGCCGCAGATCGCCCGCCCGGAATTTCACCCCGGGGCGCGGAACCTCGCCTTCTACCTGGCCGCCCGCCAGTATGATCTCACCGAGCTGCAGTCGCGCCTGTCGGTCCTGGGCCTGTCCTCGCTGGGGCGCGCCGAATCGCATCTGCGCCAGTCGCTCGCCGCCGTCAGCGCCACGCTCGACGGGCTGTCCGGACTGCCCGCCACCTGGCCCGATCCGGTGGCGATCGATGCCGGGTTCGAGCAGATCATCCGCGACCAGACCCTGTTCTTCGGCGACGACACCGGGGAGCGCCACACCCGCATCATGGTGACCATGCCGACCGAGGGCGCCACCGACGCGGGCCTTGCCGAACGGCTGCTTGAGGCCGGGGCGAGCTGCTTCCGCATCAATTGCGCCCATGACGGACCCGAGGTCTGGTCGGCGATGATCGACAATATTCGCGCGGCCGCCGCCGCGGCCGGCCGGCGCTGCCCGGTGCTGATGGATGTCGCCGGACCCAAATGCCGCATCGAGAGCATCGACCAGCCCGGCAAGCGGCTGTTCCGCGGCGACCGGTTCCGGCTGATGGCCCGGCCCGACGGCAAACGGTCCGACGACAAGCACAAGCGCCTGCCCACGATCACCATCACCTTCCCCGAAATCGTCCTCAAGCTGCAGTCCGGCCTCCAGGTCTGGATCGATGACGGCAAGATCGGCGCCCGCGTGGTCGACCTCATCGATGGCGGCGCGGTTCTTGAGGTGACGGTGGTCGCCGACAAGGGCAAGAGGCTCAAGCTCGAGAAGGGGATCAATTTTCCCGCCATCGACCTCGAGATCGAGCACCTGACCGCCGCCGATCGCGCCATCCTGCCCTTCGTCGCCGCCCATGCCGACATCATCGGCTGCTCCTTCGTGCAGCGGCCCGAGGATATCCGCGACCTCACCGCAGCGCTCGAGCCGCATCGCGGCGACAGGCCGCCGCAGCCGCTGCTTCTCAAGATCGAGACCGCGCTCGCGGTGCGCAACCTGCCGCGCATGATCGTCCAGGCCGGCGCGCACCAGCCGGTGGCGGTGATGATCGCCCGCGGCGACCTGGCCATGGAAGTCGGCACCGAGCGGCTGTCGGAAGTGCAGGAGGAAATCCTCTGGCTCTGCGAGGCGGCCCATATCCCGGTGGTCTGGGCAACCCAGGTGCTCGAGACCCTGCTCAAGACCGGGGCGCCGTCGCGCGCCGAGGTCACCGATGCGGCCATGGGCCAACGCGCCGAATGCATCATGCTCAACAAGGGCCCCTATATCCTCGAGACCATCCGCTTCCTGGCCGGCATCCTGCACCGCATGGACCGCCACCAATTCAAGAAGACGGCGCGGCTTTCGGCGCTGACATCCTGGCGCGGCCGGCAGCCGCTGTGACCCTGGCGGCGCGCCGCCGGACGGGCCAATTGCCGGAATGACCGCGCGCGCAGACGGCGCGGCCTGTAAAAAGTTCTCTTTCCGCCCGCCAGGATGCATCTTTCCGGCGCTTCGTGCGTTGTCCTCCCATTCGCACGAAACGGGAACCGGACCGATGGACACCATTCAGGTTACTCTCGCCCTTGTTACCGCGGCAGTTGCCGGGGCCATGACCTATGTAAAGGCCCACACCATGCCGCTCGACCAGCCTGCCGTCACCGCCGACATCTTTGCCTGCCAGCAGTGGCCGGAGGGACAGGACGCGCGCGCGCCTCGCCTGGCCTCCACCATCAGCGCATCGGGCAGGCCTGCCTGCCTGACCATGACCAATTAGGATGCGGCCAGGCGCGCCCGCGGAACCGCTGAGGATGGGATCGAGATCAACCATCGGCCGGCGGTTGGCGCGCGGCCTTGCCCTGCCGCTCATCATGGCGGTTTGCATGGGCCTCGACCTGCCGGAAAACGGCCCGGTTCCCGTCGACAATCCGCGCCAGCTTCCGTCGGCCGACACTCCCCCGCCGGTGCCCGAAGAGAAGCCGGCCCCGCCGGAACCTTCAAGCCCGCCCGCGGATGCTCCCGATCCGGAGGCCAAGGACGCCCCGGCGCCGTCCCCGTCGAAACCCGCTCCCGACACGGCCAAACCCGTTCCCGACACGGCGAAAAAGCCGGCGCCGCTTCCCGGCATCACCGCCCCGAAGGAAGACGAGACCGCACTCGCCCATTGCGAGGCGCAACTGCGCAAGCTCGGCGCCGTCTTCGACCGCGTCGAGCCGCTGACCGGCGAAAACGGCTGCGGCATCGAGGCGCCCTACCGCATCGACCAGATCGTCCGCGGCGTGACGCTCTCGCCCGCCACGCAACTGCGCTGCCAGACCGCGCTGGCGCTGGCCCGCTGGACCGGATCCGTGGTGATCCCGGCCGCCAAGGCCCTGCCCGATACCGTCACGCTCACCGGGATCAATCACGGCTCGACCTATGTCTGCCGCCGCCGCAACAATCTGGCGACGGGCAAGATGTCGGAACATGCGATCGGCAACGCCATCGACATTATCGATTTCGAGTTCAAGGGACGCAAGCCGATCGGCATCGTGCCGCGGGCCGGCGACGGCAACATCGAGGAAGCCTTCCAGCGCGCCGTGCGCGGCGGCGCCTGCCTGCACTTCACCACCGTGCTCGGCCCCGGCACGGACGCCAGCCACGACGACCACCTGCATCTCGACATCGCCGAACGCAGGGGCGGCTACCGGCTGTGCGAGTGAAGGTTCAGGAACCGGTTCAGCCGTCATCGGCGCTTCACAGAGTCCGCTTATCCGCTTCGGTCTGACAGCAGCGACAGGTGGATCATGCACGAAGCATCAGGACAGGACTTCTCCCGGAAATTTTGCGGCCTCGGCCAGCCGCCGGCGCCGGCTCGGCTGGGCACCCGGTTCGATGAAACCGGCGCCTTCCTGCCCGAGCCCGGCAACACGGTGGTGAGCCACGTCGTCCCGGGATCGGACACCGAGCGCGCCATGGTCCGGGTCCGCGACCGGCTTCGCGCGCTGGATCCGGGCGGGCATTTCGCCTGGACGCCGGTCTCCAGCTACCACATGACCATTTTCCAGGGCGTCATCGAGGGCCGGAGACTGCCGGGCTACTGGCCCGCGGAGCTTCCGCTCGACACGCCCATCGCCGAAACCACCGACCATCTCGCCGCGCGATTGCAGGGGTTTCCGCCGATCGAGCCGTTCCGCGTCCGGCTCGACGAGATCACGCCGCACGGCCTGACCGTCTCGGGCGCGACACCGGCCGACGAGGCCATCATCCGCGGCTTCCGCGACGAGCTTGCCGGCCGGTTCGGCTATCGCCATCCCGACCACGACACCTATGTCCTGCATCTCACGCTGAGCTACACGGTCCGCTGGCTGCCGCGCGGCAGCCATGAGCTCTATCTGCCGGCGCTGAGGGAGCTCACGCGGAGCTTCCAGGCCGAGGTGCCGGTGATCGAACTGGGGCCCGCCGACTTCTGCGCCTTCGCGGACATGAACCATTTCGAGCCGGTGCTCAGGCTCACCTGAACAGCGGGGTCGCATCGCCCGGTATCCCGCGGCGGCGCCGTCCGGATCACGCGACCCGGACGCCGTGCAGCACGGCAGGCCTCAGAACAGGCCCTCGATCTGGCCCTTGTCGTTCAAGAAGATCTTTTCGGACGACGGGGTCTTGGGCAGGCCCGGCATGGTCATGATCTCGCCGGTGATCACGACGATGAAGCCCGCGCCGGCCGACAGCCGCACCTCGCGCACCGGCACTGTGTGGTCGACCGGCGCGCCGCGCAGGTTCGGGTCGGTGGAGAAAGAGTACTGCGTCTTGGCCATGCAGATCGGCAGCTTGCCGTAGCCCTGCACCTCCCACTGCTTGAGCTGCTCGCGCACCGACTTTTCGGCGATCACCTCGCCGGCGTGGTAGATTTCCGTGGCGATGGTCTCGATCTTCTCGAACAGCGGCATCTCGTCGGGATAGAGCGGGGCGAACTGCGCCTGGCCGGATTCGGCCAGTTCCACCACCTTGTGGGCGAGATCCTCTATCCCCGCCGAGCCCAGCGCCCAGTGCTTGCACAGGATGGCTTCCGCGCCGAGCGTGGCGACATAGTCCTTGACCGCCTGGATCTCGGCCTCGGTGTCGGAGACGAAATGGTTGATGGCGACGACCACCGGCACGCCGAACTTCTTCACGTTCTGCACATGACGGCCGAGATTGGCGCAGCCGCTCTTCACCGCGGCGATGTTCTCCGCGCCGAGGTCGTCCTTCTTGACGCCGCCGTTCATCTTCATCGCCCGCACGGTAGCGACGATCACCGCTGCATCGGGCTTGAGACCGGCCTTGCGGCACTTGATGTCGAAGAATTTTTCCGCGCCGAGATCCGCGCCGAAACCGGCTTCGGTGACGACGTAGTCGGCAAGCTTGAGCGCCGTGGTGGTGGCCACCACCGAGTTGCAGCCATGCGCGATGTTGGCGAAGGGACCGCCATGCACGAAGGCCGGGTTGTTTTCCAGCGTCTGCACCAGATTGGGCTGCATCGCGTCCTTGAGCAGCACCGTCATCGCCCCGTCGGCCTTGATGTCGCGGCAATGGATCGGCGTCTTGTCGCGGCGATAGGCCACCACGATGGCGCCCAGCCGCTGCTGCAGGTCGGTGAGATCCTTGGCCAGGCACAGGATCGCCATGACTTCGGAAGCCACCGTGATGTCGAAGCCGGTCTGGCGCGGAAAGCCGTTGGAGACGCCGCCGAGATTGACCACGATGTCGCGCAGCGCCCGGTCGTTCATGTCCATCACCCGGCGCCAGACGATGCGGCGCGAATCGATCTCCAGCTCGTTGCCCCAGTAGATGTGGTTGTCGATCATCGCCGAGAGCAGGTTGTGGGCGCTGGTGATGGCGTGGAAGTCGCCGGTGAAATGAAGGTTCATTTCCTCCATCGGCACGACCTGCGCCTGGCCGCCGCCGGCGGCGCCGCCCTTCATGCCGAAATTCGGTCCGAGCGACGCCTCGCGGATGCAGATCATCGCGCGCTTGCCGATGCGGTTGAGCCCGTCGCCGAGCCCCACCGTGGTGGTGGTCTTGCCCTCGCCCGCGGGCGTCGGGTTGATCGCGGTGACCAGGATCAGCTTGCCGTCTTTCTTGTCCTTCTGCCGGGCGATGAAGGCGGCCGACACCTTGGCCTTGTCGTGGCCGTAGGGCACGAGATCTTCAGCCGGAATGCCGAGATTCCCGCCGATCTCCATGATCGGCTTCTTGTTTGCGGCGCGCGCGATCTCGATGTCGGATGTGAACTGAGCCATATGCGTGATTTCCTCTCCCAATCGGCCCGCATCCCCCGCGCGCCCGTTGGCGACGAATAGAAACCGAAAGCGGCTTGGATGCTTGCATGAAACGGGACGCCGAATGCGCCAATTGCGACACAGCCGAGAAAGGCGCTACGGCGCGGCAGGGATGACGGCGCAACAGGCGGTCAGGCCGGGAATGACCGGCCCGGCGGGATCACTCCAGATGCACCATCAGCGCATGCACCTCGGTGCCGCCCAGCGTCCGCGCGGCGTGCCCCCTGCCGGTGGTGTCTTCCATCAGAATGACGTCGCCCGGCCCCAGATCCATCACCGCGCCACCGCTGGTCTCGCCCTGGAAGCGGCCCGACAGCATCACGAACAGCTGCCGGCGCGGCGCGGGATGCAGCTCGCTGTCCCAGCCTGCGGGAAAATGCACCATGACGTAGCGTGTGGTCCCGACCGGAGCCGACACGCCGAAGGCAGGCGCCGGCGGCGCGTACAGCGCCATGTCGAACTCGGCCTCGAGCTCCTCGAAATGGCTCTCGCCGTTTTCATCGGCGTAAAGCCGGAGATACTTCATGGCATATCCCCCTCGCGGGACCCGACGCGGGTCCACCCCCGGCCATCGCCGATATGCGGCAGATGGACCTGCCGGCATCTAGGCATATCCGGTGGCCGAGGGAAACCATGAAACGACCTGTCCACCAGGCGCGAGACGGGATAGAGCGCTGACTGTCCGCCTCACCCGTCCCCCATCGCAATCAGCCCGGCATTGCCGCCAGCGGCGGCCGTGTTGACCGACACCGCCTGCTCGACCGCGAAGCGCATCAGGTAGTGCGGGCCGCCGGCCTTGAAGCCGGTGCCCGACAGGCCCGAGCCGCCGAAGGGCTGGGTGCCGACCACGGCGCCGATCATGTTGCGGTTGATGTAGACATTGCCGGTGTCGAGCCGGTCGATGACCTTGCGCACCGTGGCCTCGATGCGCGAATGCACGCCGAGCGTCAGGCCGAAGCCGGTGGCGTCGATGGCATCGAGCACCGCGTCGAGCTTCTTCGCCTTGTAGCGCACCACATGCAGCACCGGGCCGAAGATCTCCCGGTCGAGCGCCGACGCATCCTTGAGCTCGACGATGTGCGGGGCGAAGAACAGCCCCTCGTTCGGCGCGTCCCCGGCATAGACCAGCTTCTGGGTCCGCGAAATAGTGGCGATATGCCTGGACAGCATGTCGCGCTGGGCCTCATCGATCACCGGGCCGACATCGGTGGAGGGCATGGACGGGTTGCCGAGCTTGAGTTCGCGCGCGGCGCCCTCGATCATCGCCAGCATGTGGTCGGCGACATCCTCCTGCACGAACAGCAGCCTCAACGCCGAGCAGCGCTGGCCGGCGGAGCGGAAGGCCGACATCACCACGTCGTCGGCCACCTGTTCGGCGAGCGCCGTGGCGTCGACGATCATGGCGTTGAGCCCGCCGGTCTCGGCGATGAACGGTACGATCGGCCCGTCCCTGGCGGCGAGCGTCCGGTTGATGGCGCGCGCCGTCTCGGTCGAGCCGGTGAAGGCCACGCCGCCGATCTTGGGATGCGCGGTGAGTGCCGCGCCGACATCGCCCGCGCCCGGCAGGCACAGGACCACGTTCCTGGGCACGCCCGCCTCATGCAGCAGCGTGATCGCCTCATGGGCGATCAGCGGCGTCTGTTCCGCCGGCTTGGCGATCACCGCATTGCCGGCGGCGAGCCCGGCCGAGACCTGGCCCAGGAAGATCGCCAGCGGGAAGTTCCACGGCGAGATGCAGACGAACACGCCGCGTCCGCGCCAGCCCAGCCGGTTGTCCTCGCCGGTCGGCCCCGGCATCGGCAGCATTTTCGAGAACATGTCGCGCGAGCGGGCGGCGTAGTAGCGCAGGAAATCCACCGCCTCGCGGATTTCGGCGATGCCGTCGTCGAGCGTCTTGCCGGCCTCGGCCGACAGCAGCGCCATGAACCGGTCGCGCCGCTCCTCGAGCAAGTCCGCCGCGCGGTCGAGCGCCGCGGCGCGCAAGCCCGGATCGGTGCGCGACCAGCTCTTGAAACCCTGGGCCGCGGTCGCCACAGCCTTGTCCACGTCCTTGGGATCGGTGAAGCGCACCGTGCCGACGATGTTGCCGGAATCGGACGGCGAACGGATCTCCTGCTTCGGCCCGGATGCGGCAAGGCCCGGCGCCAGCGGCCCGGCCTCGACGGTCTCGGTCGACCGCGCCATGCCTTCGATCAGCGAGGCGAGCTGGAGGCGGTCGCCGAACTCCAGCCCGCGCGAATTGGCCCGGTCGGGATAGATCGCCCCAGGAAGCGGGATCTGGCTGTTGCGCGCCGATTGCCCGCGGGCGAGCCCGAGCTTGGCGTCGGGACGTTCGAGAAGGGTTTCGATCGGCACGGTCTTGTCGCCCGCCACCGCCACGAAGGAGGAGTTGGCGCCGTTCTCGAGCAGCCTGCGCACCAGATAGGCGAGCAGGTCGCGATAGCCGCCGACCGGCGCGTAGATGCGGCAGGGCACGCGGTCGTTGGAGCTGTGCAGGCTTTCATAGACCACCTCGCCCATGCCGTGCAGGCGCTGGAACTCGAAGCCGCTGCGGTCCTCGGCCATCTCGATGATGGTGGCGACGGTGAGCGCATTGTGGGTGGCGAACTGCGGATAGATCACGTCGCGCATGTCCAGCATCTGCCGGGCGCAGGCGAGATAGGAGAGATCCGTGGCGGCCTTGCGGGTGAACACGCCATAGCCGTCGAGCCCGCGCTCCTGGGCGCGCTTGATCTCGGTGTCCCAGTAGGCGCCCTTGACGAGCCGCACCATCATGCGGCGGCCATGCAGGCGGCAGAGCCCGGCGATGTGATCGATCACCTGCGGCGCGCGCTTCTGGTAGGCCTGGATGGCGAGGCCGAATCCGTCCCAGCCGGCCAGCGACGGATCGGCGAAGGCGCGGTCGATCACGTCGAGCGACAGCTCCAGCCGGTCGACCTCCTCGGCGTCCACCGTGAAATTGAGATCATGCGCCTTGGCCATCTGCGCCAGCCTCACGAGATCGGGCACCAGTTCCTCGAGCACCTGCTCGCGGTGGGTGGCGAGATAGCGCGGATGCAGCGCCGACAGCTTGACCGAGATGCCGGGACGGTCGGGCAGCTTGCGGCCGGCCGATGTCTTGTTGGCCGCCTTGCCGATGGCGGCGATCGCATCGGCATAGGACTTGAAATAGCGCCTGGCGTCGGCGAGCGTGCGGGCGCCCTCGCCCAGCATGTCGTAGGAATGGCGGTAGCCGCGCGTCTCGTTCTTGGCGGCGCGGGACAGCGCATCGGAAATGGTTTCGCCGAGCACGAAATGATGGCCGAGAAACCGCATCGCCTGCCGTGTCGCGGTCCGCACCGTCGGCATGCCCATGCGCTTGACCAGGCCGCGCATCACCCCCTCGGGCGTCTCGCCGGGATTGATCACCCGCGCCGACATTGCCAGCGCCCAGGCCGAGGCCGAGACGAACCAGGTGTCGCCATGGGTCTCGTGCTCGCTCCAGCCGCCCTCCTTGAGCTTGTCCTCGATCAGCCGGTCCTGAGTCATGGCATCGGGAACCCGGAGCAGCGCTTCCGCCAGCACCATCAGCGCCAGGCCCTCGCGCGTCGACAGGCCGTATTCGCGCAGGAAATCCTCGACCCCGCCCATCTGGCCCGAGTCCGAGCGGATCGCCTGGATCAGCTTGGTGGCGCGGGCGTCGATCGCCCGGTCCTGCGCACCGCTGAATGCCAGCTTCTCGTGGAAGCCGCTGATCAGCCGATCGTCGTCCGGCGCATGCGGGGCGTGAAAGGCCGTCAAGGGTGGCTGGCGTGTGGCGGTCATGGTGCTCTCCCGTGGATGACGCAACTTATCGCTTGATATGCCGTGTTTCTCTCTATATGTTCGTTTCAAATTAGATGATAAAACTACAAATATGTCCCTTCCTGGAGAATTAATGAAGGAAATTGACCGCATCGATCGAAAGATCCTTCGCGCCATGCAGGACGACGGACGGCTGAGCAATCTCGAGCTGGCGGAGAAGATCAGCCTGTCGCCGACCGCCACCGCCGAGCGTCTCAAGCGCCTCAACCGCGACGGCTACATCACAGGCTACACTGCCCGGCTCTCGCCCGAAAGGCTTGACCGCGGAATGCTTGTCTTCGTCGAGGTCAAGCTCGACCGGACGACACCGGACGTCTTCGACGCCTTTTCCCAGGCGGTTCAGAAATCCGATGACGTGATGGAATGCCACATGGTGGCCGGCGGCTTCGATTACCTGGTCAAGGCGCGCGTCAAGGGAATGGAAGCCTACCGGACCTTCCTCTCCGACGTGATCCTGTCCCTGCCCGGCGTGCGCGAAACCCACACCTATCCGGTCATGGAAGAGGTCAAGAATACGGGAAAACTTCCGGTGTAATGTTTACAAGCACTTACCAATTCTGTGCGCGGCGGCGTCTTGCTTTTTGCTCCGTGACAGATTCAAGTGTGGCGCCCAGCAGTGAAAAAATCATGGGCTAAGGCCATGCTTTGGTTGGGGTCTGTTAAGAATGGCGGGTTGCGATTGATGGAAGGCCCTTCAACTCTCATCAGCAGAGTGAATGCGATCAGGACCGAAACCGAACTCGCGGGTTTTCTGCGCGAACTGGCAGCGGATTTTGATTTCAAGGGCTTCATGGTGATCGACATCCCGACGGCGGCCGACAGGAAACTCTCGCCCCGGATTGCGCTGTCGGACATGCCCTCCGGCTTCATCAAGGATTACGACGCCCTCGGGCTGCTGCAGAACTCGCCGATCTTCGCGCGCTTGCGCCATTCCACCGCGCCGGTGACGTGGAACCTCGAATCCGCCGGGCTCGGCCGGCCGGCGGAGGAAGCCGACCCCGCGCTCGAGCTTTTCAGCCGCCACGCCATTTCGCTCAGCGTCTACTATCCGGTGCACGGCGCCAACGGCCGGCGCGCCGTGGTGGGATTTGTCGGCAACCGGGCGGCCTTGCGCCACAGCGAGATGGGCGAACTGGGACTGTTCGTCATGCATGCCTATGACGTCTATTCAAAGCTGAAGGGCGAGGCGGAAATTTCGGCGGCCGCCCTGACCGCGCGCGAACTCGAGGTGCTGCACTGGGCGTCGAGCGGCAAGACCTCGATGGAAATCGCCGCAATCATTTCGCTGTCCGACCATACGGTCAATTCCTACATGAACAGCGCCATGCGCAAGCTCGACTGCGTCAACCGGACCCACCTCGTCGCCAAGGCGCTGCGGCTGCACCTCATCAGTTGATCCGGACTGCCGCCCTTTCCGCGGGCGGCAACGGTCCGCCGCGGAAGGCCGGCCCGTGGGGAGGCATCCCATCCGGCACCGTCCCGGGAGCATGCCGCAGCGACGGGCCAGCCTGGCCGGCCCGCTACCGGTCAGCGGTCAGCGGTCGAGAATGGCGCGGATTTCCACGAGGTTGGAGCGGAATCTCAGCACATAGAAGCCCATCGTCGCCAGGTGCGTCGGCATGATCCAGCCGCTTTCATTGCCGTTGGAGATGATCATCGGCTGGATCTTCAGCGCCGCGGACAATTGCACGTCCATGTCGTCCCACAACTGGCTCAGGTTGCGCTGGGCCACCACGTCGCGGAAATCCTCGCGGGTGGCTTTCAGGATCCCGTAATAGCCGTAGAGCTGGCCATAGGCGAACCAGAACCGGTCGTCGGCGCGGGTGTCGAACCAGCCGGCGTTGAAGTTTTCCGAGCGGTCCCTGAGGATGGCGGAGGTCGATCCGACATCCGAGGCGATCCGGTCGAGGAACTGGACCAGATTGTCGGCGCGCGCGTCGTAGGTCGCCTGGCATTTGGCGAGCCGGTCGTTGAAAACCGTGAGATCGGTGATCGCCGAACGGTAGAACGACGGCGTCGGCGTCTTCGGCCCGAACGGATTGACGCCGAAATACCAGGTGTATTCGTCAAACTGCAGCGCGCCGCGCGCGTCCTGCAAATTGCCGTCGACCTGGCTGGTGCCGCGCACGCGCCCCAGCGTGTCGACGAACTCGACGGTGGTGCGCCGGATCGCCTGGTTGACGCCGCGCTGGAACGCCGCCTTGTTGTCGAAGAACGGCGTGTGGTCCCACTCGATCCCGAACAGGCCGGCCTTGTACAGGATCATCGACGAGATCCAGGCGTTCTGGTTGACGTTGTAGTCGATCAGGTCCGCGGTGACCGCGACCATCGCCGAGGGCGCGCAGGTGCCGTCGGCCTGCTGGGTTCCGGGCGTGGTGGCATGGGTCTCGCGCGCGGCGGGATAGGTCGGGTCGAAATTGGTCCAGACCTGGGTCTGCCAGAAGAAATAGCCGTACAGCCCGACGAAGACCAGCAGGATGCCGCCGACAATGGCCTTGAGCATGAAGCCGCGTTGCCGGTACCAGCCGGCGACCGTGACGAAGGGCCACAGGATGGCCGCGACGACCATGCCGAAGCCGCGGCCGATGGCGTGGAAGATGCGCTCGAAAAATTCAATCACCGGGTCAAGCATCCTCTTGGTATCCTTCCAGACCGTAAAGCCGCGCCCTGAACGCCGCCTTGTTATTCAGATAGGTGGTTCCGAGCACATCCACAACATGGCTGCGGTAGCTTTCGGAATAGCCTTCATAGGATTGGTAAAACCCCTGCTTGTCAAAGACAAAGCGGGTGACGAAATCGAACGGCGCCAGCCGCGCCAGCAGCCGGTTGACGAGCCACTGATCGGGATGATCGGGAACCGCGCGGCAGAGCATCAGCCGGCGGTCGGCCCTGATTTCGCGCATCTTCACCTGGCCGGTGGAGGCCACTTCGCGGATGGCCTCCTGCAGGAACGGATAGATCCCCTCCTCGGCGATCAGCGCGGCATTGCGGTGCATCCAGGTCTGCAGGAATACCCGGTCGGCGCCGGCGAGGTCCACGGACGGATCCGTGCGGCCGATCAGGTCGGCGATCGCCATGTCGGCGCGATGGACGAAGAAGCCCGAGGGCTCGACCCAGGAGGCGCGCGGCAGCTCGAGCCGCCCCGACTTGGACAGGTAGTCGAAGATGCGGGCGTGGTCGGCGCTGTCGATGTAGCTCACCTCCCAGGGGCGCGAACGCTTGAAGCCGGGCGCCTGGTGATCGCAGATCACGGTGGTGGTGCGGTCGTCGCGGAAGATGAACACGCCGCCGAAATGATTGGCCCAGTAGGACCGGTGCGCGAACACAAGCTGGTCCGGCACCAGCGCGTTCTGCCTGATGTCGCCGGTCTCCCGCGCCAGCTCGACCATGCGGTTGAGCATGGCGTCGTCGCGCCAGGCGGTCTTCGAGGTCTGCAGCCGGTCCACCAGCCCGCGCAGCTCGGTGGCCTTGTCCAGCATGTTTTCCGCCGACATCACCCGGAAGCGGACCTCGTCGATCGACAGCAGGTCCTCGACCCCGGTGACGACGTCGACCGGCTCCTCGATCTCGCCATAGAGCGCGTCCTTGATCGTCACCGCGGAGACGGCGCGGCGGTTGCCGTCGAAGAATTCGTGCATCAGCCCGGCGGTGTTGGAGAACTGGGTGTGGACCACCGGCAGGTTCTCCTGCTCGGGCGTCAGGATGACGAAACGGCGGTTGACCCCGTTCGGGTCGAGATACTGCGCGTCGCCCAGCTCCTCGGCGATCTCGGGCGAAAACCCGGTCATGTCGATGCGGAACGAGGCGAGCCCGGTTTCCGGCAGGCCGAAGGCCCGGAGCGCCTTGTTGTAGCGCGCGACCAGATGCGGCTCGTCGATGGTCAGCAGCCGGCCGTAGATCAGTTCGTTTTCGATGAGCCGCTTCATTGCTGCCAGCGCCCGTCCCGCTTCATCGCCTCGATCTCGCGGATGGCGCGTTCGCGCTGGCGTTCGCGGCGGATGATGTCGTCGACGGCGGTGGCGTCGGAGCGGTCGGTGTAGCGGAATTCGGAATCGGCGTAGCGGTTGATTTCCTGCAACACCATCTCGATGGTGAAGGGCTTGCGAAGCTCCGAGATCATCGCGAGCTTCTCGTCATAGGGTTTGTGCATGAAGGCGCCGGCGGTCTCGAACCACGCGTCCGGCAGGTCGATGTCCATCGCCCGCATCTTGATCGCGTCGGTGATGTTCTTGATCGCCCGTCCGGTGAAGCGCGGCTCGGCGAGCTTGATCCGGTGCAGATAGGCGCCGATGTCGGCGATGGTCTTCACGCCGCCCTGCTCCTTCTCGAACGCCTCCCAGACCGACAGCAGCCCCTCCTCCTGCGGCCGGTCGTGGCCGTCATAGGAGCGGGCCACCGCCTTCTTGATCTCCTGGCTCGCGAACAGCTCGTGCGAACCGAGCGGGATCGCATGGTTCTTGCCCGCCAGCAGCGCGAAGACGTCGATATAGTCGTCGAGCGATTGCGGCCCGTCAACCAGCCAGCGCGCGCCGGCGCGTTGTCTCAGCGCATCGTCGACATTCTCGGGATAGTTGGAGAACATGCCGAAGCTGCAGTTGCCCCTGACCACGGTGGAGGCGCCGGCGAAGGCTTCCATCAGCACGGCTGTGACTTCCTGCTGGCCGGCCGACGCCCGGTCGTCGGAGCGCTTGGCCGCGACCTGGTCGATGTCGTCGATGGTGCCGAAGCCGATGGCGCGCGGATTGAGCACGTTGTCGACGAAGGCCTTGCAGTTCTGCCCGGACTTGCCCTGGTAGGAGGAGATCTGGTCGACGCCGAAATTCTCGTAGTGGAACGGGTAGCCCGCCACCTGGCAGTAGTCGTTGATCAGCCCCGCCAGCATCTGTATCAGGATGGTCTTGCCGGTGCCCGGCGCGCCGTCGCCGATGAAGGTGAACAGGAAGCCGCCGAGGTCGACGAAGGGATTGAGCTGCCGGTCGAAATCATAGGCCACGATCATGCGCGCGAGCCGCATCGCCTGGTGCTTGGCGAGATGGTTGCCGATGATCTCGTTCGGCTTCTTGAACTGCATGACCAGCGGCTTGCGGCGCTGCCCCGGCGCCACGTCGAAGCCGTCCAGGGTGAAATTGTCGCTTTCTAGTCTGAGATGCGACTGGGCGAAGGCGCTGAGCGCCTCGAATCGGGCGCGGCGACTGATCAGACCCTCGATCGCCACCCGCGCCAGGGCCCGCGCCCGCGAGGTCATCGCCGTTTCGTCCGGCGCGCCGAAGATCGCCTCGTCGAGCGCCGAGACGATCGATTTGAGCGCGTCCTGCGGCGTGTCGAACTGGACATCGGGCTCCCCGGTGTCGCCCGCCGGTTCGCTTTCGCCGTCAACCGTCTGCAGGATATAGGCCGCCAGCGTGAAGGCCGCGACATAGGCCGAGGCCGAAAGCAGCCGGCGGAAGCGCTCCGCCTCCTCGCCCTGCAGGGGCGCCCCCGCATTGCGCGCCTGCAGGCTCTCGAGATCGGTCTGCCGGCCGAACAGCTCCGCCACCGCGAGCGCCACGGCGATGCCGCGCCGGGTGCGGTAGAGCAGCGTGTGCTGGCGGATCGACAGCATCGGGTCGTCGGCGCGGATCTGCTGGATGGTCTTGGCAAACTCGACCTCGCGCGTCCGCCGCAGGCCGCCGGTCGCCACCGTCGAGACGAAGCGCCGGTTGGTGCCCGCCAGCGGCGTCGACGACGCGCCGTCCTGCTTGGTCAGCACGATCACCCGCGTCACCATGCCCTGCGCCAGGCCCTGGTGGCGGGCAATGTCGTCCTCGGAAATCGTTGTCAGGCCGGTTGTCTGGCTCATGATCTCATACCTCGCTGATGACCTGGTTGCCCGACACCACATGCACGGTGAAACCCGAAAAGATGCTCTCGGCCTCGCCCGAGGCGTAGAGCGCCTGGTAGGCGTCGTGCGGAACGAGCGCGTGTTTCTGGTAGGCGCTCACGCCCTGGCGCGTCGCCTCCAGGTCGTCGGTGTCGATGTGGTAGATCTCGCGCGCCGGCGTCGAGCTCCACAGCCCGCGCTTGGCCGGGCTCTCGGACTTGGAGAAGACTTCCTGCATGGTCCAGGTCAGGAGCCACGCGTTCTCGTCCTTGCGCACCTTGGAGAGGATCGCCGAGATCTGGTCGCTGTTTTCCGTCACGCCGGCCGAATAGAACGGCCCCAGCACGAAGCGGCGAAGCTGCTTGGGATGCAGGAGCTCGAAATCGGCGTCGAGATTCTGGGCGATCGTCGCCGGCGATAGCGAATAGGCGCCGTTCTTCTCGACCGAAGCGTCGAAGGCGCGGGCGAATTCCGGGTTGAGCAGGCCGCCGACCGGCAGCGGGATCTCGACATCGGGATTGAGCTTGCCGTCCTTGACCAGCATCCGGGCGATGCCTTCGCTCGAATCCTCGATCGTCGCCATGTAGACCATAGGCAGCGTCTGCACGCCGTCGAACACGCCCCAGTGCACCACATAGAACGGCCGGCCGTTCTTGGGGTTGATCGACACGCGGATGGTCTCGGGCAGGATGAACGGCGCGAACACCGCGTCCTCGCCGATCTCCTCGAGATAGAGCCGCTCGGCGATCTGCTCCTGGAGCGTCGCGGGGAATGCCTTGTGGCGCAGGATGAAATCGGCCATCTCCGCCTTCAGCGTGTCGACATCGGGGATCGCCGCCAGCCGCTCGGCCGCCGTCGCCCGGTCGTTTTCCAGCGTCAGCACGTTCTGGAACACCGGAAAGCCGCTGTCGGCCCGGCTGATGCGGAAGCGCTCCATGAAGCCGACCCGGTTTTCCCAGGCCGAGAACGTCGCCTCCAGCCGGTCGACATAGGGGATGATCACCTGGCCGATCAGGCCATGGGCGTAAAGCGGCGAGTCGGCGCCGGCGAGATGGACGCGCAGCCCCTGCAGCGCCGCGCGCATCGATCGGAAGTAAGCGCCGGCGGCGCCGGTGTCAGCGCGCATGGCCGGTCCTCGGTCTCATCCCCACCGGCTTACGGTTTGACGTATTTGGCGGTGTTGTGCTTTTCGAGAACCTCGGCGAAGCGCCGGGCGAAGGCGTCGTCGGCCAACTGCTTGCGGCGCTGGATGTCCTGGGTGGAGAGCATGTTCTTCTCGTGCATTTCCAGAAGGTCGCCGATGTGCTTCTGCGCCGCGGCGCCGATGCCGGCCATGGTCTCTTCCGCCGCCGTGTCGACCCGGCTGCCGAGCGTGTTGATCTTGTGCGCCACGTCCTGCTGGGCGGCGGTCTTTAATGAATCCTCAAGCGCCTTGTAGAGGACGATGCGCTGCTCGGTGTCGATGGTGAGCTTGTTGATCAGCGTGTTCTGCGCCGCGATCTGGTTGTTGAGCGAATCGACGAAGGTCTGGAACATCGAGGTGTAGCGCTCGAGCGTCTGGCTTTCGGCCAGGAGTTCCTGCTCCTTGGCCTGGCGCTCGTTGTATTCGGTGGCGAGCTTCGAGCGCTCGCTTTCGAGATTGGTGCGCGTCATCTGGTCGGTCGACGCTGCGATCTGGTTCTCGATGTCCATCAGCAGCGGATTGAGCTCCTCGATCCGCTTCTGCGTCGCCTCGAGATTGGCCATGGTCACCTTGCGCCGCTCGATCACCTTGATCAGGCTCGCCTCCGAGGTCTTGTAGCGGCTGTCGAGAATGTCCTTCTGGTCCTTGAGGATGCCGGTGATGGTGTCGGACTTCTTCAAAAGTTCCTGCAGGTTGCCCGACAGCGACATGTTCCTGACCCGGTCCGAGCGCATCCGCTGCGCCCGCGCCTTGGAGAACATGCCGACGAAGCTCTCCATGCCGGAGAAGCCCTTCATGCTCTCGAACTCGGAGCCGAACACATTGGTCGCGTCCTCGAGCCCGATGATCAGGTCGGCGATGTTGGTTTCCATCATCCGCTGCTGGCGCAGCACGTCCTGAATGCGGGCGTTCTCGATGTCGAACTGCGGATCGCCAAGCTGGGCGTCGGCCTCGGACAATTTCTCCAGCATGCCGCTGGAGGCGTCGATCTTGGTGCGCATCTCCTCGACGACGCTGCGTGTCTTCTCGATTTCGGCGTCAAAACTCTTGATGTCGGCCATGTCCGAATTCCCCGTTTTTCCGCGCCCGCATTCCGGCGCACACTTGCCCTGCCGGCCAAACCCGACCCTGAAATGTTTGTACCACCGGATAGATGCCGCGCAAACATCCGGGCTCTACAAGTAGGTACGATCAAGCCAAAAAAAAGCCGTTCCCGAAGGAACGGCTTCTGGCGTCCGGATCGCGCGGAAATCACTCGCCGGCGGCGGGGTCCTTAAGATAGGCGATCACGTCGGCGATATCCTCATCCTTCTTGAGGCCGACGAAGGTCATCTTGGTGCCCTTCACCACGCCCTTGGGGTCGTGCAGGTATTTCGTCAGTGCGGCTTCGTCCCACTTCGGCACCTCTGTCGCATGCGCGGTCATGGCCGGGGAATACTTGAAGTCCGCGATTGAAGCGACCGGACGGTCGATGATGCCGACCAGGTGCGGACCGATCTTGTTCTTCTCTTCCGTGGCCGTGTGGCATGCGGCGCACTTCTTGAAAACCTTGGCGCCGGCCACGGGATCGCCATCTGCGAACGCGGCGGTCGGAACCGAAAGGCAAGCCGCCAGAACGGCTCCAGAAAACAGGGAAATGGAAATGCGCATAGACAGTCTCCGTTCGATTGCAGGTGTATATTGTTATAGCGCAGGCCTTGGCGAGGGCAATGCGCACTTGGTAGGCAATTGGCCTCAATTTTCGCCGCGACATGAGCATCAATGGCGATCATGTCGTTATTTTGTTGCCCCAAGGTTTACAACATCGTCCCAATGGCGGCGACAATACGACACATATCTCTCATTGCCGCCGACCTCGATCTGCGCCCCTTCGCGGATCACCCTGCCCTCGTCGTCCATGCGAACCACCATGGTCGCCTTGCGTCCGCAATGGCAGATGGTGCGCACCTCGCGCAACTCGTCGGCGAGGGCGAGCAAGGCCTGCGAGCCCGGGAACAACTGGCCGCGGAAATCCGTGCGCAGGCCGTAGGTCATCACCGGCACCGACAGCCGGTCCGCCACCCGCGCCAGTTGCCAGACCTGCGCCTCGGTGAGGAACTGCGCCTCGTCGACGAAGGCGCAGGCGATCTCGCCTTCGGCCTGCAACGACCTGAGCGTCTCGAACAGATCGTCCTCCGGGCGGAACGGGATCGCCTCGCTGTCGAGCCCGATCCGCGAGGCGATGCGCCCCACGCCGCCGCGATCGTCGAAGGCGGCGATGAACAGCACCGTGCGCATGCCGCGTTCGCGGTAATTGTAGGAAGCCTGCAACAGCAGCGTCGACTTGCCCGCATTCATGGTCGAATAGCTGAAATAGAGCTTTGCCAAGGCGGGTCTCCGCTCTTCACCCGGGGTTTCATGATCCGCCGCGGGCCGCCCCGGATCTGCCGTGGCGGCTTCCCGGCCACTGATTAACGTGTATCTATTGCCAAGCGGGCCGGCCAAACTCCAGCCCCGCGCATGCACTTTCAACAGCCGATTTCGCGGGCAGCACAAGTTTTGACGGCTTTCCGGCTTGAGTTCACCGGCCATAGGTGGTTGTTTCGGCGATCGGAACACGGGAGATACCGACAATGACAAGAAGACTCACACTCGCAATTGCAACTGTCCTGCTCGCCGGGACCGCCACCGTTCAGGCCGCGGATTCCGAAGCCTGCAAGACCGTCCGCTTCGCCGATGTCGGCTGGACCGACATCCAGGCCACCACCGCCGTCGCCGGCGTCGTGCTCGACGCGCTCGGCTACACCCCCGAGGTCCAGGTGCTCAGCGTGCCGGTGACCTACCAGTCGCTCAAGAACAAGGACATGGATGTCTTCCTCGGCAACTGGATGCCGTCGATGGCGGCCGACGTGCAGCCCTTCCTCGACGACGGCTCGGTCGAAACCGTGGCCCAGAACCTCCAAGGCGCCGGCTACGGCCTCGTGGTGCCCACCTATGCGGCCGAAGGCGGCGTCAAGAGCCTCACCGACATCGGCAAGTTCAAGGACAAGTTCGACGGCAAGATCTACGGCATCGAGCCCGGCAATGACGGCAACCGCATCGTGCTCGAGATGATCGCCGATCCGGCCAACGGCCTCGACGGCTTCGAACTAGTCGAGAGCTCGGAAGCCGGCATGCTGTCGCAGGCCGAGAAGGCCATTAAGAACCAGGAGTGGATCGCGTTCCTCGGCTGGACGCCGCATCCGATCATGGGCGAAATGCCGATCGCCTATCTCGACGGCATGGGCGATTCCGGCTTCGGCGCCGCCACCGTGCACACCAATGTGCGCGCCGGCTACCTGGACGAATGCCCCAACGCCGGAACTTTCGTGAAGAACCTGTCCTTCTCGCTGTCCATGGAAAACAAGATCATGGACGACATCCTCAAGGGCACCGACGCCAATGCGGCGGCCCTCGAATGGCTGAAGGCCAATCCGGACACCGTCAAGCCCTGGCTTGAAGGCGTGACCACGTTCGACGGCGGCGACGCCGCGGCGGCCGTGTCGGCCAAGCTCGGAATGTAAGACTTGCCAACACCGGTCCGGAGCCGCATCAACGGCTCCGGACCGGTTGACGCGTCGGGGGACACGGCATGGATGGATGGACGAGTTTCATAACGGCCTGGAAGATTCCGGTCGGGCAATGGGGAAAGAGCTTCTTCAATTTCCTCACCGACAATTTCGAGTTCGTCTTCGACGCCATCGCCGATTCCCTCAAATACCTGCTCGACAGCATGATCGACGGCCTGCTGTGGCTGCCGCCGGTGGTCCTCGTCCTGGCGATCGCGCTCTTGGGCTGGCGCATCCAGAAATCCTGGAGACTGGCGCTCGGCATCGTGCTCGGGCTGCTCTTCATCATCAACCAGGGCCTGTGGAAGGAAACCGTCGAAACGCTGGTTCTGGTGATCTCGGCGGCTTTCATGTCCATGCTCATCGGCGTGCCGATCGGCATCTTCCTGGCGCATCGGCCGAGGGTCTACACCTATGTGCAGCCGATCCTCGACCTGATGCAGACGATGCCGACCTTCGTCTACCTGATCCCGGTGCTGATCCTGTTCGGCCTCGGCCTGGCGCCCGGCCTGCTGGTCACCATTATCTTCGCCTCGCCCGCGCCGATCCGGCTCACCTATCTCGGCATCACCTCGGTGCCCCGCCCGATGATCGAGGCGGGCATGGCCTTCGGCGCCTCGCACCAGCAACTGCTGAGGAAAGTCGAGCTGCCCGCCGCCCTGCCGACCATCATGGCCGGCCTCACCCAGTGCATCATGCTGTCGTTGTCGATGGTGGTGATCGCCGCCCTGATCGGCGCCAACGGGCTCGGCAAGCCGGTGGTACGGGCGCTCAACACGGTCAATATCCCGCTCGGCCTCGAGGCCGGCATCGCCATCGTCATTCTCGCCATCATCCTCGACCGCATCTGCCGCGTCCGCATCGGAGCCACCTCATGAGCCATGATGCCGACCGCGGCTCGGTCCGCATTCAGAACGTGTCCATCATCTTCGGCGACAACACCGCCGAGAGCCTGGCGCTCGCCGATGCGGGCAAGTCGCGCACCGAGATCCAGGAGGCCACCGGCGACGTGCTGGGCGTGCATGACTGCACCGTCGACATCAACGAGGGCGAGATCCTGGTGCTGATGGGCCTGTCGGGCTCGGGCAAGTCGACGCTGCTGCGCGCCATCAACCGCCTGAACCCGATCAGCCGCGGCACGCTGATCGTCAATTGCGGCGACGAGACCGTCGATGTCGCGACCTGCGACGCCAGGCGGCTCAAGCAGTTGCGTATGGACACCGTGTCGATGGTGTTTCAGCAGTTCGGCCTGCTGCCGTGGCGCACGGTCTGCGACAATGTCGGCTTCGGCCTCGAGATCTCCGGCGTGCCCAAGGCCGAGCGCGACGCCCGCGTCACAAAGCAACTGGCGCTGGTGGGCCTCTCCGACTGGGCCGACCGCATGGTGGCGGAACTGTCCGGCGGCATGCAGCAGCGCGTCGGCCTCGCCCGCGCCTTCGCCACCGGCGCGCCGATCCTTCTGATGGACGAGCCTTTCTCGGCGCTCGACCCGCTGATCCGCACGCGGCTGCAGGACGAATTGCTGGAGCTGCAGTCGCGGCTGGGCAAGACCATCGTCTTCGTCAGCCACGACCTCGACGAGGCCATGAAACTCGGCAACCGCATCGCCATCATGGAAGGCGGGCGCATCATCCAGTGCGGCACGCCGCGCGAGATCGTAAACTCGCCGGTCAACCAGTATGTCGCCGATTTCGTCGCCAACATGAACCCGATCGCCATGCTGTCGGCGCGCGACGTGATGGCCCCGGGCAGGCCGGACGCCCAGCGCGGCCAATCGCCGCTGTCGGCCTCCGTCACCCCCGACACACCGCTGTCCGAGGTGATGGACGCGCTAGCCAGGCGGGATGGGACAATCGGCGTTATTGACAACGGCGTGATCGCAGGCTCCATCACTGCCGAAGACATTGTCCGGGGCCTGACACGGCACCGCCGCTAGGCACACCCGCGTCAGGACCGGATCCGGAGAGCATTCAGGGAGAATGATGCATGCAAGTTAAGGGAAATGCCGCGATCGTCACCGGTGGAGGCTCCGGGCTCGGCGCAGCCACCGCGCGCGCCTTGGCGGCCGCCGGCGCGAAGGTCTCGCTGCTCGACGTCAACCTGGCCCAGGCCGAGAAGGTGGCCGGCGAAATCGGCGGCAAGGCGATCGCCTGCGACGTCGCCGACGCGGCCGCCGCCGAGGCTGCGCTGGCGCGGGCCGCGGAAGCCTTCGGCGAGGCCCGCATCCTGATCAATTGCGCCGGCATCGCCCCCGCGGTGCGGGTGGTGGGCCGGGAAGGCCCGCATGATCTTAATCTTTTCCGCAAGGTGATCGAGGTCAACCTGATCGGCAGCTTCAACATGCTGCGGCTGTTCTCCGACCGCGCCTCGAAGCTTGAGCCGCTCGCCGACGGCGAACGCGGCGTGGTGATCTCCACCGCCTCCGTCGCCGCCTTCGACGGCCAGATCGGCCAGGCCGCCTATTCGGCCTCCAAGGGCGGTGTGCACGCCATGGCGCTGCCGATCGCCCGCGAACTGGCCCGCTTCGGCATCAGGGTCATGACCATCGCGCCGGGCATTTTCGCCACGCCGATGCTGCTCGGCATGCCGCAGGAGGTGCAGGACAGCCTCGGCGCCTCCGTGCCCTTCCCCTCGCGCCTCGGACAGCCCGAGGAATATGCGAGCCTGGCCCTGCACATCATCGGCAATGTCATGCTCAACGGCGAGACCATCCGCCTCGACGGCGCAATCCGGATGGCGCCCAAGTAACTGCCATGAAGGAACCGGTCAAAACCATTCGTGACACGGATGAAGACGCCCGCCGGCTCGCGCGCCGGCTGGTCCGGAGCGCCCGGTACGGGGCGATCGGCGTGATCGAGCCCGGCACCGGTTTCCCCTTTGTCAGCCGCGTCCTGACCGGGCTCGATGTCGACGGTGCGCCGCTGATCCTGATTTCCGGCCTTTCGGTGCACACCGACGCGCTTCTGGCCGACCCGCGCGCCTCGCTGCTGTTCGGCGAACCCGGCAAGGGCGATCCGCTGGCCCATCCCCGCATCAGCGTGCGCACCCGCGCCGAGCGGATCCGGCGGGACGACCCGGCCCATGCGCGCATGCGCGCGCGCTTCATCGCCCGCCATCCCAAGGCGGCGCTCTATGTGGACTTTCCCGATTTCGCCTTTTTCCGAATGACCCCGCAGTCGGCCAACATGAATGGCGGCTTCGGAAAGGCGTTCCTGCTCGAAGCCGGCGACCTGCTGATCGACTCGCCGGCCATCGCCGACGTGGCGCAACTCGAGCCGAGCGCCATTGCCCACATGAACGCCGATCATCCTGGCACGGCCGATCTCTACGCCCGGGTTCTGGGCAAATCGAAGAAAACCGGATGGACCCTCTGCGGCGTCGATTGTGCCGGTCTGGACCTGTCGAACCTTGACGAACTGATGCGCATCGAATTTGATGAGCCCCTGAGTCAAGCCTCTGAATTGCAAACGAAACTTGTACAACTTTCGCGTTTCGCACGCGAAAAATAGGGGTGTACAGCGGCGGGTTTTTAGTCGACATAAGACAAATCACTTTTTGAGTATACGTTTACATATGATTTAAGCCGCGCAGGCTGGCACGAGAGACACTTCATGTTCGATCCTCAGGGTTTGGAAGCGCATTCCGGGGAAGCAGCCGACCTTCTGGCGGCGATGGGAAATCAGAAACGGATGATGATCCTGTGCAATCTCGCCAAGGGCGAGATGCAGGTCGGGGCGCTGGCCGAGAAAGTCGCGTTGAGCCAGTCGGCTCTGTCCCAGCACCTCGCCAAGCTCAGGACCCGCAATCTGGTCAAGACCCGCCGCGATGCCCAGGCGATCTATTATTCGATCGATTCGGAACCGGTCCAGCTCCTGCTGCGCACGCTCAGCGACATCTACTGCCGCTGAGCCCCTGGTCCGGATGCGGCGTCAGGGTGCTTGACGTCAGCCCTTGACCCTCCCCATATGAGGGAAAAAGGATCACGGACATGACAGTTACACTCAAGATAGACGGGATGCATTGCGGCGGCTGCGTGCGGTCGGTGGAAAAGGCCGTGCAGGCGATCGACGGCGTGTCGAATGTCAGCGTCAGCCTCGAAAAGGCGGAGCTGACCGCGGATGTGGCGAGCGCCGACCTGATCGGAGCGCTCAAGGGCGCCGTCGAGGATTGCGGATTCGATGTGACCGGCGCCTCGGCGTGAGGTCCCGCCGGTGACCGCCAAGCCCGACCATGTGACCTTCGACATCACCGGCATGACCTGCGCGAGCTGCTCGGCGCGGGTGGAGAAGGTGCTGTCGCGCCAGCCCGGCGTCTCCGATGCCCGGGTCAATCTGGCGCTGGAGCGGGCCGATATCGAGGGCGACGGGCTTGATCCCGCGACGCTTGCCGACGCCATCGGGCGCGCCGGCTTCGGCGCGGTGCTGCGGCGCGACGATTTCGCCGCCCATCGCGCCGCCGACGAGGCCCAAGCGGTCCAGCGCCGCGCCGACGAGCGCCAGACGTTGCTCCGGCTGGTCGTATCGGCGGTGCTGACGCTGCCGATCGTGATCGGCATGCTGCCGATGATGACCGGGCTCGGCCAAGCCTGGATCTCGCCGCTCTGGCAGGCGCTGCTCGCCACCGGCGTGATGGCCGTCTCGGGCAGCAGGTTCTGGCGCGAGGCCACCGGCGCCCTGCGCGGCGGTTCGGCCAACATGGCCGTGCTGGTGAGCCTCGGCACCGGCGTCGCCTATGGCTGGTCGATCTGGGTGATGCTGCGCGGCTGGGCCGATCCTCACGCCGCCCATGGCGCCATGACCGCGCATCTGCATTTCGAGGCGGCGGCCGTCGTGCTGACGCTGGTCATGCTCGGCAAGTATCTCGAAGCGCGCGCCAAATCCGGTGCTGCCGGGGCGTTGCGCGCGCTGGGCCATCTGCAGCCCGACACGGCCGACCGCCGGTCCGCCGACGGCTCGGTGCTGACCGTCCCGGTCGAACAGCTCGTGGCCGGCGACACGATCCTGATCCGGCCGGGCGCGCGGGTTCCCGCCGACGGCGTGATCCTGACCGGCCAGTCCTCGCTCGACGAGGCCATGGTGACGGGCGAAAGCATGTCGGTGGCGCGCGGACCGGGAGACCTTGTCATCACTGGCACCACCAACACAGACGGCGTCCTCGAGGTCGAAGTCCGCGCCGTCGGCGCCGACACGCGGCTTGCCCGCATGACCCGCCTGGTCGAGGAAGCCCAGACCGGCCATGCGCCGGTGCAGAAGCTGGTCGACCGGATCTCGGCGGTGTTCGTGCCCCTCGTCATCGCGCTCGCCACGCTTGCCGGCTGGATGCTCGCCGGCGCCGATTTCGAGACCGCCATGGTCGCCGCCGTCGCGGTGCTTGTCATCGCCTGCCCCTGCGCGCTCGGCCTCGCCACGCCCACCGCGCTCGTGGCCGGCACCGGCGCGGCCGCGCGGGCCGGGATCCTCATCCGGGACATCGAGACGCTCGAACGCGCCACCGACATCCGGGCCGTGGCCTTCGACAAGACCGGGACGCTGACCATGGGTGCGCCGACGGTCGCCGGCCTGCACCCGGTTTCAGGCATCAACGAGGCGGAGCTGCTGCGCCTGGCCGCCGCGCTGGAAACGGCCAGCGAGCATCCGCTGGGCCGCGCCATCCTGTCGCGCGCCGAAGCCGACGGCGTGACGGTCTCCCCGGCGTCGGCGATCCGGGCAGTGCCGGGCCGCGGGCTCGAAGGCCTGCATGAAGGCAGGATGCTCCGCGTCGGCTCGGAGCGCTTTCTGGCCGAGGCCGGGATCGACACAAGCCAGGCCGGCGACATCGCCGCGGGCGGTGGCGCGGGCACCCTCGCCTGGGTCGCCGCGGACGAGACGCTTCTGGGCGTGATCCGCCTTGCCGACGAGATCCGCCCGCACTCGCGCCAGGCGCTCGACGAACTGGCCCGCCGCGGCCTCGCCACCATCATGCTGACGGGCGACAACGAGGCCACCGCGCAGGCGATCGCCAGGAAGGCCGGCGTCACCGACATCCGCGCCGGATTGCTGCCGGGCGAAAAGCTCGACGCCATCCGCGCGCTCACGGGCACGACCGGCGGCCATGTGGCCTTTGTCGGCGACGGGCTCAACGACGCCCCTGCGCTGGCCGCGGCCAATCTCGGCATCGCCATGGCCGGCGGCGCCGACGCCGCGCGGGAGGCCGCCGCGATCACGCTGATGCGGCCCGACCTTCGCCTGGTGCCCGCGGCGTTCGACGTCGCCTCGAGGACCAGGCGCACCATCCGGCAGAATCTCGGCTGGGCCTTCGTCTACAATCTGATCGGTATTCCGCTGGCGGCCTTCGGCCTGCTGCCGCCGGTCTTCGCCGGCGCCGCGATGGCGTTCTCGTCGGTGAGCGTGGTCGCCAATTCCGCACTGATGGCGCGCTGGAAGCCCAGCCTGCCGCCCGAATAGGCCCCCGCCTGACGCCCCGCGCCGATCGCAAAACGAAGCGGGCCCGTTTCGAGGAAACGGGCCCGGATTTCGGTGTGTCTGGCGTCGGGTCCTAGAACTCTTCCCAACTGTCCTGGGCGACCGCGGCGTTGCCCTGGCTGCGCAGTTGCGGGCGGGCCCGACCGGCGGAAGCCTGCTGGGCAGCCTGCTGAGGGGCCGCGGCCATGGTCCGGGCGGTTGAGCGCAGGGCGGCCGACTGCGCGGTCGCCGCGCCGTCGATGGTGAACTGCGAGATCAGCTCGCGCAGCTTGCCGGCTTCGGCGGCGAGTTCCGCCGAGGCCGCGTTGGACTGCTCCACCATCGCTGCGTTCTGCTGCGTGGTCTGGTCGAGCGAGTTGACAGCCTGGTTGACCTCGGACAGGCCGGTGGACTGCTCCTTGGCCGAAATCGCGATCGCATCCATGTGCGTGTTGATCTCGGTGATGAAGCCGCCGATGGTGCGCAGCGCTTCGCTCGCCTTGCGGACCAGATCGACGCCGCTCGAAACCTCGCTCGACGAATTGTGGATCAACTGCTTGATTTCCTTGGCGGCATTGGCTGAGCGCTGGGCCAGTTCGCGCACTTCCTGGGCCACCACCGCGAAGCCCCTGCCGGCTTCCCCGGCGCGCGCCGCCTCGACGCCGGCGTTGAGCGCCAGGAGGTTGGTCTGGAAAGCGATCTCGTCGATCACGCCGATGATGTTGGAGATCTGCTTGGAGCTCTCCTCGATGCGGCGCATCGCATCCTCGGCCTGGCCGACGACCTGGGACGACTGGTTGGCCGAGGAATTGGCCTGGGAGGCCACGCCGCGCGCTTCATCGGTGCGTTTGGTCGAATTGGCCACGTTGGCGGTGATTTCTTCGACCGCGGCGGCGGTCTCCTCGAGCGCAGCGGCCTGACGCTCGGTGCGCTTGGACAGGTCGTCGGTGCCGTTGGCGATTTCGCGGGTGCCGGTTTCCATGACCGACACGCTCTGCGTGATCGATCCCATCGTCGCGCTCAACTGCCGGATCGACTGGTTGAAGTCATGGCGCAGGGCCTCGAAGTCCGGCGCGAAGGGCTCGTCGAGTTGGAACGACAGGTCTCCGGCGGCAAGCCGCTGCAGACCGGTCGCGAGCCCCGAAGTCGCGATCTTGAGGCGGGCGGCGGCATCCGCTTCGGCCCGTTCCTGGTCGGCGATGCGATCTGCCTCGGCCTGCTTGCGGTTCTGCTCGGCCTCGGCCTGCAGCCGCCGGTTGGCGAGGCCAGCTTCGCGGAAGACCTGCATGGACTCGGCCATCCTGCCGATCTCGTCCTTGCCGCCCTTCTCGATGGTGACGTCGAGTTCGCCCTTGGCCAGGCGTGCGGTGATGTCGGCGAGCCGGCTCAGCGGCCGCGACACGAGCTGGAAGTTCATGAGCCCCATCAGCGCCGCGACAACCGCCACGACGACGGCCGCCGCCAGGCTGATATATTCGACGGCGGTGAGCGCCGCTTTCTCTTCGGTCGCCGCATCGAGCGCCTGCTGCTGCAGCGACGAGGCCACCGCTGCGATCTTGGCGTCGAACTGGCCGAGGAGCGCGGCACCGTCGCCGGTCAGTTCCAGCGCGCGCGCCAGTTCCACCGTCATCGGATCGCGCATCAGTTTGATCTGCCGGTCGACCATCGAGCTGCGCCACTCGCCGATGGCCTGGAAGGCTTCCCTGAACATCGCCAGTTCGGCGGGGGCGACCTCGCTGTAGAGCGTTTCCAGCTCGGCGGTCTGCGCGTCGATTTCGGCGCCGAGGGTCTCGTAGACGGCGACGAAGTCGCGGTTGCCCGTGAGCAGGAAGTTCTTGAGCGCGAGATTCGCCTGATGGACATCATCCGTCAGTTCGGCCGTCTCGTTGGACAGCCGTCCCATCGACTGGCTGTGGTCGACCATCTTGGTCACCGTGACCGCCCTTGTGTAGATGAAGCCGGAGGCGGCGATCGCGATGAAGGCAAGGATTGCGAAAGCCGCAAAACCCTTTGTGCTGACGGAGATATTCTTGAGCATCATACACGTCCTGTGGTGTCATGGCAGGCGCGGTGCGCGGGAGGTAAGCTGCCGCTGCGCGCTGCAATTTCTTGGGTTCATGCCCCGGGGGTGGACCGGCGCTGAAGTTCGGTGAGATTGACTTCCATCGTCACGGCGCCGATCGAGGTGGTCGTATCGGCTTCGGTCACGGTGAAGCTCACCTGCGCCCGCCAGATCCTGGATTCGTCGTCCCATTCCGGTTCGTCGATGAACAGGGCGTCGCTGGAGACATTGAAGGTGTTCTGGAATTTCGCCTCGTCGCCCTGCCAGAAGTCGCCGGTGATCGAGCTCTGGCCGACATTGAGGCCGTTCTGGTCCATCACGAAGATCTCGGCGTAAAGCCCCAGCGATCTGCCCTGCAGCCGGGCAAGATAGACCGAAAGCGGATTGGACAGCGTGGCAGCGATCAGCGGCTTGTCGTCGCTTTCGCGCTCGGCGACCCATTGCTTGTCCAGCGCATCGATCTCTTCCTGGCTCAATTTGCTCAGGCGGTCGTTCTGCGCATCGATCGAAATGCGGACGATCTCGGTCTCGATCGATTTGCGCATGTCGTCGATCACCGCCTGTGTGATCAGGCTGTGGACATCGGGCTTCGCCGGTTCGGCAAGAACCGGCGAAGCCAAAGCCGCGGTAATCCCGAGAGCGAGCATTGTCTGGCGAACGTCCATTGGCATCTCCTGTTGATGCAAAGAAATTGGACGTCAAACTTTAATTCGGGGTTAAATGCAAAACACCGAATGTAGGTATTTATTATCAATAACTGCGAAATCTCGCCTAAAATTCCCGGACTCCCCGGCAGACCGTCCGCCAGGCCCGGTCCGGCGCGAATCGCGGGAGCCTCCGACAAGGCAATCTGGTGGCGTGAGATTGATTCGCGCCGAATGAAGACGGGCGTCATCCGGCGGAGACAACGCCCGTCAAGCGACAGCGGGGAATTCCCCGCCATGCCGCCGGTCACATGAGAGAGTGCACATGTAAGCTTGCACCGACCTTGCGTTGATCATGCGCCGGCTTGCGACCCTGTCCGCGCCGTGGCATTGCTGGTGTGAGGCGCGTTCGCGGGGACTCAGAGGTCCGGGTCCAGACACGCAGTCATTCAGGGGCGCCGGCGTCCTTCGCGCATCCGCCCGGAGACGCGGGCGCTGTCGGGGTCTGGCGACCGGAATCACCGGAGGGTCATGCCCCCACCCAACAAGGCGAAGCACGTGAACTTCCGGACAAGGATCTTGGGATGGACAGCCTGAAACCCGGCGGGCTGGCCGTCGTCATCGGCGCCAGCGGCGGCCTCGGCGAGGCGCTGATGGAGGCCTTGCGGCACAATGGCGCCTTCGCCGCCGTGGCCGGTTTTTCCCGCGCTTCGGAGCCGGATCTCGATCTGCTCGAGGAACCCACCATCCGGCGCGCAGCCACCGCCGCAAAGGACACCGGGCTCGAGCTCAGGCTGGTGGTCGACGCCACCGGCTTTCTGCACGGCTGCGGCTTCAAGCCGGAAAAGACGCTGTCGGCCCTTGATCCCGCCCACATGGCCCATGCCTTCGCGGTCAACGCCATCGGCCCGGCGCTTCTGATGAAGCATTTCCTTCCACTTATGGCGAGGGATGGAAAATCCGTGTTCGCCACGCTGTCTGCCAAGGTGGGCTCGATCGGCGACAACAGGTTGGGCGGCTGGTACAGCTACCGCGCCTCAAAGGCCGCGCTCAATCAGCTCGTCCACAGCGCGGCGATCGAACTGGCGCGCAAGCGGCCCGAGGCCGTGTGCGTGGCGCTGCATCCGGGCACGGTCGACACCGGGCTCTCGTCGGGCTTCGCCAAGGGCGGGCTCACGGTCCGCACGGCCGCGGAGGCCGCGCCGTTGCTGCTCAGCGTCCTCGACCGGCTCGGACCCTCGGACACCGGCGGCTTCTTCGACTACACCGGCGAAGCCCTGCCCTGGTGACCCGGCCAAGCTAACCCGGCCTTTACCGGTGATGCCGCATGATCGGACCATGACAGAGCTCAGGACCATCCGTTGGGGCATCGCCGGGACCGGCGCCATCGCCCGGCAATTCGCGGCCGACATCGGCCATGCCAAAGGCGCGGCGCTGGCGGCGGTCTGCTCGCGCGATCCCGCAAGGGCGGAGGAATTCGCCCACCGCCATTCCGGCGTCACCGCCTTTGGCTCGCTCGGTGCGATGCTCGCCTCTGGCAGGGTCGACGCCGTCTACATCGCCACCCCGAACATGGTGCATCGCGCCCAGACGCTTGCCTGCATCGCGGCCGGCGTGCCGGTGCTGGTCGAAAAGCCCATGGTCGCGCGCCTCGGTGAGGCGCTCGAGATCAAGGAGGCGGCCACGGGCGCCTGCGTCTTCGTCATGGAAGGCCTGTGGAGCCGTTATCTGCCCGCCATCCGCGCCGCGCGCACGGCCCTCGCCGGGGGCGTCATCGGCGCCATCCGCCGGCTCGAGGCCGACATCGCCTGGCCACAGGCCTATGATCCGCAGAGCCGCTTCTTCGACAGTGCGCAGGGCGGCGGGGCGCTGCATGATCTCGGCGTCTACCCGATTTCGCTCGCGCGCTTCTTCCTGGGCGACCCGGACCATGTCGAGGGCGCCTGGACGGCGGCGCCTTCGGGCGTCGACATGGCGGCGTCGCTCTGCCTGCGGTTCGGCGCCGTCGAGGCCCGGATCACCTGCGGCTTCGATCGCCAGGGCTCCAACCGCATGATCATCGAGGGCGACCGGGGCGTGCTGGTGCTCGACGCGCCCTTCATCAAGGCCGGCGGCTATGGCGTCTACGCCTCCCGCCGCCTCGCCGATCTGGCCCATCCCGGCAACCGCACCGCGGCGCGGCTTGCCCGGGGGCTCGTCCGGCGCCTGCCGCTGCCCGGGGTCGCCTGGCATGGGTTTCCGTTCGAGGGCTCCGGCCTCCAGTTCGAGATCGGGGCCGCCTCCGACGCCATCCGCCGGGGGCTCGGCCAGGAGCCCGACAACCGGCTCGACGACACCATCGCCGCGTTGCGCATCATCGACGCGGTGCTGTCGTCGCCGCCGTCGGGCGAGTGGAAACCCTAGGAACTCAGAAGCCGGACCGCGGCGTGAAGCTGCCGGCGCCGTCGTTGAGGGCCAGCGCCAGTTCGGTCAGGTGCAGGGCGCGCTCCCCCGAGAAGAAGGGCGTTTCCCCCGCGCCGATCGCCCGCGCCATCACCGCGATGCCGCGGGCGAAATCGATCCGCGAGGGGAACGAGGCGAGGCTGCGGGCGGTGGTCGCCGCCGGATAGGCCACCGGCCGGCCATAGGTCAGCCGGAGCGGCAGCACCCGCCCGCGCTGGCGCTCGAAAAGCGCCGCCAGCCGCTGCAGCAGCGGCCGCTTGCCGTCGAAGCGGCTCAGATGCACCGGCGAGCGGTCGTCCCACAGGTCGCGCACCACGATGGTGCCCTTGTCGCCGACGATCGTCAGCGACCGGTCGCGCGGCGCGGCCAATCCGCAGGTCAGCCGCGCGGTGACGCCCGACCGGAAGCTGAGGCAGCCGACGGCGAAATCCGGCGCCAGCGCCAGGCCTGTTGTGCCCGGCCCCTTGTCGGGAAAGGTCAGCGCCGAAAATGCCTGGCCCTTCTCGACCGCGCCGAACAGCGACACCAGCCAGGACAGGCCGTAGCCCGCATGCTCGAGCGTGCAGCCGACCTGGAACTCGTGCAGCCCCGGCCACTTCGCTCCTGAGCGCGAACGCCAGTCGGTCCAGTTGTCCTTGAACACCGGGCCATCCTCCATCTCGGCATAGGCGAGCCGCGGCGTGCCGATCCGCCCGGCGTCGATCAGGCGCGCCGTGAGTTCCTGTGCATCCGACAATCCGTTGGCGGGCGCGCCGCAGATGACGAGGCCCTTGCCCGCGGCGAGATCGACGATCGCCCGCGCCTGCTCGAAGCTCATCGCCAGCGGCTTTTCGCAATAGACATGCTTGCCCGCCTCGAGCGCCGCGCGATTGATCTCGAAATGGCTTTCGGGTGGAGTGAGGTCGACCACGATGTCGACGGCCGGATCGGCAAGGCATTCGGCGAGCGAGCCATAGGCGCGCAGCGTGTAAAAGTCGCAGAAATGGGAAAGCCGCCTGGGATCGACATCCCACGCCCCGGCAAGCCCGATCTCGGGGTAATTGGCGAGCGTGGTCATGTAGTAATCGGCGACGAAGCCTGTGCCGATCAGGGCAATTTTGGTCATGGGTCTCGGGTCCCGGCGCATGCGTGCCCCAAACTAGCCTGCCCGCGTTAAGATGCGGTTGCGGCCGGGGGCCGATCTCTCCGGCTAGCGCGCATCGGCCAGGAACGAGGCGATCCAGGCCAGCGGCGCGTTCCAGTTGATGGCGATCTCGTTGGTGGAGAACGAGCGCGAATCGTCAACATAGCAGGCCTGCGGCGCGCAGCCCTTGAGCTTGGAGATGGCGTAGTCGTCGGCGAGCCCGCTGTTGGGCCCGCCCGCGAGCGCGCCCCGGGGCGGCGGCGGATAGGACGGATCGGTGGAGGCCGCGAACATGTAGGAGAACTGGTTGCGCGAATAGGTCGTGCCGTAGCCGGTCACATAGGACATGCCCAGCGCGTTGCGGCCGAGGATGTAGTCCATGCTCTCGCGCACCGCCTGCAGGTAGCGCGTCTCGCCGCTCACGTCATAGGCGGTGGCGACGACGATCATGGTCTGGATCACCGACTGGTTCGAGCCCCAGCCATAGCCGTTCCGGGGGGCGTACATCAGCCCGAAACCCTGCTTCTTCTGCACCTTCAGATAGGCGTCGGCGGCCTCCCGCACCGTAGCGCGGACCTGGTTGAGATCGCGCTTGGACAGGCCGGAGGGAACCGAGGCGAGCTGCAGCCGTGCCAGCGCCGCCACCGCGCGCCAACTGAATCCGTCGGGATAGAAAACCGACCCGGACCAGTGCGGCGAGGCCTTGGCGCGGGCGAGCCAGACCGGATCCTGGGTGGTCAGGTAGAGTTCGCTCGCCGCCCAGTAAAACTCGTCCGAGACATCGTCGTCCTGGTAGTCCCCGCCGCCGAAACTGCCGTCGGTGGCGGGCGCATAAAGCGCGGGGTTGGCTTCCGCGGCGTGATAGGCGCGAACGGCCGCCGCCAGCAGCCGGTCCGCATAGGCCTTGTCGAAGGAGGCGAACAGCCGGGCGCCCTGCGCCGCCGCCGCCGCCAGGTTGAGCGTCGCCGCCGTCGACGGCCGGTGCAGGATGCGCTTCTCGCTGTCGCGATGCGGCAGCAGCGGACCCGACGGCCACCCCTCCCCATGCACCTTGTGATGCGCCATGCCGGCAAGGGGCTGGCCCTCGGGAACAGCCATGGACATCAGGAAGTCGAGTTCCCAGCGCGCTTCGTCGAGAATGTCGGGAATGCCGTTTCCGGCCTCGGGAATCCTGAGCAGCCCGTCGCCGAGCGCCGGCGAGGCGCCGCGGCTGAATGTCAGCGCCCGTTCGTAGACGCCCATGAGCTGCGCCGCGGCGATGCCGCCATTGACCACGTACTTGCCGAAATCGCCGGCGTCGTACCAGCCGCCCGCGACATCGAGTCGGTAGTCGCAGCTCCAGTCGGCGCCGTAGACCTTGCGCGCGGTTTTCGCGTTGAGGCAGCCGACATCGGTGTCGCCGCGGTTGGGCGCCTGGCCGTTGTGCCCGGCGGGACGGCCGTAGCCCTTGCCGGCAAGGCTCTCGAGGATCTCGATGCCGCTGCGCACCTTGTAGAAATAGGACAGCGCATCGGTGCGCAGCCCGGCATAGGCGCCGCCCGAGATCGCAAACGGCGGGCTGGTCTCGCCGCCGACGACCAGGCGGTAGCCCTCGCCGGTTCGGGCGAAATCGCTGAAATCGATGGTCTCGACCTCGAGTTCCGACGCGGCGTCGAACCCCGAGGCCTTGGTCTTGCCCGAGGCCACCGTCTCGCCGGAGTCGGAGACCAGCTTCCAGTCGGACCGGGCGCCGCCCTTGCGCACGAGCGTGGCGCGCTTGGGGCCGTCGGGGAAATAGGCGGTCTGGTTGACCCGGATCGCCGAGGCGCCGCCGCTCGCCGGCTTTGGCGCCTGGCCGGTCATCAGCGACGCCGAATGCAGGCAGAAGCGCCAGGGTTTCTCCGAGCCGCCAAGCTGGAAGACGAGTTGGGCGCCAGCATGGTCCTGCCCGGCCGTGAAGGTTTCGGCAAGCACCTGCTTGTCGGGCGACAGCCGGCGGACGATCTCGCCCTCCGGTGTCCAGGGTTCGCTCGCCTGCTGCACCAGGGCCCGCATCGGCCCGCCGGGGCCGCCCGAGGCGATGAGGGAGAAGCTGTAGTGCTCGCCCTTGACGATCCCCAGGCCGTTGAGCCCGAGAATGGCGTCCCAGGGCTCGGCCGTGCCGCCTGCCACCGAACCGCAGAGCGCGCCGGGGCTGTAGTCGAAGGCGATGTTGGGCGTGGCCCACCAATCGCCGACCAGCGCGGGGCGCGTGAACGCCGGATCGGGCAGCAGTTCCGCGGCTGAAGCGTCGGGGGCAAGGGCGTGCGAGGCCAGCAAGGCAAGGAGGCCGATCATGGCCTTGGGGTGCGTCATGGCGGTATCCGGAATCCGGGATCGGGAACGAACGGCCCTGATGGCCGCGATGCAGTCGCTGTCAGGCCAAAACTAGGCCTTCGGCCTCAACAAATGCTTAATCCTGCCCGCAGCCCGGCTCCGCCCTCCAGCGCCCCCGCCGGATCGAAGCTCAGTCGAGGCCAAGGAATGCCCGGCACAGCGGGTGGGCGGGATCGGCCAGACCGTCGACCACGTCGAAATGGTGCCTCGCCGGCTCCTCGTGCATCCGCATCGGCGTGGCCAGGCCGCGCCATATCTCGTAGAGCGCGCGGTTCTGGCGGACGAATTCCGGCCGCTCCGCGAGACCGACCCAGGCCGTCACCGGAATGGCGGCGAGCGGCGTGTGCAGCACCGGGCTTTCCGACCTGGCTTCCTCCGCATCGATGTGCAGGATCTCGTTCATCTCAGTCTTCATGATGGGCCTGAGGTCGTGCACGCCGGAAATCGAGGTGACGCCCGCGATCCGGGCGAGGACCGCCTCGGGCAGGAGCGGCTCGCCGCTGATCATCCGCGTGACCAGTTGCCCGCCGGCCGAGTGGCCGGTGAGCCGGATCGGACCCGCGACCTCGCCCGCGGCGAAGCTCACCGCCTCGGCGATTTCCCGGGCGATGCCCGCGACGCGGTTGTCCGGGCACAGCGTGTAGCCCGGCATCGCCACCGCATAGCCGTGCGCGAGCGGTCCGGCGGCCAGGTGCGACCAGACCGACCTGTCGAAGGCCTTCCAGTAGCCGCCATGGACGAACACCGCCAGGCCCCTGGCCTCGCCTTCGGGCAGGAACAGGTCGAGCCGGTTGCGCGGTGCGGACCCGTAGCCGAGGTCGAGCCGCGCCCTCCCCGCTTCGCTCAACCGGTCGCGGAAGGCCTGCGCCTGTTCGGTCCATCGCGGCGGGTAATCGGCCGCGCCGTCGATATAGGGGCCATTGGCGTAGGCGTCGTCATAATCGGTGATCGGGTAGTCGGTCACGGCAAATCTCCGGTTCGAAATCAATACTTACCTGCCGCGTCCGGAAGTGCAATCCGCGGCGCCGGATTTGAATATTTATCATCTGATAAAAAATTTGACCTTTTGATAAAACCGTTTCATTCTTCCCTCGCGGCGATGGCGACACTGAGGAGTTGCGCCACACCAAACCGCACAAGAAGATCTCGAAAACGAGGGGTCCAGAGGAATGACAGCTACCCAGCCTGGCGACGTGAGGGCGCACCGCCTGTCGAGCGCCGACTATGCCGACAATTTTTCCGACATCCATCCGCCGCTGACGCCGCACGAGGCGCTGGTGGAGGCCGACAGGTGCTATTTCTGCTACGACGCGCCGTGCATGACCGCCTGCCCGACCTCGATCGACATTCCCATGTTCATCCGCAAGATCCAGGCCGGCAACCCCGCGGGCGCGGCCAAGACCATCTTCGCCCAGAACATCCTGGGCGGCATGTGCGCCAGGGTCTGCCCGACCGAGACGCTCTGCGAGGAAGTCTGCGTGCGCGAGATCGCCGAGGGCAAGCCGGTCAAGATCGGCCTGCTGCAGCGCCACGCCACCGACACCTTCATGGAACGCGAGGAGCCGCATCCCTTCGTCCGCGCCGCCCCCACCGGCAGGAGGATCGCTGTCGTCGGCGCCGGCCCCGCGGGCCTGTCCTGCGCCCATCGCCTCGCCAGCCACGGCCATGACGTCACCGTCTACGACGCACGCGAGAAGGCCGGCGGCCTCAACGAATACGGCATCGCCGCCTACAAGACGACCAACGACTTCGCCCAGGACGAGGTCGAGTTCATTCTTCAGATCGGCGGCATCACCATCGAGACCGGCAAGGCGCTCGGCCGCGACGTGACGCTGGAGCGCCTGACCGCGGAATTCGACGCCGTGTTCCTCGGCCTCGGCCTGCCCGGCGTCAACCCGCTCGGGCTCGACGGCGAGACCGCCCGCGGCGTCATCGACGCCGTCGATTTCATCGCCGTGCTGCGCCAGGTCGAGGACCTGTCCGCGCTCGAGGTCGGCCGCCGGATCGTCGTCATCGGCGGCGGCATGACCGCCATCGACGCGGCGGTCCAGTCCAAGCTGCTCGGCGCCGAGGAGGTGACCATCGCCTATCGCCGCGGCCAGGAGCATATGAACGCCTCGCTCTACGAGCAGGAACTGGCCCAGACCCACGGCGTCGTCATCCGCCACTGGCTCGCGCCCAAGAGCCTGCATGTGTCGGACGGCGCGGTGTTCGCCATCACGCTGGAGAAGACCACGCTCGACGGCGACGGCAAGCTCGCCGGCACCGGCGAACTGGTGACGCTCGAGGCCGACCAGGTGTTCAAGGCCATCGGCCAGACGCCGGACGCCGGGCCGCTCGCCGGAGTCCCGATCGAGCTCGAGAAGGGCCGCATCCGCGTGAGCGCGGAGCGCCGCACGTCGCACCCGAAGATCTGGGCCGGCGGCGACTGCGTCGCGGGCGGCGACGACTTGACCGTCGTCTCGGTCGAGGACGGCAAGATCGCGGCCGAGAGCATTCACAAAGCCCTGATGGCTTGAGGGAGGAAGAGATATCATGGCTGACCTTTCCACCAATTTTCTCGGCATCAAGTCCCCCAACCCGTTCTGGCTGGCGTCCGCGCCGCCCACCGACAAGGCCTACAATGTCGAGCGCGCCTTCGAGGCGGGCTGGGGCGGCGTGGTCTGGAAGACATTGGGCGAGGCCGGCCCGCCGGTCGTCAATGTCAACGGCCCGCGCTATGGCGCGATCTGGGGTCCGGACCGCAGGCTGCTGGGGCTCAACAATATCGAGCTGATCACCGACCGCGATCTCGAGGTGAACCTCCGGGAAATCACCGACGTCAAGCGGCGCTGGCCCGACCGGGCGATGATCGTCTCGATCATGGTGCCCTGCGAGGAGCAAAGCTGGAAGGGGATCCTGCCGCGCGTCGAGGACACCGGCGCCGACGGCATCGAACTCAATTTCGGCTGCCCGCACGGCATGAGCGAGCGCGGCATGGGCGCGGCCGTGGGCCAGGTGCCCGAATACATCCAGATGGTGGCCGAGTGGTGCAAGCACTATTCGAAGATGCCGGTGATCGTGAAGCTCACGCCCAACATCACCGACATCCGCTATCCCGCGCGGGCGGCCAAGGCCGGCGGCGCCGACGCGGTGTCGCTGATCAACACCATCTCCTCGATCGTTTCGGTCGATCTCGACAATTTCGCGCCCGTGCCGACCATCGACGGCAAGGGCTCGCATGGCGGCTATTGCGGTCCGGCTGTCAAGCCGATCGCGCTCAACATGGTGGCCGAGATCGCCCGCGACCCCGCCACCCGCGGCCTGCCGATCTCGGGCATCGGCGGCATCCAGACCTGGCGCGACGCAGCCGAATACATCGCGCTCGGCTGCGGCACGGTGCAGGTCTGCACCGCGGCCATGACCTACGGCTTCAAGATCGTCCAGGAAATGGCCCAAGGCCTGTCGGACTGGATGGACGAGAAGGGCTACGCCACCATCGCCGATTTCCAGGGCCGAGCGGTGCCCAACGTCACCGACTGGCAGTATCTGAACCTCAACTACATCACCAAGGCCAGGATCGACCAGGACCTGTGCATCAAGTGCGGCCGCTGCCACATCGCCTGCGAGGACACCTCGCACCAGGCCATCACCGCGATGGTCGACGGCGTGCGGCATTTCGAGGTGATGGACGACGAATGCGTGGGCTGCAATCTCTGCGTCAATGTCTGCCCGGTGGATGACTGCATCACCATGGTGGAGATGACCCAGGGCTCCGATCCTCGCACCGGCCGGCCGATCGACCCGGCTTACGCGAACTGGACGACGCATCCCAACAACCCGATGGCCAAGCAGGCCGCGGAATAGAATATTTGCCTCGCGACCAATCCGGCCCCGTTGACAAAACGGGGCCGTTGGCATTTCTGAAACCGGGATGTGGTGAGGTTTTTCGGGGTTCGGGGATCCAGATGAAGTTGCGTTTTGCCGTGATCATCGCGCTCGGCGCGCTCGCGTCGTCATGCCAGACCATGTCCAAGGAAGAATGCGCCGTCGCCGACTGGCGGGTGATCGGCGTGCAGGACGGCGCCGCCGGGTACGCGCCGCAGGATCGCTTCGCGCGCCACGTCAAGGCCTGCACCAAGGCGGGCGTCGCCGCCGACCAGACGCTCTGGTACCAGGGCTACCAGCAGGGCCTGCCGCGCTACTGCACGCCGCTCAACGGCCTGTCGGTCGGCAGCCAGGGCGGCAGCTACGCCAATGTCTGCCCGGTCGATCTCGATCCCGGTTTCCGCGAAGGCTATGATCTGGGCCGTCTGTACCATGACAAGAAGCGCGAGATCAGCAGCCTCGAATACCGCATCACCAGCCTCGAGCAGGCGATCCGGACCGACGAGGACCTGGTCCGCAACAGCAAGACCGACACACGCGAGATCCAGCGCAGGATCGATTCCAACCGCTGGCAGATCCGCGACCTCGAGCGCGAGATCGGCCGGCTGCAGTCCGATGTGAGCCGGATCGAGGCCGACATGGACGATTTCCGCTACAGCCATTCGACGCAGGGCTAGGATTGCGGGCATGGCGGCGGGAGGCGAAGAACGGAGCCCTGCGCATGGCACCTGACCTCAGGCCGCTGGCCGACCTGGCGACCCGGACCGTCGAGGTCTACGAGCGCAACGCCGGCCGCTTCGATGCCGAGCGAAGCAAGGCGCTGATGGAAAAGCCCTGGCTCGACCGCTTTGCCGCCCTGCTGCCGCCGGGCGGATCCGTGCTCGACGCCGGGTGCGGATCCGGAGACCCGATCGCCCGGTATCTCACGGGCCTCGGCCTGCGCGTCACCGGCGTCGACGCGGCGCGGGCGATGATCGACCTGGCGCGCGACAAATATCCGTCAGGCGACTGGCGGCAGGCCGACATGCGCGGCCTGGATCTCGGCCAGGCCTTCGACGGCGTGATCGGCTGGGACAGCTTCTTCCATCTCACCCCGGACGAGCAGCGCGCGACGCTGGCGCGCCTGGCCGCGCATCTCAATCCCGGCGGCGCCCTGATGCTGACCGTCGGCCCCGATGCCGGGGAAGTGGCGGGCCGTGTCGGCGATGACCCGGTCTACCATTCGAGCCTCTCGCCCGAGGACTATGGCGCGGCGCTGGCGGGCCTCGGGCTCCGCATCCTCCACTTCGTCAGGCAGGATCCCGACTGCGGCTTCCACACCGTGCTGGTGGCGCAACGGAAATGAGGCGCAGTCTCCTCCCGTTTGGTCTGCTGCTTGCGCTGATCGTGCTTCTTGAGGGCTGCGTCCGGACCGCGCCGGTAGAGGCGGAACGCGACTCCGCGCCGGCCGGCATCCGCCACTGCTGCGTCGACATGGAGGACTATCCGCGCTGGTTCGTCGATGCGGCGCGCACGGTGGCGCCGCCGCTCGGCACCGTGCTCGGCCAGATCGCCTGGCGCGGCGGCCACCTCAAGTCCAAGCCCGCGGCGCAGGCGGCCATCCTGGCGAGCCTCGAGCCGCTCGACATCGTTCTCGTCAGCTCCAAGGGGCGTACCTCCGGCCAGTTGATTCCGGGGCTGTTCGGGCACGCCGCCGTCTATTTGGGCAACGAGGCCCAGTTGAGCCGGCTCGGCGTGGCGTCGTCGCCCCAGGTCAGGCCGCATCTGCCGGACATTCGCGCGGGCATGGTCTTCGTCGAGGCCGACAAGGCCGGGGTGCACCTGTCAAAGCCGTCGGTGGTCCTGAACACCGACCGGGTGGCGATCCTCCGGCCGAGCTTCGCCAGCCTCGGGAGGCGGCGGCAGGTGGCGGGGGACTATTTCGGCGCCATCGGCATGGATTTCGATTTCCTGTTCGATGTCGAAACGCCCGAATGCACCTTCTGCACCGAGCTCATTCACCGCACGATGCCCGAGCTGCGGCTGCCGATCCAGGAGCTGTACGGCGTCCGCACCATCCTGCCGGACCGCGTGGCGGTGGCGGCGGTCCGGCGCGAAACCGGGCTGGACTTCATCGGCTACGTCAAGGCCGACCTGAGGACCTGGCGCCAGGCCTCGGACGGGGTGCTGGTCGACGACATCGCCGCCGCCTGGTCGGGTCGCAGGCAACGCTCGGGCGGAGCGGCAAAGACCGGCCGCCCCGGCCCGGACCGCCGGTAACGCATCGAAAGCCGGGGCCTGCTAGATCGAGCGGATATTGACCCGCCTGGACAGCTCCTCGGCGCTCTCCACCCGTTCGGAATAGCGGTCCACCAGATAGGCCGCCCGCCCGCGCGTGAGCAGCGTGAACTTCATCAGCTCCTCCATCACGTCGACCATGCGGTTGTAGTAGGGCGACGGCTTCATCCGTCCCTCTTCGTCGAACTCGGCGAAGGCCTTGGGGACGGAGGACTGGTTGGGGATGGTGATCATCCGCATCCAGCGGCCGAGGACGCGCATCTGGTTGAGCGTGTTGAAGCTCTGCGATCCGCCGCAGACCTGCATCAGGGCGAGCGTCCGTCCCTGCGTCGGGCGCACGCCGCCGATCGGCGCGAGCGGCAGCCAGTCGATCTGCGTCTTCATCACCCCGGTCATGGCGCCGTGCCGCTCGGGCGAGCACCAGACCTGCGCTTCCGACCAGAGCGACAGGTCCCTGAGTTCCAGCACCTTGGGGTGCGTTTCCGCCTCGTCGGAAACGAGCGGCAGGCCGGCGGGATCGAACACCCGCACCTCGGCGCCCAGCGCCTCGAGCACGCGCTTCGCCTCAAGCATGAGAAACCGCGAGTAGGAGCGCGTGCGCAACGACCCGCAAAGCATCAGCACGCGGGGCGGATGCCCCTCCTCGCCCGGCAGCGCCAGCCTGTCGACCTCCGGCAGGTGAAAGCTGTCGGCAACGATATTCGGCATCTCATCCGTCATGGCGCAGTGACCACTTCGCCGTCTTCCTTCGTGTAGGTCGCGCCCGGCGCGACATCGAGAAGCGCGAACACGGTCTCCGACGGCCGGCACAGCGCCACCCCTTTCGGGGTGCAGACGATCGGCCGGTTGACCAGCACCGGATGCTCGACCATTGCGTCCAGGATCGCCTCGTCGCTGACGGCCGGATCGGTGAGGCCCATCTCCTCGGCCGGGGTCTTGGACACCCTGAGCGCCTGGCGCGGCGTCAGGCCGGCTGCGGCGAACAGGCCCTGCAACTGCGGCCGGGTCCAGCCGGTCTTGAGATACTCGACGACAACCGGTTCGCCGGCAAAGGCGCGGATGATCTCCAGCACATTGCGCGACGTGCCGCATCCCGGATTGTGGTGAATGACAATGCTCATGGGAAGCTCCTGTGCCATTGGCGTTCGACGTGGCCCCGCTTAGCGCAACCGGCCGCAAGACGCCAGAGATGCATCAAGATTTCTTGATTTATTCCGCCCGCAGCGCAGCGGCCGTGCGGATTTTTGGCTGACCCATGCGGCTTTCTTGATGTTTATCAATGCCGGATCCGAAAGCCCTTGATCTGGTGTTTAAGCAGATCGCGATGAACGCGGATGCCGCAGGCCCGGCGTCTCCAGGGTGCCGGTTCCAGGACAGGCAAATGGAGCGCGACGGTCCCGTTTCCGACAGGAGAGCCTTCCCATGCAAGACGACCAGGACGCCGAAGTTGACCGCTCGTGGCTCACTCTGCTGTCCGGCCGGCCCTTAACCGCAGCCGCGGCCGGGAGCTTGGGGGGACCGCCCCCATCGCCGGGACGGGATCCCTGTTCCCCATCCACCCGGCAAAAGGATGCCCTCGAAGAAGAGTGCCCGGGTGGAGAAGGCGGCGGCGGCGGAAGCCCTTGAGCGATCCGGATTCCCCGCTCCGGGCGGGGACCCATTCCCACCAGCAAAAGGAGACCCCTGAAATGCGCAAGGAACCTGAAACCAAAGTCGAGCGGTCGCGGCTCACCCTGCTGCTCGGCCTGACATCAACGGCGGCCGCGGCCGGGTGCAACACAACCCGAAGCCCGGTCGGGCCTGAACTAGAGGAGCTCAACAACGAGACCGCGGAAGTCCTGGGTGGCGAAGGCGGCGAAGGCGGCGGCGGCGGAAGCCATTAGGTCATCCGCGGCTCACCCCGCCGCTCGGCCTGTCCTCGACCGCAGCCGCGAGCCCGCGACAGCGACAGCGACCACGGCCACCCCGGACATGCAGGAACTGCCGGCCTGCTCCGCCCGGATGGCTTCGGGCGGAGCAGGCCGTTCCGGTCATTTAAAGGTGCCGCGCCCTTGATTGCCCGTCCCATCCGCGCCAGAAAGGGCGGCACCAAGAAGAGGGATGAGACATGAGCATCGACCTGAGCGGCAAGACGGCCCTGATCACCGGCGCGAGCCGCGGCATTGGCGAGGCGGCGGCGCGCATCATGGCCGGATACGGCGCAAATGTGGTGCTGGCGGCGCGCTCGACCCGCGACACGGCGCGGATCGCCGCGGACATCGGCGACCGCGCGCTGGCCGTCACCTGCGACGTCGCCCAATATGGCGATGTCGAGAACGCCGTCGATGAGGCAATCCGGAGCTTCGGCAGCCTCGACATCCTCGTCAACAATGCCGGCGTGATCGATCCCATCGCCCGCATCGAGGATTCCGATCCCGAAGCCTGGGACCAGGTGGTCGACATCAATTTCAAGGGCGTCTACCACGGCCTGCGCGCCGCCATTCCGGTGATGAAGCGGCAGGGCGGCGGCGTCATCATCAACATTTCCTCGGGCGCAGCCTCCTCCGCGCTGGAGGGCTGGAGCCATTATTGCGCCACCAAGGCGGCGGTGCTGTCGCTCACCCGGTGCGCCCACACCGAATGCATGGCCGACCACATCCGCGTCGTCGGCCTGTCGCCGGGTACGGTGGCCACCGACATGCAGCGCGCGATCAAGACTTCGGGCGTCAATCCGGTGAGCCAGCTCGACTGGTCGCAGCACATCTCGCCCGACTGGGTCGGCGAGGCCATCGCCTGGCTCGCGACCGACGCGGGCCGCGCTTATGACGGTGGCGACATGTCGCTCAGGACCGACGAAGCCCGCCGCGCGGTCGGGCTGATCGGCTGAGCCATTTCCAGGCGGTCAAAGGGTGCGGATGCGGGGCGCGTCCGCGGCTGATCCGGCCTTCGGCCTGAGCCCGTCGAGAAACAGCGTCTCGAGATAGCGCGCCGCATCCTCGAAGCGGCCTTCGGCGCCCCGGTCCGGCCCGAGGATGACCTGCACCTGCACATCGAAATCGGCGTAATGCTGCGTCGTCGACCAGATCGAGAAGATCAGGTGCCTTGGGTCCACCGGGTTGATCCTGCCGGCCTTCATCCAGCCCTTCAGCACCTCCGCCTTCTCGTCGACCAGCGGCTTGAGCTCGGTCTCGAGCAGCCGCTTGATGCGCGGCGCGCCCTGCAGCATCTCGTTGGCGAACAGCCGGCTTTCGCGCGGGAAGTCGCGCGCCATCTCGAGCTTGCGGCGGATATAGGAGCGCAGCTCCGGCAGCGGGTCGCCCACCGCGTCGAGCTCCCTGAGCGGCTCGAGCCAGGTGTCGAGCAGCCGGGCGATCAACGCTTCGTAGATGTCCTGCTTGCGTCGGAAGTAATACAGGAGGTTGGGCTTGGACATGCCCGCATGCGTGGCGATCCGGTCGATGGTCGCGCCGCGGAATCCATGAACGGAAAATTCCTCCAGCGCCGCGTCGAGGATCTTCTCCTCGTTTTCCACCTGGATGCGCGTCTTGCGCTGGGTTTCCGTGGCCCGTGCCTTCAACTGCTGCATCCCTTTCAATCAGCCGCCAATCGCGGCCGCCGGTCATCCCCGACGCCATCGAATTGGCCTTGACCGCCTGATTGGCCCTGTTAGACTTTTATCAAACAGTCAAGATTTCGTACCACAGCTTCCGTGCGGAAACAAAGCCTACAAAAGGGCATTTGGCTGGAGGAACGGGAACCCCTGCGTCAGGAGGCGCAACCAGCCATGTCAAACCGGCTCAACACCACCCCCAACGACCTGCGCGCCTTCTGGATGCCGTTCACCGCCAACCGCCAGTTCAAGCAGAACCCGCGCATGCTGGTGGGCGCCAAGGACATGCATTTCACCGCGTCCGACGGCCGAAAGATCCTCGACGGCACGGCGGGCCTGTGGTGCGTCAATGCCGGCCACTGCCGCCCCAAGATCACCGAGGCGATCGCGCAGCAGGCGGGCGAACTCGACTATGCGCCGGCCTTCCAGATGGGACACCCGAAGGCCTTCGAACTGGCCAACCGGCTGGTCGACATTGCGCCCGACGGCATGAACCATGTGCTCTTCACCAATTCCGGCTCGGAAGCGGTGGAGACGGCGCTGAAGGTTGCGCTCGCCTATCACCGCGCCAAGGGCAACGGCGGCCGCTTCCGCCTGATCGGCCGCGAGCGCGGCTATCACGGCGTCAATTTCGGCGGCATCTCGGTGGGCGGCATCGTCTCCAACCGCAAGATGTTCGGCACGCTGCTCACGGGCGTCGACCACATGCCGCACACCCATTTGCCCGCGCAGAACGCCTTCACCAAGGGCCAGCCCGAGCATGGCGGCGACATCGCCTCCGAACTTGAGCGCATCGTCACGCTGCACGACGCCTCCACCATCGCCGCCGTCATCGTCGAGCCCGTCGCCGGCTCCACCGGCGTGCTGATCCCGCCAAAAGGCTATCTCAAGATGCTCCGCGAGATCTGCACGAAACACGGCATCCTGCTGATCTTCGACGAGGTCATCACCGGCTACGGCCGCCTCGGCGCGCCGTTCGCAGCCCAGCATTACGACGTCATGCCGGACATGATCACCTCGGCCAAGGGCCTGACCAACGGCGTGATTCCGATGGGCGCGGTGTTCGTCACCTCCGAGATCCATGACGCCTTCATGCAGGGACCCGAGCATCTGATCGAGTTCTTCCACGGCTACACCTATTCCGGCAACCCGATCGCCTCCGCCGCCGCGCTCGCTACGCTCGACACCTACAGGGAGGAGGGCCTGCTCACCCGCGCGGCCGACCTCTCGCCCTACTGGGAGGAGCAGTTGCATGCGCTCCGGGACTGCCCGCATGTCATCGACATCCGCAACACCGGCCTGATCGGCGCCATCGAGCTCGAGCCGATTGCCGGCGAGCCGACCAAGCGCGCCTTCTCGGCCTTCCTCCGGGCCTTCGAGGACGGGCTGCTGATCCGCACCACCGGCGACATCATCGCGCTGTCGCCGCCGCTCATCATCTCGAAGGACCAGATCGACGAGCTGTTCGAAAAACTCCGCAAGGTTCTGGGACAGGTGGCGTAATCATGCAGATCATCGAAAACGCCATTGGCGGCAAGCTCGTCATTTCCACCTCCGACCGCCGCTCCCCGGTGTTCAACCCGGCCACAGGCGAACAGATCGCCGAACTGCCGCTGTCGACGGTCGAGGAAATCAACGCCGCCGTCGCGTCAGCCAAGGCCGCGCAACCGGCCTGGGGCGCGATGCCGCCCTTGAAGCGCGCGCGCTTCATGTTCAAGTTCAAGGAACTGCTCGACCGCCACGCCGCCGACATCGCCCGCGAGATTTCCCGCGAACACGGCAAGACCCATGACGATGCGCTGGGCGAGGTCACCCGCGGCATCGAGGTGGTGGAGTTCGCCTGCGGCATCCCCAATCTCTTGAAGGGCGATTTCTCCCGCAATGTCGGCCCGGGCGTCGATTCCATCGCCGACCGTCAACCCTTGGGCGTCGTTGCCGGCATCACCCCGTTCAACTTCCCGGCCATGGTGCCGATGTGGATGTACCCGATCGCGGTCGCCTGCGGAAACACCTTCGTCCTGAAACCCTCCGAGCGCGACCCGTCCGCGCCGATGCTGGCGTGGAAACTGTTCCAGGAAGCGGGCTTCCCCGAAGGCGTGCTCAATGTCGTCCATGGCGACAAGCTGGCCGTCGACACGCTGCTCGACCACCCTGACGTCAAGGCCGTGAGCTTCGTCGGCTCCACGCCGATCGCCCAATATGTGTATTCGCGCGGCACCGCCAACGGCAAGCGCGTCCAGGCCCTGGGCGGGGCCAAGAACCACATGGTGATCATGCCCGACGCCGACATGGACCAGGCTGCCGACGCGCTGATGGGCGCGGGCTACGGCTCGGCCGGCGAACGCTGCATGGCGATCTCGGTCGCCGTCCCCGTGGGCGAGAAGACCGCCGACGCGCTGGTCGCCAAGTTGAAGCCCCGCGTCGAGGCGCTGAAGATCGGCCCCGCCACCGACGAGGCTGCCGAAATGGGTCCGGTGGTGACGAAGCAGCACCAGCAGAAGGTGCTGGGCTACATCGACCAGGGCGTGAACGAAGGCGCCGAGCTGGTGGTCGACGGCCGCGGCTTCTCGCTGCAGGGCTACGAGAACGGCTATTTCGTCGGCGGCACGCTGTTCGACCGCGTCACCACAGACATGACTATCTACAGGGAAGAGATCTTCGGCCCGGTGCTCTCGGTGGTCCGCGCCCAAAGCTTCGACGAAGCCGTCAAGATGATCAACGACCACGAATACGGCAACGGCACCGCGATCTTCACCCGCGACGGCGACGCCGCCCGCGCCTTCTCCGATTCCATCGAGGTCGGCATGGTCGGCGTCAACGTGCCGATCCCGGTACCGGTCGCCTACCATTCCTTCGGCGGCTGGAAGCGCTCGCTGTTCGGCGACCATTCGATCTACGGTCCCGAGGGCGTGCGCTTCTACACGCGCCTGAAAACCATCACCTCGCGCTGGCCGAACGGCATCAAGTCCGGCGCCGTCTTCACCTTCCCGAGCTGAGCCATGCACCGCGAACCCGCCACCGCAACAGTCCTGGTCGACGACGAGCGCGTCCGCGTGACACGCTTCGACTTCGCGCCGGGGGCCGAGACCGGCTGGCATGTTCACGGCCATGATTACGTCATCACCCCGGTGACGGACTGCATCATGCTGCTCGAAGAACCCGGCGGCACGTCGCGAACCGTGACCATGGCTGCGGGCGACGCCTATCGCAGACCGATCGGCGTCGAACACAATGTGATCAATGCCGGGACAGGGCGGATGAGCTTTGTCGAAGTCGAACTGAAATAGGAGACCACCATGTCCGCACCCGCCGCCAACCTCCGCATCAACCCCGACCGGCTGTGGGACTCGCTCATGGAGATGGCGAAGATCGGACCCGGCGTGGCGGGCGGCAACAACCGCCAGACCCTGACCGACGAGGACGGCGAGGGCCGCAAACTGTTCCAGCGCTGGTGCGAGGAGGCCGGCATGACGATGGGCGTCGACACCATGGGCAACATGTTCATGACAAGGCCCGGCACCGACCCCGACGCCCTGCCCGTCTATGTCGGCTCCCATCTCGACACCCAGCCGACGGGCGGCAAGTATGACGGCGTGCTGGGCGTGCTCGGCGGCCTCGAACTGGTCCGCACCCTGAACGATCTCGGCATCAGGACGAAACATCCGATCGTGGTGGTCAACTGGACCAACGAGGAAGGCACCCGCTTTGCTCCCGCCATGCTCGCCTCGGGCGTCTTCGCCGGCATCCATGAGCAGGACTGGGCCTATGACCGGGTCGACGCCAAGGGCAAGCGCTTCGGCGACGAGCTGGAACGCATCGGCTGGAAGGGCGACGAGGAAGTGGGGGCGCGCAAGATGCATGCGCTGTTCGAGCTCCACATCGAGCAGGGACCGATCCTCGAGGCCGAGGGCAAGGACATCGGCGTCGTCACCCACGGCCAGGGCCTGCGCTGGATCCAGTGCACGGTGACCGGCAAGGAAAGCCACACCGGCTCGACCCCGATGCCGATGCGCAGGAACGCCGGCCGCGGCCTCGCACAGATCACCGAGCTTGTGCACCAGATCGCGATCGACAATGCGCCGAACGCCGTGGGCGCCATCGGCCATATCGACGTCTACCCCAATTCCCGCAACATCATCCCCGGCAAGGTGGTCTTCACCATCGATTTCCGCAGCCACGAGATCGATACGCTCAACGGCATGGTCGAGCGGCTGATGGCGGAAGCGCCGAAACTCTGCACCGACCTCGGCCTGGCGTTCGAGGCGGAGATCGTCGGCCAGTTCGACCCGCCGGAATTCGACCATGGCTGCGTCAAGGCGATCCGCGACGCCGCCGAGCGGCTCGGCTACTCGCACATGGACATCATCTCCGGCGCCGGCCACGACGCCTGCTGGATCAACCGCGTGGCGCCCACAGCCATGGTGATGTGCCCCTGCGTCGACGGGCTCTCGCACAACGAGGCCGAGGAGATCTCCAAGGAATGGGCGGCCGCCGGCGCCGACGTGCTGATGCATGCGGTGGTGGAGACGGCCGGGGTGGTGGAGTAAAGTCAGGAAGACTGGATGTCATGGACATAGACGCGCTGCTGCACAGCGTCATCCGTTTCTCGAATTTCATGACCTCGCGTCTCATCGTGGCGGGGGTGTTCTTCTACGTCATGACCGGCTTTACCGACATCGGCTCGACCGCCGAGGGCTTCCTGCCCGACATGGAGCTGATCAACCAGGTCGTCGCCAACTACCAGACCATCTTCGACCTCCTGGGCGTGTCCGATTTCGCGCTGCTGTTCATCCTTTTCGTCTTCCTCACCACCATTCACATCGTCCATGTCGGCTTCGACCGCGTCGGCGCCTACCTGCCGCCGGGCATCATTCCCCTGAGGGGCTGGGACGCGATCGAGGACCTGATCCATCCGGCTTTCGAGATCCTGCGCGACGCCCGCGGAACGGAGCACTCGGAGGAGGAGAACCAGAGGCTCTACGAGTTCGACAAGAAGCTGCGCGAGATCGACGCCGCCAACGAGGCGGCCTACCGCGAGGAACTGGAGGGCGTGAGCACCGCGTTCCGCATCGCCAAGTCCTTCATCCTGTTTTCGCTCACGGTCTGGATCTACGCCGCGCTGACCGGCGCCTATCGCGGCGACATGATCCTGCTCCTGGTGATCCTGGCGACCTCCTTGCTGGTGGCGCTCTACGCCGCCTTCCGCATCTTCAGGGCCCACGGGCTCAGGATCGCCGACCTGCGCCAGGAGGTCTCGTCCCAGTTCATCGGCTTCGCCCGGATCTGGACCCCGCTCGACCACCAGGAGCGCGTGCTCAGGGCCTGCGTCGCCTCGAAAAAGCTGAAATCGGCCACTTTCGCGGTCCTGGTCCCGGTCTTCGGCACGCTCGACAGCCTTGTCGGCGAATGGCGCGGATGGACCAGGAACAAGGCCCGCCGCACCGGGGCCGACCGATGATTTCAAGTGCAAAGCCCGGAGGAGCATGGAAGAATAGGCGCCTGGGCAAGCCGGCTGTGGTTGTCCTTTTGAAGGCACTGAGCCACACATTCAGCAGGGGCCCGGCCCCAGGCAAGGGAGTATGACACCATGACCATTTCCCCCAACATCGTCCCCATCGACCGCTCCGAGGAGCGCCAGTTGCGCATCGATCTCGCCGCCGCGCTGCGCCTCGCCGCCTATTACGACTGGCACGAGGGCGTCGCCAACCATTTCTCCGCCGCCGTCTCGCCCGACGGCAGGACATTCCTGGTCAATCCGCGCTGGCGGCATTTCTCCCGCGCCAGAGCGAGCGAGTTGCTGCTGGTCGACGCCGACGATCCCGACACGATGAAGCGGCCCGACGCGCCCGACCCTTCCGCCTGGTCGATCCATTCGGCGATCCACCGCCGCATTCCCCATGCGCGGGTGGCGCTGCACCTGCATCCGCCCTACGCCACGACGCTCGCCACGCTGAAGGACCCGTCGATCAAGCCGATCGACCAGGTCACCGCACGCTTTTTCAACCGCCTGGCGATGGACATGAGCTTCGGCGGCATCGCCACCGAGGAGGCCGAGGGCGAGCGCATCGCCGCCACCGTCGGCAATCATTCGGCCGTCATGATGGCCAATCACGGCGTCACCACCGTGGCGCCGACCGTGGCCGAGGCCTTTGACGCCATGTACCACCTCGAACGCGCGGCGCGGACCATGGTGCTGGCCTATTCCACCGGCCAGGAACTCAACGTCATGAGCGACGAGCTCGCCGAATCCGTGGCGCTCGAATGGGAGGCCTACAAGGACGCGGAATACTCCCATTTCGAGGAAATGAAGCGCGTGCTGGACCGGGAGAATCCGGGCTATGCGGAGTGAAGGGGCTGCATGATTGAGGAAAGCCACAGTGCCGGAGGCCAGTCACCTCTCCCCCTCGTGAGGGAGCGGGAGGCATCTGTCCCCCTCCCCCTTGAGGGGAGGGGTTAGGGGTGGGGGTATTGTCGATGTCACCATCCGCTGTCGCACCAAGACTGATCTCTCAGGCGCGCCGTCTCCGACGCTCCATGACGGAGGGAGAGAAACGACTTTGGACGGAACTTCGGGAATTTCGCCGGCTCTATGGAATTCACGTTCGGAAACAGGTCCCACTCGGACCCTACATCGCGGATTTTGCCATCCATTCGGCCAGACTTGTCCTTGAAGTTGATGGGGAGCACCACTTCACCCCCGTCGGCATGGAGAAAGATACGAGACGGGATAAGTGGCTGGAGAAGGCAGGGTACAAGGTGATCAGATTCAATACTGGAGAACTGGCCGACGGGCTGGACGGTTGCATCGAGCGGATACTCCGGGAGTTGCGGTTGATGGACTGAGCATTGGCATACCCCCACCCCTAACCCCTCCCCTCAAGGGGGAGGGGGACTAACCCGCACCATAATCAACACGGGAACAAGATCATGAGCACCACAGTCATCAAGAACGGAACCATCGTCACCGCCGACCTCACCTACAAGGCCGACGTGATGATCGAGGGCGGGGTGATCACCGCGATCGGGCCGAACCTCGTGGGCGACACCGCGCTCGACGCCACCGGCTGCTATGTCATGCCCGGCGGCATCGATCCGCACACCCATCTCGAAATGCCGTTCATGGGCACCTATTCGGCCGATGATTTCGAAAGCGGCACGCGCGCGGCGCTGTCGGGCGGCACCACCATGGTGATCGATTTCGCCCTGCCCGCCCCCGGTCAGTCGCTGCTGGAAGCCTTGACCATGTGGGACAACAAGTCGACCCGGGCCAATTGCGACTACTCCTTCCACATGGCGATCACCTGGTGGGGCGAGCAGGTGTTCAACGAGATGGAGACCGTGGTCAGGGACAAGGGCATCACCACCTTCAAGCACTTCATGGCCTACAAGGGCGCGCTGATGGTCGACGACGACGAGATGTACGCCTCCTTCAGCCGCGTCGGCGAACTGGGCGGCATCGCCATGGTCCATGCCGAGAACGGCGACGTGGTGGCCCAGCTCCAGCAGAAGCTGCTCGCCGCAGGCAACAACGGGCCAGAGGCACATGCCTATTCGCGGCCGGCCGAAGTCGAGGGCGAGGCCACCAACCGCGCCATCATGATCGCCGACATGGCGGGCACGCCGCTTTATGTGGTGCACACCTCCTGCGAGCAGAGCCACGAGGCGATCCGCCGTGCCCGGCAGAAGGGCATGCGCGTCTGGGGCGAGCCGCTGATCCAGCACCTGACTCTCGACGAGAGCGAATACGCCCATCCCGACTGGGACCACGCCGCGCGCCGGGTGATGAGCCCGCCCTTCCGCAACAAGTTGCACCAGGACTCGCTCTGGGCCGGGCTTTCGGCGGGCTCGCTGCAGGTGGTCGCCACCGACCACTGCGCCTTCACCACCGAGCAGAAGCGCTATGGCGTCGGCGATTTCACCAAGATCCCCAACGGCACCGGCGGGCTCGAGGACCGCATGCCGATGCTCTGGACCTATGGCGTGGCCACCGGGCGGCTCACCATGAACGAGTTCGTGGCCGTGACCTCCACCAACATCGCCAAGATCCTCAACTGCTACCCGAAGAAGGGCGCGGTGCTGGTCGGCGCCGACGCCGACCTCGTGGTGTGGGACCCGGAGAAGTCCAAGACCATCACCGCCGGGGCGCAGCAGTCGGCGATCGATTACAATGTGTTCGAGGGCAAAGAGGTCAAGGGCCTGCCGCGCTACACGCTGACCCGCGGCCACGTGGCCGTGCATGACGGCGAGATCCGCACCCAGGAAGGCCACGGCAAGTTCGTCGCCCGCGAACCGGTGACGCCCACCAACAAGGCCCTGTCGACCTGGAAGGAACTGACCTCGCCGCGCAAGGTCGAGCGCTCGGGCATTCCGGCGAGCGGGGTGTGACCATGATCAGGCGTGTCTTGAGCGTCGTGGTTTTTGCCGGGTTTTTCGTCGCCCCGGCGCTTGCCGACCAATTGCCGATCGACGGCAATTACGGCAACGAGGCCGGCTGCCAGGCGCTGGCCGATCCGACATCGATCGCTGATAGCAAGATCATCGTCACGGCCCAGAAGGTCGATTTCTATGAATCCTCCTGCGATTTTCTTCAGGTCCTGACCGGCTCCTATGGGCGCTCGGTCGTCACGGCGCTGTGTGCCGGTGAAGGCCAGGACTGGATCTCGACCTATCTGGTTGCGCCGGACATCGACACTCCCGTAGCGCTGCATTTCACGATGCAGGGCAGTGACGAGTTCCAGTTCACGGTCATGAAATGCGAGTGAACCGGCAGGCAGGACTCCCGGGCGTCATGCTCGCCGCAGCCGCGCTTGCCGGGGCCGCGGGTCCGGCCCGTGCGGAGATGGCTGCCATCGACGGCGCCTATGGCAATGCCGAGGGCTGCGAGTTCTTCAGGACCGGCAGGACCGTCTCCGATGCGCAGCTTCTGCTGACGCCCAGCGAGGTGTCGAGCTATGCGAGTTCCTGCGACGGCCTGACGCTCGCGGACGAGGCGGAGGGGGTTCTGACCGTCGACGGGCTCTGCCACGAGGAAGGCGAGAGCGGCGCGGCGCCGACACGGTTCACGATCTCGCGCAATCCGGACGCGACCTATATGGTGAGGTTCGACGACCTCATCGTTTGGGGCCCCTTGGGGAAATGTCCATGACCGCACCGGCGTGTGATGGCACAGTCCTTGCCCCTGACGACAAGGTCCGGCATGAGGAACAAAAATGGGGAACGAAATGAAACAAAAAGCAGCACTTCATGCCTGAGACAGTCATTTCCGCCCAAAATCTGGACCTCACCTTCGAGACCAATGACGGGCCCGTGCACGCGCTGAAGGACATCACGCTCGACATCGCCGAGGGCGAGTTCGTCTCGCTGATCGGGCCGTCGGGCTGCGGCAAGACCACGCTGCTGCGCGTGATCGCCGATCTCGAGAAGCCCACCGGCGGCACCATGAGCGTGAACGGCATGACGCCGGAACAGGCGCGCCTGGCCCGCGCCTATGGCTATGTATTCCAGCAGGCGGCCCTCCTGCCCTGGCGCACCATCGAGGACAATGTCGGCCTGCCGCTCGAGGTGATGGGGCTCGACAGGGCGACCCGCACTGAGAGGATCCGGAGCAACCTGGCGCTGGTCAACCTGGCGGGCTTCGAGAAGAAATTCCCCTGGCAGCTCTCGGGCGGCATGCAGCAGCGCGCCTCCATCGCCCGCGCGCTCGCCGTCGAACCGGCGATGCTGCTGATGGACGAGCCCTTCGGCGCGCTCGACGAGATCGTCCGCGACCATTTGAACGAGCAGTTGCTCAAACTCTGGGCCAAGACGAAGAAGACCGTGGTCTTCGTCACCCACTCGATCCCCGAGGCCGTGTTCCTGTCGACACGCATCGTGGTGATGAGCCCGCGCCCGGGCCGCATCCACGAGATCATCGACTGCGACCTCGGCCCCGACCGGCCGCTCGACATCCGCGAGACGCCGGAATTCCTGAAGATCGCCCACCAGGTGCGTGAAGGCCTGAAGGCGGGACACAGCTATGATGAATAGGGCCGCCCGCAAAGCCGCTGCACTGCCTGTCGTCCGCCGCGCCGCTGCCCAGGATTTGCCGGCCTGCGCCGCGATCATCAACGACTACATGGATGCCACGGACTGGTTGCCGCGCACGATCGACCGGAAGGCGATCGAAGAGATGTTCGCCCCCGAGTTGCTCAACAAACGCACCATCTTAGTGGCCGAAGACGGGGACGCAATCATCGGCTATCTGTCGATGGATCATCAGGCAGGCTTCATTCACGCGCTCTATCTGCGTCCGCACGCCCAAGGCAAGGGCCTGGGCAAGGCCCTGCTCGACGCCGCCAAGGACGCCCGCCCGCAGGGCTTCGAACTGACCGTCTTCGAACCCAATGCGGAGGCCATGCGGTTCTACATCCGGGAAGGCCTGGTTGAAGTGCCCGAGGGCCGCAACGACAAGACACCCGAAGGCGTGCCGACCTTGCTGATGCGCTGGCAGGGAGCCTCGACATGATGAGCACCTCGCTGATGATCTGGCTCGCCGGCGCCATGGCCGTGTTCCTCGCGGCCGCCAGCAGCCTCAGGATCTATGTCGACCGGCCCTCGGTCTGGCTGCTGGCGCTCGCCATCGGGCTCTATTCCGTCGGCAATTTGATGATGGTGCGGCTGATGAAGGAAAGCGGGCTGGCGGTGGCCATGTCGCTGTCGGCGGTGCTGCAACTGGTGCTGATCAACATTGTCGGACTGCTGATCTTCGGCGAGCGACCGACCAACATGCAGATCGGCGGCATCACGCTCGGCATCGTCGCCGTCACGCTGATCGTCTGGCCGCAGGGGAGACAGGGATGACCGGCGGGAGCTTCCTCAGGGACCGGGTGTTTCCGGTGGCCTCGATCCTTCTGGTGATCATGGTCGCCTGGTATCTGGCGGCCTACTGGATGAATGCGCCGTTCCAGCGCGATTTCGACCGGCGCGCCGGCGAGACCCGCACCGCGGTCGAGTTCCTGGCGCTGACCATGAGCCAGCCCAAGCCCACCATGCCGGCGCCACACCAGGTGGCCGAGAACCTGTGGAAGAACACGCTCACCGTCAAGCCGTGGTCGAAGCGCAGCCTCGTCTACCATTCCTGGATCACGCTGTCGGCAACGCTGCTGGGCTTTGCCATGGGCACGGCGCTGGGCGTGGTGATCGCCATCGGCATCGTCCACATTCCCGCGCTCGACCGCTCCTTCCTGCCCTGGATCATCGCCTCGCAGACGATCCCGATCCTCGCCATCGCGCCGATGATCATCGTGCTTCTCTCGGCCATCGGCGTCACCGGGCTGCTGCCCAAGGCGCTGATTTCCACCTATCTGTCGTTCTTCCCGGTCGCCGTCGGCATGGTCAAGGGCCTGCGCTCGCCCGACGTGCTGCATCTCGACCTGATGCGCACCTATTCCGCCAACAAGCTGCAGACCCTGTGGAAGCTTCGCATCCCCGCCTCGGTGCCGTTCTTCTTCGCCTCGATGAAGGTGGCGATCGCCGCCTCGCTGATCGGCGCCATTGTCGGCGAACTCCCCACCGGCGCGGTGGCGGGCATCGGCTCCAAGCTGCTCGCCGGCTCCTATTACAGCCAGACCATCGATATCTTCGCGGCGCTGATCGCGGGCTCGGTGGTGGCCATCCTGCTCGTAAGCCTGGTCGACGGTCTCGGCCGCCTGGTCAACGCCCGCATGGGAGCGCGCCAGCCATGAGCCTCTTCCGTCCCAACTGGCAGGCGCTCGCAGCGCTTCTGGCCACGCTCTTGAGCCTCACCGCCCTGCCCTACACCGCCGGCATGAGCGCCCAGTTTTCCCTCGCCGTCGCCGTGCTCCTGGCCGCCGGCGCCATCGTCTCGATGCTGCGGCTGGCGGCGGGCCTCGAAGCGCTGGTCCTGCTGGTGGCGAGTTTCGGCGCGGCTTCCATGCTGATCGCCGGCCTCGCCGGCGCCACCGGCACCGCCTCCGCCGGCTATTTCGCCAGCCTCGTCGCCGCCTGGCTGCTGGGCTGGCGGCTGGTCACCGTGCTGTCAGGCGACGGCAGCCGCACCGGCCAGACCGCCGGCATCGTCGCCATCACCGTGCCGGCCCTGTTCGGCATCTGGGTGCTGATCCTGTGGGAATGCATCGTCCGCGGCGCGGGCGTGCCCTTCGTGCTGCTGCCGCCGCCCTCGGCCATCGGGCTCCGCATCGGCAACTCGCTGCCGATTCTTGCCGCCGACTTCCGCCAGACCGTGCTCAAGGCGGTGCTGTTCGGCTATGTGGTGGGGTCGCTCACGGGTTTCCTCGTCGCCATCCTCGCCGACCGCTTCCGCTTCTTCGCCAACGGGCTGCTGCCGGTGGGCAACATGGTCTCGGCCCTGCCGATGATCGGCATCGCGCCGGTCATGGTGATCTGGTTCGGCTTCGACTGGCAGTCCAAGGCCGCCGTGGTCATCGTCATGACCTTCTTCCCGATGCTGGTGAACACGCTCGCGGGCCTTGCCGCGTCGAGCGACATGGAGCGCGACCTGATGCGCACCTATGGCGCCGGCCACTGGCAGGTGCTCATGAAACTGCGGCTTCACGCCGCAATGCCTTTCATCTTCAATGCCCTCAAGATCAACTCGACGCTCGCGCTGATCGGCGCCATCGTCGCCGAGTTTTTCGGAACGCCGATCGTCGGCATGGGCTTTCGCATTTCGACCGAAGTGGGTCGGATGAACCTCGACATGGTCTGGGCGGAAATTGCCCTTGCGGCCGTTGTCGGGTCTTTGTTTTATGGGGCGCTTGCACTTCTCGAGCGAACCGTCACATTCTGGCATCCGAGCTATCGCAGATAAGAGGCCGGGGCCTTAACCAGAGGAGAACGTCAATGAAGAAAACACTCGGACTGACACTGGCACTCACCATGACGCTGATGGCGGGCGCGGCGCAGGCCGCCGACAAGGTGACCCTGCAGCTCAAATGGGTCGCGCAGTCCCAGTTCGCGGGCTATTACGTCGCCAAGGACAAGGGCTTCTACGAAGAGGCCGGCCTTGATGTCGAGATCAAGCCGGGCGGCCCCGACATCGCGCCGGAACAGGTGATCGCCGGCGGCGGCGCCGACGTCATCGTCGACTGGATGGGCGGCGCGCTCGCCGCGCGCGAAAAGGGCGTGGGCCTCGTCAACATCGCCCAGCCCTACAAGAAGGCCGGCATGGAAATGGTCTGCCCGGCCGACGGCCCGGTCAAGACCGAAGCCGACTTCAAGGGCCGCACGCTGGGCGTCTGGTTCTACGGCAACGAGTATCCGTTCTTTGCCTGGATGAACAAGCTGGGCCTCTCCACCGAAGGCGGACCTGACGGCGTCACCGTGCTCAAGCAGAGCTTCGACGTGCAGCCGCTGATCCAGAAGCAGGCCGACTGCATCTCGGTCATGACCTACAACGAGTACTGGCAGCTCATCGACGCCGGCTACAAGCCGGAAGACCTGATCGTCTTCAACTATTCGGAAATGGGCAACGACCTGTTGGAAGACGGCCTCTACACGCTGGAGGAAAACCTCAAGGATCCGGCCTATGTCGACAAGATGGTCAAGTTCGTCTCGGCCTCGATGAAGGGCTGGGAATACGCCATCGCCAATCCCGAGGAAGCTGCCTCGATCGTCATGGACAATGGCGGCCAGGACGAGAACCACCAGGTGCGGATGATGGGCGAAGTGGCCAAGCTGATCGGCGAACCCGACGCCAAGCTGATCCCGGAAGCCTATGAGCGCACCGCCAAGGCGTTGCTCGACCAGAAGATCATCACCAAGGAGCCGGAAGGCGCCTGGACCTCGGTCGTCACCGACAAGATGTAATCGTCCTTTTGGGTTAAACTCGACCGGTCGGCCCGAAAGGCCGGCCGGTTTTTGATTCGCCACACCAGCAACGGGGCCAGCCATGACAGACAGACTTGGCGACATGATCGACCAGGGCCAGGGCAAGGCGCCCGCCGACATCGTGCTCAAGGGCGGCCGGCTGTTCGACCTTACCACCGGCACTTTGCGCGACGGCGACATCGCCCTCTGCGGCGATCGCATCGTCGGCACGCTGGAAAGCTATTCCGGTGTCGAGGAAATCGACATTTCCGGCCGGATCGTCGTCCCCGGCTTCATCGACACCCATCTGCACATCGAGAGCTCGCTGGTCACCCCGCATGAGTTCGACCGCTGCGTGCTGCCGCGCGGCGTGACCACGGCGATCTGCGATCCGCACGAGATCGCCAATGTGCTCGGCGCCGAAGGGATAAGCTATTTCCTCGATTGCTCGCTGCAGACGATCATGGACATCCGCGTGCAGCTCTCGAGCTGCGTGCCGGCCACCCATCTCGAGACCGCCGGCGCGCGGCTCGACATCGACGACCTCCTGCCCTTCCGCGACCACCCCCAGGTGATCGGCCTCGCCGAATTCATGAACTTCCCCGGCGTTCTGGCAAAGGACCCCGCCTGCATGGCCAAGCTCGAAGCCTTCCAGGGCGGCCATATCGACGGCCATGCGCCGCTGCTGCGCGGGCTCGGCCTCAACGGCTATCTCGCCGCCGGCATCCGCACCGAGCACGAATCCACCACCGCCGCCGAAGCGCTCGAGAAGATGTCGAAGGGCATGCATGTGCTGGTGCGCGAGGGCTCGGTCAGCCGCGATCTCGACGCGCTGATCCCGATCATCACCGAGCGCAACTCGCCGTTCCTGGCGCTCTGCACCGACGACCGCAATCCGCTCGACATCGCCGAGCACGGCCATCTCGACTACATGATCCGCCACGCCATCGCCAAGGGCGTCGAGCCGCTGGCGATCTACCGCGCCGCCTCGATCTCGGCCGCCCGCGCCTTCGGTCTGAGGGACCGCGGCCTGGTGGCGCCGGGCTGGCGCGCCGACCTGGTGGTGCTCGACAGCCTGGAGGCATGCAACGCCCAGATGGTGTTCTCCGCCGGCCGCCGCGTCACCGACGCGCTGTTCGCCGGCCGCGCCGAAACCCCGCTGGTCGGCACCGACAGCGTGCGCGCGCCCATGGTCGAAGCCGCCTCCTTCACCGTCCGCAAGAATAGAAGCCGGACCCCGGTGATCGGCATCCTCCCCGGCAAGATCATCACCGAGCGGCGCGATCTCGACCTCGCCATCGACAAGGGCGAGAAGCAGGTCGATCTCAGCCGCGACATCCTCAAGATCGCGGTGATCGAACGCCATGGCAGGAACGGCAACATCGCCACCGGCTTCGTCCAGGGCTTCGGGCTGAAGCGCGGCGCCATCGCCTCGACCGTCGGCCATGACAGCCACAATATCTGCGTCGTCGGCGCTTCCGAGACGGACATGGCGGTTGCCGCCAACCGGCTGAGCGAGATCCGCGGCGGCTTCGTCGTGGCCGAGGGCGGCAAGGTCGTGGCCGAGATCGCCCTGCCCGTTGCCGGCCTGATGAGCGACCGGCCCTATGAATGGGTGCGCGAAACGCTGATTCCCTTGCGCAAGGCCGCGAAAGCGCTGGGCGGGACGCTCGACGAGCCGTTCCTGCAACTGGCCTTCCTGCCGCTGCCGGTGATCCCGCACCTCAAGATCTCCGACCGCGGCATGATCGACGTCGACGCCTTCGAGATCATCGATCCGTAAGCACGCCCGGAGACGGGGACCGCCCTCCGGTCGTGCTCCGGTCTGCACAGTATCGCCCCCCTCCGGCTTGTGCTAAAATGGCGCAATTCTGCGGGTCGGGCGGTTCCGGTGGGGCTATGGCGACAGATTTGACAGAGGCTTCAAACGGGCTGCTGGAGGCGGCGCTGCTCGGCTCCGACTGGCGCGAAGCCCTGTCGACCTATTCCGAGGCCGCGGGAGCCAAGGGCGCGACGCTGGTGCGCTACCAGCCGCGCGACGTGCTGAAATCCCGCCTGCACAACGAGTTCGTGCTGTCGACCGACTCGCTGGCCTCCTCCGTGGCCGACTATCTCGCCGGCCAGGCGCCCCCGGACCCCAGGATCGCACGGGTCAGCCCGGGTCTCGGCGACGGCTTCGTGACCGACTTCGACCAGTTCACGCCGGACGAGATTGGCCGCGACGCGTTCTACGAGGAATTCCTGCGGCCCAGGGACGTGCGCTGGCACGCCTGCGCCCGCATCGACACCTCCTCCCGCGTCGGCGACCTCTATCTGAGCCTGAAGCGCTCGGTGAGACAGGAGCATTACTCCCGCGCCGAAATCCGCGCGATCAACGCCTGCCTGCCGACGATCCGCATGGCCGCGGCGATCTCGAGGACCATCCTGCAAGCCGAGCAGCGCGGCAAGAACTCCGTCTTCGACGGACGCGGCGAGGCGCTGTTCGAATTCGATGTCCGCGGACGGGTGATCGACTTCAATCCGCTGGCCGGCAGGCTGATCGGCGATTTCCTCGATCTGAGCCGAGGCCAGCTCTCGGCGCTGTCGCGCGACGACACCAACCGCCTGGCCCGGGCGATTGCCGCGCCGCTCGGCGTGCCCCCGCGCGTGGCCTGCGTCGTGCTGGGCGAGCCCGGTTCGGACCGGCGCGTGATCTTCAAGACCTTTCCGGTTGTGGGAAGCGCCCACGATGTCTTCGGCGCCACCGCGGCGATGGCGGTGGCGACGCTCTGGGAGCGGCCCGGTTGGCCGCCCGACGCCCTGGTGGCGAGCCTGAGGGAATCCTTCGGCCTGACCAATGCCGAGGCGCGGATCGCAGCCCTGGTGGGACTGGGCGTCAGCCTCGCCCAGTCGGCCGCGACGCTGGGAATCGGAATCGGGACGGCGCGAAACTACTTCAAGGCGGCGCAGACGAAGATCGGCGTCTCGCGCCAGGCGGAACTGGTCCTCCTGGTCGGTTCCATGAAGGTCTAGATCCCGTCAGGATTATGACCCGCGCCGTCGCGCGTCACAGGCAGGGGTTACGGATCAGCTCGCCGCCGCCGCCCGAATCTCCGGCCATCAGGATCGCATCGCCGCGCGGCAACAGCGGCAGATCCTCCTCGATCGCCGTGGAGGCGGAAGCGGGCGTGATGAAGGCGAAGCTTCCCAGCGCTTCCAGCGCCGTGACCACCACATTTCCGCCAGGCTGCTGCAATGTCGCGCATTTGGGGTATTTGGGCTTCTTCTTCGGCGTCCCGTCGTCATCGTAGTCGAACCGGTTTTTGGGCGCTTCGCAACTCGCCACGCCCAATGCGACAAGCACGAGGACGGAGGTCGCCAGGACCGACAGGTAACGGGATTTCGGGACCGAGGGTGATCGCATGTTCGCATCCTTCGATGTTCGATGGCGGCAGGCGCCGGCAAGCCGCGGCCTTGCTTCCCAGACCAAGACAAATCCCGGTCGGGCGAGGCGCCGGAGCCTCGCCGTCCGTCAGCCGGCTTTCCCGGATCTGTCCCGACATGATTCCATCGGCGAAGGGCTTTTCCTACTCCCAAATGGGACTGCCCGGACCTTCGCGAACGCGCTCAGGCGAGCCGGGCGCAGAAGGCGTCGAGACCGGCCAGATGCACCGTGCGGCCGTCATGCCCGGGCGCGAAGCCCGGCAGGCGGACCATCTCGGCGATCTCCAGGTCCGACGGTGCCGTCCACTCGACCCCGGTGCGGGCCAGGTTGAAGACGAACAGGAACCGCTCGTTGCCCGCGCCGCGGGTGAAGGCCAGCAGGTCGCCATTGGTCTCCAGGAAGACCATCTCGCCGTCGATCAGGCTTTGGTGCGACCGGCGGAACTCCAGCATGTGACGGTAGTGGCCGAGGATCGAGCCGCTCAGATGCTCCTGCTGCTCCACCGCATGCTGGCGATGGCTGTCCGGGATCGGCAGCCAGGTCCGCGGCGCGTCCGAGAACCCGGCATTGGGCGCATTGCGGTCCCACACCATCGGCGTGCGGCATCCGTCGCGGCCCTTGTAGGCCGGCCAGAACCTGATGCCATAGGGATCGGTGAGATCCTCGAAGGCGAGCTCGGCCTCCTCCAGTCCCAGCTCCTCGCCCTGGTAGAGGCAGATCGAGCCGCGGAACGAGGTGAGCAGAGTGATGGCGAAGCGGGCCATCTGCCGCGGATCGTCGCCGGCCTGGGTCCATCGCGAGACATGGCGTTCAACGTCGTGGTTGGAAAACGACCAGCAGACCCAGCCGTCCTGCACCACCGACTGGAAATTGGCGATGCTGCGGCGGAAATGTTCGGCGGAAAACTCCGCGCCGAGCATGTCGAAAGTGTAGCACATGTGCAGCTTGTCGCCGCCATTGGTGTAGGCGGCGGCCGTCTTGAGCGAGCGGCGGCCGTCGCCCACTTCGCCCACGGTGGTGCGCCCCTCATACTCGTCGAGCAGGGCGCGCAGCCGCTGCAGGAAGACGATGTTCTCGGGTTGGGACTTGTCGTAGAGATGGTCCTGGAAGCCGTAGGGATTGGTGTCGGGCGCGTCCACGCCCATGAAGTTGCCGTCCTCCGCCGACAGCGCCAGCGGCGGGTTGTCGCGCAGTTCGGCGTCATGGAAATAGAAGTTCACCGTGTCGAGCCGGAACCCGTCGACGCCCCGGTCGAGCCAGAAGCGGACGGTGTCGAGGATGGCGTTCTGCGCATCTTCATTGTGGAAATTGATGTCCGGCTGCGAGGCCAGGAAATTGTGCATGTAGTACTGGCGCCGCGTGCTGTCCCACTCCCAGGCCGGACCGCCGAAGATCGACAGCCAGTTGTTGGGCGCGGTACCGTCGGGCTTGGGATCGGCCCAGATGTACCAGTCGGCTTTGGCGTTGTCGCGGCTCGACCGGCTCTCCTTGAACCAGGCATGCTGGTCGGAGGAATGCGAGATCACCTGGTCGATGATGATCTTGAGCCCCTTCGCATGGGCCTTCTCGATCAGTTCGTCGAAATCGGACAACATGCCGAACATCGGGTCGATATCGCAATAATCCGACACGTCGTAGCCGAAATCGGCCATCGGCGACTTGAAGAAGGGCGACAGCCAGATGGCGTCGACGCCGAGCGAGGCGATGTGGTCGAGCCGCCTGATGATGCCGCGGAGGTCGCCGACGCCGTCGCCGGACGTGTCCTGGTAGGAGCGCGGATAGACCTGGTAGATGACGCAGCCGCGCCACCAGTTCTGCGATGTCGTCTTGCTCACGGGGGACTCCCTTTCGGACGGGTCGCGCCGAGCGGCGCCTGCGGTTTCTAATCGTTTAAAACAGCCGCTTTTGCCTTACAACCCCGCAAGGCGGCAAAGTTTCCGGCATCCCCGGTCCGGCGAAGGCCCCTGCGCAAGGAGACCAGACCGCTTCGCAGCCTGCACAGCGCTGGAGCTGTTTGCTGATAGGATCGGGCTCCGCATGCTTGTCCAGGGAGGGTCATCGATGACCGCGCGTCGCTTCACCAGATTGTTCTCGCCGGTCGATCTGCGCGGCCACGTCTTGCGCAACCGCATCGTCTTCGGCGCCCACACCACCAACATGGCGGTCGGGGGCCTGCCCACCGAGCGCCATGCCGCCTATTACGCGGAGCGCGCCCTGGGCGGGGCGGCGATGGTGGTGGTCGAGCCGATGCCGGTGCATGCGGCCGCGGTGCTTACGCGCGGCAATTTCCGCCACGGCGACGACGCGGTGATCCCGCATTTCCGCAAGGTCACCGATGCCATCAAGGAGCACGGCGCGGTCGCCATCCAGCAGCTCTACCACATCGGCAGCCACGGCGATCAGGACAACGCCTTCCATCCCGCCTGGTCGCCCTCGGGCATGCCGAGCTACCACGACAGCGACGGCTCGCACGCGATGACCGAGGCGGAGATCGAGGAAACCATCACCGGCTTCGTCGAGGCGGCGCGGCGCTGCCGGGACGCAGGCTTCGACGGGGTCGAGATCTGGGCCGCCTATCACGGCCTGGTCGACCAGTTCTGGACGCCCTGGTCGAACCACCGCGACGACAGATGGGGCGGCAGCCTCGAGAACCGCACCCGCTTCTCCCGCGAGATCCTCGCCCGCATCCGCAAGACCTGCGGCGAGGATTTCATCATCGGCCTCGCCGTCAACGACGAGCCCGACGTCCAGGTGGCGCTGCAGCGCGAGGCGATCGCCGAGATCATCGAGCGCCACGACCGGGCTGAGATGATCGACTATGTCACCTGCGGCTCGGGCAGCTATTTCGACTTCTACAAGCTGATGCCGACCTTCCTCTATCCCGAGAAGCTCGGCGCGGATCTGGCGGCCACGCTCAAGGGCGTGGTCCGGCATGCGCTGGTCACCGCCGAAAGCCATATCCGCACGCCCGACAACGGTGAGACCGTGCTCGGCCAGGGACAGGCCGACCTGGTGTCGATCGTGCGCGGCCAGATCGCCGATCCGCACCTCGCCAACAAGGCGCGCGAGGGTCGCGCCGAGGACATCCGCGGCTGCCTGTCCTGCAACCAGATGTGCTGGGGCCGGCGCTCGCGCGACTACTGGATCTCCTGCGTGGTCAATCCCTCCACCGGCCGCGAGGCCGAATGGGGCGGCGACCGCTTCACCCCTGCCCCCAGGCGCAAATCCGTGCTGGTGGTGGGCGGCGGGCCGGCGGGGCTCGAGGCCGCCCGCGTCAGCGCCGAGCGCGGCCACCGGGTGGTGCTGGCCGAAGCCTCGAGCCAGCTCGGCGGCGCGTACCGGCTGGCGGGCCTGCAGCCGCGCCGCGCCCAGATCACCGATCTGATCGACTGGTACGAACGGCAGTTGATGAAGCTGCAGGTCGAGATCCGGCTCAACGCCTATCTGGACGCCGACGAGGTGATCGCCGAAGCCGCCGACGAGATCATCCTCGCCACCGGCTCGCTGCCGCCCGAAACCGGGTTCCAGAAGGCGATGCCGCATCTCGTCACCCTCCCCGGCCTCGAAAACGGCGGCGTGCATTCGACCGAAGAGATCATGGCGCGGCAGGCAAGGCCGGGCAAGCGGGTCATCGTGCTCGACGAGGGCGGCAACTGGAAGGGCTGCGGCACCGCCTGGAAGCTCGCCGAGGACGGCCACGAGGTGACGCTGGTGACGCCCGACCCGATGGTCGGCAAGGAGCTGCAGCGCACCACGGCCGACTTTCCGCTGCGCCGGACGCTGGCCGGGCTCGGCGTCAGGTTCATCGTCGAAAGCGCGATCACAGGCTGGTCGGGGACATCCGTCACCGTGCAGTCGTTCCTGGACGGCGGTGAAACCGAGGTCGCGGCCGATACGCTGGTCTTCGCCACCGCCAACCGGGCGGAGAACTCTCTGGCGCTGGCGCTTCTTGAGCGCGGCGTGCAGTTCAGGGAAATCGGCGACGGCGCCGCGCCGCGGCAGGCGCCCTATGCCATCTATGACGGCCGCAGGGCCGGCCTGGAGCTCTAGGCGGCGGGCTTTTCCTCGAGGCCGAGCAGGAAGTTGATCGAGGGCCGCGCCTTGACCAGGTCGTCGATCGAATAAGTCGACAGCACGTCGAAGAAGGCGCCCAGCGCCTTGCGCAGCGCCGCGTTCAATCCGCACGAATCAACCAGCGGGCATTCGGTCGCGTCGTTCTCGAAGCATTCGGCCATGGCGAAGCCGTCCTCGGTCACCTTGACCACGTCGAGCAGCGTGATCCTGTCGGCGGCGCGGCCGAGCCTGATGCCGCCATTGCGCCCGCGCACCGATTCGATCAGGCCGGATTTCGTCAATGGCTGCAGGATCTTGAACAGGAACAATTCGGACACCGAATAGGCCTTGGCGATGTCGCCGATGCGGCTCAGCGGCGCATCATTGGCCGCGCAATACATCAAGATGCGCACCGCGTAGTTGGTTTGACGTGTCAACCGCATTTTCTTGCTCCGGTCCTCAGGCTGCGCTTCCAATCGGAAGTCCTACCAGTTTAGAATGCTTCTAGAAAAAGGAAACCCTTTCATTCAAGTTTTTCTTGCGGCTCAATCCCGGGCCGCCAAACCGAGGTAAAGCATGACACGCATCACCAGTTTTTCGGCAGTCAACGGTTTCCCGCGCGAGGAGATCGATCTCGCCAACTGGCGCACCCGCCCCTACAGCTTCTGGTCCTTCCGCCATGTGTCGGAGATGGTGCGCTCCGCCCGGATCGGATCCGGCGGCGGCGCAGCACTCCCCGCCCCCGTTGACAATCCGGAGCTATTGTCGCGCCGGGCATCGCCGGGTGCAAGTGCCAGCGTCCTGGACCTGCTCACCCTGAGCCAGGCGGACAGCTTCATCGTGTCGAAAAACGGATCGATCGTCTGCGAGTGGCACGCGACGGGCGTCGACCGCGAGGACCCGCATCTGGTGTTTTCCATCTCCAAGTCCATCACCGCGCTGGTGGCGGGCCTTCTTCAGGACCAGGGCATGCTCGATCCTTCCGCCACGGTCGGCTCGATCGTTCCCGAAGCGGCGAAAAGCGCCTATGCCGACGCCACGGTGCAGCAACTGCTCGACATGCGCGTGAGCCTCGATTTCGACGAATCCTACCTCTCCCAGGAAGCCTATGCCCGCTACCGGCGGGCGATGTCCTGGAACCCGCCCTCGCCCGAGGGCAAGGACCAGGCGATGCTCGCCTTCCTGTGCGGCCTGCAGAAGGCGGCGCACGCGCATGGCGGCCTGCACACCTATCTCTCGCCCAATTCCGACATGCTCGGCATCGTGCTCGAACGGCTGACCGGCGAGCGCTTCCCGGACCTGTGCTCGAGGCTGCTCTGGCGGCCGCTCGGCGCCACCGCCGACGCCTTCATCACGGTCGACCCCGAGGGCGCGCCGCGCACCGCCGGCGGCGTCTCCTGCCGTCCGCACGATTTGCTGGCGCTCGGCCAGATGCTGGTCGACGGCGGCATGGCGCAGGGGCGCCGGATCGTCTCCGAGCGCTGGATCGCCGACATGCGGCAAAACGGCGACGAAGACGCCTGGGCCCGCGGCTCGCAGGCGGTGTTTCTCACCCATGGCCGCTACCGCAACAACTGGTATCAGGTGGGCGGCGGCTCGAACGCCTTCCTCGCCGCAGGCATCCACGGCCAGTTCCTCTATTGCGACCCGGACACCGGCACCGTGATCGCCTGCACCTCGTCGCAGCACGAACCCCAGGACGACGCGCGCGACAAGGCCCTGCTCGGCCTCTTCGCGACGCTGAGCCGGGACGCCTGATCCGCGCCTATTCGAAGACGATGTCCGGCATCGTCCGCGCCCCGTCTCCGGAAAGCTCTTCCAGGCGGGCGCGGACCCTGGCCGCGATCTCGAGATAGACCTTGGCGTGCGGCCCGTCCGGGGCCGTGGCCACCACCGGACGCCCCGCATCGGACGTCTCGCGGATCGGCATCGCCAGGGGCACCTCGCCCAGGAACGGCGCCCCGATGCGGGTGGCCTCGTCGCGGGCGCCGCCATGGCCGAAGATATCGTGGCGGCCGCCGCAATCGGGGCAGATGAAATAGCTCATGTTCTCGACGATGCCGAGCACCGGCACATTGACCTTGTTGAACATGTTGAGGCCCTTGCGGGCGTCGATCAGCGCCAGATCCTGCGGCGTCGACACGATCACCGCGCCCGCGAGCGGCACGTTCTGCGCCATGGTGAGCTGCGCGTCGCCGGTGCCGGGCGGCATGTCGACCACCAGCACGTCGAGCTCGCCCCAGGCCACTTCGCGCAGCATCTGGTTGAGCGCCGACATCACCATCGGGCCGCGCCAGATCATCGGCGTGTCTTCCTCGACCATGAAGCCCATCGACATGACCTTGAGCCCGTAATTCTCCATGGGCTTGAGCATCCGGCCCTCGAGCTGTTCCGGCCGTCCGGAAATGCCCAGGAGCCGCGGCATCGACGGGCCGTAGATGTCGGCGTCGAGCACGCCCACCTTCCATCCCGTCGCCTGCAGCCCGAGTGCCAGGTTGACCGCCGTCGTCGACTTGCCGACGCCGCCTTTGCCGGAGGCCACCGCGATGATGGTGGTGATCCCGGGAACGCCGATCTTGGCCCGGCCCTGCGGCTGCGCCGGTTGCGCGGGCGCATGCGAATGATAATGGGCAGGCGCTGCACGCGGGGGCGCCGGCCGGGGCGGCGCGGCAGGAGACGATCCGGGTTCGCGGCTCGCCGTCAGCGCCACCATGGCGCCCTGGACGCCGGGGATGGTCTTGGCCGCCCGCTCGGCGGCCTCGCGCAGAGGTTCAAGCTCCTGGGCGCGCGCGGCGGGAACCGTCAGCGAGAAATAGACCTTGGCGTCGGCGATGAAGATCTCGGAGACGAGGCCGAGATCGACGATATTGCCCTCGAGATCCGGCCCCTTGACCGATTTCAGCTTGGCCAGGACATCTTCCTTGGTAACGCTCACATCGCACTCCGCACTTTGTCGTTTCGGAAACCCCCACATAGTGCAGGCGGCGTCCCAATAAAATGCCGCATACAGGAAAAAGCGTCCGAACGCGATCAATCGCGCCGGCCGCGCAGCAGGAACACCGGCACGATCGCCGTCAGCATCAGCAGGCGCGCCACGTGGTGGGACGCGACGAAGGTCGGGTCGATGCCGAGAATCACCGACATCGCCGCCATGGTCTCGAGCCCGCCCGGCGCGAAGGCGATCAGGATGGCGATCAGGTCCATGCCGGTGATCAGGTGGGCGACGAGCGCGAAAGCGCCGGCGAGGATGACGCCGAGCACCGTGACCATGATCCCGGCGCTGAAGGCCCGGCGCAGCTCGAGCCAGGTGACGCCCGAGAAGCGCGATCCGATCAGCCCGCCGAGCGCGACGAAGGCCGCCGCCGCCAGCCAGTACCACATCACGCCGCTGACCAGCCCGGTGACATGGGCGACGATCGAGACCAGCATGCCGCCGATCAGGAAGGCCGCGGGTATCCTGAGGCGCTGCAGCAGGTAGCCCGCGACGGCACCGGCGAGGATCATGGCGATGAGTGGGAGCGCCGCGGTTTCGGGCCGCGCGGCGGCGGCGGCCTGGTCGGGGATCTGCCCGGCCAGCGTGACGGCGACCGGCACCAGCAGCGTCAGCGCCAGCACGCGGATCGACTGGACGATGCTGACCGTCTTGAGATCGGCCTTCACCCCCTCGCTCAGTCCCAGCACATAGCTCAGATGCCCGGGCGAGGAGGAGAGGAACGCGGTCAGCGGATCCATCGCCCAGAACCGCATCAGCACCGCCCGGGTCACGAAGACGATGGCGAACAGGCTTGCGGCCAGCGCGGCAAGCGTCACCGGCCAGGTGCGCATGGCGCCGAACACCTCCGGCGTGACGCCCTGCCCGATGCTCAAGCCGAGAATGACGAACACCGCGTCGCGCGCCCGCTGCGGCAGCGCCGCGGTCCTGACCCCGGCGAGGCCGACGAGCGTCACGGCAATCGCCGGGCCGGTGAGGAACGGCGCGGGGAAGCCCGCCGCATAGGTCAGCGCGGCGCCCAGGACGCCGATGCAGAAGGTGATCACCGGGGCCTGCCAGGAACCCTTGGCCATCCTGTTGAACTCCCTTTCACGCGTGGTCGAAGACATGCCCGCCGCGGGATCGGGCCCGCGGCGGGCAGCCTAGTCGGTGATCCCCGGCCTTGCCAGCCGCTCCGTCGTCAATCCGGATCCGCCTCGCTGTCGGCGCGCGGCAGCTTGGACCGGAAGAAGCGGCCGCCGATGATCGGCAGGATGAAGCCGAAGAAGGCGAACGCCCACAGCCCGATCGCCAGCGGCGACGAAACCAGCGCGCTCCAGTCGCCGTCCGAGATGGTCATGGCGCGGCGCATGTTGGCCTCCATCTGGTTGCCCAGGAGCACGCCGAGGATGACCGGCACCAGCGGCACGTCGAGCTTGCGCAACAGCCAGCCGAGCACGCCGAAGCCCACCATCACCATCAGGTCGAAGGTCGAGCCGGAGATGCCGTAGATGCCGACGAAGGAGATCATCGCCACCGCCGGCATCAGGTAACGCGGCGGCACGAGCAGCACGCGGACGAACAGGCTGACCATCGGAATGTTCATCACCAGCAGCATGATATTGCCGATGAACAGCGCCGCGATCAGCCCCCAGACCACATCCGGGTTGTTGGTGAACAGAAGCGGCCCCGGCGTGATGTTGAGCGCGAGCAGCATGGCGAGCAGCACCGCCGTGGTGCCTGATCCCGGCACGCCGAGCGCCAGCATCGGCACCAGCGCGCCGCCGGCGGCGGCGTTGTTGCCGGCCTCGGGCGCGGCCACCCCGCGCGGATCGCCTGTGCCGAAGGTGTTGTGCTTGTCGACCAGCCGCTTTTCCACCGAATAGGCGATGAACGAGCCGAGCGAGGCACCCGCGCCCGGCAGCACGCCGGCGATGAAGCCCAGAACCGTGCCCCGGGCCATGGTCGGCGCCGTCTGCTTGAGCATCGACATCGGCGGCATCAGACGGCCGAGCTTGATGCCCGAGGCGTCGCCCGTGGCCTTGGTGGTGCCGCGGTGCTCGAGGAAGATGAACACTTCCGACAGCGCGAACAGGCCGACGATCGCCACCAGGAAATCGATGCCGTCATAGAGATGCACCTCGCCGAAGGAGAAGCGCGGCACGCCGGTCTGGCCGTCCACCCCGATCATGGCGATGCCGAGGCCGAGGCCCGCGGCCAGCGCGGCCTTGGCCTGGTTGCGGCTGGCGATGCCGCCGAGCGTGGCGAAGGCCAGCGCGAACAGGGCGAAATACTCGGCCGGGCCGAACAGCAGCGCCACCTTGACCAGTTGCGGCGCCAGGAACACCAGGCCCCAGGTGGCGAAGAAGGCGCCGACGAAGGAGGCGATGCCCGACAGCGCCAGCGCCTCGCCGGCCATGCCCTTCTTGGCCATCGGGTAGCCATCGAGCGTGGTCATCAGCGCCGGCTCGTCGCCGGGAATGTTGAGCAGGATCGAGGAGATGCGGCCGCCATACATGGCGCCGTAATAGACGCTGGTGAGCAGGATCAGCGCCGGCGTCGCCGGCAGGCCGAGGGTGAAGGCGAGCGGGATGAGGATCGCCACGCCGTTCGACGGCCCAAGCCCCGGCAGCGCGCCGATGATGGTGCCGAGAAAACAGCCGATCAGCGCCAGGCCCAGGTTCTGGAACGTGAGCGCGATGGAGAATCCGTCTGCGAGTGCGTTTAATGTGTCCATGACCCTGCCTCAGAAGCCCCAGGGGCCGCGCGCAAGCGACAGGCCCAGGATAAGATGGAAAACGACATAGATGCCGACGGAGATGACGATCCCGGCGATGGCCGCCTTGACCGGCGGCGTTCCCAGCCGCCAGGACAGGTAGCTCGCGGCAACCGCCGTGGAGACGACGAAGCCCGCCGTCGGCAGCGCATAGGCATAGGCGATCATCACCGCGATGGTCAGCCCCACCTCGAACAGCCGTGCGAACTCGGGCCATTCCGGCTCTTCGTCGGGCTTCAGGAAGATCGCCAGGCTCGACAGGCCGACCAGCACCCCGATGATGATCGGGAATGTCTTGGGACCGACGGGATCGGAAATGAAGCTTTCCTTGATCAGCGTCGCCTGCCAGATGAAAAATACTGCCAACAGGAGGCCCAGGCCTCCCAATATCCGGTCGCTCATCGCGCTCCCCCTCAATGGTCCGGCTCCCGCCGGAAAGGCAAAGTCTCCGCCCGCGGGCGGGCGGAGACGAGACGGCGGATCAGGATTACTGGATCAGCCCGATTTCCTTGGAGATTGCCTCGATCGAGGCGACCGATTCGGCCACGAAGGCCTGGAACTCGGCGCCGCGCAGGTCGAGCGGGGCGATGCCGTTCTGGGCCATCACGTCCTTCCACTCGGCGCTGTCATAGACCGTACCGATGGCGTTGACCCAGTAGTCATAGGCCTCGTCCGACATGCCGCCGGGGCCGTAGAACCCGCGCCAGTTGGCGCCGATCGCGTCGATGCCCTGCTCGCGGGCGGTCGGGAATGAGGCGAAATCGCCTTCCAGACGCTCGGGCGCGAGCACGGCGAGCACCTTGATGTCGCCCGAATCGACGAAGCCCTTGGCTTCCGACGCGTCGCCGGTGAAGGCCTGGACCGAGCCGCCGAGGAGCTGGGTGACCGCCTCGCCGCCGCCGTCGAAGGCGACATACTTGATGGTGCGGACATCGTCGATGCCGGCCTTCTTGGCGGCGATCAGCACCTTGAGGTGATCCCAGCCGCCGACCGCGGAGCCGCCGGCGATGGAGACCGAGGACGGATCCTTCTTGATCATGTCCATGAGCTCGGGCAGCGTGTTGATGGGCGAATCCTTGGCGACGGCGACGATGCCGTAATCCGCGCCGACGGCGGCCAGCCAGCGCACCTGGTCCATGGTGTTGCCCGGGAACGCGCCCTGGGCGAGCCGGGTCGAGGTGGCCGAGGAGGCCGCAACGATCAGGTTGCCCGCGTCATTGCGCTTGTTGATGACTTCGGCATAGGCGACGCCGCCGCCGCCGCCGGCCATGTTGACGACCTGCATGGTGCCGGGGATGAGCTTGAGGTCCTGCAGCGCCTTGCCGACCTGGCGGCAGGTGAAGTCCCAGCCGCCGCCGGGATTGGCCGGCGCGATACACTCGGTCGCGCCCGGATCGAAGGCGTGGGATGCGGCCGTGAGCGACACGACGGCAACAGCGGTCGCGGCAAGCCGCGTGACAAAATTCTTCATGATTTCCTCCACAATGATCAAGCCGCCTTTCCTCAAAGGCGGAATGGTGGCTATGCTAGCGCAAAAAGCTGTCAACAAGCTGTCAGCCCGATGTTTGGGGACGGGAGGAGTTGCCCATGCATTTTCTGGTCGTCGAGGACACCGCCGACGTCGCCGAAGCCATCACCGAGCGGCTGGGGCGCGGCGGGCATGCCTGCGACCGCGCGGCCTCGCTCGAAGACGCAAGGCATTTCGCCGCCACCTCGGCCTATGATCTGGTGATCCTCGACATCAACCTGCCCGACGGCTCCGGGCTGGATTTCCTGCGGTGGCTGCGGCAGCGCAAGGACGCCGTGCCGGTGCTGGTCCTGACGGCGCGGCTCGCCATCGACGACAAGATCGGCGCGCTCGATTTCGGCGCCGACGACTACATGGTCAAGCCCTTCGACCTCGGCGAACTCGAAGCCCGGGTGCGGGCCATCGTGCGGCGCCGCACCGGCGAGGCGGGCGCGACGCTGTCGGCCGGCAATCTCGATTTCGACATGGCCACGCGCCGGGCGACCGTGGCCGGCGAGGCGCTGCAACTGACCCCGCGCGAGCAGCTTCTGCTGGAGATCTTCCTCATCAACAAGGGCCGGGTGCTGGAGAAGGACGAGCTGGTGATGCGGCTGTTCGGCATGGACACCGACGCCGGGCCCAACGCCATCGAGCTTTATGTCGGCCGGCTGCGCCGCAAGCTCGCCGGCGCCGGCCTCGAGATCCGGACCCTGCGCGGCCTGGGCTACCAGGCGCAGGCCACGACCCCCGGCACGGTCGCCCCGTGAGCGTCTCCCTGCCGGACCTCGTCGGCGGCCGCTCCCGCTCCATCGCCTGGCGGCTGACGCTGCTGCTGACCCTGCTGCTCACCATCGCGGCGGCGGGGACGCTGGCCGCGGCGCTGAGCTACGGCCAGACCGCGGCCACCCGCGCCTTCGACCGGCTCCTGACCGGCGCCGCCCTGCAGATCGCCGAGCGCATCAGCGTCGAGGAAGGCGAGACGGTCATCGACATTCCGCTCTCGGCCTTCGGCCTGCTGTCGCTGGCATCGGAGGACCGGATCTTCTACCGCATCATCGGCCCGGGCGGCGAGACGCTTACCGGCGACGAGAGCTTTCCCCTGCCCGACGCCCGGGGCGCCACCGCCGCACCGCTCCTCTATGACACCGAGTTTTCCGGCGAAGCGGTGCGCGCGATCCGCATGCAGCGGTTCCTGGCGGAACGCGCGGTGCGCGGGCCGATCACCGTCATCGTCGCGCAGACGCTCCGCGCCCGCTCCGAACTCGCCAACGAGATCGTTGCCCGGGCCGTCATCGGCGTGATCATTGCCGGCGCCATCACCCTGGCGCTGGCGCTGCTGGCCATGCACCTGGCGCTGAGCCCGCTCCGGCGCGTCGAGCGCGCCATCCTCGCCCGCGACCCCAAGGACCTCACCCCCTTCTCGACGACGACCCCGCGCGAGGTCGAGGCGCTGGTGGCCGCCATCAACCGCTTCATGGCCCGGCTCGACAAGCGAGTCGGCGCCATGCAGGATTTCGTCGCCGACGCGGCGCACCAGATGCGCACGCCGATCACCGCGTTGCGCGCCCAGACCGAACTCGCCATGGAGGAGGAGGATCCGCGCAAGCTCAGGACCCTGCAGCGGCGCATCCGCGACCGGGCCATCGGCGTGAGCCGGCTGACCGACCAACTCCTGTCGCACGCGCTGGTGACGCATCGCGCCGATTCGGCGACGCTCGAGCGGATCGACCTGAGGCGCGTGGCGGTGGAGGCCGAGCGCGAGGCGCGCCGCACCGGCGGCGCCGACGGCATCGAACTCGATCTGCCCTCCGACCCGGTGATGGTGACGGGCGACGCCTTCAGCCTGCGCGAAGCCGCGCGCAACCTGATCACCAACGCATTGGCGCACGGCAAGCCGCCGGTGGTGCTGCGCGTGAGCCTGACCGCGGACACCAAGGCGCTGATCGCGGCGCATGATTCCGGCCCCGGCATGAGCGCCGGCCAGTTGCAGCGGATCGGCGAGCGCTTCGCCCGTGACGCCGCCAATCCGCAGAGCGCCGGGCTCGGCCTGGCGATCGTGGCCGAAGTCGCCGGCTTCCATCAGGGCGCGATCCGCACCGCGGCGGATGCGGCCTCGGGCTTCTGGGTCGGCGTCGAACTGCCGCTGGCCGAACCCGCCCCTGTGTCAGCCAAGGCGGAGACCGCAGCATGATTCTTTCAAGGCGCCTGGCGGCGGCGGCCGCGATCCTCCTCATCCTTGGCGGTCGCGCGACAGCCGAGGAAACCGTCACAAGGTTCGCGGCGGGCGACGGCGAGGCCGGCGAACTGGTCATCGCCAGCGTCACCGACATCGATTTCATGCAGCCGCTGATTTCGGCGTTCCAGCAGATCCATCCCGGCGTCTCCGTCACCTATGTCGAGGACACGTCCAACAGTCTCGACGCCAGCGTCTCGCGCGCCTGCGCCGACCGCAAATTCTTCGCCGATCTGGTGATCTCCTCCTCGATCGCCCAGCAGGTGCGGCTGGTCAATGGCGGCTGCGCCCGCGAGATCGGCGGGCCGGTGCTCTCCAGCCTGCCGGCCTGGGCGCAGTGGCGCGGGGAGCTGATCGGGCTCACCTACGAGCCCGCCGTGATGGTCTACAACAAAGCGGCCTTCGCCGCCGACGGCCCGCCCCGCAGCCGCTTCGACCTCATCGACCTGATGCGGCAGTCGGGCGCGCTGAACGGCCGCATCGCCACCTACGACATCGAGGAATCCGGCGTGGGCTACCTCTTCGCCTTCCAGGATTCGACCGAGGCCAGCACCTGGGGACGGCTGATCGAGGGCTTTGGCCGCAACAGCGTCGCCACCTTCTGCTGCAGCTCGGAGGTGATCGACCGGGTGGCCGACGGACGCGCCTTTGTGGGCTACAACGTGCTGGGCTCCTATGCCCGCTCGCGCGCAGCGAAAGACGACCGCATCGGCGTCGTCCTGCCCACGGACTACACTCTGGTGCTGGCGCGCGCCGGCTATATTCCGCGCGAGGCCCGCAACGCCGCTGCCGCCCGCGCGTTCCTGGAGCTCGCCCTGTCCGAGCGGGGGCGCACCATCCTCGACGGCGAGACCCACCTGCTCACGCCGCTGAGCGGCCCGTCCGCGCTTGCCGGCCTGAGCGGCGGCGAAGAGCCTGCGTTCCGCCCGATCCCGCTGTCGCCGGCGCTGCT
>NZ_JRJG01000030.1 GCF_000759435.1 Hoeflea sp. BAL378
ATAACCTGAAGGTCGCAGGTTCAAATCCTGCCCCCGCAACCAAAATACGCCGTTAATCCAATGGGTTGTCGGCTTCTCACTTCCTCGATTTCCTCTCATAAAACTCTTTCCGGAATCATATCCGAATCATCTTCGACGAAGTCATAGCGTTCTATGGCGAAGGATTTTTGGCTACGCAGGGGCGCGTTCCCTGAAATCCACTACTTCGACATCGAGATGGATGACATAACGCTCAGCGCGCGCGGCGAGAAGGCTTAGCGCTAGGCGTGCGGTACATGCGGGGGCTCGACGTCACGACGGCTATTGCTTTGCACTAAGCGTGTCTCCTGCGTGCAATTCGAACAAGTAACCATACGCCGCTCAGCACGAAGGGCGCTGCGATCGAAAGCGACATGGTCTTCTCCCATTGCAGTTTATTGAATGGGCCCGCCAAAGCGTAACTGAGTATGCCGAGCAGGTAGTACGTGAGCGCGATCGTTGATAGCCCTTCCACCGTCCGTTGGAGTAAGAATTGACTGCGTGCAGTCCGAGCAGTGCTGTCCAATAAGGCGGCATTCTGCAATTGCACATCAACTCCAATTCTGACGTGCAATAGCTCGATTGCTCGTTCGAGCTTGGTCGCAAGGACGGCCAGACGCTTCTCCATTGCTGAGCACGTGGCGAGCGCAGGATCTACGCGACTGCCAATACAATGGGTAAGATTTGAGCCGCGCGTTGTCGCGCTTTCGCGCAATCAGCCGAGCCGCATCCGCAGGATTTCGCCATAGGCATAACCTGCTGCAAACCGGTAGCTTATGCGCTCGGCGAGTTGACCAGATCGTACCGAAAGTCCATGCAGGGCAGCTAGTGCCTGTTGCGCCCCAGCGTGCGTTTCGGTTGCGGAGAGGCCTTCGACGAGACGACCTAGCTCCACCTCAAGCGGCCCGCGGCACTCGTGGACCCGAAAGTCCAGCCTTACCTGGCGAAGGCCGCGGCGCATTTCGCCATTCTGGAATTGGCGTATAAGAGTGACCTCGAAAATGACTGAGCGGTTCGCCCAATATGTCTACCCAGAGAAACTAGACGGCGTGATCGAGTTGGAGGTTCAGCGGCTCACAGATCGTATTGATCATCTCTTAACTCATAGCGACCATCGCAACGGAAGACTGGCGCCACTGAAGATACCCACCGAACTCGCCATTTAGGATGTTGTCGCGGCATCACTCCTCGTCGGCATCCGCCGCCTTGTTGGCTGCATCGGTATCGAGAAGCGCGGACGCCTCATTGGTCATCACCTCCTCGAGGATGGCGGCGATCGACTTGCGTTTGGCGAACCATTGCCGGCGGATGCGGGTCAGCAGGCGAGTGGCATCGACCTTGTCGAGCAGGATCGCACGGGTTGACCAACGATAGGGGTATGCGCCGCGGATCAACCCCAAATGGGCGACCGCACCGATGCGGCAAGATCGCGCGTGGCCACGCGACGCCAGGCGTCGACGTGGGCGGGCAATTTGTAGAGATCGAAGCGCACATTCTGCAGTTCACGCTGGGCGACCCAGTCGGGGTCGATGTCACCCAGCTCGAAGGCCCGGAGCGTCGGATTATAGAGCTTCAGGTCGAAGTACGCGACCGGCCGGCGGGCATCCTCGCCCCCGCCCTGGGGCATCGCGTAGACAAGCACCTTGCCGTCGAAATAGGTGTAGCGGTCGAGTGCGGCGAGAAGTTTCAGCATCATTGCCCGCTGATGCTTGCGCGGGCGACCCGCCCGCCAGAAGCTCTCATTGGCGTCCGGAACCACGCCCAGCTTGCGCAGGCGGCCTTCACGGCGCGAGATCAGGCCAATCTGCAACAACTCGACCAACACCGCGATGCCGATCGCCAGCAGCGCCGGCCTGCTGGGCGGCGCTTCGCCGCGCAGCAGGGACTTGAGCGACTCGACCAGCAGCGCGCTCGAATCGGCAGTAGAGGGCGCGGCGGCGCGGGGCAGATCGGTCGCCAGGGGGGTGATCGCGAGCGCGGACAGCGCCACGTCGACCACCACCTGGAATTGGGGCGTCGGGCAGGTATATGGATTGCCGTTGTCGACCCACCCGTCGCTCAGCTCGATGCCGACCTGCGTCAGCGTGGTACGCAGGGCGCTGATGCGGGGATCCATCGACAGACGGACGGCGCGACCGAAGACCTCGGGCAACTCTTCTTTAGTTGCGCGCTGCAGCGCGAAATCGACGTCCAGCGCCTCGGCCGCCAGGGCGTCGGCAATGGTCGACGCACCGGCCATGGCTTGAGCGTGGCGGTCGCGCATGCGCTGGCGCGGCCCCTCGCCCGCCTCGGTGTTACCCGGACAGGTGCCGCCCACCGTGTCCTCGCGCAGTTTCAACGCAGCCGCGTCACGCGCCGCCGTCTGCATGGCCGACGAGGCGGTCCTCAGGCTGGCCGAGAAATTGCCGAGCGCGGTGCGGGCCGGGGCAATCGCCGCCGAACGCGAATTTTGCTGCAGCGTGGCATCCTCGATCGCCAGCACCACGAACACGGCCGATATCCAGGCCGAGCTGAGCGACAGCGCGACTGCCATGATCATGACGATCAGGCCCCCCTCGCGCCACCACAGAGACCAGAGGAGGGTGATGGCCATCTGCAGGATGCCTGCGATCATGAAGGCGATGGCCAGGTGCCACTGTCACTCTGATCTCGGGCGTTACGGTTTACTTCTTCGAACGTAAGAAGGAGCAACGGTCGGACCTGAAGCTGGCCGTTCTTGCGCCAATGCTCAGCGCCCTCGTGCTTGGCGCGGCCTTCGGCGCGCATCAGGCGTCGTACCTTCGGGTGCTGTCCCTGATGCGGGAACAGGCGACCGAGCGGCAGGCGGAAATCGACAAGGCCGACCACTCTGAAATCAAGGTGGTGTTGGATCGAGCGCGGCTCTGCCGACAGGTCTTTGCCGAGGATGCTGAAATGAAATTGGCCTGTGTCGGGCTTCTCAAGAAATAGATTCAAAGCGATACGATCGCCATCTGTTGATTCCCATGGAGAGCAGGCTCTGACTCAAATCTGCTGCTGTTTCAGTGCGCTTTGCTGAAATTGCCTGAAGCGGTTCTCATCCGGGAGAAGCTTTCCAGTTCGACTGGACGATCATTGGCAACGAGCTCCGGCTCCCGCTGGACATGCTGGTAGCAAGACCATCACGGGGCGTCCGTTCGACTATGTTTGTCTCAAAAAACAATTTACCAAATTTTGAGCGGAGAATGAACAGTTACAAGCGTGACATTCGAGCGTAGGTTGCAAGCGGAAAAATTGCGTGCATAATGGAGTATCAGTTGTGCGCAGTTTAGAACGCAGACTGGAGGTCGCAACGTGAATACAAACTTGGTTGACCTAACGTTGAAGACGTATCTATGCGGCACGACCAACTCGGGCGAGTTGGATGAAATTCTTGAGGAATCTTCTGGACCTGAGGCAGCTGGCGGTCCGGATATCCTTGGCCAGAAGACGCTTGAAAAGCTTGTTATGGGAGAAACGCTTTCCCCCGGAGAGCGTTTCCATCTTGAAGCGATTATCATTCCGGAGCGCCGGCCGGCAATCGACATTGTCGATGGAGACTATCAAACCCGCCATCAAGACTGGCTTCATCTGAACAGCGATCCGATCCGGAAACGGCTTCACACTGCCCTTCCCAAGATTGGCCGGGTCGAACTCCCTGACCACCCAACACTGCCCTATGGCGGCACCGCTTTCATTGTTGGTGACGGTTTGCTTATGACAAACCGTCACGTTGCCGAATTGTTTTCGACGGGCCTTGGATTGAGAAACCTCAGTTTCATACTTGGCATGTCAGGCGGCGTTGATTTCCTCAGGGAGCGGCGCTCGATCAGAACATTCTATCTTGAATTCTCCAAGGTCGTGATGATCCATCCCTATTGGGACATGGCTTTGGTCAAGGTCGAGGGGCTGCCGGGAAATCTTTCTTCGCTCGTCCTCTCGACAGAACCAGCCGGTTCTCTCATCGGCCGTGATGTCGCAGTCATAGGATATCCCGGCTTCGATCCGCGCAATCCGGCCGATGTCCAGAACTTTGTGTTCGATGGGATCTACGGCGTCAAACGGCTCCAACCGGGACGTATGAAAGCGATCGCCACGGTCAGGAGTTACAACCACGCAGTTGAGGCTCAGACCCACGATGCATCCACACTCGGAGGAGACTCAGGCGCATGTGTCCTCGACGTGACGACTGGCGAGGTGATCGGACTGCATTTCGGCGGCCGCTATGCTGTGGCAAATTTCTGCGTTCCGACGGGCGCGCTCGCCACAGATGGCCGGGTCATAGATGCCGGCGTCCGGTTCGCGGGCACGGCGTCGCGGGCGCGGTCGGACTGGGAGCCATTCTGGCGGAGCGCAGAGGCCTCAGCCGCCGAACCGTCAGCAATTACTCTCAACACTGATTCCGCGGGGAGGAGCAGCATGACCAAGGAAACTGGAGAAGTGACAGTCACGGTTCCACTCGAGATAACGGTCCGGCTTGGCGCGGTGCAGACCCACAGCGTCGCATCCGTTGCCCCGCCCGCCATCGACGACATCGAACGTGCAGAGGAGCCCGTTCGCGACCCCGACTATTCCACACGGAGGGGCTACGATCCTGACTTTCTCGGTATGCGCGTTTCGTTGCCGACGCCGCGCAATCCGCAAAACCTGGCAAGGGTGGAGGATGGAAGCCATCTGCTACATTACCATCATTTTTCCCTCGCCATGCATCGACAGCGACGGCTTGCATTCTTCACCGCAGCCAATGTCGATGCCAGCAAAGCCGTCAAGCGTCCGGAAAACCGTCCTCAATCAGACTACTCGCGCAAAGGCCTCGCCAACCTGGGCCCAAATGACCAGGAAAAATGGTTTTCCGATCCGCGCATCCTGGCGACCGAACAGCTGCCCGACAAGTTTTTCACCAAGGATCGAGGGTCCTTCGACAAGGGGCACATTGTTCGGCGGGACGATGTTGCCTGGGGGATGACCTATGATGAAATGCGCAATGCAAATGGCGATACTTTTCATGTGACCAATTGTTCGCCGCAAGTGGCAGGTTTCAACAGATCAAATCTCGGCGAGGATAATTGGGGCGATCTTGAAAACCTGATCCTGTCGCAAGCTGATACGGAGAAGCTGGTGGTCTTCAGCGGCCCGGTGCTCGAGCCAAATGATCCGGTTTTCCTTGGAGTTGACCTTGAGGGATCGGTCGCGGTTCGTATTCCACAACGCTACTGGAAAGTGATCGTTGCAGAAAAAAATGGTGCGCTGGAAAGTTTTGCATTCCTGCTGGAGCAAGACCTTTCCTCCGTCGAGCTTGAATTCCTGGTCCCCACCACATGGAAACGGTACATGGTTGCCGTGTCCAGGATTGAAGATCTGGCAGATCTCGACTTTGATCCGGCAACCCGGGCCGCCGATCAGGTGGAAACGACAGAAGGGGTTAGCCTGGCTGCAGCTTCCGGATTTGAAGCGTCTGGCACGGCGTTCCCGCCAGCAGCATTCAGCGCCATATCCCCAAGTGTCCAAGACATAGTATCCCTATGGCGTGAGCAACAAACGTCCGGCAAGAAACCCGACGATATGGACGAGGTTCGCTTCGTTGTTTTGTTGGGTACACCGCTATCCGACGCAACGATCAAGTCAGAGATCGAGACTGCATTCAACCTGGAGGTCAACGTTTCGCCGCTCTTTGCCAGCGACAGGGACCTTGATCGTTATCGTGCCATCGACATCCCTGGCGCCACATCGGATGACCGGGCGGACCTGTTTGACGTTGCCCGAGCGATCAACACGCTTCTGGCAGCCGAGACGGTCGAACCGGATCTTGCGACGCACTATTATGATTCCGATACGCTTCGCCCAAGCGAGGGTAGCGCGGAGAGCGCCAATTGGGCCTTTTGGTGCTGGGTCAACGAGGACGATCCTGCAAATCAACCGACTGACAAGGACTGGGCCATCAACAAGACCCGTGTTCCGAATGCCTGGGCCTTTTCAGAGAGCCAAGGCAAACCGTCCAAGGGAAAAGGCATCAAGATATTTCAACCGGATACGGGCGTCGTCCCTACGCACAAGGAAATGCCGCCTAAAGTTGCCAAAAATCCGCTTTCGGCTAACTTCGTCGAAGGTGGCAAGTCACCTGTCGATCCGATGACTGGCAGCGGCAATCTCGGCCATGGAACATCAACCGGCAGCGTCGCCGCCAGTCCGGTAGCGGGTCTGGTTCGGGGCTCCGCGCCCGAAGCCATGTTGGTGCCTATCCGCTGCATCCGATCCGTGGCGGTCTTCAATCAAAGCCGTGTCGCGCAAGCGATCGATCACGCCAGGATCAAGGGGGCCCATGTGATTACCATGAGCCTCGGCGGGGTCGTGAGTTCGGCGCTGCACGACGCCGTGCGCAAGGCAGTCAAAGCCAATATCATCGTGCTTGCGGCCGCAGGAAATTGCGTGGGTACCGTGGTCTGGCCAGCGCGCTATGACGAGGTGATCGCGGTTGGCGGCGTCAACGAGAAAGACAAACCCTGGAAGGGGTCCAGTTCGGGCCGAAGCGTCGATGTGTCCGGTCCGGCCGAGATGGTGCTGAAGGCTGACGCGCGCGATGCGTCCAACCCGGCGAAAGCCAGTGCCGGGCAGGGCACGTCTTATGCGACCGCGCATCTTGCAGGAGTGGCGGCCTGCTGGCTGGCCCACCACGGGCGCGACGCGCTGATTGCACGGCTTTCTCCGGGCATGACGCTGCAGGGCCTTTTCCGTGGTGTGTTGGCAAAGTCTTCGCGGGTGCCTGCGGGCTTTGACACAGAAAGATATGGTGTCGGGATCGTCAACGCCGAGGCTCTGATCAAAGCCGATCCGGCGGTGGTCGCTGGCCTCGAATCTGCTCCCGGCCACGTCCGCGACATTGAGGCCCAGGTGAGGGAACTGCTTGCTGAGGTTGCCGGGGTCGGCCAGGCTGAGGCCGCCGCTCCAGTGCTTCGCGATCGTCAAAGCCTGCTTGAGCTGGCTTGCTCCGGCCTCGACATGGCGCGCTTTAGCCAGTCGGCTGCAGGCCAGCTTGAAGCCCGGCCGCCGATGCGACTGTCGAGCGGTTTGAAGAAATTGTTGGGCGACGATGCCCTTAAAATCATTCGGTAGGGGGCCGCAATGAGCACCATTGATGATTTTCATCTCGACCAGACCGCCAAACGCATCCGCCGTCTTTTCCCCACGCTCGGGCATATGAGCGCACCAGAGCTTGGACGCGCCGGCAGTTCAGAAGCCAGTTTTGAGAGCAGCCAGGGCGGTGTGGGCGCGCTTCCCGGCATGCGCGATGTTCAGGCGATTTCTGAGCGGCTGCTTGCTGCGAACAGAGGTCACAGACAATTGGGCGCGACGGAAGCCGAAGCCATGGCAACGAACATTGTGCGCAAGGCGCAAAATGGCTTGATGAAGCTCGATGGTGCTCCGGACTGGGTTCTCGACACAGAGGAAACGATGGCTCTGGAAGCCGTTGTTCAAGGGCGCGGACAACTCGTTGCAGTGCGGGTGATGGGAGATACGCTGGATGATATCCGTCAATATCCGGGCGCAGATATGTGGGCGATGTTGGCCGACGCCCATATCACCAGGATTCTGGCGAGCGTGTCGGCCGCAGCGGCGGTTCGCGTCACGGACAATCTTCTCCCGAGCCTGAGCTGGGTCCAGGGAACGGCGTTTCTCATTTCCCGAAATCTGGCCTTGACCAATCGCCATGTCCTCTTCCCACCGGCCTATGGAACACGGCTGGCGCGGCGGGTGCCCGGGACAACGACAGCGCGGCTGAAGGGCGAGTATGAAATTTGTCTCGACTTTGCTTTCGACAGCGGAGAGCCGCGAGACTCAACCTATCGGATTGTCGACATTCCCTTTGTGTCCGAGGATGCCGATCCGGTGGATGCCGCTCTTCTCAAGGTCGAGCATCGCGCCGGAGCCGAGCCCGACGCGTTGACAATCTCCCGCGACAGCGTCTTCGATATCGATCGGCTTTATGTGGTCGGGCATCCGGGCCGGTTGGCCAGCGTACCGGACGATATCCAGATGGTGTTCGATAATCCGGACGAACGAAAACGGGTCAGTTTCGGCAAGCTGATGGACCCGGTTATGTCTGGCCAGGCACATATTGTTCACGATGCACCCACCATTGGCGGCTATTCCGGCGCAGCGGTTCATGGTTTTGCTGACACATCAGTGCATGCGCTTCATTATTGGGGGGATGCAAGAGAAGGCAATCGGGCGATAGCGGCAACAGCGCTTCGAAATCATCCAACGCTTGGTTCAATGTTGTAGGCAGGCCATGCGATGAAACTCACTGCAAACGAACTGGACACATTCGCTGCCAGTTGCGCCAGGCATCTCAACCCCGGAAGGCTGGAGTCCTTCGCACGCCAGCACAAGCTCATCGACGATATCGAGGAATTCATCAAGTTGCATTCAGTCGGTCAGAGCAATTCCGCCTATTCCGTCGCAAGGGCAATTCTCGACAAGGCCAATCAGCGCGAGCTTGCGTGCGATATAGCCGAAATATTCTTCAGCGAGATGCTGTGGTCTGATGAATTCAAATCAGCTGTGGGTCCGCTGACCCGCTCCGCCAAATCCGACGTTCAGGCACATCAGGCCCTTATGGCCCGCCGCGATCATTTCCTGAGCGATAGTAACCTTAAGTCGCTTGCCAACACGATCGGCGCACGTGTCTGCTGCATTGTCGGCGAACTTTTGATCGGCGTCGAAACCAGGGTGACGACGGGTACAGGTTTCCTGGTCGGACCGGACCTGGTCCTGACATCGATGCATGTCCTGGATACTTTGGTGCAGGCAGGCCGGGCAGGGGAAGTTCCCGATTGTTTCAAGGTCATCTTCAACTACGAGGCCGGCTCGGGAATAACCGGCCTCGCAAATATCGATCAGCTGGCAGGCATTCGGGTGGTCGGCCTTTCCCCGGACTGGCTCGTTTACTCGCGCGACAAGGTCGACTGGGACGGAAACCGCGCCCACCCGACACCGGCCGATATCACGGAGTTGAAATCAAAACTGGATTTTGCACTCATCCGGCTTGCCGAACCGGTGGGCCTGCAACCGATCAGGCCCGGCAATTTGAAGCCGCGGGGCTGGTTGCCGATCGCACGGCTGACATCTGCAAACTTCCAGAACCAGACCCGAATTATCATTCCCCAGCATCCCGAGGGCTGGCCGCGCCAGTTCGATTTTGGCCGGCTCGATAAGCTGCTTCCCTGCGGCACACGCATGGTGTCCATCATCGAGACCGCCGCCGGCACATCGGGCGCGCCCTGTCTTGACAAGGAAATGCGCATCGTCGGAATACACAATGCTGCCTATCGACCGAACGGTCCTGTCGAAGGAAACCAGGCGATCCGGTTCGATGTTGTCGAGCCTTTGATCGCGGCCCATTTGGCAAATGTTTCAGTGGATCCGCCCAAAGCGATGGGAGCCTGGCGGGTGGAACGCACCGACAGCACTCTGTCGCCGATTCTCGGACGCACGAGGCTGCTGAACTGGATCAATGCCACCCTCTCGCCGGCGGACGGGGCGATGAGCCGCGCCGACCGCGTCTATGCGGCTGATGCATCGAAGGCTGGTTCGGGAAAAACCTTCAGTACGCACATTCTGAGATCGGCGCTGTCGGCCGACCGGTCGCATATCGTCATTGTGCTGGGCGGGTCGACGGAGTTGTTGCCGGAAAAGCTCGAGGACTTCGTCACCATCCTTGCCGAAGCCTTCGGTGTTTCCAAAGACATCCTTGCGACGATGCCGGAACGGCCGAGCGCCGACCTGCCTCCGCATGCGCAGGATGGCGACAAGGTTGACCGCTGGGCTTCCAACAAGATGGTGAACTGGTTCACCGATATTCTCGAAAAGCACCGCAAGATTGAGGTCAACAAGTCCGAGCGGGCACGAATCGTCCTTGCAGAACTCGGCGCTGATACGCCCCAACATATGGTGGATATTGCCAATGAGGCGCCCGACATCATTGTCGAGGAAAAGCGGTGGTCGGTTGGCTGGATCGCAATCGACGATCTCAACGTCGTTTCAATGTCGGCACATGTGAAAAGCTTCGTCTCGGCTCTTCTGGGCGCGGATGTCGCGGAGAGCTCCGTGACCGGCGTTCGGCAGGACCTGCGCTGGCTCTTTCTCGGCTATGTCCCGGATTTCCTGTTGAGCGAAGAAGTAACCATCGAGCATCTTGATACTGGCGTTCCGGAGCTCCAGCTTATCGAAGCGGTGATAAGATCTGCGGTCGAGGAAGCCAACATTGACGCGGAAGACGATGAGATTGTGACTCAGGCGATGGTGATCCGCGGCTTGGTTCCCCCGCTTCTCACCAAATTCCTGGCTGCCGGCATCGATCAGGAGACGGGCCTCTCGCTGGGGCAGCAATTGGTTGCCGACCACATCCAGGCGATTTACAAAGAGAACGGACGCCAGCTATGAAGGAGAACTCGCGAAACCTGTTGTCCAGGCTGATGCAGGATGAGAGCATCCGGAGCGAAGCTCTCAGGATCGGCGGAGAAATGGCGCTCCATGCGGTCACCAGACTTGCCGGAGCGACGGCAGGCACGCGCCCGGTACGACTGGATTCCGAGGTGCCCGCGATCTCGCCGCCCCAGGTTGAGGCCGCGCTCAGCTACAATATGGACCCTTCGTCCCTGAATCTCAGTCCGGAGGAGTACGACTGGGTGGTGGCGCGATCCGCCCTGGTGTCGATCGGTAGCACAAAGCTGCTGCGTCTGTCATCCGAGGAGCGGCGGCGGGTACTTAATCACCCCGACGCCGCAACGCTTGTCGAAAAACTGCTTTCTGACCAGGAAGCGGAAGACGAAAGAACCATAGGCCCGGGTGGCGGTGACTCTGTTGCACTAACTGGTGCGTATATGCGCGAGCTGTTGCGCGGAAACAGGATCATGGACTTTGCGACACTCTCCTTACGCCGTCTGCGTGCGATTACCGCAGCTCGCGGGGCGCTCGACGGAGTAACCCTCCTGTCCCCATCGCTGCCGGACGCAGCGGAATACCAGCGGCGGACGGATCTCGCCGAACTGCTTGATCCGCTCGGCATCATCATCGGGCTCGATCTTGATAAATCTGACGATTACAATGACCGGTTTGTCGGTCGCACCGCGGAGCTTCGTGCCCTGCGCAGTTTTGTCGATGTGCTCGGCTCACAATCTTTGAGCGAGACATTGAGCCGAGGATTTGCGCGCAGCAAAAGCGCATTGACCCACCAGATCTTTGACCGGCCTCCCCGGCTACTGACAATTGCAGCGCCTGGCGGCCTCGGCAAGTCGACACTGATCGCCAAGTTCGTTTATGATCACGCACTCTCGTCGCAGACCCGCTTTCCGTTCGCCTTTCTGGATTTTGACCGGGCAGCGCTGCAACCACGCAGTCCGGGTCAGATGCTGGTGGAGATTGCCCGGCAGGTTTCGCTGCAGTTTCCGGATTCTTCCAAGCCGCTCAATGTGCTCAGGCGCGACATTCGTTCTTCATTGTCCGGCAATGAAGGCGTCCCTCTGAGGGCCTACTTTGAAACATTCCAGGACCTAATTCGCAGTGTCCTTGAGAGCTGCCGCGCAAGCACTTTTTTGCTGACACTTGATACAATGGAGATTGTCCAAGCCGATCCGCTGGCGATGAATGGTGTCGCTGCAATGGTTAAGGCGCTGACTGAAAGACCGTTCCCCGAACTCTGCATTGTGGCCGCTGGGCGCTCCGGACTTAACGAGTTGCTTGATGTCAACGAAAACAACTTTCGGGTGGAAAGGCTTCAGTTGCAGGCGTTGTCGGTCGGCGAGGCCCAGACAATGGTCGACCGACTTGGCAAAAACCTGATGGGTGCCGAATGGAACTCGGCTTGGGCGAGCAAAATTGCTGGCAGCAGGTCGCATTCGGAGATCCGGCGCGAGCCGCTGACATTAAGGCTTGCCGTGGAAATCGTCCGCGAGACAGTTCCTTCGAAGCGCAAGGCGCTCATCGACGACATTCATCGGCTGGGAGAGAATGCTGATGACGGTTTCGTCGGGGCGCTCTATGAGAGGCGCATTCTCGACCATATCCGCAACCCGCATGCGCGCAAGCTCGCCTGGCCGGGCCTGGTAGCTCGGACCGTCGACATGAAGCTGGTGAGGAATGTCCTTGCCGGGATCTGCGGCCTTTCGGATGAGGAAGCCGGCGAAGCTTTCGAAACACTTTCCCTCGAAGGCTGGATCGTTGAGGCAAGCAATGGAGCGTTGCGTCATCGGCGCGATCTCCGCGCCCGCACTCTGCCGATGATGCGGCGCCATGACCCGAAACGCTTTCACCAGGTGCTGGATGCGCTCATCGACTACCATTCGAATCCGAAGGTTTCCGATCCATTGGAGGAAGTCTACTATCGGCTGCTGCGTGGCTCGCCAGAGGATGTAAGATCTGTCACTGGCGCAAGCTCCTTGATTGATAGTCTTGCGGCAGCCCGCGGGGATATGGAGGAAGGATCGCCGGGCTGGTGCGTCCTCGAAGCGCACTTTGCCGACAGGCCGATGGCGCTCGAACACATGAGAAAACTGCCTGCCGATCTGCTTTGGGAACATGTAGCACGCACTGGCAGCAGCCTTCGGGGTATGGACGACCGGCAAATCGAACCTCGCGTCCAGTTGCTGATGGGCATTGATCCGTTTGAAACGGCGGGCTTGCCGCCCAGTAAAGCGGCGATGACTGCCTGGCAGCACCTACAGATCAAATGTGGACGCTGGGACAGGCTTGAAGAGCAAGATCTGTTGATGCCTATCGAGCAATGCGACGTCACCTCGTTTGCATTTTATGCTTCCCGGTTGTCGCTGGCCAATGTCGAGTCCGCGAAGTTCTGGGGGGAGCGCTATCCATCCCTGCTGGCGCGTATATTTGAGACCCGTGGACGGAAAAACTGGCAGGCGCTTGCCCAGGCGCTTGTGGTTGCCCGGCTCTATGACCGCGAGCTCGCTGAAGATATCGACCGCCAGATAGTCGAAAACTATGCGTCGAGGGCAACCTTCAGCCGATCGTCCGAATTCGCCATGCGCACGATCCTGATTCACGGACTGACGAGCAGCCGTTCGGTGATCCAGAATTGGTGCGCCCTCGAAGCCTCCCGAATCCTGGAGGGGATTTCGGTTGCCGAGTTCTGTGTTGTCGCCCCAATCTTTGCAGAGCGTGGATGGCTTCAGAAAGAAGGCAACATTATCGAGTTGCTGGTACTGGCTCGGGAACTGGCATTTTCGATTGAGCAAGGCAATATCCCTCCAATTGCGCGGCGCATAATCTCCGACAAACTCGCGCTTTCACTGCTGGTCCGCGCGTTCGAGCGATGTGCATCAGAGATGGACGAGGATCCCGAAATCAAGCAAGCTTTCGGACTCTACTGCACACTGCGACAGCCAGAATGGATCGTGCCATTCGGTTATCTGTTTGCTGACGGTATCCATTCAGAGTGGTGTGATGTTGCGTCCCAGCAAGTCAAAGAGGGCCACTATAGCCACGAGCCGAGCAGCTGGTGGCCTTTGTCCTCATCCAGACGGAAGCCATCGCTTCAGAACGATGTAATCAAATATCTCACATGGGCAGACCGGGCCTGTGATTTGGATGGTGCGTTGAGCATGCTGCTGCGCTTTTCCCCGGCTGGAGAATCCAAGAATTTCGAGGGGCTGGAAATGGTGCGCAGGCAGGTCAGAGAAAACCATTTTCACAACGCCGTGACGTCAACATGAAAAGAATGACCGGACGATTGACGAGACAGGACACCGTCACTTTCGGATGATCGGTAAGGCCGACTTCGAGCTGCGCTTCTTGGTCCTACGCAAAGTCTTTTTAGTTGCAAGTTTCTCCGAAGCTCGTAATTATTGCGAAAGTTGAAATTCACATAACTCGGAATTATCCGTATGATTTTCCCGTTCGACGAGGTGACGAAAACCTTAATCAGCTTAATGATCGGAGGTCTCTTAGGACGGGAAATCTATCGGATTGTCGACAAACCGCGCGTAACGATTCAGTATAGGAAGCCGATAACTTTCACTCAGGAGGATGGCCAATTTCTTTCTATTCGAGTGGGCAACGTTGGTCGAAATGCGGCCACTAAATGCTTCTGCACGTTAACCATTCTTGACCTGGATCATTCGCTTATTCTTGATCCGTCTGAGGCAGAAGCCTTTGAGAACTTACATGAATACAAGGAAGAAAAGCCCTCTTTCGACGTCCCTCGCTATCAGATTATTCACCCAAAATCACAACGCGGTGTTGCAAATGATCTCTTATGCTGGTCGGCGCTCGGCAATCCGGCACACGTTGAGATAAATCCCGGAACGACAAGCAGTATTGACGTTTGCAAACTTCTGCGGTCAGCGGAAAAAGAGTATTTCATTTTTCCATCCGAATTCGGATGGCGCCGGGTCCGAGTTCGTATCAAGGCGACAACGCCGCTGAGATGCAGGGTGCTGGTTTGTCCTGCAAATGACTATCCGACACCGCTAGACTTTGAGATTTTTGCGGAAGAAGGCGAAATTAAACTTCGTATCGTTCGGCTTAGTTTTTTTGTAAAGATGAGGCGCCTGATCTCTCGAAATTCTTTATATACGAAGTAGCTGCAGATATGCATTCGCATATCTTTTTGCACAATCTCTGAAATCGTTTTTAAGCCGAAATCTAATCATATCGAGTTGATGATTTTCTCTGGTAGCTGAACAACGAAGGATCGCGTTCGCGAGGCCTTCCGCGTCGTCTACGGCAACAAAGGTAGCGTGTTGAAAGGTAGATGCTATCTCCAAATAGGTCGGAATTTCGGAGAGAACTAAAGCCTTTCCTGACGCGAGCGCTTCCGAGACGGACAGCCCGTATGAGCAGTATCTTTCTGGTGAAATGACGATATCTGCCTCCTCGAATGCGTCCTGCATCCTGGAGAAATTTTTAATTCGGATCGCGTCAGCGATGCCAAGTTCGCGGGCTTCTTGTCGAAACGACTCGACCATATCTCCGTAATAATCTCGGACGCCCGTGAAAAGGAACGAAAAATTGCTGTGGCCTTTATCGCGTAAAATCCTGCAAGCCCGCAGAGCGACATCTTGCCCTTTCTGAGCCGGGAAAAAGCGTGACGGAAGAAGGACTGTGTATTGGCGTTCCGATTTTGGGCGCACTTTGACTGGAGCGAAATTTTCTAAGTTTACCCCAAGATGATTTGCCCGAACTTGTCGGGAAAACGCGTTTGAATACTCTTCCGAATAGAAGCGGCTGGGTGTGAACAAAAGGGGAGACGATGGAAACGCGTCAGGGTCACTACGAACAAGCTGCCCCATTGTTTCGAAGGCGCCATGATGCCAGAACCCTTCGAGTTCGCGGGCATTTTCGTGGTTGGTAACAACCTGCGGCACTTCTGTCTTAACGTAAAGGGCCGCGGAAAACGCGTTGAAGTGAAAAAGATCGGCCTCGACGTCTTCTATCTGTTTCTGGACGTAAGTTGAAATATGCCGAAAAGCTCCTTTCGAGGCCTCTTGATTATAGACGGCGTCTTTCATGAACGCTGCTATATTTGGGTCAGTTTTGCGATAGTGCGTTTGAAATTCAGCGGGTATCCGGCCGCGCACCTCGACGCCTTCAATATCCAATTCACGCTGCAAATTGGAACAAACGACGAAGGGGTCGAAGCCCAGAACTTTTAACTCTTTAGCAAGCTCTATTAGAAAACGTTCTGTCCCTCCAATAAAATTGGCCGGAACGCTCCATGCGGTATGTAAGCAAATGCGTATCATAATTCCGAGTTATGTGAACTCGGCGAGTATTTTTCCCAGCGTATCGGCTGTATTCATGGCCTGCATGAGGGCCGTATCCGAGACGCGGGTATAGATTTCAGTGGTCGCAATACTTGAATGCCCGAGAAGTCGCTGGACGAAGCGGATATCGACCCCTTCTTCGATCAAGAATGTAGCGGCGGAATGACGAAAGCGGTGAGGGGTCACGCGCGTGTCCAGATTGCAGGCTTGCGCAAGAAGGCGGAGCCTTCGCCTAAGCGCTTGTTCGGTGAGACGCCGGCGGGCGCTGTTGAGAAGCAGGTAATCGCCGTGATGCGCGGCTTGGCTGGCTTGCCATTTTATATACTGCAGCTCGACACGCAGCTTGGAATTGCCGATATAGACATTGCGTTCTTTGCTGCCCTTGCCATGAATGCGTATTCGAAAGCCGTCATTGGATATGTTGGATAGTTTGATCTGCGTCAGCTCGCCGACGCGTACCCCCGTGGCCACCATCAGCTTGATCGCTAGCGCAGTCGTTTTCGATATCGTATGAAGTTCACTCGAAAGCGCAGGAATGCTGGATGACGCCTTGGAGCGCTCTCCGTCAGTTTCTTTTAACATTGTTCGCACATCGACCCATTCGACAGGACGCGGCAAGCGTTTGGGTGGTCGGAGGTCAATTTCCAGTCCGGCAAAGGGATCTTCTTCAATATGACCGGCTTTGCGCAGCCAAGTCGAAAAAGCTCGCAGTGTCACTAGCCGCCGACGGATGGTCGCGTGCCTGTAGTTACGTTCTCTTTTCAAATGGTTGAGATAGTCGAGCACCACTCGACCATTTAGTTCATCCCCATAATCATTCAGTTGGGCGAACTTTAGGTAGCCGGCGATGTCCTGCTCATAGGCGTCGACGCTGTGTTGGCTCAGTCCCTTGGTGTGTTGGCAGTGAGTCAGGAAGGCCTGCTTTTCGGAAATCAAAATATCTGGAAGCATACAATTCATTCCCCATCTGGATTGATGGGGTTTGCTATCGGTTTGATATTAATGGGTGATGTTCAAGGCTGAGGCGCAAGTGGTTTGGAAGGCTATTGGTTCTGACCTTGCCCCCAGGTTTTATCCAGCATTGAGTTCGTTTCCGGCGTTGGTTTTGCCCTGATAGGCGGTTGATGCGACGGGCGGTGGCGCGGTGCTTTCCATGTTGCGAAGCGCCAATGCCCGTCGTGGTGCGAAGGTTGATGCAAACTCGTTTGGTGTCTGCCAGTCGAGTTGCGAGTGCGGCCGGCTGCCATTGTAATCGAGCCGCCATTTGATCAGGCTTGTTCGGGCAGCGGTCAAGGATGAAAACAGTGTCTCATTGAGCAGTTCGTCCCGGAGGCGACCGTTGAAGCTCTCGATGAATCCGTTTTGCATTGGCTTTCCGGGGGCGATGTAGTGCCATTCGACCCTTGCCCGGTCGGCCCAGCCGAGGATCGCATTGCTGGTAAACTCGCTCCCATTGTCGCTGACAATCATCTTCGGCTTGCCACGCTCGGCGATGAGGCAATCCAACTCACGGGCTACACGCAGCCCTGACAGTGATGTGTCCGCGACAAGCGCCAGGTTCTCACGCGTGCAATCATCGACGATGGCCAGAATCCGAAAGCGGCGACCGTCCGTGAACTGATCGGAGACGAAGTCCAGTGACCAGCGCTGGTTCGGGCGCTGCGGGATCAACATGGGTGCTCGTGTCCCAATCGCCCGCTTTCGTCCGCCGCGACGGCGAACGGCAAGCTTCTCCTCCCGGTAGAGCCGAAACAGCTTCTTGTGGTTGACGACATGCCCCTCACGCTTGAGCATGACATGCAGTCGTCGGTCGCCGAAACGTCGGCGTTCTCTGGCAATCGCAATCATGCGCGCCCGAAGGTCGGCATCATCGCCTCGTCTGGTGCTGTATCTGACAGTCATGCGGCAGCAGCCGATGGCTTTACACGCCCGCCGTTCGCTCATCCCATGGTGCTCCATGAGATGGGCGACGGCTTTCCGCTCGGCAGCGGGCGTCACCATTTCTTTCCCAGCAAGTCCTTCAGCGCCACATTATCGAGCATCGCATCGGCGAGCATCCGCTTGAGCTTGCCGTTCTCCTCCTCAAGAGCCCGGAGCCGCTTGGCCTCGGACACTTCCATTCCGCCAAACTTCGCTTTCCATTTGTAAATGCTGGCGTCGCTGACACCATGTTTGCGGCAGAGCTCCGAAACCGCAATCCCGGCCTCATGCTCCTTCAATATCCCGATAATCTGCTCTTCTGAAAAACGGCTACGCTTCATGTCCTGGTCCTCTGATTAGGCCAGAACGAACTTCAAACTGGATTAGAGCGCGGGGGCAAGGTCACTTTCCTGGAAAGGGCAGATGAAGCCCGAGCAGCTTGAGATCGAGCGGCTCCGTCGCGAAGTCACAAGGCTGAAGGCGGAGCGCGACTCCTTAGCTGGGACGCCAGGAACTCCTGTTTGCGCTTCGGTAGCAAAAACCGAATCTTCATACAAGTCTCTGTGCAATCAGGCCCCCGCAACCAAATCATACACACCAGCAAATACCTGCAGCCAGCGTCGCGGGCGCGAAAGCTGCGCTTCCGCCGGCGAGGCAGCTCCTCGTCCTCACCGACCATAACCTGAAGGTCGCAGCTTAAAATCCTGCCCCCGAAACCAAAATCAATCCAAGCCCACTCAGCCCCCTTCGCGGGGCTTTTTGCGTTTCCAAGCCCCGGAAACCGCAACTTCGCAAAGTCTGCGAGTTCCGCCGGTTGATCAATGAAGGCCGCGTTCCTCATGCCGCAGGAAAACGTCAGGATCGCCGCTAGATTGCCGCTAAGCACGATCGCCTGTGTATCCCGGCACAGCGAGGATGTGCTGTTGTCGAACGTGACCTGAATGAAGCCCTGCCAGATGACCCCCTACAGATAATCGCCCACCCCAGAGCGTGACCGGCGCCGGCAGCCAGACTGTTCGTCCGGTTCGTCGCGGGGTTGAACACCAGACATGCGCATCTCCCGACAGTGCAGGATATGCATTGATGGCGTGCAGTCTGGCGACTTGTTGCTGTTCTTGCACGTGTTAACGTTCCCGAAATGGACAGGCTGGCGGTCTTGGAGGAGATCTTGATCGCAGATGCCAGCTCTCCATGGAGGACCTGATGAAGCTTGTCACATTCCTGAAGCGCCGCCCGGATATGACCCGCGACGCCTTTGTCGAGCGTTGGCTGACCAAGCACGCGCCGATGGCGGCGGTCTTCCCGGGCCTGCGAAAATACACGCTTTCGGGCTCCTGCGGGCCGGAAAGCGAAGCGGATGCGTTTGCCGAATTGTGGTTCGACGACAGGCAAGCCTGCCAGGCCGCATACAGCTCGGAAGTGGGTCGCTCGGGGTCGGGAGACGCCAATGCCTATACCTCGCGCCGCGCCCAGGCCCTTCTCGACGAAGTCTGGCTGACGCCGGATGTCGGGCGGGTCGGCGAGAAAGTCGTCCTCGCGGTCAAGCGGCCGGAGCAGACCGCGCGACAGGATTTTGTCGCCTGGTGGCAGGGTGAGGTCGGCAGGCAGGTGGCGCCGCTGATCGGCGAGCGCCAGGCGCGTCTGTGCTTCGATCGCGTGGGGCTGGTTCTCAACTCCGACCCGCAAAGCAGCGACGGGCTGAGGCGGGCCGAAGGAGAAGTCGACGGGCTTCTGGAAATCTGGACGTCGCCAAATGAGAGCCCCGAGAGTGTCGCCACCCGGCTCGAGCCATTCCTGGCATCAATCCGGTCCCTCGGAATCAGGGCCGAACTGCTCATGCTCCGTGAAAACCGGATCGTTTGAACATCTGTAAAGGGTAATGAAGACAATGCCGCAAAAGACCGCCCTCATTCTCGGCGCCACCGGCGTCTCCGGACGATCGCTGCTCACGCATCTGACATCCAAAGATGACTGGAAGGTCATCGGCGCCTCCCGCCGCGCTCCGGACTTCAGGACATCGGCCGAGCATGTGGCCGTCGATCTTTCGGACCCGGCGGATGCAAAGCGCGCCTTCGCGGGTCTCAAGGACGTCACCCATGTCTTCTCGACCGCCTATGTCAGCCGGCCGGACTGGAACTGGGCCGATCACAGGCTTCCCAACATCACGATCCTGAAGAACGCGATCGACGCGATCGAGCCGGTTGCCAAGGGCCTCGAGCACGTCTGCCTTCTGCAGGGCACCAAATATTACGGCCAGCATCTGGGCCCCTTCAAGAACCCGGCCCGCGAAGACGATCCCCGTCACATGCCGCCGAACTTTTACTTCGATCAGCAGGATCTGCTGATCGAGCGCAGCGAAGGCAAGGCCTGGAGCTGGTCATGCGCCCGGCCGCATGTGATTTGCGGGCTGGCGCTCGGAAACCCGCTGAACCTGATCTCGGTCCTGGGCGTCTATGCGACGATATCAAAGGAACTGGGCGTTCCGCTCAGGTTTCCGGGAAAGCCGGGCGCGTTCGAGACGATCTACCAGGCGACGGATGCGGGGCTTTTGGCCCGCGCCATGGAATGGATGGCGATCACACCGTCCTGCGCAGGCGAGGCCTTCAACATCACCAATGGCGACTTCTTCCGCTACAAGCACCTCTGGCCGAAGATCGCCGACTATTTCGGCATCGAAGCCGGGCCGCCACAGCAGATCGACCTCGTCACGTTCATGAGCGACAAGACCGAACTGTGGGACCGCATCGTCAAGAAACACGGGCTGCAGGACAATCCCTACGCCCGCGTGGCGGATTGGAACTTCGCCAACTACGCGTTTTCCAATGACTGGGACGTGATGTCGGATACCACCAAATGCCGGAAGCACGGCTTTCTCGAGTTCATCGACACGCACCAGATGTTCCTGGATCAGTTCGATCAGTTCCGTGCCGCCAAGATCATCCCCTGAGCTTTCGAGGTTGTGACATGAGCCCTGACCAGCATCCAGACCCCATTCGGCGCGAGTTCGAAGACAATCACTTAAACGGCAATGTCGGATCCACCCTTGTCTCGGAGACGGACAGGCTTCGCGTCTGGCACATCGCCCTGCCGCCCGGCGAGAGGCTTCCGGTGCACAAGCATGTGCTCGACTACTTCTGGACAGCCCTCAGCGAGGGGAAGAGCCGGTCTCACTACATGGACGGCCAGGTGACCGAACACGAATACGCCGTCGGCGAAACCAAACATTTCGAGTTCGGCCGCGGCGAATTCATGATGCATGACCTTGAGAACATCGGAGATACGGAACTCCGCTTCGTCACGGTCGAAATGAAGAACGGAGAAAACGAGCCGCTTGAAGTCAACTGAGGCAGAGACCCATGGAGGAGTGGGCCTGCAACACAACGGGAGGAAGCTATCATGATTACTCGGAAATTATTCTGCCTGTGCCTGGCGGCGACCATGGCGATGCCCTTTGGCGTCGCTGTGGCCCAGGAGACGTTCGAATTCCGGCTGGCGAGTTTCGCCAATGACGGAGACTCGTTCGGCCAGGCGCAGACCAAGTTTGCGGAAGAACTCGCAACACGCAGTGGCGGGCGGATACGGGTCTCGATCTTCAACAACAATTCGCTCGGGTCGAACCGCGAGGCGATCGAGATGGCGACCATGAACAGCGTCGACTTCGTCGTCACCGGCGTCTCCCATGCCACGCGCTATGCGCCCGCTTTGGACGCGGTCATGCTGCCCTATCTCTGGGAGAGCCGTGAAGACATGTTCGAGGCCCTCGATGGTGAAACCGGCGACAGGCTGGACGGCACCCTGGAAAGCCAAGGCCTCTCCATCATCGGCTGGTGGGACAACGGTTTCCGGCACGTCTCCAACAACCGGCAGCCGATCACCCAGCCGGGCGACATCGCGGGGCTCAAGCTGCGCACCCTGCCGTCGGCCGTCCAGGTCGAATTCTTCCGGCAACTGGGCGCCATCCCCACGCCGATGGATTTCTCCGAACTGCTTCCGGCGCTCCGCCAGGGCATTATCGACGGCCAGGAGAACCCGCCCGCGGTCGTCTATCCCTACCAGATCTACGAAGCGCAGAAATACTACTCGCTGACCGGGCACGTGAATGAGCCCATGCTGCTGCTGGCCAGCGATGCCGCGATCGGCCGGCTCCCGGACGATCTGAAGACGGTGGTCGACGAAGCCGCTGCTTCGGCCAGCGAATTCCAGCGCCAGCTCAATGACGAGCGGACCGAGGAACTCATGGCCGGCATCCGCGCCGAAATGGAGGTCAACGAGGTTCCCGAAGAAACCCTGGCGGCGTTCCGCAAGGTTGCGGTCTCCGTCTACGAAAAGGCCTATGAAGGCATGGGTCCCGAAGGCGAAGCCATCGTACGTGCGATCCTGGAAAAGCGGTCGCAGTAAGCGGTAGGAAGACGATAGTGAGCAGCGCCACCTTTCGGCGCTGCTCCACTTTTGCCAGGGAGTATTCAAGTGTCGGCAGATTTCAAGGTTGCAGTGGTTTCCGGCGCCGGCCGCGGCATAGCCAAGAACGTGGCGCTTGCCCTGGTCCGGTCAGGCTACGCGGTTGCGGTGCTGGACATCGACGAACAGAGCGCGCGCGAAACCGTCGCGGAAGCGATCGCGCTCGGCGGCCAGGCGATCGCCTGCCCTGCCGACATCTCGAACGAGACCCATGTGGAGCAGGCGATCGCAGCCGTGCTGGATCGCTGGGATCGGATCGACCTCCTGGTCAATGCCGCCGGCTCGCACGGGATGGGCTTCCGGAAAACCCACGAGACGCCCCTGGACGAGTGGCAACACGTCCTGGCGTCCAATCTGACCGGCTATTTCCTGTGCGCAAAGCACTGCCTGGCCACAATGATGCGCCAGAAATCCGGCCGCATCATCAACTTCTCCTCCAATGCGGGACGGAGTGTCAGCCCGTTGCTCGGCGCGTCCTACACGGCGGCGAAGGCGGGCGTGATCGGCCTGACGCGGCATCTGGCCCATGAGTATGCGTCCCATGGCATTCTGGTGAACACAATCGCTCCGGGTCCTGTCGATGGCGAACGGGTCGACAAGCTGCTTCAGGAGCGCGGGGGAAGCAAGGAACTCGCGCGCAGTATCCCCCTGGGAAGGCTGGCGACGGAAGACGATGTCAGGGACGTCGTGCTGTTTCTGGCCTCCGATGCCTCGCGTTTCATGACGGGCGCGATCCTGGATGTGAACGGCGGATATGTATTGGCATGACCCGATGATGCGGCGCCTCGAAAAACTCATTGAAATCGTCGTCATCGCGATGATGGCCATCGTCGCCCTCACGATCATGTCGGAGGTCGCCGCCCGCACCTTTTTCGCGACCTCGCTGATCGTTTCGGAAGAACTGAGCCGCTATCTCATGATCTGGACCGCCATGCTGTCTGTCGCATTGGTCGCCAGGGAGAACGGCCATATCCGCATCAGCATGGTCACCGACACGTTGGGCCCGAAAGCCAGGCTGTTTGTCGCCACCGTCTCGGATCTGGCTGTCATCGGCTTTCTGCTGGTTCTGATGATCTACTCGGTCCTGCAGATGCCGCGCCTGGCAAACCAGGGCACCGTGACGCTGGGTCTCAACATGGCCTGGGTCTACGCCGCCATGCCGGTCGGCGCCGCTCTGACGATCCTGTTCGTCGCGCGCCGATGCTGGGTTCGCCTCACGGGCGCGCCGGATACCGAGGATTCGCCGCTATGATGGCCATCTGGCTCACCGTCTTCTTCGTTGTCCTGGCCCTCGGCGTGCCTGTCGCCTTCACGCTCGGCCTCGTCGGCATCGGGATGCTTCTGAGCAGCGACCGCATGTCGCTCGATGTCCTGCCCACCGTCATTTTCGGCGGCATGGACTCGTTTCCGCTGCTTGCGATCCCTCTCTTCATCATGGCCGGGGATCTGCTGGCGCGATCCCAGATGCTCGATCAGATGATCGGGTTCGCTAAAGCGCTGGTGGGACCGCTTCCCGGCGGCCTTGCCCATGTGAACATCGGCTCGAGCATGCTGTTCGGCGGGGTCACCGGGGTCGCCGTGGCCGATACGGCGGCCGTCGGCTCGACGCTCGTGCCGGCAATGGTGAAAGAGGGCTACAAGCCGGGCTTCGCCGCAGCCATTACGGCGGCCTCGTCGGTGATGGGGGCGATCATTCCGCCAAGCGTTGCGATGCTGATCATCGTCTATATCTACGGGGGCGGGCTATCGGTCGGAAAGCTCTTCCTTGCGGGCGCGGTTCCCGGCATTCTGATCGGTCTGGCGCTGATGCTGACCGTTGCCATCATGGCGCCGCTGCGCGGCTTCCCGCGCGGGCAGGGCTCCTGGTCGCTGAGCGAGATCCTCCGCGAGTTCAGGGGCGCGGCCCTCGGCCTGATGGTTCCCGTCATTGTCATCGGGGGGATCATCGGCGGCTGGTTCACGGCAACCGAAGCCGGAGCCATCGCCGTCGCCTATTCGCTGCTCGTCGGCACCCTCATTCTGAGGAAGCTCACCCTGTCGGACATCGGCGCGGCGCTGCTCACGAGCGCAAAGATGAGCGGCGTGGTCTTCATCCTTCTGGCAACCGCGAAACTGATTGCCTGGCTGCTGGTCCTCAACGGCATTCCGCAGTCCCTGGCCGCGGCTCTCGAACCTCTGGTCTCCTCTCCCCAGGCCTTCCTGGTCGGTACGGTGGTTCTGCTGCTGCTGCTGGGCATGGTCATGGAGGGCGTGGCCGCGATGATCATGGTCGTCCCCATTCTGGCCCCCATGGCGGTGCGTTTCGGGGTCGACCCGCATCATCTTGCCCTTGTGGTTGTCATGACCGTCCAGGTCGCGCTGATCACCCCGCCCGTTGCGCTCGGCCTCTTCATCGTCGCTCCCTTCGCGGGCTGCAGCCTGAAGGAGGCCTCGATCGAGGTGGTGCCATTGATTGCCGCGATCGCGTCCATTATCCTGCTCGTCGTGTTCGTGCCTGACGTGGCCATGTGGCTTCCCGAGGCGCTTGGGTATTGACCGTTGGAGAGCCCGTGGTTGATTGAGGAACGGTCCAACGGTGCGACGCGGTCTCCTATCGTTGATCTTGATATCGCGCTTTTCGTCGCCGTGGTCGAGCGTGACGGCATTCAGAATGCGGCGAGGGCCCTGGACCTTCCGCGTTCGACTGTCTCAAAGCGCCTGAGCCGGCTGGAGAAACGCCTGGGCGTGGTCTTGCTCAATCGCAACTCGCGGACGCTCAGCCTGACGCCCGTCGGCCGCATTTACTACGAACACGGCAAGCGGGCCCTGTCCTGCCTGAACGAAGCGGAAAACGCCGTCCAGGCGCTCAAGAACGAACCCAGCGGCACGTTGCGCGTCTCCTGCGCGGTGATGATCGGCATCAATGCGATCGTTCCCCGGTTGCCGGCGTTCCACCGGGCCTACCCGAAGATACGGCTTGACCTCAGCCTGTCGGACAAGTTCGAGGACCTGGTGGCTTCGGGCTTCGACATGGCCATCCGGTTCGGCACCATGTCCGATTCCTCCCTGATCGCAAGAAAGGTCATGTCGGCCCGGCGCATCGTGTGCGCCAGCCCGAAATATCTGGAATTGTACGGCGCGCCGGAGAAGCCTGACGATCTCCATCGGCACAATTGCCTCAATCTGTCGACGCTCGGGCAGATGACTAATGTCTGGACGTTCCAGGACGGGGACCGTGTCCGTCATCTTGAGGTGCGCGGCAATTTCACGACCGACAGCGGTGCGGCACATTATGCGGCCATTCTCGCGGGTGTCGGCATCGGCCGGGTGACGCAACTGCGTGCGATGCCGGATCTCGAAGAAGGGCGGCTGGTTCGGCTGCTGGAGGCGCATGATCTCGCGTCTCCGACGCCCATCTACGCCGTCATGCCGGGCAACCGCAACGTCATCCCCGCCGTCCGGGCCTTCATGGATTTCGTGTCCCAGATCGAAAGCTAGAGAGCCGTGCGGGACCTGGTCACGCAGGGCGGCCTTTGCACCGGGGCCTGAAGCGGCGGAGGTTGCCGTTCGGGCAACGCGGTTTCCGCCGGAAGGCATCCAAGGTGTGTCCGGATCCGCAAGGGCCGGCCGCTGTGGCACGGCGTCGGATTACCTGACACGCGTGAACGGACCGATCTGCGTCCTCGTCCGTTGTTGCATCGCTGCAAGCCGTCGTCGCGCGTCACAATCCCTTGGGATGGGCCATGAATTCCTCGATGATCTCGACGGGCGGCTTGACGTAATCGGAGGTCCGGCTGATGCCGAGCCCGGTCATCTGCCGCAGGCGCACCGCCATTTCCGCCATCTTCATGACGATGGGGATGCCGTTGATCACCGGCGCTCCCTCGACACGGTGATCGTTGAGCTGGGAAAACAGCAGCATGGGAATGCCGCCGCCGGGAATGAGCACGTCGACGCCCTGTTTGACCAGGGGTTTCGCCTGCTCCTCGAAAAGCCTGCGGACCTCTTCAAGCCGCTCGTCCGAACCGAAGGCCGAGAGGATCTGCCCCGGTTCGAAGTCCATGGCGTGAACACCCGTGACACGGTCCTTCAGCCCGTACTTGCCGATCTGGTGATGGAACCACGGAATGAAGCGGCGGTTGATGGTGACGATGCCGGACCGCTGGCCAAGCTGGCAGGAATACAGCATCGACGCCTCGCCCATGCCAAGCACCGGAATGTCCACCACAGAGCGCGCCTCGTAGAGGCCCGCGTCCTGGAAATGGCCGATGATGAAGGCGTCATAGCCCTCGCGCTCGGCCTTCACCGCGTTGCAGATCACCTCGCGGGCACAGCGGAACTCGACAATGGCATGGGCGTAATTGTCATGCGGCGTGATGCCCTTGATGTCCACCTGGGTGCCGGGGTCGACGATGGCATCGAGATGCTTGCGCAGTTCATCCCAGTACTGCGCGCCATTTTCATAGTCCACATAGCTCTGGTACCAGATCTTCATCGCTCTAGCTCCTCATCAGCCCCGGCAGCCAAAGCGCCAGTTGCGGGAATATAACAAGAATGACCACAAGCAGCAGCGTGCAGGCGATATAGGGCGCGGCGGCCCATGCCACCTGACCGATGGTCGTGCCGGGCGGGCTGACGCCGACCATGACGAACAGCAGCAATCCGAAGGGCGGGGTCGCCAGGCTGAGCTCCAGCGCCAGCAGCATGATGACGCCGAACCACACCGGTTCGAACCCATAGGTCGCCGCCAGCGGCATGAAGATCGGCAAGGTCAGCATCATGATCGAGAGCTGGTCCATGAACATGCCGAGAAGGATGAGCACCAGGAACATCAGCGCCAGGATGGCGTAGAAGCCGAAATCGAAGCTCATGGCGTAGGAAATCAGACCCGTCGACGCGCCGGAGAAGGCAAGAATCTGGGAAAACGTGGTCGAGCCGACAATGATCATCAGCATCATGGCGGACACCATCAGCGTGCCCTTCATGGCGGCGACGACCGCGGTCCATGTCAGCTTGCCGTAGACGGCGGCCAGAATGGCGACCGCAAGCGTTCCAAAGGCCGCCGATTCCGTTGGTGTCGCCCAGCCGAGCAGGATGAGGCCGACGACGGCGAAGATGACGAGGCCCATCGGCAGGATGTCGGTGGCGATGGCGTAGAGGATCTGTCCGAAACTGGCGCGCTCGGCGGCATAGCCGGGCGCTGCATCGGGATCGAGCGCGATCTGGATCCGGATGGTGGCGACGAACAGAAGCGCCAGAACGAGCCCGGGCACCAGCCCGGCGATCAGCAGGGCGCCGACATCGATCCGCGCCAGCGATCCGAGCAGCACGGCGAGCGAGGATGGCGGAATGATCATCGCCAGGCCGCCGGTGGCCAGGATCGGCCCCATGATCATCTTGGGCTTGTAGCCGCGCTTGATCATGTCGGGCATCAGGGTGGTGCCGAGCATGGCGGTGTTGGCCATCGAGGAGCCGGAAAGCGTGGCGAAGATGGTGCCGCCGCCGACGGTGAGGTAGGACAGCCGTCCCTTGATGCCGCCGAAGCACTTGTCCAGCGCGTCGAACACCCTGACGGCAAGGCCGGTGTGGAACAGCAGCTCGCCCATGATCAGGAACAGCGGCACCGGCACCAGCGCGAAGCTTGTCACCGCCGTGGTGGCGTTGGCCACAAGCTGGTCGATCCCGATCATGCCGCCCATGAACAGATAGACGCCGATGACATTGATCGTCAGGAAGGCGATGGCCACCGGCATGCCGACGAACATCAGGAACAACAGTCCGCCCACCATCAGGCTGGCCGCTTCGTACCATTCCATCATGGCAGTCTCGCTCCGCAAATGTTGCTGCAGGTCAATGGGTGGCCTCGCTGCCGGTGTAGATGTGGCCCTTAAACAGCATGCGCAGGAATTCCAGCGTCATCAGCCCGAAGCCGCCTGACAGCATGGCGTAGAGGACCCAGGACGGAATGTTGATCGAGCGCATGTCGACGGAGGCCGTCGCCAGCATCTGCAGACCGACCGCGCCCGAGCGCCAGGACAGCAGTCCCAGCATGACGATGCACAGGATCAGCACCGCACGGCCGACGAAAAGGCGGGAGCTTCCCGGCAGGCGCTCGACGAAGGAGGTGATGGCGATATGGCCGTTGTTTCGCACCAGCCAGGGAGCGGCCGCCATGGTCGAGTAGAGCATCACGTATTCGACCAGCGCGCTGGTCGATTGCGACGGCCGGAAGCCGGTGTTGCGCAGCACCACGTCGATGATGATGGCGATGGTGATGATGACCAGGCTGATCCCGCCGGTGATCGCCAGGCCGGTGATCATCCTGTCATAGAAACGCACAAGCATGGGGGGCTCCCTTGTGGCGAAAGGGGCTGCGGGCGCCGGAAGGCGCCCGCAGCCGGGTGCGGTCAGCGGTCGTAATAGGCTTCGCGGAGCGCGTCGTAGTGTTCCGACCCGGCTTCCTTCATCCGTTTCCAGGCGCTGTCATAGGCGCCGTCGAGATACTTGGCTGCGGCCTCGCCTTCGAGCGTGATGACCTGCATGCCTTCGTCCCGGACGGTCTTGTCGGTTTCCGAGATCATCGCCTGGAAATTGTCATACGATGTCTGCTCGTACTCGGCTGCCGCCTCGTTGATGATGGTCTTGGCCTCTTCGCTGAGCCCGTCCCACTTCGCCGGGTTCACGACAACCGCCAGGTCTGTCTGGAAGAAGCCGGGATCGATCCGGAAGCGCAGGAACTTGTCCCAGGAGAGGTCCTTGATGGCGACGATCGGCCAGCCGGAACCGTCGAAGGTGTGGCGCTCGAGGCCGGTGTAGACGTCGGGAACCGGCACCGAGACGGGGATCGCGCCGAGCGACTCGAAGAAGGAGTTGTAGATCGGCTGCGAGCGGATGCGCAGGCCGTCGAGATCGACACCGCCGTCTTCCGTGCGCTTGGGCTCGTCAATGGTGTAGATGTGGAACTCCACGCCGGTGTCGAGGTGCGCAACCAGGTTGACGCCGAGCTTTTCGGAGAAGGCTTTCTGCATGGTCGCAAAACCGCCATTGGCGCGGGCTTCCGCGGCTGACACGGTGGACCCGACCCAGGCGTCGGCTTCCGGCATGGTGCCGAGATAGTACGACGCCGGGCCGTACTGCATGTCGATCACGCCGCGGCGGACAGCATCGACCTGCTGGTTGGGCGGGAACATTTCCGGCCCGCCGATATATTCGATCTTGACGACGCCCTTGCCCTTCTCGTTGACGAGATCGACAAAGCCCTGGAAGCTCTGCGAAAAGGCCAGCGGCTTCGGGAAGGCGGAAACCGCGCGCAGGGTTTCCTCGGCATTGGCCGCCCCGGTCATGAAGACCAGCGCGAGCGCCGTGCCGGACACGGCCATTCCGGCGATGCGCCGGGCGAGATGATGGGTATGGTTCATTATTCATTCTCCTCTGGTTGCACGGATTTGACCATCCGCTTGGGCTGCCGTCATTGATCGTCGAGTACTGGTCCCCTTGTCATACCGGCACCGTCGAGCGCTCTGAGAAAATCCGCCATGCGTCGCTGGCGGTAGGCTTCGACATCGATTTTCGAGTAGTCGAAGAATCCGGACCCTGTCTTGAGGCCGATGCGGCCTTCCTTCATGTTCTGCGAAATCACCTCGGGCGCCTTGAAGCGGTCATCATCGAAGGCATCGCGCAGATAGTTGCTGGCGTAGTAAAGAATGTCGCCGCCGCCCCAGTCAATGAACTCGAGAAGTCCCAGAACGCCGAAGCGGAGGCCGAAGCCGTAGGTGACCGCCTTGTCGATGTCCTCGGCGCTGGCCACGCCCTCTTCGACCAGGCGCGCCGCCTCGTTCATGGCGAGCGCCTGAATGCGCGGCACGATGTAGCCGGGCGAGGCCTTGCAGACGATCGGCACCTTGCCCATGGCTTCAAGGAGGCCGCGCAACCGTGCGAGCGTCCGCGGGTCGGTCGCATCGGTCGGGCTGAGTTCGATCAGCGGCATCAGGAACGCCGGATTGAGCCAATGGGCATTGAGAAAGTTCTGCGGCCGAGTGGTGAAGCCCGAGAGATCGGTCGACAGGATGGTCGAGGTGGTCGACGCCAGGATCGCGCCATCATCGGCATGCGCGTCAAACAGGGCGAAGGCGTCGCGCTTGGCGTCGAGCACCTCGGGCACCGCCTCGAACACGATCTCGCAGCCGGCCAGTCCGCGCGCCGCATCGGTGAGGCTGCAGACGCTGATGCGCGCCATGATCGCGGGAATGGCGGACGCGTCGAAGGCCCCGAGGGCAGCCACCGAGGCGAGGCCGCCGCTGATTTCGGCCAGCGCTTCGCGGCTCAGCCGTGCGAACTCGTCCTCGCTGCGGCTCTTGGCGTCGACCAGCACGGCGCGATGCCCCGCATAGGCGACGCTGTGGGCGATGCCGCGGCCCATGCGCCCCGCACCGATGCAGGCGATCGCCGGCCGGGCGTCCATCACAGGCCCTCGCGCAGCATGGCCTGCACCGATGCCGGATCCTGCCCGGCGAGCCCGACCGTTCCCATGGTGCGGCCATCCTTGCGGAAGTCGCATTCCGACACCGTCTCGCCGAGCGCCAGCAGGCCCTGCGCCACCGGGCAGGGCACGCCGGCCCATTCGCCGACGGAGACCAGGAACGCCAGGCCGAGCCCGATGTCTTCCTGCATGTAGCGATGGGTCTTGAGTTCCAGATGCTCGTGCCAGTCGCCGGACCCGACCAGCTTGTCATGCGCCAGGTTGCCGTACATCCAGTTCGAGGTCTCGTAATGGTCCGCGAGCGGGAAGTGCGGCGCGCCATAGCCGAGCGCCTCGCGGATGGCGATGCGTTCATTGTCGAGCGCGGTGTGTACCCGGCGGATGGCCGGCTGGGTGCCCTCGTTGTGGATGTCCCAGCGCTCGAAATGCTCGATCGGGCCGGCATTCATCAGGATCAGCGGCGGATGGATGATCGGGCCGGCGTTCATCAGCGCGCCCGACAGCGCGTCCTCGATGGTCTCGATCGCCTCCGGGAACGCCTGCGCGATGACGGCGATGGCTTGCCCGGTCTTGCGCGCAGGCATCACGCCGGTTGGCAGCCGCGAGGCGCGGGTCGAGATCCGCACCTCGGTCTGGCTCTGCTTGCGCGTGAGCCACGGCAGCGTGCCGGTTTCGGCGATGGCGAAATCGGCGGTGCAGCCGGCATCGCGCATCCGCTTCATCATGATGTAGGAGCCGAAGGTGCCCGGCGGCAGGAAGATCACCTGCCCGTCGGCCATATGCGGCGCCAGCCGGTCGGCGATATCGGCCTGGGCATTCGCCGGCGTTGGCGCGACGATCAGTTCGGCGCCTGCCATGGCCGCGGCCAGATCGTCGGTCGGCACCAGCCTGACCGGCCGGCTGCCCTTGTAGTCCGTGACCGTGATGCCGCCGGCCTCGGCCACTGCGGCAAAGTCGCCGGCGTTGCGCCGCCACCAGCGCACCTCATGGCCCGCCTCGACAAAGTCGGCCACCGCCGCATAGGATCCGTTACCACCACCGATGACCACAATTTTCATTCTATAACTCCCCAGGGATTGCGGTTGAGGCCTTGCCGGGCAGGACGGCCGTCGCCTCGATTTCGACCATCGCCTCGCGCTCGACCAGGCGGACCACCTCGACGGTGGCCATCGCCGGGAAGCAGCGGCCGAACACGTCCCGGTAGGCCGCGCCAAGACCCTTGGGGTCGGCCATGTAGGCGTCGATGCTGGTGACGTACCAGGTCAGCCGTGTGAGGTGCTGCGGACCTGCGCCGGCGGCGGCCAGCACATCGCGGATGTTGCGGAAGGTCTGGTGCGCCTGGGCGACGAAGCCTTCCGGGAAATTGCCCTCGACATCCCAGCCGACCAGGCCGCCGGTGTAGATCGTGCCGCCATCGGTCACCACGCCATTGGCGTAGCCCTTCGGGATCGGCCAGCCCTCCGGCTGCAGCACCCTGTGAAGCAGCGTGGCGTTCGGGGCGGTTTTTGCGGGTCCACTCGTTGTCATGACCATCTTCCCGATGCTGCAGCTCGGGCGAGGGGCCGGCAGCCTTGCCGCTGGCCCGCGGGCCGCGTCTGGACGCGCATGGAGGCAACGGGTTTCGCCTCAGCCGTGGCCGACCGGCTGCCTGCCGCTGACTGTGCAGGCGAAGCGATAGATCGAAATGCATGTAGTTTCACTGCACCATCCACAGCCTTCCTCCTCCCACAAACATCCAAAACCTGAGGAAAGCTCACACAGCTTCGATCTTTCTTCAAGCTTAAAATATGAAAACGCACTATTTTAAGGTTGAAGCTTGAGAGAGGGAGATATGAAATTTCATAGATTTTCACCTTGACATATTCCCGCCGCTCATGGGCTTGTGGCAGGCCTCGGGGCGCGGGCGCCAGGGACGCAAATCCAGCTCAGGCTGCCGGCGGTTCCGATCCACTCAAGGCTGATCCGGCCGGACCGATCCCCGGCGGCCGTCCCATCCGGCAACACCGAAAGGCCATCCCATGAAAGCGGTTGTCATCCATTCTCACGGCGGTCCCGACGCACTCGTCCTCGAGGATGTGCCCGATCCCATGCCGGGCAGAGGCGAGGCGCTCGTCGCCATCAAGGCGGCAAGCGTCAACGCCGCCGACTGGAAGGTGCGCAGCGGCAACCTGCCGGTCCCCATCGCCTTTCCGCACATTCTCGGGCGCGATTTTTCCGGCGTTGTCGAAGTCGCCGCCCCCGGTTCGGATCTGCAACCCGGAACCGAAGTCTATGCGGTCTGCCCGCCAGGACAGGAAGGCGGCTATGCCGAAAAGATCGCGATTGACGCGCGCTACCTTGCCCGCAAGCCGAAGAACCTGTCGCATGTGGAGGCGGCATCGATCGGACTTGCCGCCCTCACCGCCCTCGTCTCCCTGGAAGACACGCTGGACTTGAAGCGCAGCGAGAAAATCCTGATACAGGGTGGGGCCGGTGGCGTCGCCGGCATTGCGATCCAGCTTGCGCACCATCTTGGCGCTGAGGTCGTGACGACAGCGCGGGCCGGGAACCACGCTTATGTGCGCAGCCTCGGCGCGGACCACGTCATCGACTACACGCAAGAGGATCCATCAACGCTTCTCGGCGATTGCGACGCCGCCTTCGACACGGTCGGCGGCGCCTGCGTGGCTCAGTGTTTTGCGGCGTTGAAGCCGGGCGGACGCGCGGCCTTCATTGCCGGCGGGGCGCAAGCGCCGGAATCGCCGCGCGACGACGTTGTTGCCCTGCGACCGGCCGTCGGCCGCAGCCGCGCGCTGATGGATCGCGTCACCGCCTATATTGAGGCAGGCGTCATCAGGGTCCCCGAAATAACCATCATGGCCCTGTCCGAAGCTGCACGCGCTCACGAACTCAGCGAAGCCAAACATGTTCGCGGCAAGCTGGTCTTCGAGATCGGCAGGTGAGCAAAGCCGCCGCGTAAAATAGGGCCAGCCATCGCGTTCGAAGCTCGACCCGCACGGCGATTATATTCTTGGCCTCCTTGAAGCGACGCCGGACATCGCGCGTGCCGAGATCGGTGAACGCCTTGTTTGGAGCGCTGTGTGTGGGCGGCTCCCCTGACGGTCTGGCTGTTTCTCGACCGCTGCGGCATCACGTTGAAAAAAGATGGCGCATGCCACCTCATTGACGAGACCGCGGCATAGGCGAAGATGGCGCGGCTGCACGGACGCAGCCTGCGCGGCGAGGGAGGCCGGGCGGCGCTGCCTTCCTGGCCCATATAGACCAGATTCTTGCGCCTGAGCTTCGTCTCGAAGCTCAAGGCCCTTCGGCGAAAATCGGCAACCCGAAAAGCCCACGACCTCCGATCCATCGTGGTCGGTTCCCTCGCAGCATTTACGCCCTCCGAATGCAGCCAGTCTCTCGAAGCGGCCGGATATGGATCCGTAGCAAGTCGAACCTGCTCGAGATCTTTGCTTCTTTTCCTGTCCGTTCTGTCTCGGTCCGGACTCTGATCGGCTGTTGGGGCATTTCGCAGCGGCACGTCTACGGCTCTCAAAAAAAGCGCTTGCGGAGTCGGAAAAATGCATTATGGTTCGATTACAAGAATATTCCATGGAATTGGACCATAACACAGAGGGGTAAATGTCATGTCCGATTGCGTTTCGACCACCAAGACCGACGCCATGCAGTCCGCATTCGGTCTGCATCGCCGCGACCTGCTCAAGGCAAGCGTGGCAGCAGGGGCGCTTGGCCTTTTTCTTTCTCCCATGGCGTCCTCCCTTGCCCGCGCTGCCGAGCCGAAGCGGGGCGGAACGCTGCGTCTGGCCTATACCAGCGGCACGGTCCGGGAATCGCTTGACCCGGCCCGCGCCAGCATGGGCAACGACACCATGTACTGCGCCAACATCTATGACCGCCTAGTCCGCATCGAGAACGATTTCACCGTCAGCGCCGAGCTGGCGGAGAGCTGGGAGGCCAGCGCCGAGGGTTCTGTCTGGACATTCTCCCTGCGCGATGGCCTCAAGTTCTCCGACGGCACCGATCTGACCACGGAAGACGTCGCCTATTCCTTCACGCGGATCCTCGACAAGGAGACCGGTTCGCCTGGCTTCGGCGTCCTGTCGCAGACGCTGGACGCCGCCGGCATCGAGGTGATCGATCCGCGCACGATCGCCTTCAAGCTCAAGGCGACCAACAGCCAGTTCCCGCTGCAGATCGCGACGCGGAATTTCGCCATCGTCAAGAAGGGCACCACCGAGTTCACCGTCGAGACCGCGATCGGGTCCGGCCCCTTCCGGCTGGTGAGCTTCGTGCCCGGCGAGAGCTGGGAGCTGGTGCGCAACGACCACTACTGGCGCTCGGGCCTGCCGCTTCTGGACGGCATCCGTCAGGTCAATATCGTCGAGCCCGCGACGCTCATTCAATCGCTGGTCTCGGGCCAGATGGATGTGATCGGCCAGGTCGGTCCCGCACAGGCCAAGCAGGTGGAGACCGCTCAGGACGCCAAGCTGGTGACCAGCGCGAATTCCGGCTTCATGTATGTGGTGATGGATCTCACCCAGGCGCCGTTCAACGATCCCCGGGTCGTCAAGGCGGTCAAGCTCGCCGTCGATCGGCAGGTGTTGCTGAACCTCGTTTTCCAGGGCTACGGCACGCTCACCAGCGACGTCAACATCTGGCCGGACCATGCGTCCTATCCGCCGGCGCTCGGCTTGCGCGCACAGGACATCGACCAGTCGAAGGCCCTGCTGGCCGAGGCCGGCTATCCCGACGGCCTGGACCTTCAGCTTTTCACCTCGCCAAGCCTCGCCGGAATGGTCGAGATGGCCACGGCGTTCGGCGAAGTGGTCAAGCCGGCCGGCATCCGCGTCGCCATCCAGCAGGAGAATGCCGGCACCTACTGGAGCCAGGTCTGGCAGACCAAGCCGATGTATGTCAGCTACAGCGGCACCCGTCCGCCGGTCGCCACCATCTCCAATCTCTATTCGACGACGCCGGCCTATGCCGAGACCAAGCTCAACAACCCGGAGATCGACAGGCTGTTGGCTGAGGTTCGCCAATCGCTGGATGTGAAGGAGCAGAACGAGCTGCTGCAAAACGCCTGGCAGATTGTCGCCGATGAATCGGGGGCAAGCATCTCCTTCGCGCTCAATGTCCTCTGGGGCATGCGGAACACGGTCGAAGGGGTGCGGACGCACACCGAAGACAATCTGCAGTTCCACGAGGCCTATCTGGCCTGATCGGAAACTTAGGCGTCACCGCAGCATAACGGACCCCTCTCCATGGCCTTGCAGGATACAGCAACAGAGACGCGTGGCGCCGCCGGGGCCCGTATCCTGTCGGTCGTGGCGGGGCGGCTCTGCTTCGCGGCGATCACCATTCTGGTGATGTCCATTGTCACGTTTGCCTCGACCAACCTCCCGCCCGAGGACATTGCCCGCAATGCGCTGGGGCGGGAGGTGAGCCAGGAGCAACTGGAGAGCTACATCAGCGCCAATGGCTTGGACCGGTCGATGCCCGTGCGCTACGTGGAATGGCTGTCCGCGCTGGTGACCGGCGATTTCGGCGTCTCGACCGTGACGGGTCGCAACGTCAGCGCCGATATAATGCCGAAACTCGGCAACACGCTCATCCTGGCATTGTTCACCCTGGCCATAAGCCTGCCCCTGGCCCTTGGCCTGGCCGTCTACATGGCTCTGCGCACCGGGGCGTGGCAGGATGTCACCCTGCTCATGGTGACGACCGTCTTCACGGCAGTTCCTGAATTCGTGACGGGACTGGCGCTGATCCTGCTCTTCGGCGTGCTTCTCAACTGGCTGCCGATCGACAGCACCGGGCTCATCTTCGGCACCGGGATGCAGCGCGTCAGCGCCTATGTGCTTCCCATCGTGACGATGGTGCTGGTCACCGCTCCCTACACGATCCGGATTGCGCGATCCGCAATCCGCGAGTCGCTGGCCTCCGAGCACACGCGGTCTGCAATCCTCAATGGTCTGTCCCGCAGACGCATACTGTCGGCCTATGTGGTGCTTCCCGCCGCCGTGCCGATCATCAACACGCTCGCGCTCAACCTCGTCTATCTCATCAGCGGCGTCGTGGTGATCGAGAACGTGTTCAACTTCCCCGGCATCGGCCGCCGCCTCGTGGAGGCCATCACCACCGGGGATACGGTGACCGTTCAGGCGATTGCGGTCCTGATGGGCGCAATGTTCATCTTCATCAATTTTTGCGCCGATCTGCTTGCGGCCTACGTCAATCCGAAGTTGCGTGCGAAATGAGTGCCATCGATGAAATCGGAACCGTCGCCGAGACGCCTGTCCCCGGCGGCCAACAGCAGCGCCTGTGGACCTCGCTGACCGCCAGCACCAGCGGAACCGTCGGCCTGACGCTCTCGGTGCTCATGCTGGCGATCATTGTGCTCGGACCGTTCCTTGCGCCATACTCTCCGACCCAGATCGGCCTCGGCATGCCCAACGATGCGCCGTCCTGGAGCCATGTGTTCGGAACCGATGAACTCGGGCGCGACATCCTGAGCCGCTTCCTGTCCGGAGGCGGATCGGTGTTGCTGGTGCCCCTTCTTGCGGTGACCCTGGCCACGCTTGTCGGCGGCGGCCTGGGCGTCCTCGGCGGCTATGCCTCCGTACAGTCGCGCCTGCGATGGCTGGACCAGTTGATCAGCAGCGTCTTTGACCTCACGCTGGCGCTGCCGCCCTTGTTGCTGGCGCTTGTGCTGATCGCAGGATTCGGCACGTCGCATATGACCATGATCTTCGCGGTGGCGCTGATCTTCGCTCCGCGCACGGGGCGCATCCTGCGCGGGGCAACGCAGGCCGTGGTCACCAGCGATTATATAACGGCCGCCCAGGCGCGCGGCGAAGGCCTTCCCTACATCCTGGTTCGCGAACTGCTTCCCAACATCGCAACCACCGTCATCGCCGAGTTCACGCTGCGCATGACATGGGCCGTGATCTTCGTGGCGGCCTTGAGCTTCCTCGGCCTCGGCGCCCAGCCTCCCTCATCCGACTGGGGCCTGATGGTGGCGCAGGCGCGCTCCTTCATCACGGTGTCGCCGCTGGCGGTGCTGGCGCCGGCCACCGGAATCGCTGTGTTGTCGGTGTCGCTCAACCTGGTCGCGGATGCCCTGTCGCAGCATCTGGATCCCGCTTCGCGCCGAAAAGGGGCGACAGTGTAATGGGCGCCTGGACGACGATGGACGAGCAGAGAACGGAGGCCACGGATTTGCCGAACCCCCTGGGACAGGATGCGGACGCCTTGCGCATAAGCGGACTGACGCTCGCCTACAGAACGCCGGACAACCGGCTGAACGAGGTGGTGCGCGGCGTCGACCTGACCTTGCGCCGGGGCGAGATTCTCGGCCTGGTCGGCGAGTCGGGCTGTGGCAAGTCGACCACCGCTCTCGCGGCCATCGGCTTTCGCAGCGCCGACATCCGGGTGCTGGGCGGCGAGGCTCTGCTGGGCGCGGATGACCTTCTGTCGATGCCGCGCGAGGCCTTGCGCGCCATCTGGGGCAAGCGCGTCGCATTCGTGGCGCAACAGGCCGGCCTGGCGCTGAACGCCTCCCTGCCCATCGGCCGGCTGCTCGCCGACCCGATCCAGAAGCACCTCGGTCTCACGGGCGAGGTGCTGCGCCGCTACCAGATCGAGCTTCTCCGACGCGTCGAGATCAGGGATCCGGAGCAGGCGCTGGCGAAATTTGTGTTTCAGTTCAGCGGCGGCCAGCAGCAGCGTCTGGCGATCGCGATCGCGCTGTCATGCCGGCCCGAGATTCTCGTCCTGGACGAGCCGACGACCGGCCTGGACGCCACCACCCAGGCCCATATCTCGGCGCTGCTGGTGACGCTCGTGCGCGAGGGCGGCGTCAGCGTGATCTATGTCAGCCACGACCTGGCCCTGCTGCACGACATCGCCGACCGCATCGCGGTGATGTATGCGGGCGAGATCGTCGAGATCGGCGATGCCGACGACATCGTCACGGCGCCGCGTCATCCCTATACGCGCGCGCTGATGATGGCTGCCCCCAGCATCAGGACGCCGGGCATGGTCGCCGGGATCCCGGGCCGTCCGCCCCTGTCGACGGTTCGCGGCGGCTGCGGCTTTGCGCCCAGATGCCGCTACGTTCTCGACGCCTGCACGCGCCAGGACGTGGCCCTGCTCGCCCGCGGCGGCCACCCGGTGCGCTGCCTGCGCGCCACCGAACTGCCACCCGGCGCGCCGGGCCTTGCCCCGCTCGAATCCGTCCCGGTGGGCGATGTCGTGCTGAAGGTGAGCGATCTGGTCTGCCAGTACTCCAAATGGATGACGCCGACCGTGCGCGGCGTCAGTCTCGAGGTAAGGCACGGCGAAACGATCGGCATCATTGGCGAGAGCGGGAGCGGCAAGTCCACGTTTCTGAGGGGCATTGCGGGTCTTCTGCCGCCGACGTCCGGGAGGGTCGAATTCCGCGGCAAGCCGCTGGCAGGCTCGGTCGCGGACCGGCATCGCGCCGAGCGCAGGGACCTGCAACTGATCTTCCAGAACCCCGATTCCTCGCTCAATCCGCGCCAGACGGTCGGCGCGATCCTCAAGCGCCCCATTCGGCTGTTCCGTGGCCGCCTCGACCACGCGCAGGAACATGCCCTGCTCGAGCGCCTGCTCGACGATGTGCAATTGCCGCGCGCCGTTCTGCATCGCTACCCGGCTGAACTCTCCGGCGGCCAGAAACAGCGCATTGCGATCGCGCGGGCATTTGCCGCCGACCCGGCCGTGCTCCTGTGCGACGAGATCACCTCTGCCCTGGATGTTTCGGTGCAGGCCTCCATCCTGGAAATCCTGGTCAGGCTTTCGCACGAGCGTGGCGTCGCCACGATCTTCGTGAGCCACGACCTGGCCGTCGTCAGGATGCTGGCGGCGACGACACTGGTGATGCGCAATGGCGCCCTCGTCGAGGCCGGGCCGACCGCCGAGCTGTTCCGGTCTCCGCACCATGACTACACGAGGACCCTCCTGGCCGCCGTCCACGACCTTCCGCGCGGCGCGTTGCCGCAACCTTAGCCACGGCCGCAGGCGAAGCAGGCGCGACTGCGGGCCCACCGGCCCCGAACGCAAGCCTTCGCCCTGCCAATCAACCCATCAACACCCCAAAGGAGACCATCATGGCCACAATCGATCCATCCAAGAAACTGCTCACCCTGATCAACGTCGTCGAGGTGGACCCCTCCAAATGCGACGAGGTGGTCAAGATGTTCGTCGATGCGACGACCGCGGTGATGTCGGGCCTCGACGGCTTCGTCTCGTCGAGCATCCATCGCAGCCTCGACGGCAAGCAGGTCATCAACTACGCGCAGTGGGAAAGCGAAGCCGCCCTGGAGGCCGCCCGCAACAATCCCGACACCCACATCTACTACCAGCAGATGGACGCCTACGCCAAGAGCTACAATCCCATGCTCACCACCGTGATCGACAGCCAGGGCCACAAATAGGCCGGACGAACGGCTGCGACACACCGCTTCCCGCACTTCGCGGGGGCGGACCCAACCGACCCGTTTCAAACAGACATGTAGGACGAACTCGATGCCAATTCCCACGAGCACGATTGATTTTCTCGGAATGGAGGATTTCGACGGTATCTTCGATCACGCCGTTCAGGCGCTGCGCGCGCAGGGCCACGACGTCGGACGGTACACGGACGGAAGCGCCTATCTCGCTTCGGGCCGCCTGAACCGGGCGGACGTCATCGTCGATGTCGACGTCCTGCAGATCGGCGCCCGGGAAATGGACGCGGCGACGCGCCTTCGCGCCCTGATCTCGCCGGTGATCGGCACCGAGGAATTCGATCACGAGGCAGCCACCGCGCGGAGCATCCTGATCGCCAACGGACAGACCGTCGAGAACTACACCAGCATGGCCGAAGCAGGCATCATGCTCATCCTCGCGTCGCTCTACGAGTTCGACCGGGCTCTCACCTTCATCACCAATCCGTCGGCCCGCCCCGGATATCCGCGCGCCCGCACGCTGCGCGGACGCACCGTCGGCATCATCGGACTGGGCAAGATCGGCCTGGCGATGGTCGAGCGGCTCAAGGGCTTCGAGTGCGCCGTGCAGGCCCATGTCCGCACCCCGCGCTCCTTGCCCGATGGCGTGGCGGCTGCATCGCTCGACGATCTGCTGCGCACCAGTGACGTGGTGGTGGTCGCCACCGAACTCAACGATCAGACGCGCGGCATGCTCGGCGCCGACAAGCTCGCGCTGATGAAACCCGACGCCGTGTTCGTGAACATCGCACGCGGGGCGATAACCAACGACCTGGCGCTGGCCAACCTCGCCACCGAGCGGCCCGAGATGCGGCTGGCGCTCGACGTGTTCGATCCCGAACCGCTCAGCCCGGGTAGCCCGCTGCGCGACCTTCCGAACGCCATCCTCACCCCGCACATGGTCGGCCACACCAAGGACACCTTCGATCGCATGCCGCTGATCCTGCTCGAGAACGTCGAGCGGGTCCTGACCGGCCGCGTGCCGCAATTCGTCTGCAATCCCGCCGTGATCGAGGCTTGGAGCGCCAAGTGGCGGGGAGCGTCGAACTGATGGAGCCGTCGCGCTTCGCCCGCATGAGCGGGGCCGAGATCGAGCGGCGGCACGCGCGTCTCACCGCCGCCGCCGATGCGCTGCGGCTGGACGCGATCGTGGCCGTCGGCGACGAAGACGACATGTCGGGCTATGTGCGCTGGTTTACCGACGAGCCGGTGAGTTCGTACCGGACGGTGGTGATGTTCGTGCCCGGCGAGGGCGTCACCGTGATCGAACACGGCAATGCGGACGGCTTCCGGACCCACGACCGCGCTGCGGCGGATTATCCGGGCGTTGTCGGCATCGCCACCGTCGCGTCGTTCCAGTCGGTCGCCTACACGGCCGGCCTCGAAGCGGCGACCTTGATCGGGATGGTCCGCAAACGCGGATTCACCCGCATCGGGCTGGCCGGCATGGACAACATGCCGAACCGCTTCGTGCGCATGATCCATGACGGCCTTGCCGGCGCGGTCACGCTCGAGGACGTCACAGACGACGTCGACGCGATGATGGTGGTCAAGAGCCCCGAGGAGCTCGAGCACATACGCGCCGCCGCGGCGCTGCAGGACGCCGTATTTGCGGACATCCTGCCGCAGTTGCGGCCGGGCATGCGCGAGATCGACATCACGGCGCTCGCCCGATCCGCCTCGCTCGGCCTGGGCGGCGCCGGCGGCGTCATCCTGGCGGGATCGGCCCCGCAGGGACAGTTCGCACCGTTCAAGCTGCCCAACAGCCAGACGCGCGTCGTCGAGGCGGGGGACTATGTCTCCCTGCTGATCGAGAACGCCGGTCCGTCGGGGCATTTCACCGAGATCGCGCGCAACATCGTCTTCGGCAAGGCGCTGCCTGTGCTGCTCGAGCCGAGCTCCGAGGCGCATGCGCTGCAGACCAGTATTCTGCGCTCGATGCGGCCCGGCGCCGCCTGCGCAGATGTGTATGCCGAGCACAACCGTCAGAGGCTTGCGGCCGGCCATCCCGCCGAGACGCGGATCTTCGCCCATGGGCAGGGCTACAATCTGGTCGAGCGGCCGCTCATCCGGCAGGACGAGCCGATGGCGCTGCTGGCCGGAATGAATCTCGCCGTTCACCCGACGCTGGCCGATTGCCGTAGCTGCTTCGCCGTGATGTGCGACAATTTCGTGCTCGGCGAAGACGGTTCGATGACGCGGCTTCACCGGACGGAGCAGAAAGTCTTCGAGATCTGACGGACCGATGCGGCCTGGGCCGCACTCCGCCGCAGGCGACGACGGCCGCGCCGCGCCGCCCGCCCGCTCTCAGTGCTCCAGTTGCTCGTACATCTGCTTGGTGAGCTTGTTCATCAGGTCGATGTCGTCTTCGGCGATGCCCATGAACGCCCGCGCGGCAACGGTGTCGACCTTTCGCAGGGCGATATCCAGGGTCTGGCGCCCGTGCGGCGTCAGCGAGACTTCGATGGACCGCGCATCCTTCTGCGACACGCTTGTCGAGACCAGTTCCTGAGCGACCATTCTCCGGATGATCTTGGCTGTGGTCGAGATCATGGTCGCGGCTTCATCCGAGATCTGCGTGACGGTCGCGGTCCCGCGCTTTCCCAGAATGCTCAGCACGCGCCAGCGCGGCGTGTCGATGCCAATCGGCTTCAAGACGGCGTCGAGCCGGCGGTGATAGATCGAGATGAGCCGAGACATATTGTAGAACGGCCATTCATCGAAAACAAAATTGTCGTGCGCGAGCTCGAATTTGCTGCGCGGGCGCTGGTACTGATTCATCATAAAACTCCGTTTGTCGAATATTCCACGATTTCCGCGACTAAGTCCAGCGTTCACACGGCAGGCATGTGCGTGTTGGTCGAGTGTCCCGAGGGCCGGCATGTTGGCCATGCCCCCGCGCTCTCATCCAGTTTGAGGTTCAAACTGGCCCACTCAGCGGACCAGGACATGAAGCGAGGCCGTTTTTTGAAGAGCAGATCATCGGGAGAGTGAAGGAGGATGCGGCCGGGATTGCGGCTTTGGAGCTCTGCCGCAACGTGGCTTCAGCGACGCCCGCATCTACAGGTCACGCGGTTGCTTCATCAGGCTCTGCACCAGCCCTATCAGCTCGTCGAGAACGGCAATCCGTTGGGCGCCGGCGGGACGGATTGCGAAATAGGAGACGTCGATCCGGGGCTCGAAGGGGATGGCCACGATGTCGGCCTTTGCGGCATTCAGGCTGGTTTCGTCGACAATCCCCACACCCATGCCCGCTGCGGCAAAATGGCAGCAGTTCAGCATCGAGGTTTCCATCGTGCTGACAGGCTGGTGATCTTCATGGGAGAAGGCGCGATCGAGCGCCAGCCTCAAGGGGGAATTGCGGCCGGGGATCAGCACGCGCTCATCGAGCAGGTCGGCCGGGACGATGACATTCCGGTCCGCCAGCCGGTGCCCCTTCGCCATCGCCGCCACGGCGTGGGAGCTGTGCAGCAGCACCGCATTCTTGTCCGCCATCCGCGGCGAGCCGTAGACGAGACCGAGATCGTAGCGGTTCTGCTCGACCATGTTCCAGATGTGGCGGCTGTTCTCGACGTCGATCACCAGGGGAATGTCCAGGCGATGACCGAGGCTCTGCCTGAGCGCCTGGTGCAGATACGGCCGGACCAGCGAGGTGACGCTGGCCACGCGGATGACGGTATTCTTGTGCAGGCGGATGTCATCGGCGGCCTGGGCGATCTGGTCGAGCCCCAGATACAGACGCTCCACTTCCCGGTAGAGCTGCGCGGCTTCGGAGGTCGGCACCAGACGCACGCCCACCCGTTCGAACAGGGGGATCCGGACAGCGATCTCGAGGTCGCGAATGAGCCGGCTGACCGCGGGCTGGGTGACGTTCATGGCGTCCGCCGCGGCCGTGATGCCGCCGGTCATCATCACGCTCCTGAAGGCTTCGACCTGCCGGGGTTTCAATCGCACGCCACGCCATCCCATAATATTTGAACATGAAGTGTGCACCAAATACAATTTTTATCGCACAGGAGAAAGGGATAACTGAAACGTCGACCCCGCAAAGGAGAGTGCGGGCCGGATAACCTGGAGGAGTCCACCATGAAAATTTCCGCACGCGCGGCCATTCTTGCTGCGTCCGTCGTCTTCGCGCCGCTGGCCGGTCACGCCCAGGACCTGACGATCGGCCTTGCCGCGTCGACCACATCCATGGATCCGCAATTCTATGTCGTCGGCCCCAACAGCGCCATGGCGCGCAACATCTTCGACGGCCTGGTCAACCAGGACGACAAGCAGCAGTTGCAGCCGGCGCTGGCGGTGTCATGGACCGCCGTCGACGAGACGACCTGGGAATTCAAGCTGCGCGAAGGCGTCAAGTTCCACGATGGCAGCGATTTTACCGCTGAGGATGTGGTGGCCAGCATCAAGCGGGTGCCGCTCGCCTCGGCCAACAGCCCGAGCTCGTTCGCGCCCTATGTGAAGGCGATCACCGATGTGGTCGCGGTCGATCCGCTGACCGTCCGCGTCACCACGGCCGAACCGACGCCGCTTCTGCCCAACAATCTCAGCCGCATCGCCATCCTGCCGGCGGAGATGGAGAACACGACGACGGAAGAGATGAACTCCGGCACCGGCGTCATCGGCACCGGTCCGTTCAAATTCGTCTCCTGGTCCCCGGACGAGAACGTCGTTGTCGCGCGCAACGAGGATTACTGGGGCGAGAAGGCCGTGTGGGACACGGTCACCTTCCGCATCTTCAAGAATTCGAGCGCACGCGTTGCCGCCATCCTTTCCGGCGATGTCGACATGATCGAGAGCATTCCGACCGCCGACACCCGCAGGCTCCAGTCGTCCGACGATCTGACGGTGACCAATGTCGCGGGCAACCGTGTGATGTATCTGCACATGGACCAGGATCGCGAGGTTTCGCCCTTCGCCAAGGGGCCGGATGGCAAGAACCCGCTCCTGAAGCCTGAAGTCCGCCGCGCATTGTCGCTGTCGCTCAACCGTCAGGCGATCGTCGACCGGATCATGGACGGGCAGGGCGTCCCTGCCGGCCAGTTGGTCCCGGAAGGCTATTTCGGCTACGATCCGTCGATCGCGGTTGATCCCTACGATGCGGAAAAGGCGACCCAGTTGCTCGCCGACGCGGGCTATCCGGACGGCTTCTCTCTCACCTTCCATGCCTCCAATGATCGCTATCCGAACGATTCCAAGGTCGCCCAGGCGATCGGCCAGTTCTTCAACCGGATCGGCGTCAAGACAGAGGTCGAGACGCTTCCGGCCAGCGTCTATTTCAGCCGCGCCTCCAATCTGGAATTCAGCTTCATCATGGGCGGCGCCGCCGTCGAGACCGGGGAAGCCTCCGGCGTTCTCGGGCCGCTCTTGGAAACCTACGGAGAGAAGTCGGGCCAGGGCAATCGCGGCCGGTATTCCAACCCGGACTTCGACAAGGCGCTCAACGAGGCCCGCGTCACGCTCGACGATGAAAAGCGGGAAGGACTGCTTCAAAAGGCCATGGACATCGCCATGAGCGACCTCGGTGTCATCCCGGTCTTCTATCTCGCCAATACTTGGGCCATGAAGGACGAGTTCTCCTATCCGGGGCGTTCGGACGGCTACACGCTGCCCTATTACGTGACGCCCAACTAGGCCGGGAAAGGGGCATACACCATGGCTTTCAGCGGCGTATTTCCCTATCTCGTCTCTCCGGTCGATGCCTCCGGCGAGGTCTTGACCGGCGTTCTCGCCGATCTGGTGGACCATCTCGTCGAAGCCGGGGTCCATGGTCTGACCCCGCTCGGCAGCACCGGTGAATTTCCCTATCTCTCCCAAGAGAAGAAGCGCAACGTCGTCGACACGGTGATCTCGGCCAATCGCGGCCGGGTTCCCGTTGTCGCCGGCGTTGCGTCGACGTCGATCATCGATGCCGTTGCCCAGACCGAATCGATGGTCGAGGCCGGGGCCGACGGCATTCTTGCGGTGCTCGAGGCCTATTTCCCGGTGAGCGAGGCGGGTGTCGAGGAGTATTTCAAGGCCATCGCCCGGGCGGCCAGGGGCCGTCCCGTGGTGCTCTACACCAATCCGCAGTTTCAACGGTCGGATCTCAGCCTGCCCGTCATCGAGCGGCTGAGCCATGTCGACAACATCGGCTACATCAAGGATGCATCGACCAATACGGGGCGCCTTCTCTCCATCATCGAGAGGACGCGCGGCCGCATGGAGGTGTTTTCAGCGTCCGCGCATATTCCGGCCTGTGTGATGATGATTGGCGGAGTGGGCTGGATGGCCGGTCCCGCCTGCATCATCCCAAAGCAGAGCATCGCGCTCTACGACGCCGCCAAGGCCGGAGACTGGACTCGGGCGATGGAGCTCCAGCGCCCGCTCTGGCGGGTCAACGAGATCTTCGCAAAATATTCGATCGCCGCCTGCGTCAAGACGGCCCTCGATCTCCAGGGCTTTGCGGTGGGAGCGCCGATCGCCCCGCAGCAGCCGCTGGGCGAGGCGGCCCGCTACGAAATCGCCGCGGTCCTTCGCGACGTCGGCGCACTCTGAGCGTCTTCCTCCGGCAATTTAGGGCATTTCAGCATGAAGACGATTCCGATTATTGTCGACTGCGATCCGGGTATCGACGATACCATCGCGCTTCTGACGGCCTTCGTGTCGCCGGAACTCGACATTCTCGGCATCACCCCCGTGTGCGGCAACCAGCCGCTCGGACGCACCGTCCTCAACGCGCTGCAGGTCTGCGAACTGGGCGGGCGCCCCGACATTCCGGTCTATCCCGGCTGCTTCCGGCCGATGCTCCGCGAGCCCATTCATGGCCAGTTCCACGGCAAGACCGGACTTGGCAACACGACGCTGCCCGATCCCGTCAAGACGGCGGAAGAGATGTCGGCCGTCGACTTTCTGATCGAGGCGTTGAGCCTGGCCAGCGCCAAGGGGGAGCCCGTCACCCTTTGCTGCCTCGGTCCGATGACCAATCTCGCCGTCGCCCTGCGCATCAAGCCGCAGATCGCCGACGGCATCGGCCGCGTCGTGATGATGGGCGGCGCCTATCGCGAGCCCGGCAATCGCACGATGACGTCGGAGTTCAACGTTCTGGCCGATCCGCATGCCGCCCATGTGGTGTTTTCGAGCGGGATCCCGATTGTTGCGCTTGCCCTGGATGCGACCCATCAGGTCATGCTGAAGCCCGAGCATGTCACCGCATTTTCCCGGGTCGGCGGACGCATTTCGCACGCGCTCGGAGAACTGATGGCCTTCTGGGACCGCAATGACGTCGCCCGCTACGGCTCGCGCGGCGGCCCGCTGCACGATCCGCTGGTCATCGCCTATATTCTGGCGCCGCACCTGTTCGGGACCACGCGGGCGCGCATCTTCGTCGAATACGAGAGCGAGCTGTGCATGGGCCAGACGATCGCCGACTGGTACGGCAAGAGCGGGCTGGAGCCCAATGCCGAGATCGTCACCCGGGTGGATGCGCAAGGGGTGATCGATTTCTTCCTCGACCGCCTGTCGCGATATGCCGAGAAGGTCCCGGCATGAGCGTTCACAGGATCATCATCGACACAGATCCCGGCCTGGACGACGCCGCGGCCATCCTGATGGCTCTTGCCTCGCCGGAGATCGAGGTGCTCGGCCTGTCCGTCGTGGCCGGGAATGTGCCGTTGCAGGATGCGCTGATCAACGCCTGCAAGATCGTGGGGCTGAGCGGCCGGACCGATGTGCCGGTGCATGGCGGCGCCGCCGGTCCGCTTGTGCGCGACCGGGTGCTGGGGAAATACGCCGGGATCGGCGCCTTCGACGATCGCCTCGTGCCCGCGGGGCAGATCCGCCCGGCGGAGGAAAACGCCGTGCGGTTCATCGTCCGGCTCGCGCGCGAAGCCGCAAGGACCGGCGATCCCGTCACCATCTGCGCCATCGGCCCGATGACGAACATCGCCCTGGCGCTGGTCCAGCATCCCGACGTCGCCAGGGGCATCGGCCGCATCGTCCTCATGGGCGGAGCCTTTGCCGCCATGGGGCACCGCACGCCCTGGGCGGAATTCAACGTCTATGCCGATCCGCATGCCGCTGATGTCGTTTTGCGCTCCGGCGTGCCGATCGTCATGATGCCGCTCGACGTGACGTTCAAGACTTTGTTCACCCGGGAGCATTTCGAGGCGTTCCGCCGCGGCGGCGCTGCGGGTCAGGCCCTGAGCAACCTGTTCACGACCTTCGACCGCTCCGACACGGCGCGATTCGGACGTCCGGGAGGGCCGATCCACGATGCGACGACGATTGCCTGGCTGCTTCGTCCCGACCTGTTCAAGGGCGAGGACGTCCATGTCGGCGTCGAGCTCATGGGCGTGACGATGGGACATACCTATGCCGATTTCCACAACAAGCTCGGCCGGCAGAGCAATGCCACCGTCATCACCGATGTGGACCAGGCCGGATTTACCAAACTGCTGATTGAGCGTATCGGCCGTCACGGCGGCGCGCGTTCACAGCCGATGCCGGAGGCATGACACCATGAGCGGATATCTCTTCAGCCGGCTGGTCCAGACCGCGCTCACGCTCCTGGTCATGTCGATCCTGGTCTTCGCCGGCCTCTATCTTGTCGGCAATCCGGTCGACGTGCTGTTGAGCCCGACCGCGACGCCGGCCGAAAGGCTGCAGGTGATCCAGTCCTTCGGCCTCGACAAGCCGGTATGGGAGCAATACTGGCTCTTCCTCAGCCGCGCCTTGTCGGGCGACCTGGGCAATTCCTTTGTCTTCAACCAGCCGGCGCTGACGCTGATCCTCAAGCGGATGCCGGCGACGCTGGAACTGGCCTTCGTCGCCCTGATGATGGCTTTGGTGATCGGCATCCCGCTGGGCATCTATGCCGGATTGAAGCCCAAGAGCCTGGTCTCCAAATCCATCATGACCTTCTCGATCCTGGGCTTCAGCCTGCCGACCTTCTGGATCGGTCTCATGATGATCATGCTCTTCAGCGTCTATCTCGGATGGCTGCCGGCATCGGGCCGCGGCGAGACGGTCCCGGTCCTGGGGGTCCCGCTCAGCCTGTTGACGATCGACGGGTGGTCGCATCTGCTCCTGCCCGCCCTCAATCTCGCGCTGTTCAAGATATCGCTGGTCATCCGGCTGACCCGCGCCGGCGTGATGGAGACCATGCAGCTCGATTTCGTCCGCTTCGCCCGGGCCAAGGGGCTCCCCGAGCGTCACATCGTCATTGTCCATGTGCTCAAGAACACGCTCATTCCGCTGATCACCGTCATCGGCCTCGAACTCGGGTCGCTGATTGCCTTTGCGGTGGTGACCGAGACGATCTTTGCCTGGCCGGGCATGGGCAAGCTGATCATCGACGCCATCAGCGTTCTCGATCGGCCTTTGATCCTGGCCTATCTGATGATCACCGTGGTGATGTTCAGTCTCATCAATCTCCTCGTCGACATCCTCTACTCGATCGTGGACCCCCGCGTCCGCCTCGAAGGAAATTCGCAATGAGCAAGACCACTCCCGCGACCGCATCGATCCACTCCGACGAGGCAGAAGCCCCGGACCGGCCCGCGCGCGCGCCGGCCTGGCAGGTGGTGTCGGCGCTGCTGCACGACAGGCTGGCCCTTCTCGGCATCATCCTCGTGACGATCTTCATTCTGGCCGCCGTGCTGGCGCCTCTGATCGCGCCGCAGAATCCCTATGATCTCGGCCAGCTCGACATCATGGACGGCCGCCTGCCGCCCGGATCCGAAAGCATGACCGGCATGATCTATGTGATCGGCACCGACACCCAGGGCCGCGACCTGTTCAGCGCCATTCTTTACGGGCTGCGCACCAGTCTCCTGGTCGGCCTTTCAAGCGCGGCGATTGCGCTGGCGATCGGCGCATCGATCGGGCTTGCCAGCGCCTATGTCGGCGGACGGCTGGACGCGGTGCTGATGCGCATCGTCGACATCCAGTTGAGCTTCCCGGCTATCCTGATCGCGCTGATCTTCCTCGCAATCCTCGGCCAGGGCGTCGACAAGATCATCCTGGCGCTGGTCGTCACCCAATGGGCCTATTACGCGCGCACCATTCGCGGATCGGCGCTGATCGAGCGCAAGCGCGCCTATGTCGATGCCGCGCGCTCGCTGGCCCTGCCCGACAGGCGCATTGTCTTCCGGCACATCCTGCCCAACTGCCTGCCGCCGCTGATCGTGGTCGCCACCATGCGTGTCGCCTACGCCATCATGCTCGAAGCGACGCTCTCCTTCCTCGGCATCGGCCTGCCGGTCACCGAACCGTCGCTCGGCCTGTTGATCTCCAACGGCTTCGATTACCTGCTTTCCGGTGATTACTGGATCAGCCTGTTTCCGGGCATCGCGCTTCTCCTGCTGATCGTCGCCATCAACCTGATCGGCGATTCCCTGCGCGACATCATCAATCCTCGGCGCGAGAGCTAACCCATGATCAAACCGATCCTCTCCATCAAAGATCTCAGCGTCGCGTTCCGCGCCGGCGACCAGTGGCGCAATGTCGTGCGCGACGTGAGCTTTGACATCGGGCCAAGGGAAACGGTCGCGCTGGTCGGCGAATCCGGGTCGGGCAAGAGCGTGACGGCGATGTCCGTCATGCGGCTGCTTTCGCCGAGCAATGCCCGCGTCACTGGCCAGGTCGACTTCGAGGGACAGGACCTGTTGGCCCTGCCGTTGCAGGCGATGCAGTCCATCCGTGGCAACCGCATCGGCATGATCTTCCAGGAACCGATGACCTCGCTCAATCCGGTCCTCAAGATCGGCCAGCAGATTACCGAGGTGCTCGTGCATCACCGTGGCATGTCGAAGACGCAGGCAGAGGCGGAGGCGGTGCGCCTTCTCGAAAAGGTCCGCATTCCCTCGGCAAAATCGCGCCTCAACGAGTATCCGATGAACTTTTCGGGCGGCATGCGCCAGCGCGTGGTGATTGCCATCGCGCTTGCCTGCGATCCGAAGCTTCTGATCGCCGACGAACCGACCACGGCGCTCGACGTGACCATTCAGGCCCAGATCCTCGAGCTCATCAAGACGCTTCAGGACGAAGAGGGCATGTCGGTGCTGTTCATCACCCACGACATGGGCGTGGTGGCCGAAATCTCGGACCGCACCATCGTGATGTATCGCGGCGAGCAGGTGGAAACCGGGACGACGGTGGACATTTTCGCGGGCGCCAAGCATCCCTACACCCGCGCGCTCCTGTCCGCGGTTCCGCAACTGGGCTCGATGACGGGCAAGGACCGCCCGCTGCGCTTCCCGCAGGTGGAAATGGCGACCGGCGAAATCCGGCCGGTGAAGCCGACCAAGGACACGGTCAAGCGCGACGAGCCGTCGATCCTGAAGGTCGACAATCTCGTCACCCGCTTTCCGATCAAGGCCGGTTTCCTGCGCAGGACCATCGGCCGTATTCATGCGGTCGAAGGGGTCTCGCTGGAGCTGAAGCAGGGCGAGACCCTCTCGCTGGTCGGGGAATCGGGCTGCGGCAAGTCGACCACAGGACAATCGATCATCCGCCTGACCGAGCCTGTCTCCGGGGATGTGCGCATTGACGGCAAGAATGTCATCACGGCCGGCCGGTCCGAACTCGCCGGCATCCGCCGCGAAGCACAGATGATCTTTCAGGACCCGTTCGAGAGCCTCAATCCGCGCATGCGCATCGGCGAAGCGATTGCCGAGCCGATTGTCGCCCACGACCTGGCCGGTCAGGCCGATGCCCAGAAGCGGGTCGGCGACCTTCTGGAGCGCGTCGGGCTCTCCGCCTCCATGGGCGATCGGTTCCCGCACGAATTCTCCGGCGGCCAGCGCCAGCGGGTCTGTATCGCGCGGGCGCTCGCGCTGGAGCCGAAGCTGCTGATTGCAGACGAGGCGGTGTCCGCGCTGGACGTTTCTGTGAAAGCCCAGGTGATCAACCTGCTGCTGGACCTGCAGGAGGAGTTCGGCCTTGGCTATCTCTTCATCAGTCACGACATGGCCGTCGTCGAGCGCATCAGCCACCGGGTGGCGGTCATGTATCTCGGCGAGATCGTCGAAATCGGGCCGCGGCAGGCGGTGTTCGAAAATCCGCAGCACGACTACACAAAGCGCCTGATGGCCGCCGTGCCGATCGCCGATCCGACGCGCCGGCAAACGCGCCGCATTTCCAGCGACGAGATCAAGAGCCCGTTCCGGCCGGCCGATTTCGTCCCGCCGAAACGCCTCTACACCGAGGCGGGTGAAGGCCATTTTGTCCAGGTTTCATAAGACCTTGTGTTGGGTACCGGGCCGCAGCGCGGCCGGCGCAGCGGGCGCATCCGCGTCCCGATCGCCGGCGCGCAGGCCGGAACCCGGCGGCTGATCGTCTGATGGTCGATCTCCAAACCGCGGCCACGGAACATGACCTCCGGATCGCGACGGCCGGGCCGACAGTGCAGATGCCCGGCAACCGCCTGCACCAAGGCTACTTCCCGGAATACCGTCTCTCGACATCGTCCCGCGACCGGCGCGGCAACGCCGTTTGCAGTGCGCGCCCGACCTTCGACGCCATGCGGTTGAGCGCAGTGATCCTGCGCTTCGATCCACTCCTTGGATCGTTGGAGCTTCGATCTGAATTGGCTCGGCGCGCAGCGGTTCGGTATCAGATGGGGTGAGGCCGCATCGCAAACAGCAGTCCGGCACGCCAGAAGACATCCACGCGGAGCACCGAGCCATGAGCCGTTATCACGACACATACGCCCGCTGGCGTGACGATCCTGAGAGCTTCTGGGCGGAAGCGGCTGCGGAGATCGACTGGTTTCGGCCGGCCGACACGGTATTTGACCCCGAGCAAGGACCGTTCGGCGCCTGGTTTGCCGGTGCGCTCTGCAACACCTGCCACAACTGCGTCGATCGCCACGTCCAGGCCGGCAACGGCGACCGGATTGCCGTCCGCTACGACAGCCCCGTGACCGGCAAGCAGGGCAATTATTCTTTCGACCGTCTGTTGCGCGAAGTCTCGGCGCTTGCTGCCGTCATGCGGCAACGCGGGGTCGGCAAGGGCGATCGTGTCCTGATCTACATGCCGATGGTGCCCGAAGCGCTGGTGGCGATGCTGGCCTCCGCGCGGCTGGGCGCCGTGCATTCGGTCGTCTTCGGCGGATTTGCGGCGGAGGAACTGGCGTTGCGCATCGAAGATGCGACCCCCAAGCTCATTGTCTCCGCGTCGTGCGGGATCGAGACGCTTCGGGTGGTGGCCTACAAGCCGCTGCTGGACGCGGCGATCGCGCAATCGCAGCACAAGCCCGCGACATGCCTGATCCTGCAGCGCAAGGAGCACCCGTGCGCGCTGATCGACGGCCGCGACGAAGACTACGCCGCCTGCCTGGAGGCCGCGCTGGCCGCATCTGAAGGCACCGAATGCGTTCCGGTGGCGGCAACCGATCCGCTCTATATCCTCTATACCTCCGGCACGACCGGCAAGCCCAAGGGCGTCGTTCGCGACAATGGCGGCCACATGGTCGCCTTGAAATGGACAATGGCCCATCACTACGGGCTGGCGCCGGGAGAGACCTTCTGGGCCGCTTCCGACCTCGGCTGGGTCGTGGGGCATTCCTACATCTGCTATGGGCCACTGCTTCATGGCTGCGCCACCGTGCTCTACGAGGGCAAGCCCGTGGGAACTCCGGATGCCGGCGCGTTCTGGCGCGTGATTGCCGAGCATGGCGTCGCCGCCCTGTTCACCGCGCCGACTGCGCTGCGCGCCATCCGCAAGGCCGATCCGGAAGGCAATTGCATCGCTGAGCACGACCTCAGCCGCTTCCGCACCCTGTTCCTGGCCGGCGAGAGATCGGATCCGACGACGGTAAGCTGGGCCGAAGACAAGCTGCAACGACCCGTCGTCGATCACTGGTGGCAGACGGAAACGGGATGGCCCATGAGCGGCAACCCGGTGGGCCTCGGCCTGCTGCCGGTCAAGCCCGGGTCTGCCGGCGTTCCGATGCCGGGCTACGATATCCGGGTGCTTGCCGACGACGGCACCGAAAAGCAGCCCGGCGAACTGGGCAACATCGTCTGCCGCCTGCCGCTGCCGCCGGCCGGTTTCACGGGCCTGTGGAACGCCGAGGGGCGATACCGCGAGACCTATTTCTCGGAATTTCCGGGCCACTACGCCACATCGGATGCCGGTTATCGCGACGCGGACGGATATGTCTTCATCATGGCGCGGACCGACGACGTCATCAACGTGGCGGGCCACCGGTTGTCGACCGGCGCGATGGAAGAGGTGATCGCCAGCCACCCCGACGTCGCCGAATGCGCCGTGATCGGTCGCGCCGATCCCTTGAAGGGACAGCTTCCCCTGGGCTTTCTGGTGCTGACGGACGGCGCGAGCCGCGACGAGGGCGCGCTGGAACGCGAGATTGTCGCCTTGATGCGCAAGCGTATCGGCCCGGTTGCGGCATTCCGCAATGCGCTGATCGTGGCACGGCTGCCCAAGACACGTTCGGGAAAGGTCCTGCGCGGAACCATGCAAAAGATCGCCGATGGCGTCAGCGTGGCGGTTCCGGCCGCCATCGAGGACCCCGAGGTTCTCGAGGAGATCCGCGCCGCGCTGGGGCGGTATGACAGGGCGGCGGGGACCCAAGCATGATGTCCCGCACCGGTCTCGTTCCGAGCCACCGATACAATTTGTGGATCCATCGCAACAGTCTTGGAACTGGAGATTCCGCAAGATTGGATCACAGTCAGTCACAGGCACAGCAGCGCAAGAGGGCGGCGGCATGGCCGCGCACCGAGATCAGAGGCACTTCACGATGACGAAAATCAGCAAGGTCGAGACACTCAGTTGTGACGCCGGCTGGCGCAATTACTATTTCTGCAAGGTGACGCTCGAGAACGGGACCATAGGCTGGAGCGAATACGACGAGGGCTTCGGGTCGCCAGGAGTCTCCGAGGTCATCGCAAAGCTTGGCAATCGTCTTGTCGGCCTGTCGGTGATGGACCATGAACGGTTTTATGCCGAGGCCTACTGCCTGATCCGGCCGGCGGCGGGCGGCATCGCCTCGCAGGGGATCGGCGCCATCGAGAATGCGCTTCTGGACGCCAAGGCCAAGGTGCTGGGCGTGCCCTGTTTCGAACTGCTGGGCGGGCGCATGCGGCCTGCCGTGCCGGTCTACTGGTCCCATTGCGCGTCCTGGAGGATCAACCACCCGCAGGTCTACGGCAACCCGATCAAGACCCTCGACGGAGTCCGCCAGGCCGGCGCCGAGGCGCGCGAGAAAGGCTTCCGCGCAGCGAAAACGAACCTCTTCGCCCTCGACGACAACCATGAAAACCCGAAATCCTGGCGTCCGGGCTTCGCTGCGCCCTTTCACCCCGAGCTCAATCCCACGCCGAAATTGCTGCGCAACCTGCGCCAGCATCTCGAGGCCATGATCGACGGAGCGGGTCCGGACGTCGAAATCCTGCTCGACCTCAATTTCAATTTCCGCACGGAGGGCTTCGTGCGCGCCCTGCAGGAGATCGCCGATCTGCCTCTGTTCTGGGTGGAGATCGACTCCTACAGCCCCGAAGCGCTGGCCTACATCCGCAGCCGCAGCCCGCATCCCATCAGCTCGGGCGAGACCTTGATCGGCATCCGCGACTTCCTGCCGTTCTTTCGCGCCCAGGCCCTGGACGTCGCCATCGTCGACACCGTCTGGAACGGGGTCTGGCAGTCCATGAAGATCGCCAATCTTGCCGAAGCCTTCGAAGTCAACGTCGCGCCGCACAATTTCTACGGCCACCTTTGCACGATGATGAATGCGCATTTCTGCTCGGCCATTCCGAACCTGCGGATCATGGAGCTCGACATCGATCGCACGCCGTGGGACGCGGACCTTTTCTCCGTCGTGCCGCAGGTCAAGGACGGAATGCTGCAGGTGCCGGATACGCCCGGCTGGGGGATCGAGCCGATCGAGGAACGCATCCTTGCCCGGCCGCCGCTCAAGGATGCCGGTCTGTTCCGGCCGCGGACCGCGGCCTGAGAAATCCACCACAAGATCAACGCACTCAAACAGGAGAGAACCATGCTGGACTGGAAAGAATATCGACGCGAAGTCAAAGGCCGCGTCGGCGACCTGGCGAAGGCCGCCCCGGAAGCAATGAAGGGCTATGTCGCGCTTGCGACTTCCGGCGACAAGGCGCAGCACCTCGACGGCAAGACCCGCGAACTGATTGCCTTGGCAGTGGCCGTGACCACCCATTGCGACGGCTGCATCGCCAGCCATGTCGAAGCGGCAATCAAGTACGGCGCGACCAAGGAGGAGCTGTCGGAGGCCCTGGGCGTCGCCATCGCGCTTAATGCCGGCGCGGCGCTGGTCTACTCGGCGCGCACGCTTGACTGTTTCGATCAAATGTCCGCGTAAGCGGTCGATCTTGGCTTGGCGCCGCCGCCGCTGACTGCAAGGAGAGGCAGTCTCGGCAACGCGGCCGCGGCGGCAGCCACGTCTCAAATCAGACTATCACCGGGAGGAAAAATCATGAATCGACTCACTGTCCTGCGTCTCGTGGCGGGCGCGACACTTGCCCTGAATGTAAGCGCGGCGATGGCCGCGGACTGGCCGGACGGACCGGTCCAGGTCGTGGTGCCCTTCGGCGCCGGCGGCGACACCGATTTCAATGCCAGAGTGTTGTCGAAATACCTCGAGCCGATCCTCGGGGTGGCGATGCCGGTGGTCAACGTCACCGGCGCAGGCGGGACCATCGCCGCCCGTCAGGTCATGGGAGCCAAGCCCGACGGCCAAACCGTCCTGTTCTTCAACACGTCCTTTCTGGCAAGCACGGCGTCCGGAATGGCCGATTTCAGCTTCGAGGACTTCGACATGGTCGGCATTGCCGCCCAGGAGCCCGGCGCGGTGATCAGCGTGAACGGCCAAGCGCCCTGGAACACCATGAAAGAGCTCATGGACGCCACCAAGGCTGACCCCGGCGGCATCGACCTGACGACCAATACCGGCGCCACCACCTATCTGATCGGCAGCCAGCTCAATGGCGCGGGAGCCGAATTCAACTTCGTCGATGTCGGCGGCGCATCCGGCCGGCTCACGGCGATCCTTGGCGGCAATGTCGACGTTTCGCAGAACCCGATCGGCCAGGTGCTGCCCTATGCCCAGAACGGGGAGCTGAAAATCCTTGCCTCGCTGTCTTCGGAGCGCACCGACGTTCTGCCGGATGTCCCGACCCTGAAGGAACTGGGCTACGACATCGAGCTGCAGCTCGAATATTTCTACCTTTTCCCCAAGGGCGTTGATCCGGAGGTGATCAAGACCTTTGCCACCGCGATCCAGAAAGTCGTCGAGGAAGACGAGGGCTATGCGGGAGAAATCTACAAGGCCTTCTATCAGAAGCCCCACTGGCTGGACGCCGAGGCCGCCACGGCGCGCCTTCGCGAGGTGCTGGCGACCATGGAGAAGGTCGAGTTCTGATCCGAAGCCGGTGCCCCGTCCCCGGGGCACCGGTTCGATTTCTCCGAAGGAGGACTGCCCGTGACATCATCTGCTAGGGATCTGCTCTCTTCCATCCTGTTGTGCGCGCTGGGTGTCGCGGTCCATCTGGACGCGCGCACCATCGTGCCGCGTTTCAAGACCGGCGTGGATTCGGGGCTCTTTCCCGAAGTCGTTTCGGCGGTGCTGGTCGTGATGGCCGCGATCATCGCCCTGTCGGCTGTCCGCGAGATGAGGCGCAAGCCTCCGGTCGACGGGGCGCCGGGGGAGCCGGCGGAGGAAGGGCCCGTCAACCGGGCCCGTGTCTGGGGCGCCGTCGCCGTGACGGCACTCTACATTGCGGCCATGCCGCTGACAGGCTTTCTTGCCGCGACGATGGTCTTCCTCTTTGCTCAAATGTGTCTGCTGGCCCAACCCAGCGAGCGGCGCTGGCTGGTGTTTGCGCTCGTCGCCGTCGTGGCGGCCATCGCGATTCACCTGATCTTCGTCCGCGGGTTCGGATTGCCGCTGCCACGCGGAATTTTCTAAGGACATGTCATGACCAACCTCTCGGGCATCCTTGACGTTCTGGCGCTTGGACCGCTTCTGGCCATTTTCGGAGGAGTGGCTCTCGGCATCGTCTTCGGATCGATCCCCGGCCTGACGGCCACGATGGCCGTTGCCCTGTGCCTGCCGCTGACATTCGGCGTGGAGCCGGTCACCGCCTTGTCGCTGCTGGTCGGGCTTTACATCGGCGGCATCTCCGGAGGGCTGATCACCGCGATCCTGCTCAACATCCCCGGCACGCCATCCTCCATCGCCACTGCGTTTGACGGCTATCCGATGTCGCAGCGGGGCGAGGGCGGCAAGGCCCTGGGCATCGCCATCCTCTTCAGTTTCCTGGGCACGCTGGTCGGCTGCGCCGTCCTGTTTCTGGTCGCTCCCCCGCTGGCCCGCATCGCCTTGAAATTCGGCAGCTTCGAATATTTCGCCATCGCCGTCTTCGCGCTCACCCTGGTGGCCGGGCTTTCGGGCGGCAACATGGCCAAGGGAATCGTCAGCACCCTGATCGGCCTGCTGGCCGCGATGATCGGCCTGGCCCCGGTCGACGCCTACACGCGGTTCACCTTCGGCCTGCCGGCGCTCGATGGCGGGCTGTCGCTCCTGCCGGTCCTGCTGGGGATGTTCGCGGTGTCGGAAGTGCTCAAATTCGCCGAGCAAACCCTACAGGGCCGAGTCGACCGGGCTCCGCGGTTCGCGATGACGGGCTTTTTCGGGCTGACCGGCCCGGAGTTCCGCAGTTACCTGCCGAACTTCGCCCGCTCGAGCGCGATCGGCGTCGCAGTCGGGCTGTTGCCGGGTATCGGCGCCGCCTCCTCCAATCTGCTGGCCTACATGGCGGCGCGGAGCGCCTCGCACGATCCCAAAAGCTTCGGCAAGGGCAATCCGCAGGGGCTCGTCGCTTCGGAAAGCGCGAACAATGCCGGGATCGGCGCCGCGATGGTCCCGTTGATGGCGCTCGGGATCCCTGGCGATTCGGTGACTGCGCTGATGCTCGGCGGATTCCTCATCCACGGCATCCAGCCCGGCCCGCTGCTCTTTGCCACCAACGGCCCGCTGGTTTATTCGATCTTCACCGCCTTGGTGCTCGCCGCGGTGGTGATGCTGGCGCTGGAATACTGGGGCATCCGCCTGTTCATCCGGATCCTGTCGGTGCCCAAGCACTATCTGCTGTCGATCGTGCTGGTCATGTGCGTGGTGGGCGCCTTCGCCGCCAACAATCGCATGTTCGATGTCTGGACGCTGTTCGCCTTCGGCCTGCTGGGCTATGCGATGCTGCGCTTCGACTATCCCTTCGCGCCGCTGATCCTGGGCTTCATACTGGGGCCGATGATCGAGGAGAACCTGCGCAGCGCGCTGATGTCGACCCGCGGAGATTTCCTGCCGATCCTTGAACGGCCGGTCGCGGCGATTTTCCTGGGATTGGCGGTCTGCTATCTCGTCGGCTATACAGTGAGCCGGATTGTCCGCATGCGCCGCGAACGCAAGTCCGGCCAGGCGGCGCGGCAGGAGTGACGATGCCAGGGGGAGGGCCGTTCCGGTTTCACTGATGTTCGAACTCAAGCAGTTGAAGTGCTTCGTCGCGGTGGCGACCGAGATGAACTTTCACCGGGCCGCGGCGAGGCTGAACATGACCCAGCCGCCCTTGTCGCGGCAAATCCGTCTGCTTGAACATGCCATCGGCGTGGAGCTCTTCGATCGCTCCGGACGGCAGATCCGTCTCACTCCGGGCGGCGAGCGGTTCTTGCTGGAAGCGCGGGATCTGCTGCGCCGGGCGGAGGACAGCGCGCTGGTGGCGCGCGCGGTCGCCTCGGGCCTGCAAGGCGCGGTGACGCTGGGGTTCGTGCCCATTGCGACGCTCGACCTGTTGCCTCGGATCGTGCCTTTCCTGTCCCGGGAATTCCCGCAGACCCGACTGGTCCTGCAGGAGATGCTGACGGTCCACCAGGTCCAGGCGCTGACCTCCGGGCGTCACGATCTGGGCATTATCCGGATTCCGCCCAGCCGCGAGGATCTCGAGTTCCGCCTGATCCGCAGCGAACGCTATCTGCTGGCCATGCACGCCGACCATCCCCTGGCCGGGAGCGAAAGCGTGTCGCTCAGCGATCTCAACGGACGGGATCTGATCATGTATTCCCCCGGCGCAGGCTGGTACGGCTACGAACGGTTGAATGCCCTCTTCTCGGATCAGGGAATCCGGCCCAACATCGTCCAGTATTTCGGGGAAACGCTGACCATGCTGTCGCTCGTCAACGTCGATGTCGGGCTCGCGCTGGTGGCCGCGTCCGCGCGCGCCCTGGGCTTGACCAATGTCGTCTACCGCGAGATCGATCTGCCCTCGCATGTGCGGTCGGAATACTATCTTGCCTACAGCCCGGTCAGGATCGGGGATCCCGTGGTGCGCCGGGTGTATGACCAGATCATCGACCTGTTTTCCGGCCAGGAAAGCGGCGACGCGCTTTAGGACCTGGCCCCGCCCTGAAGCACCTCTTCCACCATGTCCAGGCATCGCAGGGCGATGTCGTCGCGCGCTTCGCGCGTGGCGGAGCCGACATGGGGCGTCAGCGCCACATTCGGCAACGCCAGAAGCCGGGGTGAGGGCGACGGCTCGCCGCAGAAGACGTCGAGCCCCGCAGCCGCCAGATGGCCGTCCTCCAGCGCCGCAATCAGCGCGGCCTCGTCGACCAATCCGCCGCGGGCGGTGTTGACCAGGATCGCGCCGCGCGGCATCCGGGCAAGACGCCCCGCTGAGATCAGGCCCCGGGTCGCCTCCGTCTCGGGCACGTGCAGCGTCAGGGTGTCGATCTGCGATATCATGTCGTCGAGATCGGGGAAAAATACCTCGTCACGGCCCGGCGCGGCATTGCGCTGATGGTAAGCCACACTCATTCCGAAGCCGCGCGCGCGATCGGCGACCAGCCGGCCGATGGCGCCCATCCCGACGATCCCAAGCCGCCGCCCGGTAACCCGCAGGCCCAGCATCTCCGCGTAGCCCAGGCGTCGCCCCCAGCCGGCACGCATCAGGACGTCATACTCATGCGCGCGCCGGCATGCCATCAGCATCAGCATCAGCGTCAGATCCGCCGTGTCTTCGGTGCCGATTGCGGGCACGTTGCAGACCGTGATTCCGCGCTCCGAAGCCGCTGCAAGGTCGATGTGATCGAGCCCGATGCCCGATGTCGCCACCACGCGGAGGCAGCCGGGCAATTCGGCGATCATCGCCTTGTCGAGCGGAAGGTTGCTGCCGATGATCATGGCCTGCGCGCGATGGGCGCGTGCGGCGGCGACGGTCTCCGCCAGAGAGAGCGCATGGGAGGAAAGCCGGACATCGAACCTGTCCTGGGCTTCTCGTTCCGCCCGCATCGTCATCGGGCGCGGTATGAGAAGCCTCCACCCGATGCCGCTTTGGCGTCTTGCCGTCTTTGTTTCGTCTGCACGATTTTCCATGGCAGGATTTTCCACGGCCGTCCGCAGCCTGTCCAATCGCGATAGGGGATCAACCAATTCCAAGAATGAACTGGCGTCGCGACGCCGTTCTCGGCCATTCTGGGCGCCACGAATAACCCTTGACCGAGAGGACTGACGCATGAAGACCGGATACAAGGCGCTGATCGCCGCCGCCGAAGCCGAAATCGAAACCATTTCGCCCCAGGAAGCGCAGCGATTGCACGCCGAGGCTGCGGTGCAATTCGTCGATCTTCGCGACCGCCGGGAACTCGAACGCGACGGCCGCATCCCGGGCGCCTTTCATTGCCCCCGCGGCATGTTGGAGTTCTGGATCGATCCCGAGAGCCCTTACCACAAGCCCGTCTTCGCCGCAGATCGCAAGTTCGTCTTCTATTGCGCAAGCGGCTGGCGCTCGGCACTGGGGGCGAAAACGGCTCAGGACATGGGGCTCGACGCGGTGGCCCATATCGGCGGCGGATTTGGCGCCTGGCGCGAGGCCGGAGGCGTCACCGAGACGGTGGCGTGACGACCCGGTAGACCAGCAATTTCAGGCCGCGTCGAACCGGACCCCAAACGACCCCGCCGAGTGCGGCGCTGCTGCAGGCCGGAACGCCATGCGGCATATGATAAACTTATGGTGTTGTGAAAGGGGTGCCTCGGCCCCGCCTCGCATCCTCGGCCCCTGACAACGCCTGGTGGCGCAACGCCCACCGTGACAGGGGCAACAGCGACAGGCCAGCGGGCGCTGAGGCGGCGATGCGCACGTGCCGCCCCGGCCCAACCGCGGGTCCGGGGTCTGGCGACGCAGCCCCTCCGGCCGTTTCGGCCAGCAGATCAGCTTTCGGATAATTCCCGTGCTTCGGGCGCGGGAAGCAGCCGTCCCGCATCCGGTCGACCCGCGCAAACCCAGCTCCTTCCTGGGGTCGAGCATGATCTGGCTCAGGCGAGGTATGGGGCAGCCGCGCGGCTTCGATGACGAAGCCCGCGCGCGTGACTGGAAGACCTCCACCGGACGTGCAGGCTCCAATTACTCCATAGGTCAGACTTATCACCCACCGCGGTTTCTGTCTTTGACGCAAGCAGGCCTCGCCACTCTAGTAGACCCACTGGACAGAAAGGCTTGCTATGTCGGTGATCGTTCTAGGTGGTGGGCTGATGGGAACAGCTTCGGCGTTCTTCCTGGCGCAGCGCGGGATTGAGGTTACGCTCATCGAGCGCGGACGCGTCGGCGCGGGCGCCACGGTCGCCTCCTTCGGCAATATCCGTCGCAGTGGACGCCATCTTTCGCAACTGCCGCTGGCGCGGCGATCCCTGGACCTGTGGAAGCGTGCCGAAGCCTTGCTGGGACGGGATGTGGAGTTCCGTGCCACCGGACATCTGCGCCTGATCTTCGATGCCGCCAGCCTGGCCGACATGCGCCGTTTCGCCGAGGCCGCGCGGCCGCTCGGCCTGACCATCGAGGAGCTTGGGCTGGATGAGATCCGGCGCCGCTTTCCCGGTCTCGGACCACAGGCCATCTCCGCTTCCTTTTCCCCCGAGGACGGTTCCGCAAATCCCCGGCTGGCCGGCCCTGCCTTCGCGGCAGCCGCTGCCGCAAAGGGAGCGAGGATCGTCGAGGAGGCGCAGGTCTCCCGGATCGCGCGGGATGGCGACGGCTTCTCGGTGGAAACCGCCCGGGGGAGTTTCCAAGCCGCGACGCTGCTCAATTGCGCCGGCGCCTGGGGGGCCGACATCGCGGCGCAGTTCGGCGAACCCGTGCCTCTGAAAACCTTCGGTCCGCAGATGGGCGTGACCGAACCTTTGCCGCACCGCATTTTGCCCGTCGTCGGCGTCTGGTCGCAGGATCACGGTGCCTATCTGCGGCAGGTCGAGCGCGGCAATATCGTCTTCGGCGGTGCTGTGGAACGGGTGCCGGTCGATCCGAATCCCGGCTTTGCCCAGGCCGATCCCGCCCGTTTGCCCAGGCAGTTGAGCGCTTTGCTGCGCCTGCTGCCGGCGTTGCGCGATACGGCGGTGATCCGGCAATGGTCGGGCTGCGAAGGGTATGTCGCCGACGACCTGCCGATCATGGGCGCGTCGTCCACCACGCCGGGGCTGTTTCACGCATTCGGCTTCTGCGGGCAGGGTTTCCAGCTAGGACCGGGGGTCGGCTCGGCCATGGCCGAGCTCATTGCCACGGGCTCGTGCGAAACTTCCCTGGAACCCTTTTCCCCCGGCCGGTTCGCCGACAGGGGCACGGATCAGCAGCCGGCCGTCAGCCGATCCCCGGACATCCGCTCCACAGCCCACGGCGACGTGGCGCTTTCCGTGCGCGACCTGACGATAAGCCTGCCTGACGGGATGGAACGGGCCAATGCGGTCGAAGGCGTGTCCTTTGACCTACAACGCGGCCAGATCCTCTGTGTCATCGGAGAATCCGGCTCGGGCAAGTCCGTGACGGCGAACACGATCATGGGGCTCCTGCCCAAGGTGATCGAGGTCACCGCCGGATCGATCCTGCTCGAGGATCGCGAGATCATCGGCATGGGGGCCGAGGCGCTGCGCAGCCTGCGCGGACGCGTGGTGTCGATGATCTTCCAGGATCCGCTGTCAGCGCTCAATCCGCTGATGACCGTCGGGGCGCAGATCGACGAAGCGATGCTGGCCCATGGCGTCGGCACGGCGTCGTCACGCCGGGCGCGCGCCATCGAACTGCTTGCGGAAGTCGGCCTGCCCGATCCGGCGCTGATGTATCATCAATATCCCTTCAGGCTGTCGGGCGGCCAGCGCCAGCGGGTCATGATCGCCATGGCATTGGCGCTGGAGCCCTCGATCCTCATCGCTGACGAGCCGACGACCGCGCTCGATGTGACCACCCAGGCGCAGATCCTGCGCCTGATCCGCGACCTCCAGCGCCGCAAGGGCATGAGCGTGATGTTCGTCACCCATGATTTCGGCGTCGTGGCCGAGATCGCCGACAGTGTCGTGGTGATGGAGAAGGGCCGGGTCGTCGAGCAGGGCAGCGCCCGGCAGGTGCTGGAATCCCCGAGCCATCCCTACACGAAAAGCCTGATCGCCGCCGTTCCGCACCTGACCGGCGAGGACCGCGTGCCTCTGGAGACAACCGACAAGGCGCCGATGCTCAAGGTGGAAGGCCTGGTGAAGACCTACCGCAGCGGCAGCGCGCTGTTCGGTTCGCAGCGGATCGTGCGGGCGGTGAACGGGGTGTCGTTCGATCTGGCGCCGGGGCGCACGCTGGGCGTCGTCGGCGAAAGCGGCTCCGGCAAGTCCTCGCTCGGCCGGCTCCTGATCAAGCTGCTGGACAGCGACGGCGGCGAAATCCTGTTCGAGGGCCGCGATATCGCGAAGCTCTCCGAAGCCGAGTTCCGCCCCTTGCGGCCGCGGATCCAGATGATCTTCCAGGATCCCTTCGCCTCGCTCAACCCGCGCACGACGATCGGCCGGATCCTGACCGTGGGGCCGATGGCGCACGGGATGCCCTTTGCCAAGGCGCGCGCGGAGGCGCGGGCGCTTCTCGATCATGTCGGGCTCGATGCCGGGGCATTCGATCGCTACCCGCACGAGTTTTCCGGCGGCCAGCGACAGCGCATCGGCATCGCCCGGGCGCTGATGTTCAAGCCGAAGCTGCTGATTGCCGACGAGGCCGTGTCGGCGCTGGATGTTTCGATCCAGGCGCAGATCCTGCAGCTCCTGGACCGGATCCAGCGCGAGACCGGGGTTTCGATGATCTTCATCACCCACGACCTGCGCGTCGCCAGCCAGATCTGCGACGACATCGCGGTGATGCAGCGGGGGGTCATCGTCGAGCAGGGGCCGCCCTCGCAGATCTTCCTCAATCCGCAATCCGCCTACACCCGCGAGCTGGTGGCCGCCATTCCGGGAGACGGCCCGAAGGGCCGCAGTCCGGTGGCGGATGAAATTTGACGCCAAGACACGATGTCTCAAAAGGAGCAACTGAAATGACCGAACATGACAAGGGCAATTCCAACTACTCGCGGCGCGATGCCCTGCGGATGATGGCGATAGGCGGGGTCGCCGGCCTCATTGCACCCAACCTGCTGGGCAAGCCTGCCTTCGCGCAGACGCCGCCGGCGAACCCCACCGGCCGCATCGTCGTCGGGCTTTCGCAGGAGCCGACCTCCTTCAACCCTCTGATGGTCCATAACGAGGTCGACGAGGGCGTGTACTTTTCGATATTCGACGCGCTGTTCCGGATTGATCCGCAGGGCGTCATCCAGCCCAACCTCGCCGTCGAGGTGCCGAGCCAGGAGAACGGCGGCATTTCGCAGGACGGTCTCGCCTGGCGCATCCGCCTGCGTGACGACGTGCGCTGGCATGATGGCGAGCCCTTCACGGCCGAAGACGTCAAATACACACTCGAGCTGATCGTCAATCCGGACTTCCGTGCCTGGCGCACGCTTGGTCATGCGCTGCTGCGCGACATCACCGTCGTCTCTCCGACCGAGATCACCTGGCGGATGGAAGAGCCGTTCGCCCCTTACATGTCGTTCCTGACCGAGACCTTCATGGTGCCCAAGCACATCCTGGAGAAGGAGGCCGATCCCAACGAGGCCGCCTTCAATCAGGCGCCGATCGGCACCGGTGCGTTCAAATGGGGCCAGCGCATCGCCGGCGACCATATCGAACTGGTCGCCAATCCCGACTATTTCGGCGACGGTCCCTACATCGAGCAACTGGTATTCAAGTACATTCCTGACCGTACTGTCCTCTATACGCAATTCCAGAGCGGGGACATCGACCTGGTCGGCCTCGCCTACATTGCTCCCGACAAATACGCGGAAGCCAGCGCGCTGCCTGACCGGACAGTGGAACTCATTCCCGCTCCCCAGTTCGAATTCATCCTGCTCAACATGGAACGTCCCCAGTTCAAGGAATTGGCGGTTCGCGAGGCACTCTATGCCGCAATGGACCGAAAAATGATTATCGACGCGATCTATTACGGCGTGGCGGGACTGACCGAGACGTTCATGCCGCAGCAGTCCTTCTATTACAATCCAGATCTGCCGGTGCAGGAGTTCAATCTGGACCGGGCCCGCAAGCTTCTGGACGATGCAGGCTGGGTGCCCGGTGCGGATGGCATCCGCGCCAAGGACGGCGTGCGGCTCGCGTTCGCCAACACCACGACCGCCGGGGATCACCTGCGCGAGCAGCTTCAGCAATTCCTGCAGCAGACCTTCGCCGAAATCGGCGTGGAGATGACCATCTCGAACCTGCCCCCCGCAGTGTTGTGGGGTGATTTCTGGACCTATTCGCGGTTCGACAGCGCCATCGCCGGCACCACCTATCTGGTCGCCTCGGACCCGGACGTGACCCTCAGGTTCCACTCAAAGGCGATTCCTTCGCAAACCGGGGGGCGTGGGTCGAACAATTCGCAGTACTCCAATCCGGAGATCGATGCGCTGCTCGAAGAAGGCGCCCGCACCTTCGACCCCGAAAAGCGGCGCGAGATCTATTTCAAGGTGCAGGAGATCATCCGCCGGGATCTGCCTCTGTTGCCGCTCTATGCGCGGACACTCGTGTACGGGCGCAAGGCGGGAATCGAAGGCTTTGTCGCGAACACAAACACGCGCACCGAATCCTGGCACGCCGCCGGTTGGTACTGGGCCTGAGCGAACACGCTGCCGCCCGCGACTTCAACGTCGCGGGCGGCGGGCATCGATGCGCCACCGCTTGCCTCGAATGGAGCAGACAATGACCGCCTTTCTGCTGAAACGCTTCATGCAGAGCCTCGTGCTGCTGGTGATCGTGTCGATCATCGGTTTCATCGTGCTCAACCTCATTCCCGGCGGGCCGATGGCGCAATACGGCCTCGACCCGGGCATGACCCAGCAGGACATCGCGCGGCTCGAGGAACAGCTCGGGCTGAACAGGCCGCTCTGGGTCCAGTATTTCGACTGGGCCTGGCGGCTTCTGCAGGGGGATTGGGGAACATCGTTCCGAGATGGCAACCCGGTCCTCACCGTGATCGGGCGGCACATCTTCGCGACGCTGCTGCTGATGGGGTCCTCGACCGTCATCGCGGTCGCCATCGGAACCTGGATCGGCATCCGCGGCGCGACACACCGCTATTCGGCCTTCGACTACGTGGCCACCGTCGGGGCGATGATTGCCCTGTCGATCCCGACTTTCTGGTTCGGTCTGATCGGGATCTATGTCTTCGCCCTGGAACTCGGCTGGCTGCCGGCAGGCAACATGTACACGATCGGCGATGGTTCGATTCTGAACTACCTGCACCACCTGATCATGCCTTCGGTGGTTCTGGCGCTCGTGCACATCGCGATCTGGAGCCGGTTCATGCGTTCCTCCACGCTTGACGCGATGAACCAGGAATTCGTGAAAACGGCCCGCGCCAAGGGCGTGAGCGAAAGGCGGGTCATCATGAAGCATGTCGTCGGCAATGCGCTTCTGCCCATGATCACGCTCGCCGGCGTGCAGCTCCCTTCGATCCTCACCGGAGCGCTGGTCACAGAAACCGTCTTCACCTGGCCGGGAATGGGGCGATTGTTCCTCGATAGCCTCGGCTACAGCGATTACCCTGTGGTCATGGGCCTGCTGATGTTCTCGGCCATTCTCACCATCGCCGGCAATCTGATCGCCGACATCGTCGTGGCACTGGTCGATCCGCGCATCCGCCTGGCTTGACCCCGCAGCGCACATAAACCTGGAGGTTTCCCCGACATGACCGCCCTTGCCGCACATCTGGAGCGCAGCCATTGGTGGCAGAGCCGCGTAGTCCGCCGCTTCCTGAACCATCGGCTGGCGCTGCCGGGGCTGGTGATGATCAGCCTGCTGACGATCGCCTGTGTCGTCGGCCCGTATCTGTTGCCTTTCGATTCACTCTACATCGACCTGCGTGCGCGCTTCTCCCCGCCTTTGACGGGCCAACATTTTCTGGGCACGGATCCCCTGGGCCGCGACATCGCAGCGCGTCTGCTGATGGCGGGTCGCACGTCGCTGCTCGTGGGATTCTTCGCGATGGTGCTCTCGGTTCTCGTCGGGACGATCGTGGGAGTGGTCGCGGGCTATCGCGGCGGCTGGATCAACGCGGTGCTGATGCGCACCGTCGACGGGTTTCTCTCCTTCCCGTCGATCTTTCTGCTGCTGGCCTTGGCCGCGGCGCTGAAGCCGAGCCCGGCCTTCATCACGGTCATCATCGCCGTGACGAGCTGGATGGAGGTCGCGCGCATCGTCGAAGCCGAGGTGCGCTCGCTCCGGGAACGCGAGTTCGTTCTGGCGGGGCGCATGCTGGGATTGAGAGGCGCCCACATCATGTTCCGCGAGATCCTGCCCAACGCGGTGGGACCGATCATTGTCGCCGCGACCCTCACCGTCGCCCGCGCCATTCTCATGGAGGCCTATATCAGCTTTCTGGGCTATGGCATCCAGCCGCCGCTGCCGAGCTGGGGCAACATGCTCAATGGCGCCCAGCAATATCTGGCGAGCGCGCCCTGGCTGGCGATCATCCCGGGGGTCGCCATCACGATCGCGGTGACCAGCTTCAACTTCATCGGCGACGGGCTGCGCGATGCGCTCGACGTGAGGGACGACCATGTCTGATCTCGCCGGCAAGCAAGACCCGCTGCCACCCCCCGTCACCCAGAAGGATTTCCCCGCCATGCAACAGAAGAAGGTTGCGGACAAGAACACACCCTACTGGTGGGAGGCCGCACCGGTCAGGCCAGTGCCTCCGCAACCCGTTTCCAGAACGCTGGACGTGGCGATCGTCGGCGCCGGCTACGCCGGTCTCTCGGCCGGTCTGGTGCTGGCGCGCGAGGGCCGTTCGGTTGCCGCGTTCGATGCGATGAGCCCCGGCGAAGGCGGGTCCTCGCGCAATGGCGGCGTCACCAGCGGCACCGTCCGGCCGGACTACGCCACCATCACCAAGCACTTCGGCGAGGAAAAGGCGATTGCGATCGAAGCCGAGGGCAAGATCGCCCGCGAGTTCCTCTATGACTTCCTCAAGACCGAAGGCCTCGATTGCGACTTCCGTCTGACCGGCATGTTCAAGGGCGCGCTCGGATACGACCAGTACGACAAGATGGCCCGCAGCGCCGAAACGCTTGCGAAGCGCCTGGGGATCGAGTCCTACGCAGTGCCGCGCGCCGAGCAGCGGGACTATGTCGGCACGGATTTCTATCGCGGCGGCACGGTGCGGATGGACATCGGCGGGCTGCACCCCTCCAAGTTCCATGCCGAGCTTCTCCGGATCGCGCTCGCCTCGGGACTGACAGTGCACTCCCATACGCCGGTCACCGCGATCACGCCCGAGGGAAACGGATTCCGCGTCACGACCTCGGCGGGCACGGTGCAGGCGCGGCAGGTCCTGGTCTGCACCGACGGCTATACCGATGCCGCCGCGCCCTATTTGCGCCGCCGTCTGGTACCCGTCCGCGCGCGCATAATCACCACCGAGGAACTGGCGCCGGAACTGATGGCGAAACTCATGCCAAAGGGGATGATGATCACCGAGAATCGGCAACTGGGCTTTTACTATCGGCCGTCGCCCGACGGCACCCGCATGCTGCTCGGCGGGCGGGACAGCTCGCGGGTCGGCGATCCGGCCGAGCCGACAATCCGCCTGCGCAACGGGCTGGTCGAGCTGTTTCCCGAACTGGAGAAGGTTCGCCTTTCGCATAGCTGGTACGGCAATGTCGCCATGCACCGCGACATGATGCCCCGCATCTTCGAGAAGAACGGGGTCCTCTATGCGACCGGCTTTTGTGGTTCGGGCACCGTGTGGGCGCCCTGGGTGGGAATGCGCGCGGCCCACAAGCTGATGGGTCATGCCGACAAGGCCCGCTCGGCGTTCGACTTCCGCCCGCCCGCAGCGGTTCCCTTCTATCGCGGCAACGCCTGGTTCATGCCCGCCTTCATCAAGGGCTACGCCCTGCAGGACAAGATCGCTTGGTGGCGCGCCAAGCGCTGACAAAGTCCGAACGATCGACAAGGCAACACGAGCCGTCCATGCGCTACATCTCCACCCGCGGCCACACAGACCCGAAGACGTTCGGCCAGATCCTGCTCGAGGGACTGGCGCCGGACGGAGGTCTCTACATGCCCGAGGCCTATCCACGGGTGGACGCCGCCACGCTCGAGCGCTGGCGCGGATTGTCCTATCCCGACCTCGCCTGCGAGATCCTCTCGCTTTATGTCGACGACATTCCTCCTGCCGATCTCCGGGCCATCTGTGCCCGGACCTATACGGCCGAAGTGTTCGGGTCCGACGCCATCGTGCCGGTGCGGTCCCTGTCGCCCGGCTTCCATATCGCCGGGTTGTCGAACGGCCCCACCTTGGCCTTCAAGGACATGGCGATGCAGTTGCTCGGCAACCTGCTCGAATATGAACTGGCCCGGCGGGGCGAGGAGCTCAATATTCTCGGCGCGACCAGCGGCGACACCGGCAGCGCCGCGGAATATGCGATGCGCGGGAAGAAGGGCATTCGTGTCTTCATGATGTCGCCGCACGGGCGCATGAGCCCGTTCCAGCAGGCCCAGATGTTCAGCCTCACGGACGACAACATCCACAATATCGCCGTCGAGGGCGTCTTCGACGACTGCCAGGACATCGTGAAGGCGATCTCCGGCGACGCCGACTTCAAGCGGCGCCATCGCATCGGTGCGGTGAATTCCATCAACTGGGCCCGGCTGGTGGCGCAGGTCGTCTATTATTTCTGGGCCTATTTCCGTGTTGCCCCGGACAATGCGGCGGAGGTGGATTTCACCGTGCCTTCGGGCAATTTCGGCAATGCCTGTGCCGGGCATGTCGCGCGCATGATGGGGCTGCCCATCTCCCGCCTGGTGGTGGCGACCAATGAAAACGACGTGCTGGACGAATTCTTCCGCACTGGGCTTTATCGGATCCGCGGCCGCGATGGCACGTTCGAGACATCCAGCCCGTCCATGGACATCTCGAAGGCCTCCAATCTCGAGCGTTTCCTGTTCGACCTGCTTGGTCGCGATGCCGGGCGGACCCGTTTGCTGATGGCCGATCGCCTGCGGCAGGAAGGTTCGTTCGATCTGGGCGATGATCCCGTCTTTGCCGAGGCGGCGGAACGCTACGGCTTTCGCAGCGGCCGCAGCACCCATGTCGACCGGCTGGCGGTCATCCGGGAGTGCTGGCACCAGCACGGCACGCTGATCGACCCGCACACGGCGGATGCGGTGAGGGTGGCGCGGGCCCACGCCGTTGCCCACGTGCCGATGATCGTCCTCGAAACGGCGCTGCCGGTCAAATTCGCCTCGACCATCCGCGAGGCGGTGGGGCAGGAGCCGCCGCGCCCCGCCCGGTTCGAAGGCCTCGAGCACCTTCCCAGGCGGCTCAAGGTCCTTCCTGCCGACGCGGCGGCCGTGCGGGCATTCGTCGCCGGAACATTGCAGGCCGGGCCCGGCTGAGCGACAGTCACCCGCCGCGCAGGGGCGCTCCAAAAGGACCACGATCCCGGGCCACCTTTGTGCCCCTTGCGCGCTGTGCTGGGAGTGGGATGATGCGCCCCTGCGTGCATGAACAAATCGGAAGCGAGAAGACCATGGGCAAGAGACTCGAGAGCCACCTGCGCGGACTTCTGTCCCAGATCGAACGGGATGGTCTGCGCAAGCACGAGCGCGTCATTCATTCGACCCAGTCGGCGCAGATCGAGGTCGGCGGGCGCCGGGTACTGAACTTCTGCGCCAACAATTATCTGGGCCTGGCCGATTCCGAGGATCTGCGTGACGCGGCCAAGGCGGCGCTGGACCGCTATGGCTACGGCATGGCGTCGGTGCGGTTCATCTGCGGCACCCAGGAGGAGCACAAGCAGCTCGAAGCGCGGCTGTCGCGCTTTCTCGGCATGGAGGACACCATTCTCTACTCCTCCTGTTTCGACGCCAATGGCGGGCTGTTCGAGACGCTCCTGGGCGAAGAGGACGCGGTTATTTCCGACGCGCTCAACCATGCCTCCATCATCGACGGCATCAGGCTCTCCAAGGCTCGCCGTTACCGCTACGCCAACAACGACATGGCTGAGCTTGAGGCGCGGTTGAAGGAAGCGTCGGATGCGCGCTTCCGGCTGATCGCCACGGACGGGGTTTTCTCGATGGATGGCGTGATCGCCAATCTCCGCAGCATCTGCGATCTTGCCGACAAGTATGACGCCATGGTGATGGTGGACGACAGCCATGCCGTCGGCTTCATCGGCGAGCATGGTCGCGGCACGCCGGAATATTGCGGCGTGGAAGGCCGGATCGACATCCTGACCGGCACGCTGGGCAAGGCGCTGGGCGGAGCCTCGGGCGGCTACACCGCGGCAAGCCAAGCGGTGGTCGAATGGCTCAGGCAGCGGTCGCGGCCCTATCTCTTCTCCAACACGCTGATGCCCGCGATCGCGGGGGCATCGCTGAGGGTGCTGGACCTGATCGACGAGGGCGGCGGCCTGCGGGGCCGGCTTCACGCCAATGCGGCCCGGTTCCGCGCGGGAATGGAAAAGCTGGGATTCACCCTGGCAGGCGCCGACCATCCCATCATCCCGGTGATGATCGGCGACGCCGGGCTGGCTTCAGAGATGGCTGACAGGCTGCTCGAGCGCGGCATCTATGTGATCGGCTTCTCGTTCCCGGTCGTCCCCAAGGGCCAGGCCCGCATCCGCACGCAGATGTCGGCTGCCCACGCGGCCGGCGACATTGATCGGGCCATCGCGGCCTTTGGCGACGTGGGTCGCGAACTCGGAGTGATTTCCTGATGACGAACATGATGCGCGCCCTGGTCAAGGCCAAAGCCGAGCCCGGCATCTGGATGGAACGGGTGCCTGTGCCGGAGATCGGGCCGAACGACGTGCTGATCAAGATCAGGAAAAGCGCGATCTGTGGCACGGACGTCCACATCTACAACTGGGACCAGTGGGCGCAAAGAACCGTGCCCGTGCCGCTGGTGACCGGGCACGAATTCGTTGGCGAGATTGCCGAGGTCGGCAGCGCCGTGAGCGAATACCACGTCGGCCAGCGGGTCTCGGGCGAAGGCCATATCGTGTGCGGCCACTGCCGCAACTGCCGCGCCGGCAGGGGGCATCTGTGCCGCAATACGCTTGGCGTCGGCGTGCAGCGTCCGGGTTCGTTCGCGGAGTTCCTGTCGCTGCCGCAGCGCAACGTCGTTCCCATACCGGACGGCATCCCCGATGAGGTGGCGGCCATCTTCGATCCCCTCGGCAATGCCGTCCACACCGCGCTGTCCTTCGATCTGATCGGCGAGGATGTGCTGGTGACCGGGGCCGGGCCGATCGGCATAATGGGCGCCCTGGTGGCGCAGGCGGTCGGTGCCCGCAAGGTGGTCATCACCGACATCAACCCGACGCGGCTGGACCTGGCCCGCAAGCTGGGCATTCGTCACGTCGTGGACGCCTCCAGGGAAAAACTCACAGATGTGATGCGCCAGGAGGGCATGACGGAAGGCTTCGACGTGGGCCTTGAGATGTCGGGCTCCGCGCAGGCCTTCCGGGACATGATCGATGTCATGAACAATGGCGGCAAGATCGCCATTCTCGGCATCGCGCCGACCGGATTCGAGATCGACTGGAACAAGGTCATCTTCAAGATGCTGACGCTCAAGGGAATCTATGGGCGTGAAATGTTCGAGACCTGGTACAAGATGATTGCCCTGGTGCAGGGTTCGCTCGACGTTTCCGGACTGATTACCCACCGCATCGGCATCGATGACTACCAGTCAGGTTTCGATGCGATGCGCAACGGCCAAGCCGCCAAGGTGGTGATGGATTGGTAGGCGGGCGGCCTGCGGGACCTGCCGGGCGCCGATGACCTACTTGCCAAGGAGCCGCCTGGTGCGGCCTCTTCGGACCCGGCGGCTCGCGGAGGGTCCGCGCCTGCATCGCCGCAGTAGCCCTGTCTCCCATGGACCCACCTGTCTGGCCGCATTTTTCCTCGATGCAGCGCATGAGGCCTGCAGTCAGCCATTCCTGGGTCACATAGCGCTAGTCGGACTGATGCATAGCGGACCGGGTCAGCCCGCCCTAGTGTCTCTGCGGGAAAAGGAGGATCCTCATGCTAACCAGAATGTTCTTAGCCGCGACAGCCATCGCCATGGCCGGTCTCACGCCGACCATGGCGCAGGAGACCGACTGGCCGACAGACACCGTCAAGATCGTCATTCCGTTTTCGGCGGGCGGCGGTACCGATACGCTGGGCCGCACCCTGGCGGATGCGTTCTCGCAGGCGTGGGGGCAACCCGTCATCGTCGAGAACCGCGACGGCGCGAATGGAAACCTGGGTACCGATTATGTCGCCCGGGCCAAGAATGATGGCAACACCATCCTGATGACCACCAACGCGACCATTGCCATCAACCCGCAGCTTTTCGACACGGTCAAATACGACCCGATCCGGGATCTGGCGCCCATCAGCCTGATCTCGTCGCTGCCCTTCGTGCTGGTGGCCTATCCGGGGGTAGAAGCCGATTCCCTGCAGGAGTTGATCGACCTCGCCAAATCCCGTCCGGGCGAGCTGACCTTCGGCTCCTCGGGCGCAGGCGGCGGCGCCCACCTGGCCGGAGAACTGCTCAAGACCATGGCGGAGATCGACATCACCCACATCCCCTATCGTGGATCGGGCCCGTCGATTCCGGCGCTGATCGGCGGCCATGTGGACTTCATGTTCGTGTCGATCCTGACGGCGATGCCGCATATCAAGGAAGGCACGCTGAAGCCGCTGGCGGTCAGCAGCCTGACGCGCAGTCCGGCGCTGCCGGATGTCCCCGCGGTCGCCGAACTGCCGGGGCTCGAAGGATTCTCCTCCGATCTCTGGTATGGGTTCCTGGCGCCTGCCGGGACGGATCCGGCGATCCTCAAGAAGATCGCCGACGAGACCCACAAGGTGCTGAGCGCCCCGGCCATGAAAGAGCAGTTCGAACCGCGCGGCGCCATTCTCGTCGGTAACTCGCCCGAGGAATTCCAACAGTTGATCGCCTCGGACATCGAAAAGTGGTCCAAGGTGATCAAGGCGGCAAACATCAAGGCCGAATGACATCGGCGCGGCCCGCGGCTCACCCCGCGGGCC